>JAZUSN010000082.1:0-4766 GCA_045606785.1 Acutalibacteraceae bacterium | reverse complement strand
GACAACAATCTTGTCATAACCACAGTAAACAACAGAACACCTACAAGAGCTTCTATTGGAAAATCACTAACCAGAATTTGCAGAAATGCAGGAATTATAGATAAAGATGAAACCCGTGGTGTTCACACTTTACGTCACACTTTTGCTACTATGCTTTTTGAAAACGGTTGCTCAATAAAAATAGTGTCCGAATTACTCGGACACTGCGATACAAGAGTTACTGAAAATACATATATTCATGTTATTCAGAAGCAAAAAATAAAGGCTATAGAGGATTTGGATAAGTATTGTGTATAAAAAGCAGTAAAAGCTAATCATTATTCAACTCGACAAATTGGAATTTGTCGGTTTATTGATTATGAGAAAAGGCTCTGTTTTGAATGTATCTGTTTCTGTGTGACATTTTATTTATCTTTATAAAATTTCTCACAAAATTACAAGCCGTATTTACGGATGAAATATGACGGTGTGCAGCTCCACGCGTGACAGAGACTGTTTATCATTCTGTCCTCATACGGTGAAAAATCAAGGTCATCGGGAATATACGCTTCCCAGAATGTATCGGCACCGAGCTCAAGCATACCGCCCCAGAATCTTTTCAGATATAATACAGCTTCATTCTCCAAACCAAGTTTTATCATAGCCTCTGTGACATAATGACGCATATAAGGAGTAACGGGCTGTTTTGCCTTATCGTTATCAAGGCAGTGTATCAGAAGATTTTTGGCTTCTTCTCCGTTTATTACACCGCCCAATATCATCCATACCTGCGAATGTACACTAAACTGCCTGTTATCCGGATCATTTATAAAAGCGTTTGCATTTTCATCATAAAGAAAATTTTTAGAAGCGGAACGGACAATTGAAAGAAGCGATGAATATTTCTTGAAATCTTCGTCACCGATTGCTTTCAATAATTCTGAAAAACGTTCAAGAGTATAAAGATATACACCCTGCAAAGCCGTCATTTTTTCGAGCCCCGGACACCAATCGATAAAAGCAAACCAACCGTCCTGATTTGTAACAATCATATTTTCATCAAGTATTGCTTCAAAGCTGTCAAGCTGTGATTTGCAGACCTGCAAAAGGTCGTTTACAATACCGATGTCTGCAGTATGTTCATAATAATCACATACGGAAACTACATATAAAAGTGCGTAATCTGCGATATGTGCTTCACCCGAATGATAATAAGGTGTTTCATAAACAAATGACGGCAAAAATCCGAGATTATTGCATTCACCTGCAGCAAAGAGATATAAACATCTTTTTACGATTTCAAGATTGTTGAATGTGTAATAATTTGTAAGTGCTTCAAGACGAAGGTCGCCAATCCAAAGACGGCGGTCACGCTTCGGACCGTCTTCAAAGAAGGTCTGCATGCATTCTTTGAGAGTATTGGTTGAAACAATGTCAATTTTATTCAGCAGAGAGTCTTTTGTATCTGCAGAATTCAGAACGGATATATCCGCACTTGTAGAAGCACGGAAAGAAAAATCAAACAGTCTTATCGGTCTGTTGGCTTTTTCTACCGTTATTTTTATGTATCTGCAAGCGTATCTTCGGGGCATAGTTATAGTCTGAGGATAATCGAGATTGATTATTTCCTCCTGCAACCATGTTTTTGAAAGTACACCCTTATATTGAGAAAAAACATCATTTATTTCTCTCATATCTTCACCAAACTTGATAATCAATCGAACGGGAGCATCAACAAAGACATCAACCTTATCGAAAGCGAATGAAAAATGTCCCACCGCATGCTCACCAAGGTCGAGAAGAATGCTGTCATCGCTTTTTGCGTTGAAATCGGTTATGTCGGGAGTGAGAACGGTATAGTTAAGTTCAGGATAATTTTCCTGAGCTTTGCTCAGAAAGTAATTCATATCATTCATAATAATAATCTCACTTTAAAAATTATAGTTTTGTTTGATAAATTCTTATTTTCCTAACTGTTCGACCTATTGAAATTGGTATTATTTTCAGAAGCAAAAATTAAGGCTATTGAGGGTTTAGATAAGTATTGCGAATAAGAGCAAAGCAAGATGTTCTGCATAGCTGTTTAACGATTTATTACTTTACTCTACATTATTTTTGCTGTGAACAATCGGATTTAATTACTTATTTCTTTGCTTAAGGCTATAAATGATTGCATTTATACCCGACCCTATTAATAAACCGACACCTGAAACCACCAGATACCAGAGTGAATGTATTAACGCTGATTCATTATAGTAAATATACACCGAAGGTATAAACACAACTGACGTAACAAACGGGTATGAATATTTTATCATATTGTTTGACAGAACACCGATAACAAACGAAAGGAACAAGGTTGCTAATATAATCAATACCACCATTCCCATTGCATCAGTCGGTCCTGCAAACAAAGGGAAAACATAAAACATAAAAAGCTGTAATATCAATATGATGATTTCTTTAATATAACGTTTCATACAATCATAATCCTTTATCAAATTCTTATTTGGTCGAGTTGATTATATCACACGCATTTGTTAAAAACAACTGAACCTTTTACTCTCAAATTTAAAGCCTTCTAAAAATATAGTGCAAAACCATCTGATGTGTGTTATTATGAACAGGGTGATAAAAAATGACAAAAAAGGAATATCTGAATCTGATAGATAAAGTTAATGGAAACGGAAAATATAAGGCTGATTGGAGCTCTCTGTCACAGCACAAAGTGCCCGAATGGTATATGTACAATAAATTAGGTGTATTCATTCATTGGGGCGTATATTCCGTACCAGCCTTCGGTTGCGAGTGGTACTCAAGAGGAATGTATGAAAAGGGTACACGTGAATTTGAACATCATAGAAAAACATGGGGTGAACAAAAAGATTTCGGCTACAAAGATTTTATTCCAATGTTCAAAGGCGAAAAATTCAATGCTGCCGAATGGGTTTCGCTTTTCAAAAAAGCAGGTGTAAAATATGTAATGCCCGTTGCAGAGCATCACGACGGTTTTGCCATGTATGATACGCAATTTAATCGCTGGAATGCGAAAGAAATGGGGCCTTGCCGTGACGTTATAGGTGAACTGAAAACGGAGTGCGAAAAACATGGTCTGGAATTTTGTGCATCATCTCACCGTGCAGAGCATTATTTCTTTATGAATCCCGGCAGACTTTGCGAAAGCGATGTGAATGATGAAAAATATTCCGATTTTTACGGCCCTGCAGTTTACTGCGAAGAATTTGATCCCGCAATAATCCACCAGACCACTGCCGACACTATTCAACGGGAGCAAGTACTGAGTGGCTTGAAGACTGGCTTGTCCGCACCTGTGAATTGATTGATGAATATCAACCGTCTGTTCTTTATTTTGATTGGTGGATTCACAACCATTCGTTCAAGCCTTATCTGAAAAAGCTTGCGGCATATTATTATAACCGAGCTGAAGAATGGGGCAAAGAGGTAACAATCAACTATAAGCACGAAGCTTTTCCGCCGAACGTTGCAACCTTTGATGTTGAACGCGGCGCTCTTACAGGCATTTCGCCGATTTACTGGCAGACAGACACAGCAATCGGAAAACATTCCTGGGGTTATCGTTTTGATAACGCATACAAGAGTGCAAGACAGGTTATCTGTGACCTTGTTGATATTGTCAGCAAAAACGGAAATCTGCTCATTAATATCGGACCCAAAGCCGATGGCACAATTACTGATGAAGAAACTGAGGTTCTTCTCACAATGGGCGAATGGCTTTCTGTTAACGGCGAAGGAATTTACGGAACAACATTCTGGAAACAGTTTGGCGAAGGTGAAGTCAATGCGGTTGACGGATTTTTCAAAGACGGCGATGAAAAGCAGTTCACAACGGAAGATTTCAGGTTTACATATAAAGACGGATATATTTATGCTTTTCAGATGAGACCTTCAAAAAATGTAAATATCAAAACTCTCAAAAAGCATATTCCTCTCGATTATCTTATCGAAAGCATTGAGCTTTTGGGTAGTGATGAAAAGATTGACTATTCAAGAGATGAGAATTCTCTTAAGATAACACTTAAAACCAAAATCAAAAATGATTTGCCGATTTGTTTCAAAATAAAAATCGGGTAAATTATATATTCTCCGTACACTTTTACAATTACATATATGTAAAAAACTTTACTGCATAATACTAAAGAAAGGGAGCTGACAAAAAGTCAGCTCCCTTATAAACATTAGTTCGATAAATTGGAATTTGTCATAATAAATCAATATTGATTTCACATTTTTTAAGAACTTATTGCAACAAGGCATCTGCAACGAAAGGTTTCCATTCTTTTTTTGCATAATCATAAGCGCCGAAGCCTGCATTGTATTCCCAATAGCCCCAAGAAAGGTTATGCTTTTTCATAAGAACAACCGCTCCGCTGAGGAATTGTGAAACATCTTCTTCTGAAACCTGTTTCTCGTATACGCCGAATTCCCCGATGATAACCTTGATTCCTGTTTTCTTCTGATATTCTTCTGCAACTATCAACGCCTGTTCAAAGTCGTTCATCATATCTTGTGAAAACGGGATTTCTTTTTGATATGTTTCATCCATCCATTCAGCACCCTGATGTGTAAACCTCATAGGTGCATAATTATGTACGTCTGCAACAATTTGCTTATCTGAACGCTTGACGAGCATTGAAGAAAGCTTATGTGCACTGTTGAAGTTCATCGGTGAAAGACAAATCACTCTGTCCTCATCAATTTTTCTTATGGCGGCAACTGCGGAAAGCTGAATGTAATTCCACTTTGCA
>JAZUSN010000081.1:0-27388 GCA_045606785.1 Acutalibacteraceae bacterium | reverse complement strand
ACTGACATCTGTACGTCGAGTGTGATAGAGTTTTTATTTCATTGTTACCATCTTTTTTAAACACGTTTTTAACCTCCTTGTATTTTAGTAATGCGGTCGCCAAACCATTTCTATTATACTTGGAGGTTAAATCTTTTCTCTGCGTTTTTGTGGCTTGCCTTTGCTCGCCACTTTTTATTTTTACTAAAGCTTTTTTATTCCCCTGGTAGAACCGGGGGTTTTGTCTTTGCTGAAGAGACAATAAAAGAGCAAGGGCATTCGGCGAACGCCCTTGCTCTTTTTACGTCAGTTTTTGCCGCAGATCAATCAGGATAGCCTTTTCCCTGCGCGATACCTGCACCTGCGACATTCCGAGCCGCTCAGCCGTTTTGCTTTGCGTAAGCCCCTTAAAATATCTCAGCTCAATTAGTCTGCGGTCACGCTCACAAAGAGTTGACACAACCTGCTGCAGAGCAATACTGTCGAGAATACCGGTATCGTGCGATTCAACGGGAATATCCAGCTGTGACGAACCCGAATCTTCATATACGGTAAGCGAAACGGTCGGCATTGCGGCGTTGAGAATCATAGCTGTCTCTTGAACATCTGTATTAAGCGCATCCGCAAGCTCGCTGAGTGTCGGCTCACGGTCGTTGAGAATAGTCAAGCGTTCCCGCTCCTGTAAGGCGGCACGTGATTTTTCCTTGAGTATTCTGCCAACCTTGACAGTACCGCCGTCGCGGAATATTCTTCGTATTTCGCCGAGAATCACAGGCACGGCATAGGTCGAAAAAGCAAAGCCTCTATCCGCATCAAAGCCGTCTGCCGCTTTTATAAGTCCGACACAGCCTGCCTGAAACAAATCGTCATACTCTACTCCCTTGCCCTTGAATTTTGCGGCACACGAATGCACCAGCCCCATATTTTCCGTTATCATTTTTTCGCGCTTTGCGCTTTCAGTCTGCAAGCGGCTTACCCTTTATGATTTTATCAAGCGTTACGCTCGTGCCCTTCCCCGGGGCAGAACGCACGGCAAGCCTGTCGCAAAAACTTTCCATAACCGCAAAGCCAAGCCCTGCTCTTTCACCGCCAAGGCTTGAATAAAGCGGCTCCATAGCCTGCTTTACGTCCTCAATTCCGCAACCTCTGTCGCGGATTCTGATTCGGAAAAGTCCGCCTTCATAAATCGAAGCGGATATGTAAATATTGCCCACCCCATCGGGGTAAGCGTGCACGATACAGTTTGTTACAGCTTCGCTGACGGCTGTTTTCACGTCACAAAGCTCCTCCACCGTCGGATCAAGCTGTGCGAGAAAGCCCGACGCAACAAGCCGTGCAAATCCCTCGTTTGCCGAACGGCTTTCAAGAGTCATTGTAAATTTATTTACAGGTTTCATCTTTGGCCTCCTATCATCTGTATTTTTGCAATTTTTTCAAGACCTGACATTTTCATTATCTTGTAACACCACGGCGGCAGGTTAACAGCTTCAAGCCTGCCTCCGTGTGCACTTACGTTGCGGTAGCGCCCCATCACAAGCCCGACACCCGAGCTGTCCATAAACGTAACAGCGCTGAAATCCAGCACGAGCACCTGTGGCAGAAACTTGTCCGTTTCTTTATCAATAAGCTTGCGGATATTTGCGGCGGTATGATGGTCGATTTCGCCCGTAAGGTAAACCGTCATACTTTTGCCAGAGGTCATAAATTCCATTCAATCACTCCTGTCGGTAAAAAATAAAAGCCTCTACCCGATTAGGATAGAGGCTCAAGTGTGAAAAATATGTCACATTCAGACTTCTTATGAAAAATATTTTTTAAGCTTCATTCTGACTTCACCCGCAAGATAAAGCGAGCCGCAAACGAGAAGACAATCGTAATCATTTAACTCGGCAAGTGCAAGGCTTACTGCATCCTCCGCACGCTCAACCGCCACACAGTTATCACAATATTGCGACGCGAGCTTACAAAGCTCGTCCGCACTCATCGTGCGGGGGTTATCTGCAACGCTGCAAGCAGTGATTTTTCTGCACAAGGGTGCGACACAGCTGAGATAAGCATCGACATTTTTATCCGCCATCATACCGATAACAGCCGATATGCGTTTGCCTTTTAGTAAAGTACTTATACTTGTCGCAACAGCTTTTCCGCCATCATCATTGTGTCCTCCGTCGAGAAGAACAAGCGGAGCAGAGGATATAACCTCCATACGCGCGGCAACCCTTGCGGATTCGATTCCGCGCTTTGTGCTGACAGCGTCAATCCCAAGCAGGGAGCAGGTTTCAAGCGCTGTGACGGCATTATACACCTGGTACTCACCACTCATGGAAAGCTTATAATCCGTACCGCAATATGTGAAGCTTACACCGTCAATGCAGTTGACGATACCGCTGAGCTTATCAAGACGCGGTTTTGTAAAGGTATTATTCTTTACAGCACAGGTTTCTTTTATTATCTGCTCAACGCTCTCCTGCTGCATCGGGTAACAGACAGTTCTTCCGTCCTGCTTAATAATACCGCATTTTTCTGCCGCAATCTGTTCAACGGTGTCGCCGAGAATTGCGGTATGGTCAAGAGAAATTGAAGCGATAACGCTGACAAGCGGAGTGGGTATAACGTTTGTTGAATCGAGTCTGCCGCCAAGTCCGACCTCGAGCACACAGACGTCACATCCGCTGCGCTCAAAAATCATAAATGCGGCGGCTGTTATCACCTCAAACTCCGTAGGCTGCATATTTTTTTCGGCAAGAGTTGAAACTATCGGCTCAAGTTCTGTGACAACCCGGGCAAAAAGCTCTTTATCAACCATCTCTCCGTCAATGCATATTCTCTCACGGAAATCTGTGACAAACGGAGAAGTGAAAAGGCCTGTTTTTTTTCCGCTGAAGCTCAATGCACACGCAACCATAGTGGAGGTTGAGCCCTTGCCGTTTGTGCCTGCAATATGTACAAACTTCAGCTTATCCTGCGGATCGCCGACGGCGGCACAAAGCGCCTCAACACGCTCAAGCCCGGGATTAATACCGAATTTATTTAGAGAATGTATATATTTTAAAGCCTGATCGTATGTCAAATTAAACACCTCGCAGATAAAAAAGCCCTGCAAGACTTAGAAAAGGCAGTGCAAAGTAACGACACGGTTGCAAGCGTAAAAGTTACGATAACACTCAAAACACACTAAGCCAAGCAAGGCAAAGAAAAACCCCGATAACAAGTAGTTATCAAAGTTATGGAAAGATACATCTTTCCCCTTAACTTCTATCAACTCTCTTAACAGTTTGGCGCAACACGGTAGCAACGATAGCTTTGATACTGACAATAAGAGAAAAAAACCGCTAAACGCAAGCCTGTCAAGCACAAACGTAAGCGGTAAGCGAAAAGGGAAAGGGAGCGGAAACGCTCCCGAGCACCTCGCCAATATTATTTTATCCTATTATTATGAAAAAGTCAACCATTAGACGAGGCAGATTTTTCCGCTTCAGAAGCGGCATCCGGCGAAGAGCCTTCAGCAACTAAATCCGTTAAGAAAACCAAGAAGAAGAACCGCAAAAAGAAATAACCCTCTGATAAATGCAAAAATGCCGCCGAGATGATGTCCGGCGGCTTTAATAATTATCATAAGTGTGTTGTACTTTTGTAGTACTTTTATCGGGAATTAGCGGTTATTAGCGGTTATAATTCTGCAGAAGAAAAATTATTCCGTAAAAGAAAAACCGCCAAAACCCACGCAGAATAGCGGATTTCAGCGGTTGTAACTGGTGATCCATCGGAGATTCGAACTCCGGACACCTTGATTAAAAGTCAAGTGCTCTGCCGGCTGAGCTAATGGATCACATAGGGCTCTGCACACATCAAGTGGCGAGCACTACGATATATTATATCATTTCATTCGATTTGTCAAGTATTTTAGCTAAAAATCTTTTCAGCATTCATAGCTGATGAGCTTTTGCGCGTCCTCAAGAGTCGGTTTTGCGCCGCAGGCAACAAGCGCCGTGAGCACCGCACCGAATGCCGCCTCCTCGCGGTGGAGAGGTATCTGCATCTGTGCACCGAGAGCCTCGGAAAAACGCCGACGTAAGGGAATATTCTTGCGTAGTCCGTTACCTGAGCCGACGAGAGCGGTTGCCTCAAAACCGATGGGCTCAATCATCTCGGTAATTTCGCTTACCATACCGCCGAGGAAACCGTTCATAAGAGCCGCAGGCGTGAAGTTATCAACGCCGAGGTTGGTTACGGAGCCCCTCTGCGCAGGGTCGGAGCGAGTACCGCAAAGCTTTGTTGAAACAACAAGCGGCTGAGTCGACTCATCGGCCGACTCAAGAGCGGCATCCATAAACTTATAGATGTTGTCGGGCTTTTCACACCCTGCCATCTCAATGCAGGCGTTGAAGAAATCTGCTAGCACGGCAAAAGCTCTGCCGCCGCAAAGTGAGCAACCTACAAGTATATTCTTGCCCGAACACAGCGGTCTTATTTCCATATTTTCAGGGGCTTTTTTAAGCTCGGTGAGCATTGAAATCTGTCCGCCCGTGCCCATATTGACAAGGGCACAGCCCTCCATCGTACGAACAGAGCCAATGAAGCTTGCCTGATTGTCGCCTATGGCAACACAAACGGGCACGCCGTTATAATCACCGACCGCATCAAAATCGCAGGTAACGTCGGGGAAGAGCGAAAAATCCAGACCCGCTTTTTCTATAGCCGCTTTATCAAAGCAGCCGCGTTCAATATCGAAGAGGCTGAATGAAGCCGCATCGGAAGAATGAATAAGCGGTGTTTTTCTGCCTGTAAGCGTCATTGCAGCATAATCGTGAATTGTGCAGAGCTTGACCGCAGACGGCGGAATCAGGCCGTTTTTCGCGTGATAAAAGCAGGTTGCGGCACCAAAGCCGCTTGCAACGCTGTAGCCTGTTATCTTGCTGAGCACGGATGCATATGTGCCGCCCTCATACGGCTGATTGCCGCTGCCGTCCTGCCAGGTATAAAGCGGGCTGACAGCCTTGCCGTTTTCATCGGTATAAACAATTCCGTGCATCTGCCCCGTGATACCAACGGCACATACCGGAGCAAACTCGGCAAAAAGCTCTGCGGCAAGCGCAGTTACTTTTTCTATTATGATTTCGGGCGACTGAATTTTTTCGAAGGACTTACCCTCGATAAAGCTGCCGTTATCAAGCGTAACTGATCTAAGCAGCTCACCCGACACAGCATCAACAGCAATACCGCAGATGGTTGTTGTGCCTATATCAAGTCCGATAACGTTCATTTCAAAATTCCTCAGATCTTTGTGGATTCAAGGTCAAGTCTTGTGATTATGTCGTTCTGGATTGCAGGTGAGAGATCCAGGAAATTGACGAACGTGCCGTGGATTCTCATAATGTAAACTCCGCTGGGTGCATACTTCTCGGGCTCTGCGAGAACCTTTCGAAGCGTGTCGGGAGTGGTGATATTGAAGTAGAGATATGAGGGAGAAAGGTTTTCATTCTTTTCATTGAAGAAGATGGGCTTGAGCACCTTATTGCCGAATTCTGTGCCCTTTTCCTCATAATCTGCGCCCTTGAAGTATTTCGGGTCAATACCAAGGTGTGAAGCATATCCGCCGTTGAACTTGACGTAAGGCAGCTTCATTGCGGAAATTGTGCGGAAGCCAAGGCCGTTGCCGGCCTCACCGTAGAGAGGATCGACACCGTAGCCGAGCATATCCCTTGCAGCTCTGCCGTCGGGTGTTGCACCGACCCAGTAGCCGTAGAGCAGATGTGTTGAGGGGCTGGACCAATCAGCACGGAAGGGATTACCGAGGTAATTCTTCTGTGAACGGACAAGGTCGGAAATTCGGCTTGCGATCTCTGCAGCTTCGTTATCAACAGATTCGATGCCGTTGCCGAACTTGGGAGCCGATTTGAGGAAGTCGCGAAGCTCCTCATAGCCCTCAAAGTTGACCTTAAGTGCCTCTATAAGCTTATCGCAATCCTCGGGACGCTCCGCAAGAAGCTTATCGATTGCAACAAACGAATCTGCAATAACGGAAAGGCCGTGGATAAGGCATCCGCTTCCGTTATATTTTGTGCCCTGCTTTTCGGGATGACGTGTATCAACACCGCTGTTACAGCCACCCATAAACGCACTCAGGAAGGGTACACGAAGGTGTGAAAGAGCAACAGAGGCGCCGTTTGCCGCATCAGCCATAAGCCTTGCATAGACCTCTGCATTCTTATAAAACGCCTGGCGGATATTCTTAAGAAGCTCCTTGTTGCTGTCGTAATTTACAAAAGTGCCGATATTTTTGCCTGTAATCGTTGAGTAACCGCCATTAAGTGTAAGTTCAAGAATCTTGGGAAGATTAAACCAGCTGTTGGTTGTGTTGCCGTTATCCTTACCCATAATAAGCGGCTCCTGGCAGCCTGCAACCGAATAATCGGGAAGGTCAGCCTCATCCACACCGCCTGCCCTGAGTGCCTCAAAAACGGTATCGTCGTTGAAGAACGAGGGTGTAAGCACACCCGGTGTAAACATAAACTTACCCATTTCACGGTAGAGCTTTTCGGGTGTATTCTTGTGAAGCTTTACGGAAAGGATGGGCTGCGGCAGGTTCATATCGTAGTATGCATCCATAATTGCATAGCTCATCTCATTTGTAAGGTCATTGCCCTCGACGTCTCTGCCGCTGATAAGAACGTTTTGCGAAATCGCCCAGCTTCTGTCACCGACGTTGAAGAACACAAGGAAGTGACGGAAAAGCTCCGCAGCCTCTTCCCTGCTCTCGCCCGACATCGCTCTGTAGGGCTCAAAAATTCTGTCCGCATTGCCGACGGAGAAAGCAAAGGGGTTGGGAGCCTGCTCAAGAGTCATAACCTCCCAGAGGATAAGGAACGACTGGATAGCCTCATAAAGGCTCTCTGCACCATTTGCAGGTACCTTGCGCAGGGTTTTCTCCATAAGCTCAAGCTGTGCCGCGCGCTCGGGTGTAGCTGTAAGCTTCTGCTTTGCGGCAATATCTGCATAACGGTTAGCAAGAGTAACAGTTGCCTCAAGCACCATACGCATATCCTCAAACGTATCCTTACGCTCGTCATTCTTTTCGCTGTTAATTTTCTTTGTAAGGTCGGAAATAATCTTATTAAGACCGCAGGAAATGGCTGTGCGGAAATCGGGAATCAGATGACCCGTAACCTGCTCAATGAAGAAGGCAACCTCACCCGTATACTTTTCGTACTTCTTATAGACTGCGCTCAGATCACGGACGTAATCACCGCGTTTTGTGCGTTCACGCATAAGGCCAATACGCTCCTGCGTGAACTCTTCATTCGGCTCAATGTCGTCAAATACAGCCGTAGGGTCGCAATAGCCCGAAAAAGTTTCAACTTGAAAAGCAGGATTGATAAGAGCATAGCTGCGTGCAAACGAGTCGCTCTGTGTGCCTGCGAAAACGTTATTATCGCTGATTGAAAGCGGAAGCTTTTCGAGAATCATCTTAAGCTCTCTTGCTGCGCGAAGCTCCTCTGTCATTCCGTTACCGCCAAAGCCCGTTGCTTTAAAAGCGAGCTCTCGTGCAAGGAACCAACCGTCAAGGCGCTGCTTTGAACGCTCCTCACGGAATAAAGCCTTTGCCATCTTTGTTATTTCGCCTTTAGCGTATACATTGTTAACTGACATAATATGTAATCCCCCATTTAGGTTCTGACTAATTTGATTGAATTATTTTTAAGGATTTTGCAGAAATCATCAAACTGACCGTCTGTTACAAAGCCGTCCTGCACCGTGTAATGCATACCGTGCTGGGCCCACTTATCCTTACCGTATTCGTGATAGCGCAGCACCTCAAGCGCAAAGCCATCCTTCATATACGGCGAGAGAATTTTTGCAAACTCGGCAGCATCCTGCACAGAGGCGTTAAAGCCGTTGATGAGCGGTATTCTGACAAGCAGCTGGCTTCTGTTTACTGCCGCTGATTTAATGTTTGCAATAACCGTTTCGTTGCCGACACCCGTTTGCTCACGCAGCTTTTCGCTGTTATGGTGCTTGAAATCCATTATCAGATAATCCGTAAGCCGAAACAGCTCCGGCAAGCGAGGGTTGGTGCCGTTTGTTTCAATTGCGGTGCTGATGCCGTAGGTTCTGACCTTTGTGAGAATCTCTTTGAGTGCATCAAACTGAAGCGTAGGCTCGCCACCCGTAAAGGTGACACCGCCGCCATCGAAAAACATCAGCTCTGAAATCAGAATCTCTTTGAGCATTTCATCCGTGCTGATGCCTGTTCCGTCCGCAGCACGCATACTTTCGGGGTTTGAGCACCACGGGCAATGAAGATTGCACCCCTGCAAATGGTAGACGAGGCGGTTACCCGGACCGTCCTGCGAATAGTTGAATCCCTTTTGCAAAACTTTGATATCCGTAAAATCCACCTCTCCGTTCCTTTTAATTATTATATAATGATAGCATAACAAAAATTACGAGTCAAGAAAAATCACTTTTCTTTTGGTTTTGTTAACAAAGATGCAATCAGACCGCAAAGCATTGCCGCAGTTATGCCTGCCGCACCCGAAGTCAGCGGCCCTGTCAGCACACCGAGGAGCCCCTGTTCCTCTACCGCCTGCCGTGTGCCCTTGGCAAGCGTATAGCCAAAGCCTGTAAGCGGCACGGTCGCACCCGCCCCTGCCCAGCTGACAATCGGCTCATAAGCACCGACAGCGCCGAGCACCACACCGATAACGACAAACGAAACCAGAATCCTTGCGGGGGTGAGCTTTGTAGTGTCCATAAGTATCTGACCTACGGCACAAATAGCTCCGCCGACAAGAAAAGCCTTCAAATAATCCATAAAACAAATCCGCTCCTTTTTAGCTATTTTCAGCCAAAAGAAGCGGATTATTCAACATTCACAAAGAAAAAGAGCGCCACAGCAAAAACCGCAACGCTCCTGTTGATTTAATTATAACTCTTCAATGAACTTAACGATATCAGCTACTGTTTCGAACTTCTCAAGAACGCTGTCCGGAACTTCTACTTCGAACTCATCCTCAAGGCTCATTGCAAGGTCAACAAGGTCAAGGCTGTCTGCACCAAGGTCATCTCTGACGTTTGTTTCCATGGTAACATCGCTCTCCTCAAGCTCAAGCTGCTTGCAGATAATGTCGCGTACACGATCGAAAGGCATAATTTTTCCTCCTTACTTTTTTGAACTATGAACAAGATATTAACAACCTGTTTGCGTACTTATCTTATAGGCTAACAGATAGTTTGTCAAGTGTTTTACGGAAAAATCTTTTAAATCAGCTGCCAAAAGTTGAGCTCATATCGGCCTGAACGACCTCTTTGGTAACTTTAACAAACTTTGAGCCTGCAATTTTATCCTGGAGCATTTTGAAGTAAAGCTCCTTGTCGATAGGCAGCTCAACCGTCTTGTCAAGCCAGCTGGAAAGGTGTGCACAGTTGGAGATCGTAAGGCCGTTGATACCCTCTTCACCTCTGCCGACAAGCGCGCCGCCGCGAAGAATATTATCACCGAACTGTGTCATAACCTGAACGTGCTGTGACCAGGGTGCGGGATCCGGCTTGATTGTATACGTTGTGGTATCGATTCTTCCGAAGCCCTCACCTGCAGTATCGCAGAATTCCTGGCAGGACTGAGCAAGCTCAATAACCTCAAGCTCATTGTTTGTGCATACAATTTTTGCTCTGTCAAGGGTGATCTCAAGGCGATTTGTGCCCGGATAGTCACCTGTTGTTGTGATGAACACGCCCGTTGCACCGTTGGGATAATCAACATAAATCGTTACGTCATCCTCAACCTCAATGTTGTGCCACTTGCCCTCGTGAAGGAAGCCGCGGACCTTGCTGGGCATACCGCAAAGCCACTGCCAGAGGTCGAGCTGATGCGGGCACTGATTGAGAAGAACGCCGCCGCCTTCACCTGACCAGGTTGCACGCCAGTCTCCCGAATCGTAATAAGACTGTGTTCTGTACCAGTCCGTAATAATCCAGTTAACGCGCTTGATCTCGCCGAATTCGCCGCCCTTGAGAATCTCACGGAGCTTAATGTAGCAAGGATTTGTACGTTGGTTGAACATAATTGCAAGGACCTTATCGCTCTTTGCTGCAACCTCGTTCATCTCTTCAACCTGCTTTGTGTAAACGCCTGCGGGCTTTTCAATCATAACGTGAAGACCGGCGTTGAGGCCCTCAATCGCATACGTGGGATGGAGATAGTGAGGTGTTGCGACGAGAATTGCGTCAACCTCGCCGGAGTTGATAAGCTCGCTGCCATCGTTATAAACCTTAATACCGGGGCAAAGCTCAAGTGCTGCCTCACGTCTGGCTTCTTTAAGGTCAGCTACAGCGGTAAGCTCAAACTCAGGCATACAACCCTCAAGGATATTGTGGATATGGCTTGTACCCATATTACCGCAGCCGATAATACCCAGGCGGATTACGCCCTTTGAGAGCGACTCAATAATCTCCTTGAGAGCGCTTACCGCAGCATCGAATGATTCGTCTGTGCTTGCGTACTTGTAGCTCTTTTTCTTCTCGATTGATTTCATTGTGCCGTTGTCAGCCTCAAGGTCCTCAAGGCCCTTGAACACTGTCAGATGAGGCTCAAGTGAAAGGAATTTATCACCGCTGTTGCGTGCAAATCGCTTGATGATCTCGGCAACGTTACCGTCGCCCTTACCTGCAGGCACAACCTCACCGTTTTCAAAATAAGCATCCTTTACGTGAAGGTATTTTACAAAGCCTGCAACCTTTTCGTATGCTGCAAGCGGATCAACACCGCACTGAATGTAGTTTGCAGGGTCAACGATTGCGTAGAGGTTGGGTCGGCAATGGCGGAGAACCTCAAGGTTTCTGTCATCCGTATCGCCGTAGATTCCCTTTTCATTTTCAAGGCAGCAGTAAATACCCTGCTCGGCAGAATAATCTGCAAGAGCCTTTACCCTGCGAAGAACCTCCTCGCGGTATTCCTCATAGCTCTGTCCCTTTGTGAAGAAGAAGCTGAACATACGGATATATTTTGTGCCGAGGATCTTTGCAACCTCGACCGTGTTTTTGAATTTTTCGAAGTGAGGCTCAAAATCCTCATCAATTTCAATCTTACCGAACGGTGAGCCGATAGAAGAAACCTTGATACCCTCTGCATCAAGCTTCTCCTTGAGAGTCTTTGCCTCTTCAACGGTAAAATCGGCAATATTCTTGCCGTCGATACCTCTGGGCTCGAAATAGGACATACCGTTGCGCTTGAGAGCAGCTATCTGACCGTCAAGGCTGACGGCAGCCTCATCGGCAAAGCCTGTGAGAATGAAGTTTAACATTGCTTGCACGCTCCTTATTATCTGAAGTTTTAGTGTTTTCTGTAAAGTTTCTGATCCTGATGCTCAGGCTCGCAAGTAATATTGATACCGAGCTTTTTGAGCAGACGTTCGTCCACGTGTGAGAGCATAACGCTCACGTGCATCTCGCAGCCTCTCAGACGCTTGAGCTGATCCATTGCCTTTGCGGCATTTTCATCAGTTGCGGCACAGATTGAGAGAGCGAGAAGGATCTCATCCGTATGAAGTCGGGGGTTCTTACTGCCCATATGTTCAACCTTGAGGTGCTGGATGGGTGTTATAACCTCGGGTGAGATGAGATGAAGCTCATCGTCAATACCTGCGTAAGCCTTGAGCGCATTAAGCACCATTGCCGCGCTGCATCCGAGGAGAGCAGACGTTTTGCCCGTGATAATTCTGCCGTCATCAAGCTCGATAGCCGCTGCGGGAGCACCCGTTTGAGCTGCACGCTCAAGTGCTGCGGGAACAACCGCTCTGTCATCCTTACTCAGCTTTGCCTGGCGCATAAGAAGCTCGAGTTTATATATAACATTCTGATCGATCTTGCCGTCGCGTCGTTCACAAAGGCCTGTGTAATAGCGGCGGATAATCTCTTTCTTTGCGGCATTGCACACCGCCTCATCGTCAAATATGCAATGGCCTGCCATATTGACACCCATATCGGTTGGTGACTTATAGGGTGATGAGCCGTAAATGCTCTCGAAAATAGCATTGAGTACGGGGAAAATCTCAACGTCACGGTTATAGTTTACCGTGGTCTCGCCGTAAGCCTGAAGATGGAACGGGTCAATCATATTGACGTCGTTAAGGTCTGCCGTTGCAGCCTCGTAAGCCAGATTTACGGGGTGAGTGAGAGCAAGATTCCATATCGGGAAGGTTTCAAACTTAGCGTATCCGGATTTGATTCCCCTCTTATTCTCGTGGTAAAGCTGCGAGAGACAGGTTGCCATCTTGCCGCTGCCGGGACCCGGAGCAGTGATGATAACAAGCTCACGCTGTGTTTCGATATATTCGTTTTTGCCGTAGCCCTGATCACTCACGATAAACGGAATATTTGAGGGATAGCCCGGAATCTTGTAATGGCGGTAAACCTTTACGCCAAGGCTCTTCATACGTTCGGTAAACACCTCTGCAGAGGGCTGACCCGAAAACTGCGAAACGACAATACTGCCGACGTAAAGACCGATCTCGCGGAATTCATCGATAAGGCGGAGCACGTCAGCATCGTAAGTGATGCCGTAGTCGCCTCTGATTTTGTTATTTTCTATGTCCGCCGCATTGATTACGATTACGACCTCCGCCTGGTCCTTGAGCTCAAGAAGCATTTTCAGCTTGCTGTCAGGCTCGAAGCCCGGAAGCACTCTTGAAGCGTGATAATCGTCAAAAAGCTTGCCGCCAAACTCAAGGTAGAGCTTACCGCCAAACTGCTCAATACGCTGTCTGATACATTCAGACTGCATCTTCAGATATTTTTCGTTGTCAAAACCAATCCTGTCCATCAGTACGTTCTCCGTCCTGCTCTTGCGTCAGACGCAAAAGCACATTATTAACTGTTGCATTATAGCACAATATTCCCGTCAGTTAAAGGGTTAATTTATAAATTTTTTGTAATCTGCAATTAATTATAATAAGTATTGAAAAATATACCTGAAAGAGGTATAATGAATGTTACCCTTAATATGGGGTGAAATGGTTTATTTTCAAGAGGTGTTTACCGTGATAATAAAAAACGCACTTGTTTACGGTGCCGACTTCACAGCCGAGGTAACCGATATTGAGATTGAAAACGGTATTATCAAGGCAATAGGAAAGACCGAAAAAGACGGCGAGGATTACTCAGGCCTTACCGTTCTTCCCGGTTTCATTGACATACATATTCACGGCACAAGGCTTGCCGACAGCTCATCCGGCAACGCCGAAGAAATTGCAACGATCAGCAAAGCGCTTGCAGAGCACGGCATAACCTCCTTCTGCCCCACCACGATGACCTTGCCGCACGACACGCTTGTCAGAGCTTTCACGGCCGTTGCGGAATATATGGGCCGCGAAGAGGGAGCTTACGTTCACGGCATAAATATGGAAGGCCCGTACATCTCGCTTGCAAAGAAGGGCGCACAGGCCGCAGAGCACGTACGCAAGCCTGATTTTGAGGAGTTCACCCTTCTCAATTCCATATGCCCGATCAAGCTTGCAGACGTTGCACCCGAAGAGGAAGGTGCCATTGAATTTGCAGAAAAAGCGAGCAAAGTCTGCACGGTTTCTGCCGCTCACACATCCGCAACCTTTGCCGAAGCTAAGCACGGATTTGAAAACGGCTTCACCCACGCCACTCATCTTTTCAACGCAATGACACCCATACAAAACCGAGAGCCCGGCGTGCCCGGCGCTGTGTTTGACACAGACGGTGTAACGGCAGAGCTTATCTGCGACGGCTTTCACAACCACCCTGCGGTAGTGCGCATGGCATTCCGTCAGCTCGGTGAGGACAGAATCTGCGTCATAAGCGACTCAATGTCAGCTGCAGACAACGGCGACGGAGAATATGAGCTCGGCGGACAGACAGTATATGTAAAAGACGGCAAGGCAACGCTTGCCGACGGCACGATTGCAGCAAGCACAAGCAATGTATTTGATGAATTCAAAAACCTGCTTGAGTTCGGAATTGATTTCCGCTCGGCTCTCAAAGCTTGTACCGCCAACCCGGCAAAAGCAATCGGCGTTTACTCTGTTACCGGCTCGGTTGAGGCAGGCAAGAGAGCAGACCTTACAGTAATCGACGGCGATACTCAGCTCAGACACGTATTTGTCAAAGGCAGACAGATATTCTGACGCTGAGCCCGCCTGTATATAAAGCGGTGCAAAGCTTACGGCTCCCCGTGGACAAAGCGCAGCTGTTGCCGCACTCCGCCACCGTCAGCTTTTTACCGACCGCGAATGGTACAGAGATCTGCTCTCTGCACCATACTATGCAGCAGGATAAAAAAATGACTCTGTAAAATACATATTAACAATACCGAAAGGAAAGAATCTGAAATGAAAATTATCGGCGTACTTATTGCAGACGTACACGAATACAATCCCTTCTGCAAGTGGGCTTGCGAAAACGGAGCAAAAACCTTCACCGAAAACGGTATGGAAATGCTCGAGATGGATTTTTGCGGCAACAAGCTTATTGCAATGATGATAGGCATAGGCAAGGTCAATGCAGCAATCGCAACGACTAACCTCATACTCAGATACGGCGTTGAAGAAATATACAACATCGGTTTTTCCGGTGCTGTCAGAGGTGTGCGCAGAGGCGATATAGTCGCAGGCTCAAGCTGCACGGAGTGTGATTTCGACCTCACTCCCCTCGGTTATGAGCTCGGTGTTAAGCCCGACCAGAAATACGTATACGAAACAGCACCTCAATTGCTTGAAGCCTGTGAAGCTGCAGGAATCCGCACGGGTGCACTCGGCACGGGCGATATGTTCCTGACAAGCAGTGAAAAGAAGGCCGACTTTTTTAACAGATTCGGTATCTGCGCATTTGATATGGAGTCGGGCGCTATTGCAGGCGCCTGCTACAGATACGGCGTACAGTCTTTAAGCATTCGCAAAATATCGGACGACAGCGAAGACACCGCATGTGAAGACTACAGAGAGATGAACAAGAGCGAGGAAATGGGACTGACAGACACGCTCGTTACTCTGCTCAAGGTACGCTTCAATGGATAACTGCACGCTTTGCCCCCGTATGTGTCACGCTTCAAGACCTCTCGTCGGCAAAGGCAGCGGCTTTTGCACTTTACCGGAGCTGCCGGGAATCTGCAGGGCAGACAAGCATATGTGGGAAGAACCGAATATAAGCGGCACCCGCGGCTCGGGCACAATATTTTTCAGCGGATGTGTACTCAGGTGCGAATACTGCCAGAACAGCGAAATTTCACGCTCTCATTGCGGTAAGACCGTTGATGCAGCAGAGCTTGCAGAAATCTTCAGAAAGCTTGAGGACGAGGGTGTGCACAACATCAACCTCGTCAGCCCTACCCCTTACTACCCCGTGATTATGCAGGCGCTCGATATTTACAGGCCTGCTCTCCCCATTGTGTGCAACACATCGGGATATGAACGGATTGAAACAATAAAAGCACTCGACGGACTTATTGATATTTACTTGCCCGATTTCAAATATTCCTCTGCTAAAGTGGCACTGAAATATTCAGCCGCACCCGATTATCCGCAGACAGCACTTGCGGCAATCAAAGAGATGGTGTGTCAGGTCGGCACTCCTGTACACGGTGATGACGGTATGATGAAAAAGGGCGTTATGATACGCCACCTTATTCTGCCGAACAATGTCAAAAATTCACTCGGTGTACTCGATATGATAGCAGATAATCTGTCTGCGGATATTTACGTCAGCCTTATGGCGCAGTATTTTCCAACGGGCAACGAAACCCACAGCGAGTTGAACCGAAAAATCACGGAGGAAGAATATGAGCGCGTGAGCAGCTATATGATGCTGCTCGGGCTTGAAAACGGATTTATGCAGGAGCACGAGGCGGCAGACAGCAGCTACGTGCCCGACTGGAATATGCTATAAAGGAATGAGAAAAATGAAGATAAACCACACACCCGAAGAATACTCAGCAAAGGCAAAGGCACTTTTTGAGCAGGGCTACAACTGTGCTCAGGCTGTACTGCTTGCATTTGATGATATTACCAACCTCGACACAGAAACTGCCGCAAAGCTGTCCTCCTCTTTAGGAGGAGGAATGGGCAGACTGCGCGAAGTATGCGGTGCCGTAAGCAGTATGTTTATGGTGGCAGGTGTTGCACGCGGCTACAGCGACCCCAAGGCAAAGGAAGAAAAGGCAGAACACTATGCCTTTATACAGAGCCTTGCCGCTGAATACAAAAAAGAAAACGGCAGCATAATCTGCAAAGAGCTGCTCGATCTGCCCGGTGCACAGGAGCCTGTGCCCGAGGAAAGGACAGCCGAATATTACCGCAGACGTCCCTGCGGTGAATACGTTGCGTATGCGGCAAAGCTGCTCGCGCAAAGGCTTGCAGAGCTTGAATAAAACTAATCACCACTTATACTTCCCGCGGAGGACATAAAAATGGGTAAAATAATTGCTATAGTAAACCAGAAAGGCGGCGTAGGCAAAACGACCACAGCCGTCAACCTTACAGCCGCAGTAGGTGCACAGGGCAAAAAGGTTCTGCTTGTCGATATCGACCCTCAGGGCAACGCAACAAGCGGTCTCGGAATCAATAAGCGCGACGTAAAGCTTTCATCCTACGACAACATAATCAACTCCGTTCCTGCTGCACAGACCATAATTCACTCACCGTTCAAAAACGTTGACGTAATACCGTCAACAATGGACCTTGCAGGCGCTGAGCTTGAGCTGGTTGACGTTGAAAGACGTGAGGCAAAGCTTCGCACCTGCCTTGCGCTTGTAAAATCACAGTACGATTTTATTTTCCTGGATTGCCCTCCCTCGCTCGGACTCATCACACTCAACGGACTTTGTGCCGCCGACACCCTGCTTGTGCCGATACAGTGCGAATATTATGCACTTGAGGGCCTTTCACAGCTTATCTCGACGGTACGCAATATCAAGCGCCTCTACAACCCGCTGATTGATATTGAAGGTGTTCTGCTCACAATGTACGACGGCAGACTCAACCTCACACAGCAGGTTGTTGAAGAGGTCAAGAGATTTTTCCCGCGCAAGGTTTTCAACACCGTCATCCCCCGTACGGTCAGACTCTCTGAGGCACCCAGCTTCGGTCAGCCCGTAATGTACTACGACAAGAGTTCAAAAGGCACACTCGCTTATGATAACCTTGCAACTGAACTTATCAACAAACCCACTACATAAAAGGAGGACATAAAAATGGCAGCAAAAAAAGGCGGACTCGGACGAGGACTTGACGCACTCCTCGTTGACAACTCGATTGAAAATATTTCATCCTCCTCTGCAGTTAAACTCAAGCTCAACGAAATTGAGCCCAACAAAAATCAGCCGCGTAAGATTTTTGACGATGAGGCACTCTCAGAGCTTGCGGCAAGCATAGAAAAGCACGGCATTATTCAGCCGCTTCTCGTCAGACCGCTTACAGGCGGCACGTATCAGCTCGTCGCGGGTGAAAGACGCTGGAGAGCGGCAAGAATGGCAGGTCTCACAGAGGCACCCGTTGTTATAAGAGAACTCAGCGATGAGGATGCAGCGGCGCTTGCACTTATCGAAAACTTACAGCGTGAAGACCTTGACCCGATTGAAGAGGCCGAGGGCTACCGCTACCTTATGGATACCTACTCCATCACGCAGGAGGAGGCCGCACAGAAGGTCGGCAAATCACGCTCTGCGGTTGCAAACCTTATGCGCCTGCTCTCACTCCCCAAGGAAGTGCTTGAGCTTGTAAGAGAAAAAAAGCTCTCGGCAGGTCACGCAAGAACGCTGCTTCCGCTTGAGGATGCAGCACTCATCACACAGTTTGCCAAGGAGATTATCCGGAAGGGGCTTTCCGTACGTCAGACAGAGAAGCTTGTAAAGGACTTCCTCAAGCCCAAAAAGCCCTCCAAAAAGGCTGCGGAAAAGGACAAATACATCACCGAGGTTGAGCTTTCACTCTGCGAATCACTCAGCAGAAAGGTAAGCATAAAGAGCAGCGGAAAAGGCGGCTCGATAACGATTGAATTCTTTGACAAGGACGACCTTGCAAAACTCGCAAAGCTTTTTGAGGACTGATTATGGCACTCGACGGACTTACACTGAGCTTCATAAGAAAAGAAATAGCCGATACGGCAGTAGGCTGCCGTGTTGAAAAAGTGCACCAACCCTCCCGCGAGGAGTTGGTGCTTGTTTTGCGTGGCAGAAACGGAGCACATAAGCTGCTGCTCAATGCAGGCGCAAATTCACCGAAGATACATTTCACTCAGTTTCCGCCCGAAAACCCCGCAAAGCCACCGATGCTCTGTATGCTTCTCAGAAAGCACCTGACATCTGCCCTGCTGACAGACATTAGGCAGGAGGGACTCGAGCGTGCGCTGTTTCTCGATTTTGATGCTACAAACGAAATCGGTAACAAAGTGAAGCTGACACTCTGTATTGAAATAATGGCACAGTACAGCAACATAATACTGATAAACGAGGAAGGTACCATCCTCGATGCGGTAAAGCGTGTTGACAGCGAAACATCATCACGCAGGCAGATTCTGCCGGGTATGCTCTACAAAATGCCGCCTAAACAGAATAAGCCCGACCTGACAGCCGTCACCTCGCTTCAAGCTGCAGAAAGTGCTGCAGAAAAAGACGGAAAAACGGTAAGCGGCGCAATACTCGCAAGCGTACAGGGCCTTTCCCCCATCGTCTGCCGTGAGGTTACAAGCAGAGCAATCGGCGAAGACAAGCGCGCGGAGTTACTCACCGACGGCGACATTCAGCTTATTGCAAACGAGCTTGAAAATCTCAAAAACTGCGAGCCGACACCCTGCGCTGTAATTGACCAAAGCGGCAAACCGCTCGATTTTTCGTTTATGCAGATAACGCAGTACGGCGACAGCGTTAAGCTCAAGCAGTTCGATTCATTTTCCGCCCTGCTTGACGATTTCTATTACGAAAAAGACAGAATCGAGCGCACAAAGCAGAATTCCTCCGAGCTTCAGAAGCTTGTTTCAAACCTCATTCAGCGCACGGCAAGAAAGCTTGACCTTCAGCGCACGGAGCTGACACAGTGCGCAGACCGTGAGCAGCTTAAAATTAACGCAGAGCTAATTGCGGCTAATATATATCAGCTTAAGAAGGGTGCACCGTTTTACGAGGTGTACAACTACTACACCAACGAAATGATAAGAATCAACGCAAACCCTGCGCTGACACCGAATGAAAACTCACAGCGGTACTATAAGGAATACCGCAAGGCAAAAACGGCCGAGCAGATGCTGACAACGCTGATTGCACAGGGTGAGGAGGAGCTGGCTTACCTCGACACGGTTGCAGATGCACTCTCAAGAGCTGATACAACTGCACAAATTGGCGAAATCAAAGCCGAGCTTAGCCATATGGGCTACATCAGAGCAAAACAAAAGCCCGGCACAAAAGCACCCAAGCCCCTGCCGCCTATGGAATATATTTCATCCGACGGATTTACAATTCTCGTTGGCAGAAACAACGAGCAAAACGACCGTCTTTCGCTAAAAACTGCCGCCAAAAACGACATATGGCTTCATACGCAGAAAATACCCGGCTCACACACGGTAATCGTGACAGAAGGCAAGGAAGTGCCCGACAGCACGGTTGTTGAAGCGGCTATGCTCGCCGCCTACCACAGCCGCGCAAGACAAAGCTCTGGCGTGCCGATAGACTACACGCAGGTGAGAAACCTCAAAAAGCCCAACGGAGCAAAGCCCGGCAAGGTGATATACCACGTGTACAACACGCTCTATGTCACACCAGACAGAGATCTTGTAAACAAACTGGCTAAATAAAAAAATCCGATGAACGGAAAACCGCTCATCGGATTTTTTACTTGTTTTACTGTGTCAGCACAGCGTATGCTGCCTGAAGCTGTGAATCGGTTGCCATACCGTCAAGCGACGTTGCGATAACCGAGGTCGGATCTATCTCCGCAAGGACATCGGGCTCAATACCCTCACCGTTGCAGTAGGTGTGCTTGCCGTAGGAAACAACCTTTGCAACCGTCAGCGAGATAGCGCTGCCATCCTCAAGTGTATAGATATCCTGAATAGTCATATTGCCTGCCGTTGCAACGCCGAGAAGCTGTGCCTTGCCAAAATCCTTGAGCTGGGCCGCAAGAAGCTCCGCACCGCCCGACGTGCCTGCATCAACGAGAACGATTATACCGCCGGGGAAGGTAACGGCCTTTGTATCCGACGTAAAATTCTTGTATACGCTGCCGTCCTTTTTGACAGCACTTGCAATCGCATCCGCACTTTCAACGCCGCTGGGAAGCAGCAGATCGGCAACGGCAGAAGCGTAGTCCACCAAGCCATCCTTACATCCGCGAAGGTCGATAATAAGTGAGGTTACGCCTTGAGCATTGAGGTTATCAAGCTCCAGAGAAAACTTCTCTGCAGTATTCTCATAGAAGCCACTCACACGCACATAACCTACATCACCGATATAAGATGAGGTAACCGTTCTTGTGTAGCCTCTCATAACCGTAACGGTTTTTGTGTTGCCGCTGCGTGAATACGTGATACTCACGGAATCAAAGCGTCTGCCAAATTCAAGCGACTCAATAACAGCCGAAGCATTGGCACCCGTAACACTTTCATCGTCAACACTGAGGATCACGTCGCCTGCCTTAAGCTCTGCATTTTCTGCAGAAGATCCCGTATGGACCTGCGTGATGATCAGCTGACCCTTTTCAACGTCATACTTTGCCGCAACACCGATACCGCCCTCGCCTTTCATACGGCGTGTATACTCGATGTACTCCTGCGCATCCATATAGAAACTGCCCGTATCATTGAGACCTTTCATATAACCGTCTGCGCTGTTTGACAAAAGCCGGTCGTCATCAAAATCGCCGTAGTAATTGGTACGCACGTAGTTATCAATTGCAGATATACCCTCATACAGCTCATAGCGATTTGAAAGCTTTGAAATAAGACCGTTGTAAATATTCTGCGAAACGGTCATCGTAATTGCAAAGGTCGCAGTAATGCTGATGAATATAAGGGCAATTGCAAGCCCTAATGAAATTTTCTTGTTCATTCGCCGTTACACCGGCCTTTCTGCACGGAAATTATCAGCCCGGAAGCTTTACGTAGCCGTTCATCGGGTTGGTGGTAGCACCGTCAACACGAATCTCAAAATGGAGATGAGGACCTGTTGAGTAACCTGTTGAGCCTACCTTACCTATGGGCTGACCCTGAAGCACCTTATCGCCTACGGAAACCTTAAGCGAACCGTCCTGCATATGAGCATAGCAGGAAGAAATGCCCTTGCCGTGGTCGATAATAACAAAGTTACCGTATGCCTTGTGCTTGGCGGCGTAGATTACCTCGCCGTCTTTAACGGCATAAACGGTTTTACCGTTGATGCCTGCGGCGCAGAAATCGGTGCCTGTGTGAAGCTTATATTCTCCCGTTGTGGGGTGTGTACGCATACCGTAGGGTGATGAGATGTAAACGCCGCTGCACTTGAGCGGGAATATCATTCCGCTGGAGAATACTGTCTCCGAGCCATCGAGGTAGGGATTGTCCTTTGAGTTATCCTCTTCTTCTTTGCCGTCGCTTTCCTCTTTATCGCTGTCCGCAGTCGGCTTATCAGTAGTGGATGAACCGTTGTTTTTAACAAACTCCTCCATCTGCTTTGACAGGGCGATAAGCTCATCTTCCTGTTTGCTGATTATAGCCTTGTACTCGTCACTTTCCTTATCCAGGTTTTCAAGCTCGGCTTCAGCCTCATTCATTTCAGTCTCGAGCTGGTTACGCTTTGCTTCAAGCTCTTTTTTTGTTGACTGAATCTCAGTCTTGCTGTTTTCAAGCTCTTGAGTTTTTGCATTAAGCTCGGTTTTCTTCTGCTGCTGGTCGGCAACGTCCTTTTCAAGCTCTTTTTCAAGATTCTCGAGCACAGAAATTTCGCCTTGAAGCGTTGTCATAAGGTCGTTATCGTGCTGAGCTGTACGCACAAGAAGCTCCGTTCTGAGAAGAAGAGTGGAGAAATCTGTTGAGGTAAGCAAAAACTCAAGGTTAGAGCCGTTACCTGCCATGTACATAGCTCTGATACGAAGCTTGAGAAGCTCATAGGTCTCCTCAAGCATTTTATTTTTTTCGGTCACAAGCTCTCCCGTTGCTGTAATCTGCTCAGAAAGAGAGCCAAGCTGAGATGTAATGACCTCCACCTGCTTTTCGGTATTTGAAAGCTCTGAATTCAGAAGGTTATAGCGTGTAAGCAGGGCGTCAACCTCTTTCTGGGTGTTGCTGAGCTGGTTGCCTATGCCGTCAACAATGACTTCCTGCTTATCCATATCGCTCTGAACCTTGTCAAGCTTATCCTGGTTTTCAGATTTCTGGTTCTCAAGCTCTTCGTACTTGCTCTGAAGCTCATCGTATTCGGATTCCGCCTTCGGGTCGGTAGTTGCCGGGGCTGTTGTTTCCTCAGCGTAAGCCATCATTCCGAAAAGTGAAGCTATAACGAGCATAAGCGCTATCGCCTTGAGCAGGCGGTTACGCATTTTATTCGCTGACATTTTCACTGTCATAATCCTGCTCCTTCAGATATTTATTCATTGAAACTATACTTCCGAATGCACCGGTTACAACGCCTGTAGCGACAAACGCAATGAAGATGCCGAGCACGTAATCCTTAAACGGCACAGGCTCAACCGAGAGCACGCCGAGAATAGTACCGATAGCGTTTGCAGCAATCTGGTAAAGACCAAATACAATGCCGAGTGAAATCAGACCGGAAATAATGCCGAGCACAACGCCCTCAACCATAAAGGGCCAGCGGATAAACCACTTTGTTGCACCGACGGATTTCATAATCCTGATCTCGAGACGGCGGTTATACATTGTAACTCTGACTGTGTTGGAAATAATGAAAAGTGAAACGACAAGCAGCATAAGAATTACCGCAATGCTGACGTAGCCTACTGTTGATCTGAGGCTTGTGAGCTGACGGGCAAAATCTCTGTTGTGTCTGAGCTGAAGTACGTTATCAAGACCCTCAAGCTGGCTGATGGTCGCGTCGTACTTCTCCATATCGCTGATTGTTATTTCATATGCATCGGGCAGAAGCTCCGACTCCATACCGTCGAAAAGAGCGGCAGCATTGCCGATTGATTCCATAACCTCGGGGAATGCCTGCTCCTTGGGGATAAACGTTGATGCCTTAATGTTTGCCATAGCGTTTATCTTCTGTCCCATTTCCGCAACCTCTGCATCGGTTGCATCATCCTCGATAAACACCATAATGACGTTTTCCTGCGAGATGTCACCGAGCATCTTATCGATATTTACAAAAAGTAAAAACGCAACACCGATCATAACAAGGCAGGACATCAGCACGGCAACGGATGCCAGCGACATCAGCTTGTTTGAACGGATATTACGAAAACCTTCTTTGGTGAGGTAAGAGAGGCTTGCAGAGCCGCCTCTTTCAGCTTTATTGCTCATCGCTCTCACCTCCGACCTTTTGTTCAGTTTCTGAATTGTAGTTACGGATAAACTCATCCGCTTCTCTGATGGCGCGCTTGTCGGAAATGTTGAGATCCTCAAAAACAAGCGTCGGCTCGGGATCAACGTTAACTCTTGAAACATCGTCCGATACGATCTTGCCGTCACTTATGGTGATGATTCTGCGGCCAAAACGGCGCACAAGCTCCTCAGAGTGAGTTACCATAATGACAGTTGTGCCCGAAGCGTTGATCTGGTTGAGCATTTCAACAATCTCAAACGAACGCTTGGAGTCGACGTTACCCGTAGGCTCATCGGCAATAATGATATCGGCGTTGTTTACGATTGCGCGCGCTAACGCGACCCTCTGCTGCTCACCGCCGGAAAGCTCGCTGGGGAGGCACTTCGCCTTATCCGCCAGACCGACACGGCTGAGAACATGAGGGACACGGTTGCTGATTTTTTTCTCTTTTGCACCGATAACTCGCATTGCAAACGCAACGTTGTCATATACGGTCATATTCGGTATCAGCCTGAAATCCTGAAAAACGATTCCGAGGTGACGCCTGAAGTAAGGAATATCCCTTTTCTTCATTGTATTGAGCGAGCGGTTTTTGATGACGACAGAGCCTTCTGTGGCAACCTCCTCGCGCATCATAATTTTGAGCAGGGTGCTTTTACCTGCACCCGAATCGCCCACAACAAACACAAACTCGCCCTGCTCGATACGGAGGTTGACACCGTCGAGCGCTTTGGTTCCGTTGCTGTAACTCTTAGATACGTTTTTAAATTCGATCAAAGTACTATCCTATCCTTTTAATGCGTGCCGACATCTTTTGCGTGCCGCTGCGCAGATTCGGCTCAGAATTAATACTTGACGGGGTTAGCGTCAAGATACTTCTTAACCATCAGGGCTACTTTGAATACGATGGCATCGTCAAACTCACGAAGATCAAGACCTGTGAGCTTGTTAATTTTCTCAAGACGGTATACCAGTGTGTTTCTGTGAACGAAGAGCTTACGCGAGGTTTCGGAAACGTTGAGGTTGTTTTCGAAAAATTTCTGAATTGTGAAGAGCGTTTCATGATCGAGTGTATCGATCGAGCCGCGCTTGAACACCTCGCGAAGGAACATATCACACAAAGTTGTGGGAAGCTGGTAAATAAGACGCGCAATACCGAGGTTATCATAGCTGACGATCTCCTTCTCTGTGTCGAAGACCTTACCGACCTCGAGAGCGACCTGAGCATCCTTGAAGGAGCCCGCAAGCTCTTTGATTCCGTCAACGACCGTACCGATACCGATGAGACAATGGATAAACGCCTCACTGTTAAGCGAATCGGCAATTGACCTTGCGAGCTTTTCGAGATCCCGTGTTTCGATACTGGGCTTTACCTCTTTGACAAGTGCGATATCGGTTTCGTTGATGTTGATAACGAAATCCTTTGTCTTGTCGGGGAAGAGATTCTGAATGATATCGAAGATAGAGATATCGTTGTGCTCGGGAATACGGATAAGGAGAACAACACGGGAAGTATCGGTATTGAAGCGAAGTTCTCTTGCCTTGAGATAAATATCGCCGGGCAGAATATTGTCAAGAACTACATTCTTGATAAAGTTGCCTCTGTCGTATTTCTCGTCATAGAGTGACTTAACGCTGGTGAGCGAAAGAGAAATAACGTCTGCGTATTTCTTTGAAAGCTCATCGTCGCCGTCAACGAATATAACATACTCGGGGTGCAAAGCTGAACCGAACGGCTTGTAAGTCTGGCCGTCGACCACAAAAGCTTCACCGCGGAGAATACGCTCCTCAAGCGGGAACGAGCAAACCTCACCGATTCTTCCAAGCTCGCTGCATGAAATAATCGTGCCTGTTTCGTCCATAACGCCTACGGCTCTGCCGATAGCGTCACGCATCTGATGAATCATACCCTGAAAAAGTCTGTTTGACATCCGGAAAACCTCCATAACGATGTTTTGGCTAAAGTGCCCATAATGACAATGTACATTTTACACAATTTTCGTCCGTTTTGCAATAGTTTTCACGATTTTTTCCGCTTTTTTTTGCAATGTTGTTCAAAAATCCGCTTCTTATTTGTGTTTTTTGCCAAAAACAAACCGCCAATTCACCGCCTTGAAGCATTGTCATTTTGCACAAGCATACTGCAAAAAAACGAATTCGAGCAGCAGTCAGATTAAATTTTGTTGACTTTACTTTGAAATCTTGGTATTATCTATATTACAAAAGGCGGATGAGCGGCTTCACCGCCAAAAAATTCATATCCAGGAGGAAAATGAAAATGAAGAAAACCTTATCCATCATTATGGCTTTTGTCATAGCTCTGAGCTCATTTGCAGTTATGTCATTTGCCGCTGACGAGCCGTCAATCATCAAGGATATGATTCTCCTTGAGACCGGCGAAAACAAAGAACACGCTGCAACCTTCGCACTCGGTGAGAGAGTTTACGGCAAGATCGAGGGCACACAGACAGCTTGCTACAAGTTTTACGTTGATGCAGAGAAGGAAGTAACCTTCAAGTTTGACGCATCAAACAAGCTCGACGTTACCGTTGAAAGGCACGGCAGCACCGAAAAGTACGTCTTCAACACCGAAGAATCACCCGAAAAGAAGCTTGTTCTTGCGAACGCATACTACTTCGTCACAGTTAAGAATTTCACAGATGTTAACGTAGATACTGACATCGATGAATTATCCGTTGCAGCAGACGAAGGCGAATCTGAAAGTGCACCGCTTGTTACAGAGTACAAGTTCTCTGCAGTATGCAGCGGCCTTGCAGCAGAGGTTTACGGCAGCCTCAACCGCACATCAGCTGACCTTTTCGTCGGCGATTCACTTCAGCTTATGTTCACAATGCATCCCGACAGCGTTATCAGAGACCTCAACGTTTTCTGGAGAGTATTTGACGACCCCGCAACACAGATGAAGGAAACTGACGTTGCTACAGTCGGCAAGGACGGCCTTGTCAAGATCAAGATGAACAACGGCACATTCACAACCGATACCACAATCAAGGTTCAGGCTGTTATGTACTACGGCTCCGATGTTGAAGCAACAGCTACCTGCACAATCAAGGTTACTGCTGCCAACATCTACCTTAAGCCCTACCACGATGAGAGCGAAGCTTACCGCCTTAACCTCGGCGTAGGCGCAGTCAGAAACATTGTTGCAACAACAAACGCTAAAGATACAAACCTTATCTGGGCATCAAGTGATGAAGCAGTAGCAACAGTAACTGCTGCAGGCAAGATCACAGCAACAGGCGTTGGCCAGGCAAAGCTCACCGTAACAATCGAAGGCACAACAATCCACCGTTCAATCCTCGTTGTTGTTGCTGACAACTACACATCCGTTGTAGGTATTGCATTCTCAGAGCGTACAGCAGAAGTCAGAGCCAACGAGAGCATCAAGCTCGGCTACTCATTCGAGACCAGCCCCGAGGATCGTCCTGCACCCACAAACTCAAACGTTATTTTCACATCAAGCAACCCCGAAATCGCAACAGTTGACGCTGAGGGTAACGTTACAGGTGTTGCAGAAGGTACAGCAACAATCACAATCACATCTGCTGACGGCGGCTACACAGATGAGTGCACAGTTACCGTTAAAGCAGGTATCCCCAACTGGCTGATGGTTATTCTCGCTCCCCTGAGAATCATCTACAACTTCATTCTTCTTATCATCGGCAAATAATTACCTTACATAATCATAACCACCAGTTGAACTGGTGGTTTGCACAGGCCCTATAAGGGCCGCCTACTGGCTCGCCGACTAAAAGTCGGCACTGAAGTTTGACACCGCATTACTATCTCAAGCAGCCGCTCTCGTGCGGCTGTTTGTTTTTTTGCTTAGTTATTCTTGTTACCCGTAAACGGGTCTATGTACTCTTTGAGTGATATTTGGTCGTTTGCAAAATCTTCTTCCAG
>JAZUSN010000080.1:0-5886 GCA_045606785.1 Acutalibacteraceae bacterium | reverse complement strand
GCTTCCGCAACCGAAAATGTTGGAGAGGAAAAAACATTTGCCGAACCAGAAACTGCATATGAGGAACCTGTTTTTACCGGCAAGAAGGCAACAACCTTGCTTATCACAACCGATAAAAACGGTAAAGTTTCAAACGTCAGAATACCGCTTACCGTTATGCGTTTCGGTCTGAATTTAGGCAGTGCATTCGGCGGCATTACAGGCGCTCAGGCAAACACAATCGAAAACGCTGTCAAAACGGGGCTTTCAGGAGAAATCCTTTCCGTTGACGGCGAAAACGGAGAAAAGGTTACAATCAGCCTTGTTTAATATCTGAAAGAAGGGATACCCAATGCCCATATTTACTATATCGTTCTGTGCGGTTATAATTTTAGTATACATTCTCGATAATTTTATTTTAATTCCAAAAACAGCAACCGTAACACTGAAAGAAAAGCTGTGGACAGGGCACAACAAAGGTTACATAAACCATGCTTTGCATTTGTCTGAGAAGAAAATAAAAAAGGGAGAAGTGTGGAGACTCGTTTCCTCTGCGCTTCTCCATGTGGGAACATGGCATATTATCTCAAACGTAGCCGCAACACTTATTGTAGGTTATGCCGTTGAGACACAGCTCGGCGCAGTGAAAACCTTGGTTTGTTATGTCGGTTCAGCGTTTATTTCCGGTCTTTATATGGCTTTTGTCTATAAACTACATGAGGGTGAAGGTGCGTCAACGGGTATCTACGGTCTGATTGCTGTGTTCGTTATGCTTGCGATAAAAAACGGAACGGTTATGTTTTCCGGTTTGCCGCTTTTTCTTCTTTTAATCCTCGCTGTTTATACAGTAGGCGGAATGTTTGTGGGCAAAGCCACCGCATGGGAGCATATCTCCGGTTTTGCAGGCGGTTTGATAATGGGATTCTTGTTGATTTAAGGTGATGTTATGCAATCTCTGATTTCAAAAATATTTATGTCAACCTTGCGCTTGATTTTTCATTCGCCGTTGTCCGACAGTTCAAAGCTGTCCGACAATGCGGCAAAGCTGACGAAGGATAAAAAATCAAAATACAAGCCCTCAAAAAACTTTATCCATTCAAAACATACAACCGACGGTGTGAAATATGAAAAGCTCATAAACCGTAATTGCAAAACAGAAAAAATTATACTTATGATTCACGGCGGTGGATTTAAAATCGAACTGAATGATTTTTACCGCAGGCTTGCCGAAAAATACAGCAAAATGTTTTGCGGTGCAACGGTTATAAATGTTGATTACGGAAGATTTCCAGAGCATCAGCTCCCGTCGCAGATGCACGATGTGGTAAAAGTATATCTTCATCTGCTTGATGAAGGTGTCAAAAATTCCGATATTGTTTTTATCGGCGACAGCGCGGGTGCAACTCTTGCAATGACGTCATCTTTGTGGCTTCGTGATAACGGTTATCCCATGCCGAATCATATTGTATGTTTTTCTCTTTGGGCGGATGCAACATCAAGCGGTGATTCAAGAATCACAAATGCATACACAGACCCGTTTTACGGAATAGCAAAGCATAAAAAGATTGAAGATAATCTTCACCTGCTCAGAAGAATATCGAAGTATGTTCTGAATGTTGACAGAACCGACCCGTATATTTCACCGTTGTTCGGCAGCTTTGAAAATTTCCCGAAAGTCACTCTGATATGCGGAACTGCAGAACTTGACGAAAGCGATAACGACAGAATTTATGAAAAACTGGAATCCGTCGGTGCAGATGCCGAACTTCATAAATTTGAGGGTATGTGCCATTGTTTCCAGTTGTTTTCGTTTTTGCCCGAAAGCAAAACGGCATATAACCTTGTCAAAAGCAGAATTTTGGAGGGACAGCGATGAAAATTCTTGATAACAGCGATAAATATTTAATGCCCGTTTTACCTCAGATTATTTCTGAAAAGCTTGATAAGAAAGCGGATAATATAAAATTCATCGGCGGCGGCAGCTTCGGCAGAGTTTATAAAACAGTCCTTTCAGACGGCAAAACAATTGCCGTTAAAGCATACAGAGTTCAGGGCTCGCAGTATGAAGAAGCAGAGCAGCTCAATCTTCTTTCCGCAAACACAAGCGTAAAAATGCCGAAAGTACTTTTTACTCATGAAGATAATGAAACGGCAATAATGGCTATGACTTTTGTTGAAGGACAGAATGTGTTAAACCCTGCATTTTTATTAAAAAGCAAAAGTCAGAAACAGAAATTTGCCGACGATGTTATTTCGGGTATGCTTGAGTGGCACAGTGTTACTAATGATAAATTCGGTTCATTGTCAGATCCCGTTTATGACACTTGGCTTGAATACTATAAAAAAGAAAAGCAGGAGCCTTGGCTCGCTGCTTTGAAAGAATTATCCGAAAACGGAAAGTTCAGCAAGAAAAAGCTGAAGCTGCTTTATGATGCAACAGAACTTTTTAACTCTCTCCCCGAAGAAAAAACAAATCCCGTACTCATACACGGCGACCTCAATATAATGAACATAATGGCTGACCCCAAAACTTTGGAACTCCCAGCTTTTATTGACCCGTGCGGCAGTCTTTGGTCAGACAGAGAATATGATTTGTTCCAGCTTCGCAATATGTGGGGTGACGCCTACGGTCTGTATGAAACATACAAACACAAATGCAAATTATCGGAATATACGGATTTCAGAGTTGCTTATTACGCTTCCATGCACGAAGCTGCAATGAGACTAAAAGGCGGTTTGATTATGCCGCTGTGGGAAGATTTAAATAATGCACGACTGAAAAAAGAAATGAAAAAGCTGAAAGAAAAACTGCTTTAAATTCAGGAGACTTCTGTATGGAAGTCTCCTTTTTAATATGGCCGAAGCCAACTAATATGCTTAATTATTGTCTTTGACGATTGTTTTTTGCATCTTACCCCTTCTAAAATGCATCTTGATTAAAATCTGTTGCCAAGCAAGCAGATTTCTGTATATAATTCAATCAGGATAAAACAAGGAGGGGCACAGATGAAAGCAATAACCGTAAATAATCTTACAAAGCGATTCGGTGATTTTACTGCCGTTAATAAAATTAGTTTTGATGTGAACAAAGGAGAACTGTTAGGTTTTCTGGGAGTAAACGGGGCAGGAAAATCAACCACAATAAATATGTTGTCCACATTGCTTAAGCCAAATGAAGGTCATGTAGAAATCTGCGGAGAAATTCTGGGAAAGAATGACGAAGCAATTCGCCGAAAAATAGGAATCGTTTATCAGCAAAACTGTCTTGACGATATATTGAGCGTTAAGGAAAACCTTTTGTGTCGAGGTATACTGCATGGTGCTTCAAAAAGCAAAGCACAGAAACGCCTTGATGAACTGCGCGAAATGCTATCTCTTTCGGAACTTCTGAAAAAACGTTATTCAAAGTTGTCGGGCGGTCAGAAAAGACGTTGCGAAATTGCGGCAGCGCTTATGCATACACCGGAAATTCTTTTCCTTGATGAGCCCACAACCGGTCTTGATCCCGCTACCAGAAAAGATGTGTGGAGTGTAATTGAAAGTCTGCGCCGTAATACCGGCATGACAATTTTTCTGACAACGCACTATATGGAGGAAGCTGCCGGAGCAAACAGAATAATCATAATCGATAAAGGCTCTGTTCGTGCACAGGGAACTCCATTTGAACTGAAGGAAAAATACGCATCTGATACAGTGAAAATATATTGCAGCAAAGAAAACGGTGACAAGAATTTTCAAACACTTTCCGATCAGGGCTTTTCTGTAAAAAAAGAAGAATACGGTCTTAGCTTTCCGATAAAAAATACCGTTGATGCCATAGAGCCTGTCCACTCACTCAAAGAACAAATAACAGGTTTCGAAGTTATTCAGGGTAATATGGATGATGTGTTCTTAAACGCATGTTCGAATTAATAAAATGGGGTGTTAAAATGAATTTTTATGAATTAATAAAGAGAAATCTTAAAATATATTTTCGGGATAAATCCGCCGTGTTTTTTTCGCTGTTATCAATGATTGTAACAATAATTCTGATGCTTTTCTTCTTGAGCGATTTTCAAATCGATGCAATTGTATCAATGATAGGTGAGTTTCCTGGAAGAAATGCCGATTCCGATAAGATTAATGCAACAGTTTTTGTTTTGCAATGGATTGCGGGCGGAATAGTCGGTATAAATGCCGTAACAGTTACAATTGCGTTTTATTCCGCTATGATTCGTGACCGTGTTGACGGCAGACTGAATTCAATATATACTGCACCCGTAAGCCGATTTACAATTTCTGCAGCATATGTGACATCAGCCTGGATTTGTTCGGTTATAATCTGCATATTAACTTTGGCGTTTTCGGAATTATATTGTATAATCAAGGGTGCCGATGTCTATTCATTTGTTTCTCACATCAAGCTGATTGGTATTATTGCAGTGAATTCATTTACATATTCCGCTTTAATGTATTTATTAGCTATGCTTGTCGCAACCCAGGGCGCTTGGGGAGGACTCGGAACAGTTATCGGAACGACAGTAGGCTTTCTTGGGGGAATATATCTTCCGATAGGAGATTATTCGGAGACAATGGCAAATATAATAAAATTTCTGCCTGTCATATATGGTACAAAGCTTTTCAGAACAGTTATGACTGAGGATGTGCAGGCGATTATTTTTAAAGACGCTCCTGCTGAGTTGATAAACGAATACCGTTTGGAAATGGGTGTTGACCTCGAGATTTTCTCATATAAAATAAGTGACTTTGACAGTATAATAATATTACTTACCTGCGGCATCGTTTTTTTGGTGTGCGGTGCAATTGTAACAAAAAGAGCAAAAAAATCTGACAAATGATCGGAGGCTGTTATGAAAATAACAATTGAAGCTTTGGCTGACGGTGCCGAAGAAGAAATAATCATCAGAACCAATACTATGGACAGCGATATAATAAATCTGATATATGCTGTCAAAGCCGGAAGAAACCGGATAACTGCCTTTTACGAAAATGAAATTGTTCAGCTTGATTCAAAAGAAGTTTATTATTTTGAATCGGTTGATAACAAAGTTTACGCTTGCTGTGAAAAAAAGGTTTTTGAAATAAAGCAAAAATTGTATGAGCTTGAAGAAATATACAAACAAACGAATTTTGTGCGGATTTCAAAATCAATGATAGTAAATATTTCAAAAGTCAGCAAAATAGTACCGATGTTTAACGGCAGACTTGAAGGCGCACTCTGCAACGGTGAAAAAGTTATAATATCAAGACAGTATGTTGCAAATCTAAAGAAAAAACTTGGAATATAGGAGGAATGAAAATGAATTTTTTAAAGGTATTTATTAATTTTTTCTCAACAATAACTTTGGGGATAGTTTTTGTTTGTGCGGTAAATATGTCTTTGTCACCGGGTTACGATGTGCCTGACAGTGTGCTTTGGCAAGTTCTTCTTTCCGGATTTATCACATCAATCATGACAAGCATCGGTGCTTTTATTTTCACGGCAATAAACACCAAGACAAAACTTGCGGTTTCGATTGTGATACACTATGCTTTAATGTCAGTAATTATGATTAGTTTAGGCGTATGGTTTGATTGGTTGAATTTTGATATAAAAGGTATTGTAATGATGCTTATTTCAGTTGCCGTTGTTTATTTAATTGCTTTTTTACTCAATTATTACACCATCAAAAAAGAAGCTGAAGGAATTAATATCGCTTTAGAAAAGCATAACAAGCGTAATCAGTAATACGTAAATTTTATTTCGAAGTGCTTTTGCAGATTTCTTTTGTAAATAAATTACACTCCAATTATAAATACCGAGTAAAACCCTCTGAAAATCATTTGATTCTCAGAGGGTTTAAAACATATTTATTTAATCATTCCGAAGTGTTTTAATGCTTCCTTGATTGCTTTTTCTTTATTCGG
>JAZUSN010000079.1:0-40060 GCA_045606785.1 Acutalibacteraceae bacterium | reverse complement strand
GATATTCACTCTGCTGACCTGCTTTGGCGGCGGGTACTTTATCGGCAAGGCGTTGGGACTTAACTGGAAGCTCTCCAACCTTATCTCTGCCGGTACGGGTATCTGCGGTGGCTCTGCTATTGCCGCTATTGCACCAACTATCGATGCAGACGATAATGACGTGGCTTACGCTATGTCCGCTACCTTCCTGTTCGATATGGCAATGATCGTGCTGTTTCCTATTATGGGTAGAGCACTTGGTATGACCGATCAAGCCTTCGGTATTTGGGCGGGAACGGCAGTTAACGATACATCTTCCGTTGTTGCGACCGGCTATGCCTTCTCGGAAGGTGCGGGAGATTTTGCCACAATGGTAAAGCTCACAAGAACCCTTGCCATTATTCCTACCGTTATCACCTTTGCTTTCGTACAGCTTCGCTTAAAGCGTAAAGAAGCACTTGCCAACAGCCAAAACGGAAGTGAGCTGAAGGCAAACTTCAGCATTACAAAAATATTCCCTTGGTTTATCCTCGGCTTCCTTGCTATGTCCATTGTGGCAAGTGTGTTCCCGATTCCTGCGGCTGTTGTATCCGGCACCAAGAGTGCAAGCAAATTACTTATGGTATGTGCATTGGCAGCCATAGGGCTCAACACTTCTTTCTCAAGTATGAAGAAGGCCGGTATCCGTCCGATGATCCACGGTTTTATCATCTCGGCGTTGGTCGTTGTCGTTGCGTTGTTGGTAGAAATGGCAATGGGAATCGTATAAAGAGAAATAACACTATAAGAGAGCAATGAATAAATTATCCGATGCGAGTTACACGGTATTATAAACTACAATTTATCGAATTGTTTTGTGTCGACATCTAAATCTGTGCAACTTGCCATAAAAGAAACACTTACCGTCTGGTAGGCGTTTCTTTTTTATTCTAACCAAGCAGGATTTAAACCTGTTAAGGTCTAAGCGTTTTCAGCGAAGAGCGGCGAGACGGGTACTGCTGCAAAGCAGCGGTCGTCGAGCCATCAGTATACAAGCACAGCGCCGCAGACGGTCAATCCGCCTTAAGAGACCATGATACCTATCCTAGATTGATACAATGATATCTGCTAGGATAGGTGATTTTATTTGCATTTATTGTGTTTTTCCGCTATAATAAATTTGATATAAAACGTACAAACCAAGAAAGGGATGCGATTATGACACACGAAAAAGCATATGACAAAGCTTACGATTTATACCACACTTATATGAAACAGCATATTGAGGGGTTTAATTTCTTCTTGGTCATCTCCGGCTTGTTGATTAATGCCTTGATTGATTTTTTTGATAAACAGTATTCTGCGAGTGTTTTGTTTGTGTTATGCGGATTTGAAATACTTGTCAGCCTCGTTTTCTTCTTACTGGATGTCCGCTCTACTAAATATATGAAAGCTGCAAAAAATGTTTTGAAGCAAATCGAAAGCGAAATGTGTAAAAATGGTGCATGTAAAATAGGTGCAGTATTGGCTAATGATTTGGAAAGGCAAAAAATAAATGCCAAGTTCCGCATGACCTATGTTTTTCGTGTAGTATACTTAACATTCCTATTCGCTGCCATTGGTCTGATTCTTTATACAATGCTATTTTGATTATTTATGTACAATCGTTTAACGAATGTAACGCTCGGCGCATTAGCGTTGCATTGTATCAAACATGGTAGCCTTAGTCATAAATAAAGCACTTACCGTCAGGTAGGTGCTTTATTTTTAACTATTCGTCTTTCCTTTAAAATCCTGTAATTCGTTTTATAATTCAGAGTTTTTAAACACACGTGTCCTATTTATTCAGCGTAGCTTCGCCGCTCTCATACAGGTATTCATTAATCTGTATAACCGTTTGGTTAGTTAAAATCCCCTTAATGATGATACTGTCACGTTTATTTTTCGCATACAGCTGCGCAAACTGAGCGACTTTCAAAAGAGATTGTGTTTCCTCTAAACTCAACCCCATTGCAGTGCAGATACATATCAGCGAATCACGTGACGGCTTGCGTACACCCGAAAAAATCTGATACCCCATGACCTCACTCAGCTCAGATTTCTTTATAACGGCAGACTTGACTAAGCCCATCTTTTCAAGTATATTTGAGAGGTAGACTGACAGATCGGAGCTTACCATATATTCACTGTTAGCTTTCAGATAGTCACCTATGCTGTGGGCTTTTATCAGCTCATCCATAAGCTCTTTTGTGCTTTTCATTTGTACACCTCTCGGAAGTGATTTCTTGTCAGAATTTGAAAACATTATTGCAGAGCAGTTCAGCTTTGTCAAGGCTATACGCAGCGATGAGAGCAAATCCTTGATCGTAATGCGGCATAAAACACTCGAAACTCAAATAGTTGTGCGTGAATTTCACGGAGATATATCCGTTTACAGGGTTTTGGAAGGTCTCTCTCATCCCAATTTACCAAAGGTTTACAGCGCGGTACAGTCAGGCGAAAAATGCAAGGTTATTGAAGAGTATATAAACGGAATCACTATTGCTGACGTACTGACAAACGGTATTTATACTCCCCAAGGTACGGCAGAGGTAGTTAAGAGCCTTTGCTCTGCGCTCGATACACTTCATTCGCTTAATATCATCCACCGCGATATAAAGCCTGAAAACATTATGATAGATTCAAACGGCAATGTAAAGCTGATTGATTTTGATGCGTCACGTATTTTTAAAATCTATCAGCCTGTAGATACAACCTTTATCGGCACAGCAGGCTTTGCCGCACCGGAGCAGTACGGAATTAATCAAACTGACTCACGCTCAGATATTTTTGCTCTTGGTATTCTTATGAACGTTATGCTCACAGGGGAACATCCGTCAAAGCAGCTTTATAACGGTAGGTTGACAAAAGTAATTGAAAAGTGCATAAACATTGACCCGAATAAACGATTTAGCAATGTCAGAGAACTGTATAAAGAATTATAACAATAAAAACATTAAAAGTCCTATGCAGACTGCATAGGACAAAAAGACCGCCGACGGTGTATAATTACCGTTGACGGTCTTGTTTTTTACATTTCGTCAATTTTTTCCGCCATAGCGGTGACCATTGTCACAAATCGCCTGACCTTTTCGGGGTCTTTTCCTTTTAACGTTGCGGCAAGATGGGCTAATTTATCGCCATCGTCGAAGCTGTCGAGCAAAAGGCTGTCAAGGCTTGCTCCAAGCGCCGAGGATATTGCGCAAAGCGCATCAATAGACGGTGTTCTTGTACCTCTCTCAATATGACCGATGTGCGCTGTTGAAAGCGAGCAGATTTCGCCAAGCTGTTCCTGTGTTAAATATTTCTTTTCGCGAGCGGCACGAATACGTGCACCCAAAGCGTAATAATCAACCTCAAAACCCATCTCAACACCGCCTGACTTTTTTCAATGATAATATAATTATACAATAAAATTTTATACTCAAGGATAAACTAAAAGCATTCATTATTGACTATAAGCATTATTTGTGGTATTGTAGAAGCAATCAAAAGGTAAACTTTGCCGAAATATGTTTGAAAAGGAGATTATAAAAAATGATTTGTAACAAATGCGGTAAAGAAATTGATAACGGAGAAGAAATCTGCGCGGCGTGCCAAGCTGCCGAAGTTGAAAGCCCAACCGCAGACAGCACTACAGAAGCGGCACCGTCAACAGATGCCGTTGAAAAAGCAAAAGAGACAGCAGATATAATTAAAGAAAAAGTAAAGAAAGTCGATTTTAGCTATATAAAAAAATTGCCGCTCGAGATGTTTAGGTTTGCGAAAGCAAATATAAGCAACATTTACAGCGAACAAAAAGCCCATAAGCCTAATGCAAATTTTGTTGATAAAATCAAACTAATTGCGGCTACGGTTATCAGCGTGATTGTTAAGGGCTTTAAAATGACAATTAACGACTTAAAGAATGTTAAAACAATCAGCAAAAAAAGAAAACATTCATATATTTGTTCTGCCATTGTTCTTGTTCTGGCTCTTGTTATTCTTTTGCCCTCTTCATCCGGTTCGGGAAACGCTGCAATAGCCGCGCTTTATACCGAAAGTGCATTGCCGAGCGGATTAGAGCAGGCCGTTGCAATGGGCGTTTACGACGATATAAGTATCGGCGAAATGGTTGATTATATGTTTAAAAATCCCGATATTGACGTAAAAAGAGGTGACAATGGCGCAAAGATTGTGACCATTTCCGGCAAATACAGGCACGCTGCCGGAGATTCAACCTACGCTTACAGCGGAACGGTTGTTTACAAAGTTTCAAAAAGCGGTAGTGTTTCGGTTAAAAGCGATCCGGATAACATAGATAAAATTATGGAAAGCATAGCCGTTACGGTAGGTAAGAATTGATAGGGGTGATGAAATATGTTTTGTCCTAATTGCGGCAGAAAGACAGCAGAAAACGAAAAATACTGCTCTGCTTGCGGAACGGCGCTTGAGAGCAATACGCAACCTGAAAAAGCACAGTATGTGCCGGTTACTTCATCTTACGAGGGAAGGACGGTTGATTACGAAACCGTGCAGGAAAAGAAATGGGCAACACCCGAAAAAGTTTTGTCCGCCATCGCGGCTCTCGTTATACTGTATGCTGTTGTAGGACCGATTTTGTCAAATCTGTTTTTCGGCATTTCCGGCGGCTTTTGGAATTCTTTAAGAGGTATACTTATTGCCGGCGTGCTGTTCGGAATTGCAATGTTTATTCACAGCAAACGTCCGCTTACTGACCATTACAAATTTAAATGCCCCTACTGCAACGAAGAAAATACAGTTGCGGCGGATGAAAAAAGCACTTTCAACTGCTCCAAATGCAAAAAGACCATGACGATTATTGACGGAATAATTAAAACCATAGAGTAAAGGAGAATATTAAAATGACTTGTAACAAATGCGGCAAAAAAATTCCCGAAGGCACAATATGCGATTGCGGTGCACAGCCCGCAAAGAAGAAAAAGAGCAAGCTTAAAATACTGCTCCTGTTATCTCCCCTGATCGTTTTTCTGGTAATTGCAATTCTGCTCAGCTTCGGCGGGGAGGAAGGCAACACAATAGCCTTTGATAACGAAACAGGAGCAGTATTTGATATGACTATGGATGATTTAACCGGCAAAATAAATCAAGCCTGTGACGACATAAGTGCATACTTAGGCAAAGGTGAAAACGATTTTGATATCAGTTCTTTTTGGAACAATATGGTTGAACCACAGGTAGATACAGACAGCACCGGTAAGTCATATACCCTCTATACCGCCTTTCTTGACGGTGCGACTGTTTCTGCAACGGTACAGGACGGAAAAATAGCCAACGTTAGAAGCGCGTTTGACTATGACGAATATGAAATAGGCGATTATTTTGGTACGGTAGCGATTATGTCTTGCAGCAATCTCGGAGTTGAAGATGCAAGCAAAATTATTGATACCATAGCAAATGGGCTTGCTGACGGAAACAACACAACGATTTACAAAGGCGGCATTTTATATTCTATGACATCGTTAGGAAACTCAAAGGTTGCATGGACTGTTATGGCAGTTAGCGAAGATTTTGTAAAATTGCTTGAGGACAGCGGCAAATGCAACGTTCTTCGTTGGTAATTAAATATTGAAAATTCCCCGAAATGATTATATAATTGACGTATAATCATTTTGGGGGATTTTTTATGCTCTGCAAAAACTGTAAAAAAGAGCTTCCCGACGAAAGCCGGTTTTGCCCGTACTGTATGACAAAATTCAGCGAAGAAAAAGTGCTTGAGCCTATTGATTCGAACTTTAAAAAGCCGACCAAAAAGATTGTTGCGGCTGTTGTGATTACAACCGTTGCGATTGTCTGCGCCGTACTTTTTGCACTACCGTTTTTAACGCAGTCCGTGCAAGAAGGTCAAACCGTGGAAAGCACACAGGGCGAATCCGAAAACAAAGAACTGACATTGTCGCAGGAAGAAAACGTTTTTTCGGACAGTGCATTTGGTTTTTCTACGGGTAAAGGATCCGCACAGAATGCCGCCGCGGATTTGTTAAGCAGTGATTTTGCAAACTTAAGCTACGCGACTCTTGCGATAAATGAGAAAAATCTCAACGGCACAAGAATACAATTTGAATGTGTTGTGCTGAAGATTGAGGGAAACACCGTTTTTGCCGAGTACGGTGCAAGCAAAGGCTTTGACGGAATTTATCATCCAACACAGGATTATGCCGCGCTGATTTTTCCTCAACCGGTTACGGATATTGTTCAAGGAGATTCGCTTGTTTGTTTCGGTACGTTCAGCGGTATAAATACATACACGGTAGGCGGTGAAAACTGCAATATGCCGAGCATAAAAATTCAAAGTTTTACCGATTTTGTTTATTCATCCGTACTGAGCCCCGTATTCACTCAGGAAGAAATTTCTGCGGCTGCACGAAGCCTTTTCGGTAAAAATACGGCCGTAAGAAGCTCCGTAAAAACTGATTTTGCTGACAGCAGTATTGCTGAAATTATAATGGACGGCGGATTGTTTTATACAGCAGAAACCGGCGCAAAAAAATACTGCTTTTATGCAGGAGAGAATAGCTTTGTTTACGACTGTACAAGCAAGTTGCCGGAAGAAAGATATATTTATCCCACATCAAATACCGATTATATGCTTGCTTATACATACGATAAAAACAGCAAAAAATTCACCTTGGAATGTCTTGACACCGACTCACCTGCTGTTTTGTGGCGCAGAAGCTTTGAAAACTCCTATAACGCTGTATTTGACTGTACAGACGATTATATTTATATCGTGGCAAACACTAATCTTTATGTCATCAACATCAAAAACGGCAAGGATGCAATTAAGCCGCGCTACGTCGGTAACAAATGCAAAATATTAAAGCTTGAAAACAGTCTGCTTATGCTCTCTGCGTTGCGAAACGACGCAGTAATGAAAACCGACCTTGAGGGCAACGTTATCTGGACGGCAGACCTTTCCTATGACATACCGAATACAGATTCTGATGCTCCTCCGTGTGTTCAGGTACTTGCTTCTGGCTATCTCATAAGCTACGAGGCACAGGAAAACAATTATTCACTCGGTACGCATATAGCGTTGATTACTCCTGACGGTAAGGTTATTTCGGATTCACCCGCATTTTAATTTTTTCGGTGCAAAGGAGTGCAGCTTTTACGCTGCACTCCTTTTCATTTTTATGCCGCCGAAAATCCTCAACAAATAACATATGGAAAAGTCTTTTGCTTTATGATATAATCGGCTAAACAAATAATCTCCAAAGAGGTACTGCTATGAAATTTAACGCAAACGAACTCATCTGGACGAGAGAGCCTGCAAGCTGCACGGTATCAGATGAAAAGATTGAAATCGTCACCGAGCCGCATACAGACTTATGGCAAAGGACCTATTACCATTTCAGAAACGATAATGCACCCGTGCTGCAGATGCAGACGGATGAAAAATATTTCTCCTTCACGGTTAAGACAGAGTTTCTCAGCGAGCACAGGTTTGACCAATGCGGAATCGTGATGTATCTGGACAGCGAAAATTGGATCAAAGCATCTGTCGAATATGAAAACGAGCGATTTCAGCACCTGGGAAGCGTTGTGACAAACAACGGCTATTCCGACTGGGCGACAACCGAAATCGCCGCAGATATAAAAACAATGTGGTACAGATTCAGCCGCCGTGAGGACGATTACTGCATTGAGTGCTCGGAAGACGGCAAAGTATTCAAACAGATGCGCGTGTGCCATATGTGGCACGGCGGCGGAACGATCCGCTTCGGCATCTATGCGTGCAGCCCCGAAGAATCGTCATTCAAGGCAACCTTTACGGATATGGAAGTAACGGAATGCAAATGGCTTGCACACGACGGCCAGCAGCCCGACGAAAACTGAGCCTCACGAAATATACAAAAGCGTTGCACCGTGGGATATTTCACCCACCTGCAACGCTTTTGAGTTATTTACATTAATCTTGTACGTTACTTAAAAAGACATAAATGTGACGAATACCGCAGTTTTTCTGTCTATATGAGTGAAAGGCCTTTTACAAAAATCTACAAAGGAGTGAGCAGAATGTTGGATGAACAAATAGTCGGGCTTTATTTTGAGCGAAATGAAGATGCAATAAAAGAAACAGACAAAAAATACGGAAAATACTGTCATGTTATTGCGTACAACATTTTAAACGATGACGGCGAGTCTGACGAATGTGTAAACGACACGTATTACAAAGCGTGGTGTAATATTCCTCCGACAAGACCGACCAAACTGTCGTCGTATCTGGGCAAAATTACGCGCCGCCTTGCACTCAACCGATACGAAAAATTGTCGGCACAAAAACGCGGCGGCAAAAACATTGCAGCCGCACTTGATGAGCTTCTCGAATGTATACCGGACCCGACTTCAACAGGCGACATCACACAAGAGTTTATAATAACACAGGCTCTCAATCGCTTCCTTGAGACTATGCCGGAACAAAACAGGAAAATATTTGTAAGGCGTTATTGGTATATGAGCCCGATTAAAGAAATAGCCGATGAATACCGAATTGGAGAAAGTAAGGTCAAGATGATACTGCTGCGCTCACGTAGTGAACTGAAAAAGCTTTTGGAGGAGGAAGGAATTATCATATGAAAAGTGAGAGATTATTATACTCGCTCACCGATATAAATGACAAGTTTATTGAGCAGGCCGTGCCAAGGCAAAAAAACATACCGTACAAGGTCTGGCTTAAGGCCTGTGCCATCGCTGCCTGTGTTGCCGTAACGGTTGCAGCAGGCCTGGCATTTTTCGGTAAGAACGAACAGCCGCCTGCTCAACTGCCGATGCTGACACTCGGTAATATTTTTGAAGGCGGAATGAGCATGGAGGCACATTGGGCTTACAGCGAAGAAGAGCTGATCAACAACAACCCTTGCGCAACGCAAAATGCTCCCGAGGTTCTGCCCGTGTATAAGAACTCCGTTTATTCTGAGAACACACCGAATTATAACGCGCGTAAGATGAAAAAGATCTTGCTTGAATATGCTGAAAAGCTGGGAATAAACGCAACAGCAAAGGATATCAAAGAAAACACATATGACAGTTTTTACAGCTATTATATTGAAAAAGGAAACACTCTTATCGAGATTAACATTTGGTTGATGCTCAATATTGAAATCAACCAAACTAATGTACTTCCGCCAAACTGCACGCTCGACCACTATGCACCTGCAGACGAGCTGAAAAAAACAGCAGAATATCTGAAGAATAAATATGCGGATTTTCTCGATATGGACCAGCCGATTGCAGATATATCCGGAGGTGATTACGACGTTTACGGCAGACGCTCATTTTCTCTTTCGTTTTATGACGGTGCAGGTGATATAAGCGAACAGATAGACAGCTACAACTTTGAAAAAGTGCATTTCTGGTTTGATGACAGCTTCGGAAAACTATGTATATCACGAAGCTGCAGCGAAGACAAAATAATAGGAATATACCCCATCATTACAGCCGATGAAGCACTCGGATTGCTGCTCAACGGCAACTACGTAACAAGCGTCTATACCGAATTTGGCGGCAAAGAAAAAGTAAAAAAGGTAGAGCTTGTTTATCACATCTCAAACCTTTCCGAGCTGTTTGTGCCTTATTACAAATTTTATGTTGAGATTGAAAATGACGGAGATATAGCAGAGAATTTTCCGGGAATGAAAACCTACGGCACATACTACGTGCCGGCGGTTGAAAGTAAATATATATCAAATATGCCGTTGTGGGACGGCAGCATAAACTAAAAAAAGCGGCAGAAGACCGAAAATCTTCTGCCGTTTTTTGCGTTTTATCAGTTTTTAAGGCTCTGGACCGGGGCAGGAATTCTGCCGCCGCGCGAAATAAACTTCGCGGGGGAAATCATACTGACGTCCATAACGGGACCGCCGCCAAGCAAACCGCCGAAATCGAGCTCATCACCGACTGTTTTGCCGATTGCGGGAATGACACGCACAGCAGTTGTTTTGCTGTTTATCATACCTATTGCCGCTTCATCGGCAATAATAGCTGCAATAACCTCAGCAGGTGTATCACCGGGAATATTAATCATATCCAGGCCGACGGAGCAAACAGCCGTCATTGCCTCAAGACGCTCAAGGTTGAGAGCACCGCTGCGTGCCGCATCAATCATACCTGCATCCTCCGTTACGGGGATGAATGCACCGGAAAGTCCGCCAACGTGCGAGGATGCCATAATGCCGCCTTTCTTGACAGCATCGTTAAGCAGAGCAAGAGCCGCAGTTGTGCCGTGGCAGCCGCACTGCTCAAGGCCCATCTCCTCGAGTATATGAGCAACGGAATCGCCTACAGCAGGAGTAGGAGCAAGAGAAAGATCAACAATGCCAAACGGTACGCCGAGCCTGCGTGAAGCCTCACGCGCAACAAGCTGGCCGACACGTGTAATTTTGAATGCTGTCTTTTTAACAACGTCAGCAACGTCTGTAAGGTTGCCGTCGGGTATCTTTTTGAGTGCCGTGCTGACAACGCCGGGGCCTGAAACACCAACGTTGATTACGCAATCGGGCTCACCCGCACCATGGAATGCGCCCGCCATAAAGGGGTTATCCTCGGGAGCGTTACAGAAAACAACAAGCTTTGCAGGGCCGATACAGCCCTTATCTGCCGTTGCTTTTGCAGCCTCAACAACAGTCTGACCCATCAGAGCAACGGCATCCATATTGATGCCTGCCTTTGTCGAGCCGATATTTACGCTCGAACAGATATGCTCCGTAACCGCAAGTGCCTCGGGAATGCTGCGGATGAGTGCCTCATCCCCTGCCGCAAAGCCCTTTTGAACAAGTGCGGAGTAGCCGCCGATAAAGTTGACGCCGACCGTCTGAGCCGCACGCTCAAGAGCCTTTGCGTATTCGACGGGGTTGCCGCCCGAGCAAGCTGAAACCATAGCGATCGGTGTAACGGAAATACGCTTGTTGATAATAGGAATGCCGTATTCCTTTTCAATCTGCTCACCTGTTACAACAAGCTTTTCAGCCTTGCGTGTGATCTTATCGTAAATCTTATCGCAGCTGCGCTTGATATCGCTGTCACAGCAATCGAGCAAGGAAATGCCCATTGTAATTGTGCGTATGTCGAGGTGTTCCTCCTCAATCATCGCAATCGTTTCGAGTATATCGCCTGTGTTCATCATAGCTAATTTTCCGCCTCTTTTCAGATTCTGTGCATAGAGTTGAAAATATCCTCGTGCATAACGTGGATCTTCAGATTTCTCTCTTCGCCGTATGCCTTGAGCTTATCGGAAAACTCTGTAAATTCAAGCTTCATTTCAGCTGTATCTACAAGCATGATCATACAGAACATATCCTGCAGAATTGTCTGCGAAACGTCAACAACGTTAACGTCATGCTCTGCACAGAAGGTTGAAACCTTTGCAAGAATACCGACCGTATCCTTACCTACAACGGTAATTACTGCTCTCATTTTTATGTACCTCCGTCTTTGTGTTTACTGTTATCTATTTTAGCACATAGAAACCGCTAAAACAATAGCTTTAAATCCTAACTTATCCGCAAACCGATTGAAAATTTTGTGCGGTGTGATATAATTAGGAAAAAATGACCGTAAAGGATGAGAAAAATGTTCAGAATGAAAAACGGCGACGTCGTTCTTTTCCAGGGTGACTCGATAACTGACGGCAACAGAGGCAGAAACGAGGACCTTAACCACATTTTAGGTCACGGCTATCAGTATATACTTGCATCGGAAATGTATGCAGATAACACCGATATAGACTTCGAAGTTGTAAACCGAGGAATAAGCGGCAACAGAATAGCACAGCTCTACGGCAGATGGAAAGAGGACTGCCTCAACGTCAGACCGACCGTTGCAAGCATACTTATAGGCGTCAATGACTGCTACAGCACATATTATCATCACAACGGCTCGTCGCCCGAAAGATACAAAAAAATCTACCGTTATATGCTCGATGAATTGCTCGAGCAAAATCCCGATACACTTATCGTTATTATGGAGCCTTTTTTCGGAGCTTCCGACGATGCAGAATACTGCGCATATATGAAAAAACATATGCCCGAATACGCTAAGGCCGCAAAGGAAATCGCCGAAGAATACGGCGCTGTGTTTGTGCCGCTGCAGGATATATTTGACGAATATGCAAAGCACACCGACATTTTCAAGCTTCTCTGGGACGGCATCCACCCCACTACAGGCGCGCATCAGATCATTGCAAGGCGTTGGAAAGAATGCGTTGAAGAAAAAATCAACGCAAGATAAAACGCTTTTACAGCTTCTTCATCAGTTTGTCAAAATCAGAAGATATAATAAAAACTGAAGTGAGGGGTATAAATGAAAAAGAAAATAACCAAATCGCTGCTGATTGTTTTCGGCGCAGGTCTCATACTTAACGCCTTACTTATGCTGATGACCACAAACGTCAACGCGGGAATATTGGCAGAGCTGATGCTCGGTGCCGCCGTACTGTTTTACGGTATATTTATCGACAGCCTTATGAAAAAAATTCCGCGTATTCTCAAGGGCATATTTTGGGCAGGTATCAGCATTGTTACGGTGTTTGTGGCTTTTCTGCTCGGCTTCGGAGTTACGGACAACGTCAGCGGTGATGAAAACGCTGTAATTGTGCTCGGCTCCGGAATCAGAGGCGAGCTGCTGACAGTCGGGCTCAAAAACCGACTTGACTGCGCTATAGAAATCTATCGTGAGAATCCCGACGTTACAATCATCGTAAGCGGCGGACAGGGTCCGCAAGAGGATATTACCGAGGCGCTGGCAATGGAACGCTACCTGCTCAGCTGCGGCGTTGACGGTAAAAAAATCATCAGAGAGGAGCAGGCAACCAGCACGTACGAAAACTTCTATTATTCCAAGCAGATTCTTGAAGGGCTTTTCGGAGAAAACTATAAGGTTGCCTTTGTCACCAACGAGTATCACGTTTTCCGAGCGGGCTCACTTGCAGAAATTGCAGGTATTGAGGATATCTCCCACGCTCACAGCAGCACTAAATGGTACACGGTTATACCAAGCTGTATACGCGAATGTATGGCGGTTGTAAAGCTGTGGATATTCAAACGCTAGATAATATCGCAAAAAATCCCCGGATATGCCAGCGCATATTCGGGGATTTATCTTTAGCTTAAAGTGCCTGATCGTAATCGCAGATAACGATTTCACAGTTGAAGCCTGCATCACTCTCCGCGCCGTACCAATAGACACCGAAGGAACGTCTGCCGTCAAACCTGCTGTAAAACATTGCAACGGTTGACGGTGCAGAGGAAGGAATATGTGCTCTGCCGTTATTGTCGGCAAAGCCTGCCGCCTCAAGCTGATCGATATAATTAAGGTAGCTGCCGTAGCCGAAAACGTCGATTCTGATTACGGTACGTCCGCCCTTATCGGTGACGTACTCAACCGTAGAAACGTCACCCGACCTGACCTTTGGCAGGCCCATTGTCAAGTCGTTATCCTGCCAGCCTTTTTTCTGGCTGAGGCGGGATGCATTTTCTTCATAGCGTGTTGTGTGCTCATAATGCGGCTTTACCGTTGTAGGGGTAAGAATCTCGGTCTGTGCCGGAGCAAAGGGCACGAGCGTTGTATACTCGTACTTTGTGCTTGATTCTTCCGTTTCGGGTGCATCCGGCTCACTTCTGTCCGGCAGGAACTTAACACCGAGGAACACGAGCACCGCCGCAAGAACAGCCGCACAAACGGCAATAATTTTTTTAGTCATTGTTGTTCATCTTCTCAAGTGACTGCTGCTTGAGGTATGCGTTGATGAAGCCGTCAAGATCACCGTCCATAACTGCGTTGATGTTACCCATTTCAAAGCCTGTGCGATGATCCTTTGCAAGAGTATAGGGCATAAAGACGTATGAGCGAATCTGGCTGCCCCAGGCTATATCCTTCTGCACGCCCTTGATATCCTCGATCTTGTCAAGATGCTCACGCTCTTTGATTTCGAGGAGCTTTGACTTGAGCATACGAAGCGCAACCTCTCTGTTCTGCACCTGGCTGCGTTCAACCTGGCAGGAGGTTACGATGCCTGTGGGGATATGTGTAAGACGGACTGCGGATGAGGTTTTGTTAACCTTCTGGCCGCCTGCACCGCTTGCACGGTAAACGTCCATCTTGACATCATCCATATTAAGGTCGATTTCGATTGTATCGTCAATTTCGGGCATAACCTCAAGCGAAGCAAACGAAGTGTGTCTTCTGCCCGAAGCATCGAAGGGTGAACAGCGAACAAGTCTGTGAACGCCGTTTTCACTCTTCATATAGCCGTATGCATTCTCACCCTCGATATGAAGAACAGCTGACTTGTAGCCTGCCTCATCACCGTCAAGGAAATCGGGCATAGTGACTTTATAGCCGTGCTGTGTGCCCCACTGTGTGTACATACGTACAAGCATCGAAGCCCAATCCTGTGCCTCTGTGCCGCCTGCGCCTGCGTGGAAAGTGAGGATTGCGTTTTTGCTGTCATATTCGCCGCTGAGAAGTGTGCTGAGAGTCTGCTTGTCAAGCTCACGCTTGATTGCATCAACACTCTCACGGCAATCGGGGAACATTGATTCATCCTCTTCATCGTCTGAAAGCTCGATCATAACGAGTGCATCCTCATAGTCTGCGTTGAGCTTCTCGTAAGCTGCAACCCTGTTTTTGAGGCTGGCTGTTTTCTGGAGAACCTTCTGTGAGTTTTTCATATCATCCCAGAAATCGGGAGCAGCAGCCTGATCCTCAAGCACAGCAATCTCTTTGCGCATCTCTTCAAGGCCAAGTGCCTCTGCAAGCTCGTCAAGAGGCTTTCTGCATTCGAGAAGTTCAAGGCGAAGTTCTTCAAACTGAAGCATAATTTTTCCTTTCTCGGGCTGCCGCACCTTTTACAATGCAGTCAATATCCCTTTATCACATAAAATATCAGTATATATTTTAATACATTTTTTATCCTATGTAAAGCGGCTGACGAAAATTTATAAAACTTTAAAATAAATTATATAATTGGATTGAATTTGTATGATAAATTGTGTAAAATATAAGATGTGTATCTGTGTATACACTGGAGGTAAATGAAGAAATGAGATATATCGGAGAGAACTGTCCGTATTGCGGTGTTCCGTTCGCAGAAAATGACGATATAGTCGTCTGCCCCGAATGTGCTACACCTCACCACCGCGTGTGCTGGTTTGCTCACGGCGAATGTGCTAACGCAGAGCACCACGGCACGGACTTTGTATGGAAAAAGGCTGTTGAGACTCCGCCCAAAGAAGAGCCTGCACAACCTCATATTTCGCAGCTTAATGCAGCAAATCCCGACATTATATGTCCGGATTGCGGCACTACCAGCCCGAGCGGCACGATCCGCTGCCCGGAATGCGGCGCAATGCTTATCCCCTTTGCAAACCCTGTGGGCGAGCCGCCGCTGGCTCAGTTCAGACCTGAGTTTGACGCAACCGAAAATATCCGCGGCATCAAATCGGGCGATATTGCACTTTACTGCCGTACGGCAGGCGCCAACTACATCCGAAGCTTCCGCAGGAAGGTATCGTGGAACTGGGCGGCATTCCTATTTTCACCGTTCTGGTTTTTCTACCGTAAGCTTCACAAGGCAGGGGCGATCTTCCTTACGGTTTACCTTGCACTTCATCTTCTTATGATTCCTGCAGAAAAGCATCTTTATGTTTCCTCCGCACCGATTACAGCGGAGATACAGGAGCTTATTGAGCCTTATGTCCAAGAGGATACAGGCTACGGAGGAATGCTCGGCTTTTTCTTCGGCGGAACAACACTCAGCGAAGAAGCAACCGAAGTGATAAACGAATTTACGCTCAATAACACGCAACGTGTCATTGACGAAATGCTTAAGCCGATGCTGCCTATTATGCTGATATGGTTTTTGTTGGCTTTGCTCAACGTCATTGCGGCACTGCTGGCAAACAGAATATACTTCAAAAAAATCTGCACAGATCTTCGCGAGATCAGAACCTCAACAACAGATGAGCGCAGAGTTCAGTTCAGCATTTTACAAAAGGGCGGAACGAACATCCTCCTCGGTTCAGGTTCATATCTGGTATGCAGTTTGCTGCTCAATGCGGCAACAATGCTTATTATGCGCTGAATTTTTATTTAACATACAGAAAGGACACATTACTATGAAAATCAAGAAGGCTATAATTCCCGCAGCAGGTCTCGGCACAAGAGTTCTCCCCGCTTCAAAGGCAGTTCCCAAGGAGATGCTCAACATTGTTGACAAGCCCGCTATCCAGTACATCGTAGAAGAAGCTGCAGCCGCAGGCATTGAGGATATCCTCATCATCACAAACCGCGGCAAGGGCGTAATCGAAGATCATTTCGATCACAGCTATGAGCTCGAAGACAAGCTCAAGGATAACCCCTCCAAGAAGGACCTTTACGAGGATGTTCTCGCTTGCTCAAACATCGCTAACGTTTATTTCCTCCGTCAGAAGGAAACAAAGGGTCTCGGCCACGCTATTATGTGCGCAAAAAGCTTCATCGGCAACGAGCCTTTTGCAATCCTTTACGGTGACGACGTTATCATCAACGACGAATACCCCGTAACAAAGCAGCTCGTTGACGCTTATGAAAAGACAGGCAAGGGTATTGTCGGTGTAAAGGAAGTTCCGAGAAAGGACGTCTCCAAATACTGCTCACTCGACGTTACTCCTCACGCAGATAACGCTGCACTTATGGACGTACATAACATCATCGAGAAGCCCACAGAGGATCAGATCATGTCCTGCTTCTCCATCCTCGGCAGAGTTGTTGCTCCTCCCCAGGTATTTGATTACCTCGCAGAGGACCTTGCAAACACACCCGAGGGCGAAGAGCTGTACTTCACAGACACACTTGCACGTCTCGGCAAGGAAGGCAACCTTCTTGCTCTTGATTTTGACGGCATCCGTTACGATATGGGTAACAAGCTCGGCATTATGAAGGCTAACTGCGAAGTCGCTCTCAGCCACCACGAGATCGGCGACGACTTCAAGGCATACCTTAAAGCACTTGTTGAGACATTCTGATTATGAAAAAGATTATCGCTATGCTCGCCGCAGCGGCAATTATCGTTGCGGCAGCAGGCTGTGTCAACAAAGTGCCGCAGCCCGATCAGACTAACGAGACGACAGTAGCAGAGGGTGAAACCCTTCAAAACAGCGAAGGTACACACGGCGGGAACGTCAAGATAACACAGTACACCACCCGCAAGCCGTCGCCCTCAAGGCTTACATCGCGCCCGACAACGGAGCGCACAACACCTGCACCGATACATCCGACAACAGTACGCCAAACAACACCAAAACCGACAACAACAAAAAAGCCGGTTACAACTGCATCATCCTACACAGCGCCTGTTGTTGAATACGGCGGCACACTCGGCACGGAAAAGGACAGCGTGCGCATTAAATCGCACGACGTTTCACTCTCACAGAACAACACCTTTATTCTCAACCTGAAAATCGATATTCTCACCTGCTCAGGCACAACGGAATACATCTATATAGGATTTGACTGTTATGATGCCGAGGGCAACAAGATAAACGAACAGCCCGTGAGAACAATTGTATCTGTAAGACCGAATGAAACACAGACCATATCAATTGCTACCGCTCCGTTCAACACGGCAAAAGTAGTTTTCAGAAACGTATAAACAGCACTAAACAGGGGCGAACGCCGACACCCGGTAAGGCAGTATTTCTTTTAATCGTGAACTAAGCACACAATAACGCGTTAAAAAGCACCGATATGCGTCAGCATTATCGGTGCTTTTGCCTTTTCTTGCATACTTATTTCGCGTTTTAAAGTGCTTCGCAGTTTCGTAAGAACTTAAAATTTCTTGTATTGAAGTCACAAAACGCAGCAAGTCTGTCGCCTTGCGAGGCTTTTGACAATAATACAGGGAATTTTGTTTGAGAAACAAATACTGCCTTATCGGGCGTCGGCGAATGCGCCCCTGTTTTTATTTTTGGCATAATTCATAATATATTCGCCGAATCGGCTATTGACTTTGGTAAATTCGTTTACTATAATAATTTCAAATCCACACATTAAGTTATTTGGCGGTGACAATTATGGAAAATCGTAATTCAAACAACTTAAACAGTACAGGAAATGACAGACAGGCTGAAATCGACGCATACTTAAAGGGACATAAAGAGGGCGACGCAGCCGCAACAAGGCACCTGGCAGTAGCATATATAAACGGCGACGGTGTTGTTCAGGATACAGAGCGCGGAGAAAAGCTGCTCAAAGAAGCAAGCAAAAGGGGTGACGTCCGCGCAGAAGCAATATATGCCAAGCAAATGTTTGAGAAAAACGATATTGAAGAGGGCGTTTTTTGGGTAAAGAAAGCAATTGCTCATCATGATATTATCGGTGAAATGCTGTATGCAGCTTTACTATATGATGGCATAGGCGTTCAGCAAAACTTGAAGGAATCCTTCAAGTGGACAGAAATCGCAGCAACCACACACGACGATGAAGACCCCGAAATCCTGGCATTGGCACAAAATGAACTTGGACTTTCGTATGATTCTAAGCAGGATTACGAGAAAGCTTTTGCGTGGTTCTCAAAAGCTGCCGAAAACGGTTGTGCAGAGGCTCAGCGACATCTTGGTGAAAAGTATTATTTCGAACAAGGTACTGAAAAGGATATTGATAAAGCAATTTATTGGTTTGAAAAGGCCGCACAACAGGAAGATGAAATTGCTCAGCAATATCTGCCGGTGGTACAGTTGATAAAACTTGGAACCGATAATTCTGCAGAGACGGACACACGCGGCATTAACATTGATAAGATCAACGCTGATGAAAGCACAAAAGTTGCGTTAAAAAACATCAATACATTTTTTGATCTGGACGAATACATAAGAGCGGATGACGTTGCCGAAGAGCTTATTAAAAGCCAACCGACTTCGCCGATTGGCTGGTTTGCAAAAGCTGCTGTTATTTCAGAAAACTTTGAGGCGAAAAGCTACGGTGATGCAGAGTTTGTAGACAAGTGCAAGCTCTATGAAAAAAACATTCAGAACGCACTCAAAATGGCAAGCGGCAAAACTGAAGAATACATATCTGAAAAGCATAAAGTGTTTGAAGAAGGCTGTGTCAAGTGTACCGAAGGCGGAATCGTGAATATGTTGACGTTAGCACTTGATGTTAACAAGACGGAAGTAAGTAAAACCACGCAAGGTTTACGTAGCCTTCTCGGAGGCGTTTATGACGAGTTGCGTGAGTGCATAAATTTCGCCTTACTGAAGGATCAGAATAATCTGATTATTGATTTATTCAATGCGGTATTACATGTAAACCACATAAACCATAAAAATGCGGAAAACGGTAACAGTTTTATTACAAAGGAAACTGTTGAAGAAGCTTTGGACTTGATGGGCGTCAAACCGAGGCAGTCAACCTCATACCTTGAAGATACTTATATTTCTGTAATACTTTATTTGTGCTCATTTTTAAATATCAATCCCGGTAATATTCAAAAGTATTATTCCGAGGAAAAAATCAAAGAATTAGAAGAGCAAAAGCGTATTGAAGAAGAGAGACGGAAAGAGGAAGAAAGAAGAAGGCAGGAAGAACAAAAGAGAAAGCTGGAAGAACTGAAAAAATTAAGAAGAAAAAAGACAATAACTAAGCTTGTTATTGCTGCTGTTCTGATTTGCGTCTGTCTTTTGTTGGTAAAGCCGATAATGAACGGGTTGGATAGCCTTAAGAAGGATATTGACAGTTCAAATTATCTGGATGACGAAAGCACAACAGAAATAACAGAGGAAACGGAAGAGGAGTTTTATTATCTTATTGCCGATGACTGCGGCGGAATTCACATCCGCACCGGTCCGGGTAAAGAGCATTCATCCATTATTATTTTAAGAGACCGCTCGTTAAGAATGTATCCGACCGGAGAAACAAGCGGCGACTGGATTCAGATTGAAACAGACGAATACGGTGTAGCATGGGTTAATAAAGACGTTGTAAAATTGATTGAAGAATAAAAAATTTTTGGAGGTGAAAGAATTGAAGTGCTGTAAGTATTGCAAATATTTTTGCCGCAAGAACGGTATAGGTTGGTGCTTATATCATAATTACTCAACCAACGAGTCAGGCGGAAGTATGTGCAGCCATTTTTCAAAGGATTTCTAATATAGCAGAAGAAAACGGTCGGGCGAAGACAATCACCCGATCGTTTTTTTTGCCATTATTCTACCGACATTTTTACTCAACATAAAAATAATCGGCAAATTCTGCCGCAAATTTTGCGCAAAAAAATACAGGGTGTTCATTGCGAACACCCTGTATAATTGTTTTTTAAGTATTAACTTACTTAAGCTCAACCTTTGCGCCGACTTCTTCAAGCTTAGCCTTGATAGCCTCAGCATCTTCCTTGGAAGCGCCTTCCTTAACAGCCTTGGGAGCACCGTCAACAAGAGCCTTAGCCTCTGCAAGACCGAGACCTGTGATGTCCTTAACAGCCTTAACAACCTTGATCTTCTCTGCGCCAACCTCTGCAAGGATAACGTCGAACTCTGTCTTCTCTTCTACAGCTGCTGCTGCCTCTGCGGGAGCTGCTACTGCAACTGCTGCTGCAGCGGGTACGCCGAACTCTTCCTCAACAGCGTGTACAAGCTCGGAGAGCTCGAGAACTGTGAGGCCCTTAAGTGTTTCAATGATAGAAGTAATCTTCTCTGACATGGTAATAACCTCCATAAACAATAAATAGTTTTTGTAAATTTTTTGATTGATTTAAGCTTCTGCGGGAGCTTCCTCAGCGGGAGCCTCTGCGTCTGCGCCGCCCTTATCGACGATAGCCTGAACGGCACGTGCGAAAGCTGCGATGGGTGCGTTGAAAGCGTTGCATACTGTAGCGAGAAGGATCTCTCTGCTGGGAAGTTTTGCAAGGCTGTCAATCTTGTCGAGGCCGATGATCTCTTTATCAAGATAACCGCTCTTTACCTCGAATGTGGGGCTTGTGTCTGCATACTTGGAAAGGATACGTGCTGCTGCAACATAGTCATCTGCACTTGTTGCGATAGCTGTTGTACCGTTGAGAACTTCCTCAGGAATCTCAAGCTCTGCTTCCTTAGCTGCAAGCTTAAGAAGTGTGTTCTTAACAACTGTGTACTTAACGTTAGCCTCTCTGAGCTCCTTACGAAGCTTAGTATCGTCAGCAACGGAAATACCGCTGTAGTTAACGATAACACCTGCACAAGAATTCTTAAGTTCTTCGGCGAGTGCTGCGACTGCCTGCTTCTTTTGTTCAAGAACTGCTGCGCTTGGCATAGTGGATTCACCTCCGAAAAAAATAAATATCAAAAAGCTCTGCCCACCGTTGAGGAGGACAGAGCAAAAGAAAACAAAATAAATTGTTTAATTAAGCGTCTTCCTCGGCAGGTGGTGTGAAACCTTTATGCAGTATTACTGCGCCTGCTGTCTTTGGAACAGCTCGACTATAATAACACACATTTCACGCTTTGTCAAGCGTTGTTTGCAATGTTATTTTTAATTAGCCGCCAATCTTTGTGGGATTGACACGGATGCCGGGGCCCATTGTTGAAGCAACAACGCAGGAACGGATGTACTGACCCTTTGTTGCAGCGGGCTTTGCCTTAACGACAGCATCAAGAAGTGTGTTGAAGTTCTCAGCGAGCTTCTCTGTACCGAATGATGTCTTGCCGATGGGGCAGTGCATGATGTTTGTTTTGTCGAGTCTGTACTCGATCTTACCTGCCTTAGCTTCTTCAACAGCCTTAGCAACGTCAGGTGTAACTGTGCCTGCCTTGGGGCTGGGCATAAGACCACGGGGGCCGAGAACCTTACCAAGACGACCAACAAGACCCATCATGTTGGGAGCAGCGATACATACGTCGAAATCCATGAAACCTTCGCCCTGGATTCTTGCAACGAGATCCTCTGCGCCGACAACCTCTGCGCCTGCTGCTACAGCAGCGTCAGCGTCTGCACCCTTTGCGAATACAGCAACTCTGACCTTCTTACCTGTGCCGTTGGGAAGAACAACAGCGCCTCTGACCTGCTGGTCAGCGTGACGTGAGTCAACACCAAGACGGATGTGAACTTCGACTGTCTCGTCGAACTTAGCTTTTGCAGCCTTAACTGCGAGCTCAAGAGCCTCTGAGGGATCATAGAGCTTTGATCTGTCTACAAGCTTTGCGCTTTCAATATATTTTTTACCGTGTTTCATTATTCAAACCTCCCGAGCATTAATCAACGACAGTGACGCCCATGCTGCGAGCTGTACCAGCTATCATGCTCATAGCTGTCTCGATTGTTGCAGCGTTAAGGTCGGGCATCTTCTGCTCGGCGATTTTTCTAACTTGTTCTGCGGTAATTGTTGCAACCTTTGTCTTGTTCGGAACACCCGAACCGCTCTCGATGCCGCAAGCCTACTTGATAAGAACTGATGCGGGGGGAGTCTTGGTTACGAAGCTGAATGTATGATCAGCATAAACAGTGATTACGACAGGGATGATAAGACCCATATCGTTCTTTGTCCTCTCGTTGAACTCCTTGGTGAAAGACATGATGTTAAGACCATGCTGACCAAGTGCGGGACCAACGGGCGGAGCCGGTGTTGCTTTACCGGCGGGGATCTGCAGCTTTACAAAGCCGACTACCTTCTGAGCCATTAGTTTGCACCTCCAAAATTGTGGTTGAGCGGAGCATTGAAAAGAATTTTACTCCTCCCACGGGACCGAAGCCCCATAACACGGGTGATAACCCGATATTACCAAAATAATTAATCGATGGCGAGTTCTACCTGGTCGAGTTCAGCCTCGACAACAGTATCTCTGCCAAATACGGAACATACAACCTTAACCTGGTTACGCTCAAGGTTAATTTCCTGAACCGTGCCGCTGAAGCCGGGCATAGTTACGATGTTGACGATATCGCCAACCTTGTAGCCAACCTCAATAACGCGTCTGCCAAAGTCAATGTGTTCCATAACCTCGGGAAATTCTTCAATGTCTTCGCGTTTTTCAACGCCGAACTTGAGAACCTCTTCATCACCGAGGGCGACGGGCTTACCCTCCGGACCGACAAAGCCTGTAACGCCGCGTGTGTTGCGGATTACGTACCATGTTTCGTCGTCGATCTTGTATTCTTCGCTCTTTTCGTCATAGTCAAGAGCGATCTTTACAAGCACATATCCGGGGAAGAGCTTGCGCTCATACTCGTCTTTGCTGTTTTTCTTCTTGCGGGTGCTCTTCGCACCTTCAGATCCGACGTCATCTGCCAAAGCAGCATCGCCGACCTGCTCATCAGTATCTTTTGTAACCTTAACCTCAATTACGTCGTCAGAGCCGCTGCCGGGAGTGATCTTCCTGACAGTCTCTGTGGGAACGGCTACCTTGAGGATTCTTTCGGACATACCGCGGTTCTCAACAATTTTATTGATACTGTCAGCTACTTTGTTTTCGTAGCCTGAATAGGTATGGATAGCATACCATCTTGCATCATCAGCCATTGTTATCCTCCAAGAAGCAGGTTTAATTCAAAACCCTGTAGTCTCAGCCGCCAAGGCTTGTTGTTGTCGTAGCAGCGATAGCTGTTGTTACCTCTGTAACCTTGTCTGCATTGATGCTGAAAATCGCACCGAAACCTGCGGACAATGCCCAGTCGATAACCCAGATAGCAATACCGACGACAAGAACTACTGCAAGAACAATACCGGTGTTTTTGAAGACTGTCTTGGCGTTGGGCCATACGATCTTCTTTGTTTCACCCCTAAGGTCCTTGAAGAACTTAGCGATAGCTTTGAAAATACGAACGAAAATGTTCGGCTTGCCATCGTTTTTAGCGGACTTCTTCTTTGAGGCTTTTTCGGCATCGGCAACCTTTTTTGCTGCCTCGGAGTTCTTATCCTTTGCCATTTTCATAACCTCCCGCTTATTTTGTTTCCTTGTGGAGTGTATGCTTCTTGCAGAATCTGCAGTACTTGTTCATCTCCAGCTTTTCAGGCGTGTTCTTCTTGTTCTTCATTGTGTTGTAGTTGCGCTGTTTGCACTCAGTGCAGGAGAGAGTAACCTTTACTCTTGCGTCTCCGGCCATAATTCGGCACCTCCATTTTAAAAATTGCCTCCCTCAAGAAAAAGGGCACAAAAAAATAACCCTCTTGCAGAGGTATAGCGAGTATACCACAAATAAGAGGGTCAGGTCAAGCATTTTTTTGATTTTTTATCTGTTTTGGAAACTTGCACAATATGTTGTGGCTCTAGGCTTTAAAGCCCATACACAACTGTCAAAAAAGCACATCGCAACATCAGATTATGATATCGTCGCCTTCTTCTGAGCCGATGTTACCAAGGTCTGTTATGTTACCCGAGATGTAAAGCAGGATGCGAAGCGCATCAACCGAGTTTACTTTACCGTCGTACGTTACGTCCGCTACCTTTACCTGCTCGGCTGTGAGCGTATTGAGGTCTGCAGAAGCGCGCAGCACGAGAAGAGCATCTTCCGCCGTAACGTTGCCGTCAAGGTCAACGTCACCGGGCTCTGACGATGAGCCGAGGGCGCCCAGAGCAAATCCGCTCAGCGCAACGGCGCAAACGAGAACTATTGATATGAGGATACTGAAGCGTTTCATTACCTATTCCTCCGAGATACGCAGTTTTGCATATTATAACACAATACTTCACAAAATGCTATACTGAATTTTTACAATGTCGAGTCTGCGTATTTATGCAGTTTGACTCCTCATATGTTGCTGTATATTAAGACATACAATAAAAATATACAAATTCCGTGCTTTTTAACCTTGACATACGGTGTTAAAAGTTATAATATACAATATGTAGTGTGTAATTATGGGTGTATATGCTTCTGCACCGATTACACTGCTGCTTCCGACGGAACACAAGTCGATATTACTATTCCGCGGAATATGATTTTTTATGATCCTTTATTCATTAAGTTTGAAAAAATTTTAAGGAGGTGCCACTATGCAAATTGGTTTAGCAATCGCATTAATTGTTGCTGCCGCAGTTATAGCAGGTGTTGTCTGCTTCATCCTCGGCGGTTTACATAGGCGTAAAGTTGCTGAAGCTGAAATCGGTTCAGCCAGCCAGGAAGCAGAGCGTATCATAAACAACGCTATTGCTCAGGCTGAATCAAAGAAGAAAGAAGCAATTCTTGAAGCAAAAGATGCTATCCACAAAGAGCGTACAGCTACCGAGCAAGAGCTCAGAGAAAGACGCTCCGAGGTTCAGAAGCAGGAACGCAGAATCATGCAGCGTGAAGAGCTGCTTGACAAAAAGTCCGACAACCTCGAAAAGAAAGACGAGATACTCAGCGAAAAGATCAAGGCTGCTGACGCAAAGCTTGACGAAATCGAATCAATCAAGCGCAGCCAGTTTGAAATGCTCGAGAGAATCTCAAACTACACACGTGAACAGGCAAAAGATTACCTTCTCAAATCACTTGAGGAAGACCTCACAAGAGAAAAGGCGCTCAAGCTCCTTGAGTACGAGCAGACTCTGCGTGACGAAGCTGATAACATGGCTCGCGAGGTTGTCGCTACGGCGATCCAGCGCTGTGCAGCTGAGCAGGTATCCGAAGCTACCGTTTCCGTTGTCGCTCTTCCCAACGACGAGATGAAGGGCCGAATCATCGGACGTGAAGGCCGCAACATCCGTACACTCGAAACGATCACAGGCGTCGATCTCATCATCGACGACACACCCGAAGCAATCACACTCTCCTGCTTTGATCCGGTTCGCCGCGAGGAAGCAAGGCTCACACTCGAAAAGCTTATTTCAGACGGACGAATTCATCCGACACGCATTGAAGAGATGCACGAAAAGGCAGTCAAAGAGGTTGAGCACTCAGTCAAGCAGGCAGGCGAAAGAGCAGTTCTCGATGCAGGACTCAACGGCATTCATCCCGAGCTTGTCAAAATTCTCGGCCGCCTGAAATACCGCACCAGCTACGGTCAGAACGTTCTTGACCATTCACTTGAGGTTTCCTATATTGCAGGTCTTATGGCTGCTGAAATCGGCGCAGACGTCAAGCTTGCAAAGCGCGCAGGTCTTCTGCACGATATCGGTAAAGCTCTCGACCATTCTCTCGAAGGCTCACACATCGAGCTCGGTGTTGAATACGCACGCAAGTATAAGGAAAACGAAAAGGTTGTTCACGCAATCCACGCACACCACGGCGACGTCGAAGCAAAAACAATTGTTGCCTGCCTCGTTCAGGCTGCAGACGCAATCTCCGCTGCCCGTCCCGGTGCAAGACGTGAAAACGTTCAGAACTACATCAAGCGTCTTGAGAAGCTTGAGGAGATTTCAAAATCCTTCGAGGGTGTTGACAGCTCCTTTGCAATTCAGGCAGGCCGTGAGGTTCGTATTATGGTTAAGCCCGATATCATCACAGACGACAAGATGACTCTGCTTGCAAGAGATATTGTCAAGAAGATCGAAGAGGAGCTTGAGTATCCCGGTCAGATCAAGGTCAATATCATTCGCGAAAACAGAGCTACAGACTACGCAAAATAAACACACAAGACGACACGCTTCGCAACGAAGTATGTCGTCTTTTTTTGTATATTTATATAAAAAAGCCAAAACTTACTCTGTGCAGCAGGCTTTGGTTTGTATATCCGACGAAATTTTAATATACAATTGAAATAAATCCGTCTTTATGCTAAAATTGTCGTTGGATTTTTAATGCAATATGCACAGAAAGGTTAGGTGCTTTCTTATGATGAGGGATGTCCCCGAGATGTTCGGCAGCCTGGTATTCAACGATGACGTTATGAGTGCCCGCCTGCCCAGGGAAATTTACAAATCGCTTCACAAAACCATTGAAGAGGGCAAGGCTCTCGATATTACGGTTGCCAACGCTGTTGCCGCAGCAATGAAGGATTGGGCGATTGAAAAGGGTGCAACCCACTACACGCATTGGTTTCAGCCTCTCACAGGCATTACCGCTGAAAAGCACGACAGCTTCCTCTCCCCTCAGAATGACGGCAGAGTAATAATGGAATTCTCCGGCAAGGAGCTTATCAAGGGTGAGCCCGATGCCTCTTCATTCCCCTCGGGCGGTCTGCGTGAAACCTTTGAGGCGCGCGGCTACACCGCATGGGACCCCACATCCTACGCATTTATCAAGGATGATTCGCTCTGCATTCCCACGATTTTCTGCTCCTTCGGTGGTGAGGTGCTCGATAAAAAAACTCCCCTGCTGCGTTCAATGGAGGTTATCGATACGAAGGCCACACGTCTGCTCAAGCTTATGGGTGACGAGCAAGTTTCTCGCGTCAGCTCAACTGTCGGTCCTGAGCAGGAATACTTCCTTGTAGATAAGCAGACATATAAAAAGCGCCGTGACCTTGTCATCACAGGCCGTACACTTTTCGGTGCAAAGCCCCCCAAGGGTCAGGAGCTTGACGACCACTACTTCGGCGTAATCAAGCCCAGAGTAAAGGCCTTTATGAAGGAGCTCAACGAAGAGCTCTGGAAGCTCGGCGTTTATGCAAAAACCGAGCACAACGAGGCAGCACCTGCTCAGCACGAGCTCGCCCCCGTTTTCACAACAACAAACACCGCAGCTGACCACAACCAGCTGACGATGGAAATAATGAAAAAGGTTGCCGACCGCCACAACCTCAGCTGTCTGCTTCACGAAAAGCCCTTTGCAGGCGTCAACGGCAGCGGCAAGCACAACAACTGGTCACTTTCCACAAACTACGGCAAAAACCTTTTCAAGCCCGGCAAAAAGCCGCAGGATAACCGCACCTTCCTCGTCTGCCTTTGTGCCGTAATCGAGGCTGTTGACCGCAGCCAGGACCTTCTGCGTATAGTTTCCGCCTCCGCAGGTAACGATCACCGTCTCGGTGCGGCAGAAGCTCCGCCTGCTATCATCTCCATTTTCCTCGGTGATGAACTGACAGAGATTCTTGACGCTGTAGAGCGCGGCGAGCACGCCGAAAACAAAAAGGCCGAAACGGTTATCACGGGTGTTGAGGTTCTGCCCGATTTCAAAAAGGATACAACAGACCGCAACCGTACCTCCCCCATCGCATTCACAGGAAATAAGTTCGAGTTCCGTATGCTCGGATCATCCTTCTCAATTGCGGATATCAACACGGTTATCAACACAGCCGTTGCAGATTCATTCGACCGCCTTGCAGACAGACTTGAAGCCTGCGACAACATTAACGCAGAAATTGACAAGTGGATGTCCGAGACGATCACTGCACACAAGCGCATAGTATTCAACGGCAACAATTACAACCAGGCATGGATAAACGAAGCTCACCGCAGAGGTCTTTACGAGCTGAAAACAACAGCCGATGCCGTACCGCTTTTTGTCAGCGAAAAGAATGTTGAGCTTTTCACCAAACACAAGATATTCACAAAGAGCGAGATCGCATCACGCTGTGAGATTATGCTCGACAGCTACTGCAAGGTGCTCCACATCGAGGCACTGACAATGCTCGAAATGGCGCGCAAGGAGATTACTCCCGCTGTTGTAACCTACACAAATGAGGTTGCGAAGAGCGTTAAACTCAAGAAAGACATCGGCATCCTCGCAGAAGGCGACGCAACTTTCACTCTTTGCAAAAAGCTGACCGCGCTTACAGACGACCTCTACGCAAGGACAAACGTTCTGGAAAGTACCGTCGTAGGCCTTGACCACACAAACAGCAGCCTTGAGGCTTCTGCCTACTGCCGCGACAAGCTTCTGCCTGCGATGAATGCACTTCGTGCAGTTGCAGACGAGCTTGAAACTATCGTTGCTGAAAAGCATTGGCCGTATCCGACCTATAACGAGCTGCTATTCAATGTATAAAATATTATAATACAGAGAGCCTGCAGAATTCTGTTCTGCAGGCTCTTTTCTTAAAGCAGAAACCTCCGATATGCATTAACCATATCGGAGGCTTGAAATTATTCTTCTGTTGTTGCTGCAGGCTTCTTCGGCTCAATCTTGCCGTAACGGCTTGCGTTGGAAATATCCGAACGGGGAGCACGCTGGACTGCGGGCTGTGATTCGCTCTTTCTGTTACCGCCGCGATTTCCGCCTCTGTTGTAGCCACCCTTGCCGCCTTTGTTGTAGCGACGTGCATCAGGGTTTGTGGGCTTTACACCCTCTGCAAGTGTGATAACGACCTTACGCTCGCTGTCTGAACCAACTGAGTGAGACTCAACGCCCTCAATCTCCTGGACTGTTGTGTGGATGATTCTGCGCTCGTAGGGGTTCATAGGATCAAGAACTGCGTTTCTACCGTTGCGAAGAACCTTTGCTGCGTTGCGCTTTGCAAGCTCGCGAAGTGTTTCTGCGCGCTTCTCACGGTAGTTGCCGATGTTGATGGATACACGCTTGTAGTTTTCCTTGCCCTTGTTCATATAAAGACGTACAAGGTACTGGATAGCATCAAGGGTCTCGCCTCTTCTGCCGATTACAACGCCGTAATCCTCGCCGCAATCAAGCTCGATTGCGATACCGTCCTCTTCCTCAGCGAATGTGATCTCGCACTCGTCAATGCCGAGGCCCTTGAGGATTGAGCTGATGTAAGCCTTTGTGCCGTCGAAAGCTTCGGGGTTTGCAACAGGCTTTTTCTCCTTAACAACGGGAGCCTTGGGTGCGGGAGCAGGCTTGCTTGCCTTCTTCTCCTTTGCAGGCTTTGCGGCAGGTGCCGGCTTAGCTGCGGGCTTCTCGTCGGGAACTTCGTAGAATGCTTTAACCTTTGCGGGGGTTTCTTTACCGAAGATGCCGAATGCCTTTTTCTTGGGCTGCTCGACAACTGTAAACTGAACATCTGCCTCAAACGGTGCGTTGAGCTGAACCTTAGCGTTCTCGTAAGCTTCGTCAACCGTTTTGCCGATGCCGATTGCTTCTTTAATCAAATTGTTTTACCACCTTAAGTGTTATTTTTTCTCGTTTTTCTTTCTCTCCGCCACAATTTTCTGGTTGTTTTCTTTTGAACGGCGGTAGATAGTTTCTTCGACCATATTTTCTGCTATAACCTTATCGGGGCTGTAGAAGTGGCCGACAATAAGTGTCTGAATAAATGAGTAGATGTTATTAATGATCCAGTAAATACCGACTGCTGCGGGGAACATTGTGACCATAGCTGCCGAGAAAAGAGGCATACCGAAGGTCATGCAGCCCATCATAGCGCCGCTGCCTGCAGCGGGATTGTTGCGCTTTGAGCGCATCTGGCTGATGAGCGACGTTGCCATTGATGTAAGGAAAGAGAGAATCGGAATAAGAATAAGGAAATTAAATACTTTGAAGCTCGGATTCTGGCTGAGTGATACGCCGAAGAGCTGAAGCTGAGTGCTGCCGAAATCAGCAATTCTGCCGACAATAGCATCAAGGTTTTCGATTTTTGCACCCTGCTGAATAAGTGTGTCTTTGATCTTACCGATGTTTTCGATCATCTCGATCTCGATCATTCTGCTTTCAATATTGAGGCCAATTGTTTTAGCGGCAGTTTTGAACTGCTCGAGGATTGCAGAATCAATTTTGAGCATATATGTCAGCGGGCTGTAAACAGCGCCGTAGAGACCGATGATGATGGGGAACTGAATGAGGAGAGGCGCACAACCCTGATTCATGGGATTGAAGCCCTCACGCTGGTAAAGAGCCTGCTGCTCTTCCTGAATTTTCTGCTGAGCGTTTCTGTCGCCCTTGTATCTCTCCTGAATTCTGCGGATCTTGGGCTGAAGCCTTGCCTGCTTAGCCGTGCTCTTCTGCTGTTTGATCGATGTGGGGAGAAGAACAAGCTTGAATACAAGCGCAAAAAGCGCAATAGCTACGAAATAACTTGCGGAGCCGAAAAATCCGTCAACGAAATTGTAAAAGAAGCCAAGCAACACTCCAAAAGGAATGGAGAGATAATCATAGATAGCTTGCATTATTCGTCCTCCGTGTGGTTTTTCTTCGGGGGCACCGGATCGTACCCGCCGGGGAACAAAACATTGCACCTCAAAAGCCGGCGAACCGCCAGCAGACTGCCAAAAAACAAGCCGTGCACCTCTATCGCCTGCATCGCATATTCGGAACAGGTTGGATAATAGCGGCACATCGGTGGCTTGTGTGGCGAAATTTTTTCGCGGTAGAAGCGGATAACCCGCAATACTGCCTTTTTCATCAGTGTATAACACCCGCCTGCTTCAAATGATTGGAAATAACCGTTTCAAGCTGAGTGCTTTTGAGGTATTTTGTTTTGCTTCTTGCGACAAAAACGATGTCCCACGTGCCAACGATCTGCGGTTGGATTTCACGGAACGCCGCCCTTATCACTCTGCGGGAGCGGTTGCGTTCAACTGCATTGCCGATCTTCTTACTTGTAGTAATTCCGACACGACAAATACCCGCACGGTTCCTTGCTGCGTAAGTTACCAGTGCAGGACTTGAAAAGGCTTTGCCGCGGCTGTATACGCGGCGAAAGTCGATATTACGATTGAGTGATGAGATAGTTGAAGCCATAACCGTTCGCCTTGTGAGCCCTTACCCGAATTAGTAAGAAAGCTGCTTTCTGCCCTTTGCTCTGCGGCGGGCGAGAACCTTACGGCCGTTTCTGTCCGCCATTCTCTTGCGGAAGCCGTGCTCCATCTTGCGATGACGCTTCTTGGGCTGATAAGTCCTTTTCATTGTGCATAACCTCCATTCAAGGTGTGATTTATGACCTAAGCGGAAAAAAGCATATTGGGCTTATACCCCACTTTAGACCTTACAAGGTGCTATTATATAACAAAAACGCCGTCTGTGTCAACCTTTTTTTGCGTTTAGGTGCATCTTGTGTTCATCCTCTGAAATAAGCACAAGATGGGCGATAGCGGATTCATTATGCAGTAATTATACCACTTTTTCGCCTGTTTTACAAGCAGGGTTTTGTGCTTGAGTTTTACAGCGGTATATGCTATCATATGTAAAAACATTATCATCAGCAAAATACTGCGACGGAGGTTACCCAATGTCCGCACCAAACAATAAAAACAAAAAGCCCACATCAATTCACACAGGTCACCGCGACAGAGTGCGTGAAAAATACGTCACAAACGGTCTCGGGAGCTTTGCAGACCACGAGGTGCTCGAGCTGCTGCTCTTTTACGCCAACAAAAGGGGCGACACAAACCCGACCGCACATCGGTTGATAGAGCGTTTCGGCTCACTGTCAGCTGTATTTGAAGCGAGCTACGACGACCTCACCGCCGTTGACGGTATCGGTGACACGGCCGCAACGCTCATTACAATGGTGCCGCAGCTTTTCCGCAGATACACCTGCGATAAAGCGGACAAAACGCGCTTCATTACAAACATAGACGAGGCAAAGGCATTTTTAGCGCCGCGGTTTTTTGGGCTGAGCACCGAAAAAATCGGCATTATCTGCCTTGATTCTCAGAGCAGGATAAACAACTTTACCTTTGTGTCGGAGGGCTCGCTCAAGCTGGCACAGATAGACACGAGAAAAATCGCACAGCTTGCGCTCAGAAACAACGCAGCGAGCATCATAATTGCTCACAATCACCCGGGCGGCATTGCATCGCCCTCGAGGAATGACGTTGACGCAACGACCTTGCTCATTAATGCATTGAGCCTTATAAACATCAGGGTTGCAGATCACATAATCGTCAGCGATGACGACAGCTTTTCAATGGCTTCACACAGCAAATTCGCTCCAATTTTTATGATAAAGTCCGGCGAATCGTCACCGCGCACGGGGCTTAATATGAGCCAGGATTGAACTAAAAGGAGTTTTAGAACAACTATGAAAAAGTTTTTCAGAACAGCGGTTTCGCTTTTACTCATTACGGCAACAGCTTTTTCGCTTTGCTGCCCTGCTTTCGCCAAAGGCACACAGCAGGATAACGGCACGGGCTTCACCGAAGAAGATTTTCTTAAGACTAAGGGACAGCGCATAGTAAATCAAAAGGGCGAAACGATCCGCCTGAAGGGTGTCAACCTCGGCGCCTGGATGATATGGGAGGATTGGCTCTGCCCCTATGAGGGTAACCTTGACCACTACACCGTGCTCGAAATACTCACGGAGCGCTTCGGTGAGAAGGGTGCGTACGAGCTGTTCAACACGTATATGGACAACTGGCTTACGGAAAGTGACCTCGACACAATCAAGGAGCTCGGCTTCAACTGCGTAAGAGTACCCTTCTGGTACAGAAACTTCTATTACGACGATAACGGCAGAAAAATCCTCGACGAAAACGGCGAATGGGATTTCTCGCGCCTTGAGTGGATTGTTGAAGAGTGCTCCGAGCGTGAGATCTACGTTGTGCTCGATATGCACGGCGCAGTCGGCTTCCAGAGTGTTGCGGAGCATTGCGGCAAGAACGACTCCTGCGGACTTTATGACGATACTCAGCAGGGCGAAAGATACCGCGAGCTGACAGAAGAGCTGTGGACGGCGATTGCAGCTTTGTTTAAAGATGAGCCTGCCGTTGCAATGTACGATCTGCTCAACGAGCCTATGTGCGACGTACCCGGCAGCGAAATGACACGAAGAAAAAACAACGATATGATCTACAGCCGCCTTTACGACGCTGTACGCGAGGTCGACAGCAGACACATCATCACAATGGAAGCTATCTGGACAGCGCTTGCCCTGCCGCTCGCATGGACAAAGGGCTGGGAAAACGTTGTTTATCAGGTGCATTTCTACAATAATTCCGACTTTTCGTTTACTTTTGCCGCGTGGCTTGTGAAGATAATTTTCTCCGACGTGCCGATGATGATGGGTGAATTTTATCCCCTCGGCACTGCAACGTGGGGCAACTGCTTCAGAACACTCGAAAAAGCAAACTACAACTGGTTCCTGTGGACGTACAAGGCAACGGGACACGGAATGTGGAGCTCAACCTGGTGCCTTCGCGGCAGTAAAAACGGCTTTGAGCGAGCAAGAGTAGAGACCGATTCGTATGAAGAAATCGCACGCAAGTGGGGCGAATGCCTGCGAACGGAAAACGGTTTCCGGGATACGGGGCACTACGAAACGAACGTAAAAGCTTACATATAACTTACACGAAAATCCGATGGTTTCCGTCGGATTTTTCCTTTTGCGGCACTTGACACACGGGATTTATCATCTATAATATAGAACCGGAATAAAAATCGCAGAGGTAACAAAAATGGAAATCAGACAAGCAAAAAGACTCGACCATTTCAAGACAGGTATTTTCGCTTCGCTCAACGCAGAAAAGGACAGGCTCATAAGCGAAGGCAGAAAAGTATATAACCTTTTCATCGGCACACCCGATTTCACACCGTCTCAGCACGTTGTAAACGCACTTATCGAGGCGGCAAAAGACCCCGAAAACTGGAAGTACGCACTCACAGAAAGCAAAGAGCTTCTCGATGCGGTCTGCAGCTACTACGCTTCACGCTTCGGCACAGAAATTTCACCCGAGATGATAACTGCCGTCAACGGCTCGCAGGAGGGTATGTCCCACCTCGGACTTGCACTTTGCAACAAGGGCGATGTTGTGCTCCTGCCCGACCCCGGCTACCCCGTTTTTGAGGTAGGCGCATACTTCGGTGAAGCCGACATAGAGTTTTATCCGCTCGTAAGCGAGCGCGGATTTATGCCTGCGCTTGACCTTATCGACGAGGAAATTCTGCGCAGAACAAAGTATATGGTAGTCTCCTATCCCTCAAACCCCGTAGGTGCGGCGGCATCGAAGGAGGTTTACCTCGAGCTTATCGAATACGCAAAAAAGTACAACTTCATTTTAATCAACGACAACGCTTACTCAGATATAATTTTTGACGGTGAAGAGGGCTTTTCATTCCTCTCCCTGCCCGGCGCATACGAGGTCGGCGCAGAGTTCTTCTCACTTTCAAAATCCTTCAACGTCACCGGTGCGAGAATCTCGTTCCTCATCGGCAACACACAGATAATCAACGCCGTAAAGCTGCTCAGGTCACAGTACGATTTCGGTATGTTCCTCCCCATACAGCAGGCTGCAGTTGCAGCACTCAACGGCCCGCTCGACAACGTAAAAGCACAGTGCCGCGAATATCAGCGCCGCCGTGATGCTCTTTGCGGCGGACTTCGCAAAATCGGCTGGAATGTGCCCGACAGCGACGGCACGATGTTTGTCTGGGCACCGCTGCCTGAAGGCTTCACCGACTCTGCAGAATTCTGCCGTGACCTTGTGAGCAGAACAGGCGTGCTGTGCACACCCGGCGCCGCATTCGGCCCTCACGGCGAGGGCTATGTCCGCTTCGCCCTTGTTCTTCCGCCCGAAGATCTTGAAGAGGTTGCAAAAATAATCGGTGAATCAGGTATGCTTAAATAAAAAACGAGAGGTAACGCGGTTTTTATCCGTATTACCTCTTTTTCTTTTATCTTTTATAGTTGAACATTCTGCCCTCAAGTGCCTGTGCCGCACCCTTTATTTCCTCACGGATCGCTATGCTCTGCGGGCAATGTGTTTCGCACTTGCCGCAGCCGATACAATCACTTGCGGGGGCACTTGTTTTTTCCTTGAGCGTTGCCTTGATATATTCACTCTTGGCCTTACGCTTTTTACCCGAATAATACGTGTTGTACATTCCGAAAACCGAACGGATATCAATACCCTTGGGGCACGGCATACAGTAGCCGCAGCCCGTGCAGCCCACCTTCATACCTGCGTTGATTGCCTTGCCGACGCTGCGCAGCATCTCCTCATCCTGTTGTGTCAGGTCACCTACAGCGGCATCGCAGGCTGTACGGATATTGTCAAGCACCATTTTCTCCGAATTCATACCGGAAAGTACAACGGTAATCTCGGGCTGATTCCACAGCCAACGGAATGCCCATTGCGCAGGCGTATATTTTTTCGGGTATGCCTCAAAAATCTTTTTCGCTTCTTCAGGCAGGTCGTTGACAAGCTTACCGCCGCGCAACGGCTCCATTATCATAACCGTAATACCCTTTTTGTGCGCATATTCGAGCCCGCGTCTGCCCGCCTGGGTATGCTCATCCATATAATTATACTGTATCATACTGAAGTCCCAATCATAGGCATCAATCATCCTGCAGTAGCCGTCGGTATCGCCGTGGTAAGAGAAGCCGACCTGGCCTATGGCGCCGCTCGCCTTCTTTTCCTCAATCCACTTTTCAATTCCCATTCCCTTGAGTCTCTCCCAGGCATCCATACTCGCAAGCATATGGAAAAAGTAGTAGTCGATACGGTCGGTACGCAGGCGCTTGAGCTGCTCGTTAAAGAGCTTATCGAGCGCAGAAACGGTAAGCATCATCTGCGCAGGTAGCTTGGTTGCTATGTAAACCTTGTCGCGCAGGTTGTTTTTCTGCAGTATTTCTCCCAAAGCGGATTCGCTGCCGGGATATATGAATGCTGTATCAAAATAATTCACGCCGTTTTCAATTGCGGTAACTATCTGCTTTTCTGCCTTTTCAAGCTCGATTCTGCCGAGCTTTTTCTGAAAGCGCATACAGCCGAAGCCGAGCGCCGAAAGCTTATTGCCGTATTTGTCAACGCGGTAATTCATAAAATGCACCTCTGTATTTTTACTTAATCGCATTATACCACATATATATACCTATTACAATAAAATTTGTTTTACCTGTTTGTTATTGAAGTTTTGTCTCAACCGTGCTAAAATAACAGCGAAAACAAAAACAGGAGGTAATAAAAAATGGCAGTTCTAAATCTTATTCTTGCCGGCATTCTTGCCCTTGGTCAGATCCTCGCTCCCGTAGGCGCATGGATAACAAACTTCGGCGAGGCAGCATTCTTTGACGAGTGGTCGGAAGAAGACAAATTCACACAAAACTCATACGTTGAGCTAAAGAAAACACCGGGTGAGGACTTCGTTGTTCTTAACCTTGCAGACGTACAGCTTTACGATGACGAGCTTTACGAGGACCTCGGCCAAGATTCAATGGCACATGTTGCAAAGGTTATTGAGGACGCAGAGCCCGACCTTATCACACTCTCGGGCGACAATGCATGGGGCACGATGACATATCTCAAGCTCATCGAGCTTGTTGACTCCTACGGTATTCCGTGGGGAGCTGTTATGGGCAACCACGACGGTCAGCGCTGCATCAGCGAATTCTGGGCAGCATATCACCTCGCCGAGGCTGAAAACTCCGTTTTCAAATTCGGTCCTGAGGATATGGGTTACGGCAACTACGTAATCAACATCACCGAAAACGGTAAAATCATTCACTCAATCTATATGCTCGACACACACAACAACAGAGAGTACGAAACTGATAACGGCACAATCGGCGGCTACGACCACCTGTGGGATAACCAGATGAAGTGGTACAAATGGTGCGTCGAGGGCACAAACGCTCTTGCAGGCCACCCCGTACAGAGCACGGTTATTATGCACATTCCCGTTTACGAATACTATGATGCCTGGCATTCAGTTGCAACAGGCATTGACGAGGCAAACGGCAAACTCGGCGTTATCGAAACCTACACAGATGAAGCATACGGCCGCAGAGGTGAAAGCGGCGGACATCCGCCCGTAAACAACGGCTTCTTCAGCCTTTGCAAGGAGCTTGGCAGCACAAAGGATATGATTGTCGGCCACGACCATGTTAACGACTACTCAATCGTTTATCAGGGCATCCGCCTTACATACGCAGTCAAAACAGGCTACGGCGCTTATTTCGAAAAAGATATGCTCGGTGCAACAACACTCAACATTCATTCCGACGGCACAACAACACTCAAGCAAAATCACTACGAGCATACAGCCGACGGCTGGAAAGCAATCGACTGATAACAAATAAAAAATGCACCTCTGATACTCGATATCAGGGGTGCAATCTTTTTTTCAGAAGCATTTGCCGCTCTTGCAGTCCTCCGCGTTGCCGCCGCGGTAGCAAAGCTCATTCGGGCATTCGCCGTTTTCGTAAAAGCCGACAATGTTGGTAACCGTTGTTTCGGCGATGTTTTCAAGTGCATCCTCGGTGAGAAATGCCTGATGGGAGGTGACGATAACGTTCGGCATCGAAATAAGCCTTGCCAGCGTATCATCCTCAAGAATATGCCCCGAATTATCCTCAAAGAAAAGGTCTGATTCTTCCTCATAAACATCCAGGCAGGCGGCACCCACCTTGCGCGACTTGATACCTGCAAGCAGAGCCTCGGCATCAACAAGCGCACCCCTCGAGGTATTGAGAAGCACGACACCCTTTTTACATTTTTCAATCGCTTCGGCGTTTATCATATGGTGCGTTTCCTCGGTAAGCGGACAGTGCAGAGATATAATATCGCTGCAGGCAAAAAGCTCATCGAGCTCAACGTAGCGCACGGTATCGCCGTTATCAAGCCCCTGTGCGGGAAATTTATCGTAAGCGAGCACCTTCATACCGAAGCCGCGGCAGATATCAATAAAAACCCTGCCGATTTTGCCCGTACCGATTACGCCGACTGTTTTGCCGTGAAGATCAAAGCCAGTAAGACCCGAAAGGCTGAAATTGAAATCCCTCGAGCGGATATAAGCCTTGTGAATTCTGCGGATTGAGGTGAGCAGCAGCGCCACGGCATGCTCGGCAACGGCATAGGGCGAATAAGCAGGCACCCTGAATACGTGAATTCTGCCGAATGCGTACTTCATATCAACGTTATTAAAGCCTGCACAGCGAAGCGCAATAAACTGCACGCCGACCTCGCAGAGCTTATCAATAACAGCCGCATCTACCGTATCATTTACAAAAACGCAAACTCCGTCAAAGCCGTGGGCAAGCTCGGCTGTATCGGCATTGAGCTTTGTTTCAAAGTATTTGAACTCAACGCCGTATTCTTTGCCGTACTTTTCAAAAGACGGCTTATCGTATGATTTTGTATCAAAAAAAGCAACCTTCATTTTTAATTCCTCCATATATAATAACATTATATATTATTGTCCGCAGTTTGACAAATAACTGTTCAAACATTTGATTGTAAGCTTTTCAAAATTCATACAAGCAGATAAATTGGAATTTATCGAACTGATTATATCACACATACCAAAATATGAAAATGATTTTTATTTTTCTTTAATAAGCACCATGCTGTAAAGCTCCAGCTCAAAGGAAAGGTTATCTGTAACTGCGACAAGCTCTCCGTTGTGCCCGTTATCAACTTTATATATATCGTATGACCCCTTTTCACCCAAATCCAACGAAATTTTTTTGTTGGGCAAAGAGTCATTATCGCTGTAATAAGTAAGTATAATTGTTGCTTTTCCGTTTTTATCCACACCGCAAAGAGAATAGATATTTTCAATCTCATTTTGTTGGGAAGCGATTTCCTTTTCGCAATCATAAAGTAAACCGTACCAATAAAAAGCATAGTATCCCTTTAACTTTTCATAAGTGTAAAAATCAAAAACACCGTTAAAAACCGAGGGACGGGTGTCATAATACATAAGCATATCTATGGGAGAATGCTGAGAAGTACACATACAAGCCAATGTGAATGATGCGCCCTTGATGCCGTGGATTGCTTTAAGAGTGTAAACAAACTCTTCTTCCCATCCTTTTACATAGTTCCATTCGTTGAGTATGCTTTCTGAATTCTCATAACCGTATTTGTTTAAAAGAACTTTTATTCTTTCTGCTTTTTGAACCATATGCACAGGTTCTGTGCAATAAATATGCCAGGAAAAGAAATCAAGCGGTACGTTTCTTTTTTGCATTTCCTGAAGAAAATCCTCTGCCCATTCTTCGTTATGTGCAAGTGCAGGACCGCCTATTTTCAAATCAGGAAAACATTCTTTAAGATGCTTTGCGGTAATTTCGAACAAATCAAAAAATTCTGCTTTTGCTCCGCCCCAGGTGCGCTTATTCAATGAATCGTCAGGGTCAAGATCAGCTTCATTCCAGATTTCCCAGTATTTCATATTAAGCTTATATCCATCTGCCCATCCCTCATTGTAATGTCGGATAATATGTTCGCAGATAACGGCCCATTTTTTGAAATCCTCAGGCGGAACGGTGCCGTGCTTTTTTATCTGATGCTCAATTGTCTGACCTAATCTGAAAAATGTTTCGGTGCCTGCATCAAGACAAACTAAAATGCTTTCATCCGTACACGCAAAATCATAGGATGCAGGGTCATAAGGGTCGGCA
>JAZUSN010000078.1:0-134384 GCA_045606785.1 Acutalibacteraceae bacterium | reverse complement strand
GTCACAACAGTCCACCGGACTGTTGCTCTGTGCCGCTCGTCCTTCGAATCCCTCGCTCCAAAAAAAACGAACACCCCACGCAAAAGCGTGAGCTGCTTGTTTGGCCCGCCCGAAGGGATTCGATTCGCGCCGCCGCTGCGGCGGCTTGGTCGCTCGCGGTCACAACAGTCCACCGGACTGTTGCTCTGTGCCGCTCGTCCTTCGAATCCCTCGCTCCAAAAAAAACGAACACCCCACGCAAAAGCGTGAGCTGCTTGTTTTTTTGTGTGATTTAGGGACTCGAAGGACGAGCGGTACAGAGCAACAGTCCGGTGGACTGTTGTGACCGCGAGCGACCAAGCCGCCGTAGCGGCGGCGCGAATCAAGTCCCGTCACTCCGACCACTCAAAACCGTTGAAACTTCTTGGTTTCAGCGGTTTTTTCATATCTCAAAAATTACAAATGGTCCTTATTTGGTCCTTATTCATTCAGAAAGAAAAATCCGAAAAGTCTCGTATTTTGAGACCTTTCGGATTTTTACATTTAACATAGATTTTTAAAAATGAATATTGGTTAGAGGATGAATATTATTTGAATAATGGATAATCACAGTAAAAATTAAGCTCTTTTACATATGTACATCTGGGTTTTACAAAGAAGTCTGGGTTATCTGTTGCGTGATATACCATAAAGATATCACCGTTTTCACGGTGTAAGAAGCTGCAATGCCCTGGGTGGTAAAGAGTTTTATCGGGTTGAGCATTAAAAACGCTTAGGGGGCTTTTAAACCAACAGCATCTATCAGTTACGTCTTCGCCGATAAGCGACAGCATTCCGAGACAATAACCGCCCGAAGAATAGCCGCTCGCAGAATAAACAATATAGATCTCATCGTTTTTGTAGAGCACGGCAGGACCTTCGTTTACCCACCAGCCTTTTTTCTCCCAGCTGTACTGAGGTTTTGAAAGGATTTCTGTTTTTGCACCCTCTTTCAGCGTATAGGGGTTTTCCATTTCCGTGATTGTTATACATTGGTGCGCGGGCTTAAGATAGGCTGAGCATATGTAATACAGCCTGCCGTCTTTCTGAAGATAAGTGCCGTCAATATTATTCATTCCGTCGGGTGCAAGTATGCCCTTGAATTCATATTCGCCGAATATATCGTCCGTCTTGCTTTCAAGTACAAAACCGTATCGGTAGTAATCCGAATGTCCGTCATATTCTTTTGCCTCCGGCATCGTACCCATAGGTACGGCTGAAGAATCGAACAGAGCACATGAAACGATATACCACTTATTTTCGATCCCATGTATTTCGGGTGCCCATATGCTATGCATTATACCATCGTTACCTTCGGAGTAGACCTGTCTTTCTTTCAATACCGTCAGATCATCAAAACTTTTTACTTTGCGTATCACGATACCTGAACCCGTGGTGTACGTGTAGTATGTTTCGCCGTTATGCTCTACGATAAACGGATCGCCACCGTTTTTATCATCAACGGGCTTATATTCATTTGTTTCGCCAAATACACCAAAAAGTTGACCGATAAAGACTGTGGCAGCAACAAGAATCTTCATAAGAGCAGCCATAATGCACCTCCGAAGATGAGTTATATTTCTATATTAGCGTAATAAATCTGATTTCGCAATACCAAAATAATTATCGCTATGTATTTTCAAATATTTCGAAGTCTTTACTTATTGTGATTTTGGGTGATACGTGATATAATTCCTCAGTATATAATGAACTTTTGTTGAAAGTGAGTAAGATATGAAAAAATCTAATGCTTTTGCGCTTATTCCTATCGGAGTATTCGTCGCTTTTTATTTAAGTTTGGGAATTTTATTTGAATACGTAATGAAAATACCAATGGGATTCTACAATGTGCCCGTTGTTGTTGCCTTTTTAGTGGCATTACTTGTTGCCGTGCTCCAGACAAAGGGCGTTACTCTTGACAAAAAGTTTGAGATCATGGGACAGGGAATAGGGGACAAGAATATTATAACAATGCTTATAATATTTTTGCTTGCAGGTGTTTTTGTCGGAGTTGTCGGCAGAGATTCTGCGGAGAGTGTAGCGTATTTTATGCTTTCCGTCACTCCTCCCAGGCTTGAGGTTGCTGTCCTCTTTGTTATAAGTTGTTTCGTTTCTACAGCTATGGGTACATCAGTCGGTACCATTACGCTGATTACACCTATAGCAGTTGCAGTTTCAGATGGCTCGGGTTTTTCGCTTCCACTTTGTGTAGGCACTGTTGTAGGCGGTGCTATGTTCGGCGATAATCTTTCGTTTATTTCTGACACTACTATTGCTGCATGCAACGGTCAGGGGTGTCAGATGAAAGATAAATTCCGTACAAACTTTGCTGTGGTTATACCTGCTGCTGTTCTTACACTTGCTCTGATTCTTTCATTATCCTTTAAATCTGAAGTAGTGGAAATTGTCAATAAGGATTACAATTTGCTTCAGATTTTGCCATATGTTCTTGTGCTTATAAGCGGAATTATCGGCGTAAACGTGTTTCTCACTCTTCTTATCGGTATTGTTTCCGGTAGCATTATAATGCTTGTAACCGAAACTGTCGATTTTTCCGATTTGCTTGCAAATATGGGTACAGGCGCATCCGGTATGTTTGAAACGTCGATGGTTGCAATTCTTGTTGCAGCTCTTTGTGCGCTTATTAAGCATAACGGCGGATTTGAAGCACTTCTTAACGGAATCCGAAAGGTTTTCAAAGGTAAAAAGAGCGGTCAGCTCGGTATAGGACTTTTAGTCGGAGTTATGGATATTGCTACCGCAAACAATACGGTTGCTATTGTTATGGCAAACCCGATTGCAAGTGAGATGTCTAAAGATTTCGAGATATCTCCGCGAAAAACTGCATCAATTCTTGATACCTTTTCTTGCATTTTCCAAGGGATTCTTCCGTATGGTGCGCAGATTCTTGTTGCGCTTTCCGTTGTTACTACTCTCGGATATGAACTGACTGCATTTAGTATTATCTCAAATCTTATTTATCCCATGTTTCTTCTGTTAAGCTCACTTCTGTTTATATTTGTTATACCTGAAATAAAGAAAAAGTCATAACCTTAAACGAAAACAGAGCAACATTAAGCTGTTGCTCTGTTATATTAATTCCAATATCTAATATTTTTGAAATGTCAACTAACACAGAAATTGTATAAAATAATTTAAGGAAATTTGAATATATGAAGTTAGTCTTATCATCCTGCGATTTCCGAAATGAAAATTCAAGAAAAGTAATTATTGATAATCTGCCTTATCCTATAGAAAAGTGTAAGCTTTTATTTATTCCGAATGAAAAAGCAACCTCAGAAGCTATTTCGAGCTGCGTATATCATAAACGTATGCAGGAATTTGGTTTTGATAGAGAAAAAGTTTATATTTTTGACAATAATCACTCTGACGACTACAGGAATCTCAATATTGATGTTATTTACATAAGCGGTGGTAATACTTTTGGTACTCTTGATAAAATCAGAAAATGCGGCTATGATAAAGATATAATAAATTATGTGAAATCTGGTGTAATATATATTGGCGGTAGTGCAGGTGCTCATATTGCATCTGCAGATATTGAACATATCACAAATTACGATGATAACAATGTTGAAATGACTGATTTTAGAGGATTGGGATTATTTAACGGAGTGCTTGTTTGTCATTATACTTATATGCGCAAATATGATTATGACAATCTTTGCAAAACAAGTAAATATAAAGCTTTTTATTTAACAGATAACGACTCTATTGTTTATGAAGAATAAATACAACTATCTCTCAGGCAGTGTTAACAATTCCTTTTGTTAATTTTTGTCGAATTTATACAGTTACAAAATATTAATATCGTCTTTACAAAATGTTCATAAAGTGTTATAATTTGGTTAACAAAATATGCGTTACGAGTGCCGTAGCTATGATATGACATTTCGCAACCGAAAAGAGGAAGGTAAAAATATATGAAAAAATCAAGTAAGCTTATTGCAGCTCTTCTTTCATTTTTTGCAGTCGTAACACTTTTTGCAGCTTGCGGCAAGGACAGCGGAAAAGAAGAAGGCACTACGGAGGAAAACACAACTGTTCAAGCTAATGTAAGCATCACAGAGGGGACGACTGAGGCAGAAACCACAACTCAAGCAGAAGCAACAACAGCGAAAAAAACAACAAAGCCGATATCAACTAAGCCTAAAACTACCAAACCTCAGCCCACAACGAAAGAACAGCCGACGACAAAGGTGCAGGACAGCGGCAATACTGTTTCAACAACTAAGCCTGAAACAACCAGAAAAGAAGACCTGGTTGCTCCTAATCTCGACTTGCTTATCGGTACGTGGGATGCAACGATTGACGTTGAGGGTTTACCTGTAAGAATTCAGTTTGAATTTTCAATTTTCGGAAAAACCGTAAACGTTGATTTCACTAAGGATTCATACGACAATTTGATTCAAAAAGCTGTTGAGATCGAGCTTGAACTGATAACCGATGAAGAAATAACCGAGGCGGGCTTTGCCGACAGAGCTGAGTACGAAGAGGCTCTTCGTGAATATGTTATGGATGAACTGCCTTATGAGGAGCTCCGAAGTTTGTTCAGAGCAACAGGCACATGGGAGCTTATCGGCGATAAGCTTACCATTGTAATTGCCGGTGAAACAATGACCGCCGACGCTAAGCTTTCCCAAGAAGTTAAAACCTTTGAGCTTGTTGATGCTGACGGAGAAAAAATAACACTTGTTAGAAGATAATATATTTAACCGGATGTTTTCCAGCATCCGGTTGATTTGTTTACAGCTGATGTGATATAATTCAGAAAATGCATATAAGGTGTGGCTGTAGATGATAGGGAAAATTGTGAAGGTAATTATTGACAGACCGCTTGGCACGTATCATCCAAATCACAAAGACCTGTTTTATCCCGTGAATTACGGATATGTTGAAGGTGTTATTGCTGCTGACGGTGAAGAGCAGGACGCGTATGTGTTAGGCGTTAATGAGCCTTTAGATGAGTTTACGGGTAAGGTAATTGCAGTTATCAGACGTCTTGATGATGTTGAAGATAAGTGGGTTGTTGTGCCTGAAAACGTAATGCTTACAAAAGAAGAAATTATTGAGCAAGTCTATTTCCAGGAAAAGTTTTTCAAAACGGAAATAAATATGTAATACTATGAGGTGACTTTTATGAGTGAGAAGAAAACTATGAAAATCTTTATGGGATTATGTAGTGCTATTGCTGTAGTTTACGGCGTATGGATGGCATTCTTCACAAAGTGGAATCAGTATCCGTACATAATCCCGACACCTGCTGATGACCTTTTATCTGATGCGGATTACATTGCAAAGTTTGACGGAATGCTTATGGAGCCTTTGTTTTCAAGTCCCGTTGTTTATTGGCTGTGGGTGGCTTTTTCAACTGCGCTTCTATTTATGTATGCAATATTCATAAAGAAGATTCTTTTTGCGGAAAAGCTTAGTAAGCTCACAACCGGTTTCTGCATCGTAAACCTTTTTGCAGGTTTTGCTTTTATCACATGGTACGGTTTCCTGAGCTTCCCCGAACAGTTTGGAAACATCCTAACTGACGTTACGGCAAGTATGCTTGGTCTGCGTTATCCGTGGCCATTCAGATTGTGGGGTGTGTTTGCTTCACTCTCGATATTCACAAATACACTCTATATGTACCGCAAAAACAATTACAACGGCAAAGCCGGTGTAATTGTTACTACATTAGGTTGTGCTTCGATTTTTGTTACTGTTAATGTTCCCTCTGCAGGTCTTGAGGTTGTTATGACTGCACGCTGCCTTGCTCATTGGATAACTGCACTTGTATTTGCGTTCCTGGGTGCAGCGGGTGTAATTATCTTCCTTTTCCATAAGTGCAGACAGAAGGATAAAAAGTACATAGTTGCAACGGTATTCTTTGTTGTCGTGCTCTTACTTATGCTGATTCTTCTCGTAACCGTCGGCAAGAGCGCATTTATTGAAAACCTGCCTATGTGGGTTGCCTATGCATTGCTGTTTGTAATCAACTTTACATCGTTTTTTGATAAGAAAAACGTCAAAGACATTAAAGCAGAAAAAGAAAAGCTTCATTCACGTGTTTGATAATAATTATATTAATTTCATTAAAAAACCGCACTGTGCAGCGATTTTGCCGTACAGTGCGGTTTTATCTTTGCTATGTTTATCAGTCGCCTATAAGGCCGTAATATCTGCCCATCCAGTAGGGAAGGAGGTAGATATAGGGCATCATAGCGCGTTTGCCGTTTGCACCGGATGTGCCAGGAAGTGTGGAGGTGCGGTTGACAACCTTCGTGTTAATGTTTATAAATTCTTCAGCACCGGAATCACATACAAACGGGTTACCGTCATAGTGAACAAGAACTCTTGAAGAATACTCGACAGGATATTTGAGCTGTGCAGGTATACCGAGTTCTTCCTGCTCTGTATCCCAGACGATATCCTTTCTGTAGCTGTTGAATATGGGCCATCTGATAAGGTCAAGGTTCATTTCTGAAAGCGACTTTACAGCATTCTCAATATCACAGCTGTTTTCTGTAAGTGCACCGTAAACGATGTTGAAGAAGGGTGAACGCTCGACTCTTTCGTATTCCCAATGGTGTGTAAGCCCCATTTTGAATATCTCTTTATGTGCGTTGTTTTCTGTGTAAACGATAAGGGGATAGATGTTAGTGAAATCAAGCTGATCGTCAATATGTGCAACGTGTGCGTCCTCACACTTGTACTGCATACAGTTCATTGCATAGTGATGTTTTTTGATGAGCATATCAAATACTTTATTGTATTTTTCGTCACCTGTTACATGGTAGGTTGTCTTGAGGAAGGAAAGAATTTCAAGTGAGTTAGTGCCTTTCTCATAGTACCATCTGTCATCGTTGTTAAGCAGGTCAGGCTCCCAGTTTGCCCACGTTGTGGGAATTCCGTCAACGTCGGTGAGATGGAAGTTGTTGTCAATTATGTGGTCGGTAATTGTTTTGACTGTTTCTGCAATGATTTTTTTCTCTTCTTCATCAGCAACAAGATCATAGTAGATTCCATACGCAAAATAGTGGCCGGTCATTTCGTCGCTGGATGTTTCGCCGAGCCATTCGCAGTCGGGGTTATCTTCGCATACGTGCCATTCTTCACGGCTTTCAGTGCCGAAGTTTTCTTCGTTGGAGTATCTTGTGGCTCTTGCCGTAAAGCCGGGTTTACCGGTTATTTTTGTGAGCTTTATCATAGCTTCTACGGCTCTCTTTGCGTTTGCCTTAGCTTCTTCGTCACCGGTTACGCTGTAGCGGAAGCACTGGCTCGCGCAGTAGAGGCCTGTGAAAAGTCCGTCATTATCGGAGTTGGGAAGCCAGCCCGATGTAAGATCGCCGTATTTGGTGAGCGTTCTCGATACCTGATAGCCTTCGTTTCTTGTGAAGTATTTGACAGCGATTTCGTCGTAATGTGCTGCTTTTTCTTCAAGTGTCATAAGCTTTGAGGTGATGAGGCTTATACCACGAGGTGTAACTGCGGCAATGGTGCCGTTGTCTGAAACACAAATTTTTGTAACTGTTGGGTGCATAAGCCATGCGCCGTATGAGAAGTAAGAAATCTTACCCTCAATAAGGGTGATGACTCCTGTGTTTGTTGCAAAATACTTCTTGCCGTCAGCTGTGAAGAACATATCGTTGAATGAGCCGTCGGGGACAGAATAGAAATCATTTCCGTTGAACCAATAGTTTCTGCCGTCGTAGATATTAAGCCCTTCATCTGAGCCGACCCAGAGGTGACCGAGACCGTCAAGAGCAAGGCAGTTGATTTTTTTACTGAGTACGCCTGACATATCGGGTGTCATTTCTGCCCAATGGCGGCGTTTGCCTTTCATTGAGAGCAGACCTTCTTCGGTGCATCCGATATAAACGGTTTCACCGTATTTTGATGCGTTATCGCGTGCTGCAAGACAAACAGTGTTTTCGGGGATATTGACGATTTTGCTGAATTTGCCGTTTTCACACAGATAAAGCGCTGTGCTTGTGATGAGCCATAGTGAGCCATCAAGTGCGACTGAAATATCAATAACAGGGGAGTCAAATTCTGCAATTCTCTTAAGTTTACCGTTTTTGAGCTCAGCAAGAGAATTATTGACAGCTGCAAAGAGCTTGCCGTCTCTCGTGAAAAGATTGCTGACATTAGCGTTGAGCTTTTTGACATTGCCGTCTTTGTATTCAATAAGACCATCGGGCTGAGCAACATAGAGTGTCTCGCCGTCGAATGCTACAGCATTTACGTTTTCTGAATCGATACCGTGTTCTGCCGTGAGAAAAGTTTTGTCAAACTGTCTGAATTCGCCGAAATAGATTGTAGGTTTTTTCATAGTAATACTCCTGTGAATGTATTTGTTTTGAATTATACTTAAATATAGCTGTTAATGTCAACCCGGTTAAATATCTTCACTTGTAATTCTCTCAATTTCAATTGATTCAGTGTATATGTTTTGAGGATTATTTTCATCAAGAATTATCAGTCTGCCGCCGCGCTCTTGGCCGTAAGTGAAATATCCCGCGCCGAGTGTCTGATAAATATCAATGCCGTCAATGTTTATATGAAAATCGTTTATATGGTCGTGGCCGAAAAATGCGGCAATTATATCACCGGTTTTCTTCCAGCTTTCAAATTGATTTCTATGGTCGGCTTCTGTATTAGGCGGACACGGCACTTCTCTTATTCTGCCCTCGAGTATATCGTGGCCGAATTTGTAGTATTTGCCGTCGCGTTCAAACGTATATTCATCGTTTTGCGTAACTTCTGCAAACCCGTCAAGCTCTTGCTGAATCGGAATGTGTTGGAAAAGAATTGAGGGAAGGGGAGTTCCTCCGTTTGCTTCTTTGAGTTTTGTTGCCTTTTCTTCATACCATTCAATTTGGTCATCATGCACACAGTCGTAGCGGAGCTCACCGCCGGGTATTCTCTGATAATCGTTAGAGTCGATTAGCCAGATTACAAAAGCATCCTTTTTGCCGTCGCTGCTCTTGATTGTTACACAACAGTTGCCGCAACCGTATACATCTGCGTCATTGAGGTTTGAGAGACAGTTAGGATATTCCATATACTGCATCATCTGAAACTCTGTGTGGTAGCCTGCTTCACCGTCATGGTTGCCGAAAACAACACAAAGCGGTATATTCCTTTTTCTTATCGGCTCTGTAATTTTCTGTATTGTGCTCTTTATGTAGTTGTATGTGAATTCTTCCCAGTAGCCGCTGATGTTGTCGCCGCCGAATACTACAAGATCAGGGTGAGTTTTTTCAACAAGCTTTTCTATAACGTTCAGCGTTTCAATGTCGCAGCTTTCGGGTATAGCTCTGTTCTCATCGTCATCCATAATCGGCTCTACGTCGTGTATGTCAGTTATATGCAGCACTCTGAATTTGCCGTCTTTCCCGAATTTCAACGATTCGGGCTTATCTCGGTAAAACTTTCCCGAGCTGAATTTATGCGGGGTGCCCATAGCAACCATGCAAGGCATAGTCAGACCAAATAAAAAGCGTCTGAGTAGTTTGTTCATAACGGTTCTCCTTTAAATATCGGGATTAAACAGACCTAAATCAATGTTTTCAGCTACCAAAATGCCTCCCGCCATATTTGGATGAAGCTTATCAGCTCCGAGATATTCGAGCTTTGAGCAGCCGGATTTATCGGGGTTTACGGTAAGGCTTGCCTGGTCATATACGCCATAAAACAGCTCTTTGTTGTCTTCAAGCAACTTGTTGTATTCGGTTACCATTGCTTCTTTTTCCGGTCTTGAATCAGCACATTCACCGAAATTCATAATGTTGAATACAACTGTCTTTTTGTCATTTTCCTTCAGCTTATCTGTTATATCAACAACTGCGCCAAAAACCTGTTTTGAAGTAGGCTTTTGTGACTTTGGTGCAGCGATTGTTCCGTACTGTAAAAAGTCATTTGTTCCGAGTGCAAAGATAACATATTCGCACCCATCATATTTGAGTACGTCACGTTCAAGTCTGTTTAATGCACTTATTCCGAAAAGACCCTTGCATATAAATCTTCTGTGAAAATCGTGCCTTATTCTGTTGCCCATAATTGATTTGTTGATAACCGAATATCTGCCGGGATATAAATCGTATATACGCTGAGCAAAGGCATTTGTCCAGTAGCCTTGCTGGCTGATCGAGTCTCCGAAAACGGTTATCGAAGATGCGCCATCGCAGTTGAGTAGCTTGACTGACTGAAACAAGGGTATAGGCTTATGAAAATACATACCGAGCACCTTTGAAGCTGCTTCACGGACATAATCGCGTATTCTTCGTTGGTTTTTTAGAGTTTTGTTATTTGTGCGATTACCTCGTGCTGTTATAAGTTCAACGTTGTCAATCAGATTTCCGCTTCTTAAAGCACCTTTCTCCACGTAAATGCTGATGCAAATATATTCTCCGTGATTTACGTCAATAACAGCTTCATCTGTAGAGATTATCTCTCCCTCTTTGATACGGAATGAAGTTTTACCCTTAAATGTAATTCGTCTGATGTGTCCTGTAACCGAACCGTCTGCAAGACATTTGGCGATTGTAATTTCACCTATGTATACGTCATTTCTCGCATATTCGTTTGAAAGCTCGAGCATGATTCTTTTGCCTGAAATAGGTGAACGAAGAATCATTTTATAGGTTTTCTTTGTTGACGGATAATAAAAGAAAGAGAGCGCTGAATGTGCTTGTCCCCAAGCTTGGATCCATTTTTCCTGCATAACTTACCCTCATTTCGCTTTTTTGAAATTATAGCATAAATAATATTCAATATCAATTAATTTAACTTCAGCATTGATAACGTTTGACTGCTATGTTATAATTAAACAAATACATCGGCGTCAGTCTAAAATGGAGGTCAAGTTAAATGGAAGATAACAATAGAAACGTTTCTGTTGAAGAAAAAGCCAAGAATGATAACAAAGCTTCTGCAGATGAAGCATATAAAAAACTGATAATACACGATATACCTGAAATACTCAAAGAGAAGGAAGTTCCCAGAAAGAAAAGTAAAAAAGGCCTTCTCTACGCGTTGGGAGCCGCTGCTTTTGTGCTGTTGCTTGTAGTCAGTGTACTGACAACTGTGCTGAACAGAGTCGAAATAGCAGGCAATAAGTACGAAAAAGATGTAAGCTCCATTTATCTTTTTGACCGTAAACTTACGCAGGAGGATATTGACTCATTTGGTGAGTTTGAGCAGCTCAGCTACTTGCAGCTTAAAAATTGCACATTGCCCGGTACCGATTTGAGCTGGCTTTCAGCTGTTACTTCGACAGTTGAGCTTGAAAATTGCGGACTTACCGATGCTCATATTGAAAGCGTTGATTTTTCTACTGTCAGATTCACTTCTTTTGATGTTGACGGTAATACAAAAATTACCGACCTCAGCCCTTTGGCTAAAGCATCAAATAAGATTGCTTCTCTTTCGTTCAGTGGATGCAGCGTAAATGATATATCTTTTGTCGGCGGAATGAAAAAGCTTGTCTCACTCTATTTTGATTCAAACAAAATTACTGATCTTTCACCTCTGGCTGATTGTATTAATCTTCAGGTTATCAGCTTTGATTCGAACAAAGTGTCTTCTCTTGTTCCTCTTTCAAAGTGTATCAGGCTTACACGGATTTTTGCAAATAATAATGAATTAGGATCTCTTGAGGGCCTTGAATCAGCAACTGATTTAACTGAAATTGAAGCAAACGGTAATGCAGTAAGCGATATTGAGGCATTAAAGAATTTATCTGCACTCAAAAAGGTGTTCATTAATGTTGATAAGAATAATGCTTCGTACACCGGTAACGGTTTTGCTGATTTAAGCTGCCTTGTCAATTCCGCTGCAACAATTAATGAGCTCAGTCTTGATGGTTCTGCAACAACCGATTTTTCACATCTTGAAAAGTTTAAAAAGCTAGAACTTCTGTCGGTCAATAACTGCAGTGGGTTTACAACGTTGTCTTATCTTGAAGGCTGCAAAATGTTAAGAAGTCTGTCTGCTTCCGGTTGCAAGCTGACTTCTCTTGACGGAATTGAAGGCTTAAATAACATTAATTATCTTAATGTTTCAGATAATTCAATCACAACACTTGATTCGTTGCCGTCGTTCAAACAAAATAACGTATATCTTAATGCAAGTAATAACTTAATAAGTTCGGTTGTTTTACCCGAGCAAAGCTACAATAATCTTGTTATTTACGGCAATCCTGTTAAGGAGCTTGATCTGAGTCAGGTTAAAGGCTTTAAGCTTGCAATCGGTTATTCCGATTTATTTGATTACAACGCTCTTGCGGGTAAATTCAGTTCATATTTTCTGATTGATTGTCCGAACGATAAGCATAATGAATTAATCACGGTTTTGGGCAAATCTGAGGTTTCGTTCGTGTCGGAATCGGAGTACGCTAATATAATTGATGAATAAGACGTAAAAAAACAGCAGGGCTGCAGCCCTGCTGTTTTTTTATTCTTTTTTATCGTCTGATTGCTGTTCTTCAGGGTTTTCTTCTGCTTTCTCTTCGGGTTCCTTTTCAACAAGTGTTACGTTTGCTGTATCGGAGTAGCCGTTGAGCAAAGCTTTTATCGGCTTCATTTTGCGGAAAATAATGAGAATAAGAACAAGTGCGACAATTGTTATACAAGTAATTATAACACCGGGAATAAGCCCTTTTGGCTGATATTTCAACTCAATCTGATGTGTGCCTTTCGTAATCTTGAATCCTAATAAACCGTTACCGATTTTATATTTACCGGATTCTGCGGTTTCCTTTTTTGAAAGTTTATCTAACAGTAAATCAAGCTTGCTTTTTTCAGTATCATCTGCAGACGTTTCGACATAGTCTTCTGCATATACACGTTTGCCGTCGATGTAAATATGCCAGCTGTCGTCGTAGGGAATTGATGTGTAAAATACACAGTCCTCCTGCGCGGTGACGTTACCGGTTATTTTAGTATCTGTAAATGATTCTATCTGAAGTTCACTTGATTTGAGAATATCATAACCCTTTTTAAATTTCGCAAGATCAAGACCGTTGAGGTGAACATCAACGTATCCGGAATCGCCCGATGAAATCGGAATATCAACAAATACAGTTGTACCAGCTTCAATATAGCCGATATGAACAATGTGCTCGGAATCAAAATTGTGATCATATACGGTGCTGTCGTACGAAATTGAGACGTCTTCAACATTGCTCGATTCTACAAAAATGTAGTAGTCTTTAGTTTCAGTTATCTCGTAGCTGAGAGTAAAGCTGGCGTCACTTCCTGCAACAGTTCGGAAGAACGTGAACTGGCCGTCATCAAAGCCTGATGTGAAATCGTTGATGTTCTGATAAGTGGCGTATTGAACAGGTACGGCTGTAAATACGTCTGCGATACCTGTTGAACGCTCAAAATAATCGTTTTGTACAACAAATGGATTTTCGTTTGAATAATCCCAGCCTAGAATAGCGTTATCAACACAGTATCCGATGTTCAGACAATAGTTATTTTCATAGGCTTTGAATTTACTGATTTGTGATACTTCTGTGAATAGCTCGTTGTAGGGTGCAGGAGTTGTACTTGTGTTATCAACAACGTACTTGAGCGATGTCATCATATTGAAAACGGGTGTCTGGAATCCGTTATACGTGTAGCTGTTTATGAAGTTACCGTCAACACCGAGGTGGTTAATAAGGTTGGAGGTAGTTTCATAAGCCATTGAAGAGAAGATAGAAACGCCGTTGTAATCATACCAGGACGGATCCATTCTTGTTCGAAGATCTGTAAGCTCCATGCGGTAGAACTGATTGTTTTCACGCTTGTCGAGGATACGCTTCATTGATACGAACTTGTCATAGTCATCGACATAGTAGCTCTTTTGCTGCTGCATAACGTAATGTGATGTGTTACCGATAGCAGCTTCGGATACAACACAGCAGAAAACAAGGAGCGCAATGGCACTTGCCTGGTATTTATTGCTGTTCATAAGTATCATAACCAGCGTGTAAAGCACGATAAATATTACAGAGATCAGTATTGTATCTTCAGATACATTTTTGGAGCCGAGCTCCTGAATAAGGATAACGAAAATGAGGGATGCAATTCCTGTTGTCAGAAGCATTTTGGGGCTGTAATCTCCGATATGTTTGAGAGCCTTGAATGCCATTACAAGCAGCACAAATGAGTAGATATAAGAAAGTCTGTACGGTAAATCGTTCGGGAAATGAAAACCGTGCCAGATGTAGTTGAGAAGATTAAGGTTGAAGCTGATGAAAAGTATGCCCAAAAGGATTACGTAGCAGGTTTTTTCTTTTTTTGTGTAATGCTTTGAGTAAAGGTAAAGTGGAGCGAGCATAGCTGTTATCAGACCGCAGTAAACGTTGGGAAGAACATCCTCACCGCTGCTTCTGATAGTGGGATCGACTGAATTGAGATGGTTTGCGATAAAGTCGAATATTTTGAAGTACATTGTGGGCTCTGATGGGAAGGTGCCCGAAGTAGCAGAAGAGTTTTTGAGTATAAATGCAAGGGGCAGAAGAAGAACTGCGGCAATTCCTGCAGCTGCAACGGAAGCGCCTGCAAATCTGATTCCCGCGTTAAAGAAGCGGGAATTTCTGAGATTTCCGCCTTTTTCCTTTTTAATTCCGATTACTCTACCGTCTTTATCAACGTAATTTGTTACGTTGAATTTATCGGAAAATGAATACTGGCTGAAATAATAAACAAGGAAATAAATAACTGAAAATACGCAGATGATGTAAGCCATATAGTAGTTGCTGAGCATTACAACGGCTAAGGAGAACAGATATGTTTTAAATTTGCCGTATTTTATAATTCTTTCAATGCCGAGCATAACAAGCGGAAAGAGCGCCATAGCGTCAATCCACATAATATTCCAATAGTATGCGATGAAAAATCCGCAGAAGGAGTAAAGTACGCCGAATGCAGAAATGGTGAATCCGTCAGTATTGGTTGATTTTCTGAGATAGTATGAAAAGAAAGCACTTGCAAAAGCTGCTTTAAGCAGAACCATTGTTGCAATAGCTTCGGGCATATTCTCGTGGCCTGCTATCAGCATAACAACAGCTAACGGACTAGCAAGATAATTTCCGAAATTGCCGATAAAGCTTGAGCCTAAGCCGGAATTCCAGGAATATAAAAGGCTTTCTCCCGAAGTAACTCTGTCGTAGAATTCTGCAAAAAGCGGACCGTACTGATGATATAAATCCATACGCAGAACCGTATAGTCTCCAAACGGCTTAACGTTGAAGCAGTAATAGACAATCATCATTATGAATGCCGAGGCAGCAAACGCAAGTAAAGAATATTTATTGCGAAGGGTTGCCTGAATAAGCTTGTTCTTTTTCACTTCCTGATAACACTCCTTATAAGTATTAGAAAGATAATAACACAATAATGCTTTGTTTTCAACATATTTGTGAGTTAATATTGTTCAGTTAAGCTGAATATATTCATTTCTATGTACTATTTTCGGACAAGAATACATAGAATGTGTTAGTGCTTTAGAAAGGAAAAAGTAAAATGAATGATTTGATAAAACGGTTTGACAGCGCAGCAAGTTGTGCAGGCGTGCGAATACGACGTATACTGCTGAATTTGCCGGAAGACGTAAAAATGAAAACATGTGAAATCAGACTGCGTTGCGGCAGACCGTTGATGTTATACGGATTGTACGGCGCTGTGTTTGTTACACAAGTCGGCAGAGAAAGCTATATAGCTACGCCCAATGTTGTGAAATTATCAATAAATGACGTTGAAGAATGCTTCAGAACCTTATGCGGATATTCTGTACATACTCATCAGAACAATATCTGTCGCGGATATGTTACTGTAAACTACGGGCACAGAGCAGGTATATCGGGCACGGCAGTTACGAGTAACGGCACAGTTACTGCTGTTAAAAGTATTTCGTCAATAAATATCAGAATATCGAAAGAGTTTAATGGCGTATCAGATGAGCTTTTTGAAAAGATAAAAGCGAATTCTTGGAAAAGCGTCATAATAGCAGGTCCACCGTCAAGCGGAAAAACAACATTGCTAAGGGACTTGGCCAGAAATCTTGCAAGTGAAAAAGGCGGTTATAAAAGAACGGTTATAGTCGATGAACGTGATGAAATAGCTGCATGTTTTGACGGTATACCTCAAAACGATGTTGGTATAAGCAGTGACGTTTTGTCGTCGTATTCAAAGGGGGAAGGCGTGATGATTGCGCTTAGATCAATGTCTCCCGAAAATATAATACTTGATGAAATCGGCAGTGAAGATGAAGCGGCGTGTGTTGAAGCAGGGCTTAATTCAGGAGTTAATTTTTTTCTGACGGCGCATGCCTCTGATGTTATTGATCTGATGAAAAGAAAGCAGATCAAGAGACTCATCAATTCAGGTGGTTTTGATGCGATAGCTTTTCTTGACAGCTCACAAAATCCGTCAGACATTATCGAGTATATTACGGTAGGTGATCTTTTTGATAAAGCTTGCGGGCGTGCTGATAATAACTCTCGCTACGGTAATGATAGGGTACTGTATCGCAGCAAGAATTTCTGAAAGAACTCACTTGCTCGGAGAATGTGTTGCACTGATAAAGAGAATTAAAGCTGATATCAGCTACTACGTTGATCCGCTTCCGATTATTGTCGAAAGAGCCGGTATGTCCGATGAATTTGCAAAACTTACTTTTTTGAGCTATGTTTCAGCTTCTGACAATGCCGATCTGCCGACTGTATGGAGTGAGGCTGTTGAGAGTTTCTACAGAGATTCACCACTTAGCCGTGTCGATATAAATTATCTTAAAGCATTTGGAAAAAAACTTGGGGCAACAGACAGCGAACATCAGAAGAACCTTTGCAATGAGTACATTAGTATTTTTGAAGAAAGGCTCAACAAAGCAAAATCAAAGAAAAATGAACAGGTCAGGCTCTGCAAAATATGTGCGGCTGCCTTGGGAGTCTTGGAGCTGATTATGTTAATGTAAACGGAGAAAAATATGGATTTTGTTATCATTTTCAAAATAGGAGCAATTGGTATTGCTGTAGCGGTTTTGCATCAGGTTTTATCAAAGGCGGGAAGAGATGAATATGCGATGCTTACAACCTTAACAGGTGTGCTTGTAATTGTAATGATGCTGATTCCGCATCTTGCCGATATGTTTTCTGACCTAAAACGCTTGATGGATTTTTAATAATATGGAGCTGACAAAGATTCTGATAACAGCTGTGTTTTCGTGCGTAATAGCAACTGTTGTCGGTCAATACAAACCCGAGTATTCTCTGTTTATAAAGCTTTCGTGTGTATTGTTCATTTGTGCTGTCGCTTTTACTCAGGTAGCTGATGTATTTGACGATGCTTTGTTACTTGTAGACGGCTTTAAATTAAACAACGAGTATATTTATTTGCTGATAAAAGCGGTAGTAATTGCGGTTGTGGGAAAGATCGTTTGTGACGTTTGTGTGGATAGCGGTAATAACGCGATAGCGACCTGCGTTGAATTAATTTGCAGACTTGCCCTGATTCTGCTCGCAATGCCGCTGATTACCGCACTATCGGGAATAGCAAAGGAATTGATAATGTGAAATTGTACAGATGTTTAATACTTATATCGTTTGCTATTTTTTTTGTGGCGGTTTGCTCTTTTAATTCATTTGGATATGACGAGTTTTATGAAAGCCAGCTTGAAAGCAGCGGAGCTAACGGACTTTTAGATCATCTTGATGATGAACAGCTTGAACTGTTGAATAAATTGGGCATAGATAAAATTGATATAGATACCCTAATGGATATATCACCGAGAAAAATACTTGATTTGTTCTTTAGTGTATTATCTGGTCAGTACGTTACTCCTATGAAATACGCTTTAACAGTAGCTGTGATGATAGTTATCATTGCTGTTACATCTCAGTTTCTTTCATCAAATGATAAGATGTCACAGGTTATCAGTACGCTTGCTGTTGCAGTTATTAGTTTGATAGTTATCGTGCCGCTTTCCGGTTGTTTGTCGCGTGTGGTTTCGTCTATTAAATTAAGCTCTGACTTTATGCTCTTCCTAATTCCTGTGTCTGCTGCTTTGCTTACGGTCAGCGGAAACGTTACAGCGGCGCTCAGCTATAATTCGCTTTGTTTTGCCTGCGCACAATTTGTGTCTGCTTTTGCTTCCGATTTTGTATCACCTGTGATTAAAATTGTTCTTTCACTTAGTGTTGTGAGCAGCCTGAATAATGGTGCGAATTTTGAACGTGTTGTAAGTTCTATCAAGAAACTGATTGTATTTATTACTAGCTTCACGGCAACGGTTTTCATTACTATGCTGACTTTAAAGGGGATGTTAAGTGTCGCTGCAGATGGTGTAGCAGTAAGAGGAATCAGGTTTTTGATAGGAAATCTGATTCCGTTTATAGGCGGCGCGGTAAGTGATGCATATACGTCGATTTTCGGTACTCTCAAGCTGGTTAAAAACACGGTTGCAGTTTTTGCTATTGCTGCTGTAAGCGTAATTAACTTGCCGGTTTTTGTTGAGAGCTTATGTTGGATAACAGCGTTTGGTTTTCTGTCAATGCTTGCTGATATGTTTTCGCTTGACAGAATCTCTTTAGCATTGCGTGCGATTTCTTCGTGTCTTGTTTTGTTAACGGTTCTTTTGTTACTAATTGTTATCGTGTTTATTCTGAGTATTGGGTTGGTTATGTTGATGAGCAGCGGTTAAAATCGGAGGTCGTTTTGGAAACAATAAAAGAATGGGCAATATCTTTGAGTGCAACGTGTGTAATTGCCTCTCTTGTAGAGCTTGTTACACCATCTGGCAGATTTGAAAAGTCCGTAAAAATTCTTACGGCTCTGTTACTGATAATTTGTTTTGTATCACCAATATTCAAGCTTGATTTGAATGCTCTTAAATTTGAACAAATAAGTGGTGTTGAAGGCTGGATAAATGATGAACAAATGGAAAATGAGATGGAAAGCGAAGTGATAAATGTGCTGAAAAAAGAAATTAGAAATCGCTTAACAACGTATTTTTCACAGAATAATATTCATTATTTAGATGTTTCTTCGGATATTACAATTGATGAAAATAAGAATATTTCAATCTCATCAATAACAATTGTTCTATGTGAAGACCGAAACAGACGGTTAATTGAAGAATTTGTTTATTCTGATTTTGGGATAATTCCTCAGATTGTAATTGATTCAGGAGTAATGAATGAGTATTGATAAAATAAGAGATATTTTACTAAAGCTAAAAAGCGACAAAAAAATAATGATTTTGTTTTACATATTTATTGCAGGAATTATACTGATTGTAATATCGACATTTTCTTCCAAAGATAAAGCTGAAGATACGGTTGCAGACGATGTCGAATTCAATGAAGAAACATATACTGACACACTTGAAAACAAGCTGGAGGAAATGATATCGCTTATTGCAGGAGCAGGGGAAGCGAAGGTTATAGTAACCCTTGAATGCGATTATGAAACTGTGTACGCAAGAGACGGTAGTTTAACTAAAGATGATAAATCTACCGATGAAGAAAGTGAGTACATAATTATTGACCAAGAAGAATCGGAAGGGGGGTTGTTGCTGAAAACTGTAACACCGAAAATTCGTGGAGTGGCCGTGGTATGCGGCGGCGGTGATTCGGAATATGTAAAATCCGCAGTTACCGAAATGCTTACTGCGGTGCTTGATATCGGGTCGAATCACGTAAGTGTATCAAAAATCAGATAAAAGAGGTAATTGAAATGAACTTAATTATCAAGAGAAGACAAATAATTATGTCAGCGTTAGTTCTGGCATTGGGTTCGGCGGTTTTTGTCAATTGGCATTTTAATAACAAACCTAATTCTCAGGAGACTTCTAACGGTGAATCGGTCAGCTATTCTGTTATCGGTGACGCGCAATATGTATCAGCTAACTCTGAAAAAGTTACAGAAAATAACTTGACTGATCCTTTTGAGACGCTAAGACTGACGAGAAAAAAGTCTCACGATGAGGCTTCTGACAAACTGAATAAGGTTATAAGTGACCCCAATATTTCAAAATCTGCAATTGATACTGCTGCAAAAAGTCTGGCGCAGCTGAGTAATACGATCAAACTTGAGGCAGATATTGAGGCACTCGTAAAATCAAAATGCGGTTTCACAAGTTTGGTTATTATATCTGATGATTCAGTTGAAATTGCGTGCGAAAAAGGTACTTTGGACAGCACGTCAATTGTAATGCTTAAAGAAATTGTTCTAAAACATACTGATATAAAATCAGAAAATATTACAATATTTGAAGTAAAATAGTTGTTTATTTTTATTTTTGTGTTATAATAATACAAAAGGAGGTTGTGACTTATGAATAAACAGCCTGAAAACAACTCAGTTACAACTAATCTCGTTATTTCGGATGACGTTATTGCTTCAATTGCAATGAGTGCTGCAAAGGATATCAGCGGTGTCGGCAAACTTGTTCAACGCCCGACAGATATTCGAAGCGTGATGAACATTTTCGAAGGTGCTCTGAAATACGTTGAGGTATCATCGTCGGATAAGGTTTACTCTCTTAAGGTTTATATCACGATTAACGACGGCGAAAAAATACCTGCTGTAGTATCAGAGGTTCAGAAGGCGGTAAAGAGTGCCGTTCAGGGTATGACCGGTTGCGCAGTATCCAAAGTTAATGTTTGTGTTGCAGATGTGGAAATTATCGAAAAACGTACCTAATCAAGAGAACAGAAAGTAAGATCTTTTAACCCTCTGCTGTTTTTTGCAGGGGGTTTATTAATTTTTATCGGAGGCAGAATTTATGACACGCAGACAGGCAAGAGAACAGGCATTTATACTTCTCTTTGAAAAATCATTTAATCCCGAAAAAACAATAGACGAACTTCTTGAGTTTGCAAAGGAGCTTCGTATGCTCGAGGATGATGATTTTGTTACAACATTGGTACATACTACCTGTGATAATCTTGAAGCTATTGATAAGCAGATAAGCAATAATTCAAAAGGCTGGAATATCAACAGAATTCCCAAGGTCACACTTGCGATAATCCGTCTTGCGCTTGCTGAAATTCTATTTTTTGACGATGTGCCCGATGGTGTATCGGTCAATGAAGCGGTTGAGATTGCAAAGATATATGCTACACCTGAGGATGCATCGTATATCAACGGTCTTCTCGGTACTGTTGTGAGGGCAAAATAATGTCTTTTGTTCTTGGCGTTGATACCAGTAACTATACTACTTCGTTAGCTGTTGCTGATATTGACAGTATGCAAGCTGTACAATCAAAAAAGCTGTTACCCGTTGCCGAAGGAGCTTTAGGGCTGCGTCAGTCGGACGCCGTCTTTCATCATACTTCGCAATTGCCTGCGCTTTTTGAACGTTTAGCTGATGAGTGCGATCTTTCAAGAGTAAAGTCTGTCGGTGTTTCGGTTACTCCGCGTAGTGAGGCTGGCTCATATATGCCTTGCTTTCTTGCTGGAATCAGTGCGGCTACTGCTTTTGCATCGGCAAAGCGTTTGCCGCTTCACCGATTTTCTCATCAGCAAGGTCATATTGCTGCTGCGCTTTTTTCGGCAGACAGACTTGATCTTCTGAATGAAAAGTTTATTGCTTTTCATGTATCGGGCGGCACTACTGAAGCTGTTATTGTTACACCTGATACCGATAATATCATTGATACAAAGCTCGTTGCTTCTTCGCTAGATCTTAAAGCCGGGCAAGCTGTTGACCGTGTCGGTGTTGCTCTTGGGCTTAGTTTTCCTGCAGGCAAACAGCTTGATGAGCTTGCTTGTAACTGTACAGAAAAAATCAAGGTCAGACCTGTTATCCGCGGCTGTGATTGCTCACTTTCGGGTGTCGAGAACAAGTGTAAAAAAATGATTTCTGACGGTGCTGAACCCGAAGAGGTTGCCCGATACTGTATTGAATATATCTGTGCTTCGCTTGATGCCATGACTCAGAAGCTTTTGGCAGAATACGGTGATATGCCGCTTGTTTTTTCTGGCGGAGTTATGAGTAACAGCATCATAAGCAAAAAACTTGGCGAGAAGTACGGTGCTCTTTTCGCAAAACCTGAATTCTCGTGTGATAACGCTGTAGGTACTGCAGTTCTTGCAGCGATAATGGAGAAATAATTATGAATTTTCCTGTCTTGACTGTAGGGCAGATAAATACCTATATAAAATCGCTTATTGACGGTGATCCTAATCTTAACAATATCTTTGTTGTGGGTGAGATATCTAATTTTACCAATCATTACAGAACGGGACATTTTTATTTCACGCTTAAGGACAGCGATTCGGCAATTAAATCAGTAATGTTCCGCAGCTCCGCTCAAAGGCTTCGCTTTATGCCCGAAAATTGTATGAGGGTGATAATAAGGGGCAGAATTTCTGTTTTTGAACGTGACGGCCAGTATCAGCTTTATGCTGATGATATGCAGCCTGACGGCGTTGGTGCGCTTAATATCGCTTTTGAACAGCTCAAAGCAAAGCTTGAAGCGCAGGGGCTTTTTGATTCCTCCCGTAAAAATCGTATTCCCGCGCTGCCGTTGAGAGTCGGTGTTATAACTTCCCCGACAGGTGCGGCTGTTCGTGATATTATCAACGTTCTTACAAGACGGTTTCCTCTTGCAAAGATTATTATTTGTCCGGTTCAGGTTCAAGGTTCTGAGGCGGCAGGACAAATTGCTGATGCGTTGGATCTGATAAATAAGTATTCCGCTGCTGATGTAATTATTGTCGGACGTGGCGGTGGCTCGATAGAAGACCTTTGGGCTTTTAATGAAGAAAAAGTTGCTTGGGCTGTCAGCAGAAGTGAAATTCCCGTTATATCAGCCGTCGGTCACGAAACAGATTTCACTATTTGTGATTTTGTTGCTGATTTGCGTGCACCTACACCATCTGCTGCGGCTGAGCTTGCAGTACCGGACAAGCGCGAACAGCTGGCGTATATCAGCGGTTTGGCTGAATATATTAAGAGTTATATTCTTCGAAATATTACTGAACAAAAAGGATTGATCGAAACAATATCAGCCGGCAGAGTTCTTAAAAATCCGCTCACCGGTGTTGAAAACGGCAGACAAATTCTTGATATGAATTTTAACCGTTTGTTAGCTGCTCAACGCGAGATCGTTAATGAAAAATCGCTTGCTTTTGCGTCCGCTTGTGCAAAGTTGGATGCATTGAGCCCGCTTAAAGTTCTGTCACGCGGTTATGCGGCTGTATACAGTGGCAATAAAGTTGTAGGTAATGCGGCTGATCTTGATATGAATCGAAATCTTCGTATACGCTTTACAGACGGTACAGTTGAATGTATTCCTCTCAATAGAGAGTTAAACTGATGAGGTGAACAAGCTATGGAAAAGATGACATATGAAAAAGCCCTTGCAAAGCTTGAGAGAATTGTTGAACAGCTTGAACAGGGTAGTATACCGCTCGAAAAATCGCTCGAGCTGTTTGAAGAAGCGAACTCTCTTGCTGTTTATTGTAAGCAGTGCCTTGACAATGCAGAAACCAGAATTGTGCGCCTGACCCAGGAAGGTACGGAGGAAGAAGATTTTGTTTAACGAAATTACTGTTGAAAAATACACCGAGCTTATCAATTCAGCTCTCCCAAAATATATAAATCTGACCGGTGATGAAGAAGATAAGGTCGCTCAGGCAATGCTTTACAGCCTTGGAATAGGCGGAAAAAGAGTTCGACCGATGCTTGTTCTGGAATTCTGCAGAGTTTGCGGAGGCAATGTTGAGGATGCTTTACCATTTGCCTGTGCAATCGAGATGATTCATACTTACTCGTTGATCCACGATGACTTACCCTGTATGGATGATGATGATTACCGCAGGGGTATGCTGTCGTGCCATAAAAAGTTTGATTATGCAACTGCGCTTCTTGCAGGTGACGGACTTCTGACTCTTGCTTTTTCTGTTGCTGCCGGAGCTTCTTTGCCCGAAAAATCAGTTGTAAAAGCAATTAAGTTGCTTTCTGATTGTGCGGGTTATCTCGGAATGATTGGCGGACAAACGATGGATCTTCAGCACGAGGGAATGTCTGTCGGCATTGATAAGCTTCAGAAAACGGATGCTCTTAAAACGGGCAAACTTATTTGTGCAGCCTGCGCTCTCGGGTGTATTGCAGCGCAAGCGGATGAGTTTAAACTAAAGGCAGCTGAAACATATGCTGAGAATATCGGTCTTGCATTTCAGATAGTTGATGATTTACTTGATATAACTTCTACAGCTGAAGAGCTTGGCAAACCGATTGGCAGCGATGCAGAGAATAATAAGTCAACGTATCCAGCTTTACTCGGTATTGATCAGTCGAGAAAATTGGTTGCAGAGCTTACAGAAAATGCTGTAAATGTTGTTTCTGTTTTTGGCGAAGAAGGGGATTTTCTTGCGGATTATGCGAGAAAGCTTTCTGTACGCACAAAATAAATGCTTTTCGGAGCGTGTAAAATGGATAACTCGATACTTAAAAATATAAAATCGCCTGCAGATATCAAGGGCTTGAGCTACGAGCAGCTCGATGAGCTTTCTGCACAGATAAGACAAGAGCTGATATCTACCGTTGCAAGTAACGGCGGCCATCTTGCATCAAACCTCGGTGTTGTTGAGCTGACAGTTGCGCTTCATAAATGTTTTGATTCACCTACGGATAAGTTCGTTTTTGACGTAGGTCACCAGATCTATACTCATAAGCTTCTGACAGGCAGATATGAAAATTTTCATACGTTGAGAACAGAAGGCGGTATTTCCGGCTTTCCCCGTCCTACTGAAAGTGAGCATGATCCTTTCTTTTCGGGACACAGCAGTACTTCAATTTCTTCTGCGTACGGTATCAGCGTTTCGGAGATGCTAAAAGGCACAAATCACTATACCGTTGCAATAATAGGTGACGGTGCATTTACCGGCGGCCTTGCGTATGAGGCTATCAATAACGTAGGCAGAAATAAGGATGCAAAGCTTATAGTCATCCTTAATGATAACGAGATGTCGATTTCTCAGAATGTCGGCTCTGTTTCAAAGTACCTGACCAATATTCGCACTACAAGGCAGTATTTCAGGCTCAAAGCAGGTCTGGAAAAAACTCTTAATCATGTGCCTGTTATCGGCAGAAAGCTTTCTGCAGCGGTATACAGGCTTAAAACTGCAATCAAAAACCGAATATACAACAGCAATATGTTCGAAGATCTCGGTTTCAGATATATGGGCCCTGTTGACGGGCACAATATCAAAAAACTTACTGAAGTTCTTGAGGAAGCTAAGAATATTGACCGTCCCGTGTTTCTTCATGTTCACACAAAAAAGGGCAAGGGTTACGAGCTTGCAGAGCAAAATCCAAGCGTTTTTCACGGAATTTCAAAGTTTGATACAGATACGGGTGAAACGGTTGCAAAGGGTAAAAACTTTTCCGACGAATTCGGCAAGTATCTGTGTGAGCTTGCATCTAAGGACAGCAGAATCTGTGCTATAACAGCCGCAATGTCGCTTGGCACGGGTCTGAGCGAATATGCGCAGAATTATTCTGATAGATTTTTTGACGTCGGCATTGCAGAAGAACACGCAGTTGTTTTTGCTTCGGGCCTTTCAAAGGGCGGTATGGTGCCGTTTTTTGTCGTTTATTCAACATTCTTGCAGCGCTGTTACGATCAGCTTATTCACGATGCAGCTCTTCAAAAGCAAAAAATGATCATTGCAATTGACCGTGCAGGCTTTGTCGGCGAAGATGGAGAAACTCATCAAGGCATTTTTGACGTTGCATTTATGAACACGATATCGAACTTTACGATTTATGCTCCGTCAACGTATGATGAACTGAGAAAAGATATGTTCAAGGCTGTATACAAAGACAGTAACGTCATTGCTATACGATACCCGAGAGGGGCTGAGTGTGAAATCCCCGATGATTTCAGACCTACTTACGATGTGTTTGATATTTACGGTGATGAAGATTCAGATGTATCAATTGTCACTTACGGCAGAATTTTCGGTAATGCCTGCAAGGCATATAAGCTTCTAAAGCAGCAGAATAAAAGCGTAAGGATAGTTAAGCTTAATAAGATCAAGCCGCTTGATCCTTCGATTATTGAAGTGCTCAGAAATGATCGTAATATCTTCTTTTTTGAAGAAGGAATTCAGAATGGCGGTGTTGGTGAAAAACTTGCACTGCGCTTGCTTGAAGCAGGTTACAGCGGTGAGTATAAGCTTGTGGCTGTTGATTATTGTTTTGTTGAGCAGGGCAGCGTTGAATCTACTATAAAGAAGAATAACCTCGATACTCAATCAATGGTCGATATTGTCGGAGGTGCATTTGATGAGTGAGAAAAAACGCCTTGATACAGCTCTTTTCGAATTAGGGTATACCGAAAGTCGAGAAAAGGCAAAAGCGCTGATTATGGCTGGTCAGGTTTATGTTAACGGTCAGAAATCGTTAAAAGCCGGCGACAATATAAAGCCTGATGATAAAATTGAAGTGCGCGGTGAAAAAATGCCTTTTGTCAGCCGTGGAGGTTATAAGCTTGATAAAGCAATGAAGTCGTTTGATTTGTCGCTTGACGGTAAGATATGTATGGATGTAGGCGCATCGACAGGCGGGTTTACTGACTGTATGCTGATGAACGGAGCTGTTAAAGTATATTCAATAGATGTAGGATACGGTCAGCTTGCTTGGAAGCTTCGCAGCGACGGCAGAGTTATAAACCTTGAACGTACAAATTTTCGCTATGTTACACGCGAACAGGTGCCCGATGAAATCGATTTTTCAAGTGTTGATGTTTCTTTTATTTCTCTGAAACTCATTCTTCCTGTAATGTATGAACTGCTTAGTGCTTCGGGCGAAGCAGTATGTTTGGTTAAGCCTCAGTTTGAAGCAGGCAGAGAAAAGATCGGTAAAAAAGGTGTAGTCAGAGATAAAAGTGTACACCTTGAGGTTATTGAAAAATGCATAGGTTATGCCAGACAAAACGGTTTTAAAATCAAGGGTCTCGACTTTTCACCTGTAAAAGGGCCTGAAGGCAATATAGAGTATTTGCTGTACATAACAAAAAAAGAAACCGACGAGCCGGATATTGATCTCGCTCAGGTTGTAGAAGATTCGCATAATACTCTTGATAAGGAATAAGGTAACAAAAATGAAAATTGCTGTAATACCTAATTTGACAAGAGAACAAGCATTAAAAACCACTATTGAAGTAATTGATCAGCTCAAAAAGAATAATGCGGAAATTCTTGCCGCTGATTATTTAGCCGAAGAGCTTTCTAATGTTGACGGAGTGGAATTTCATTCGGTACAGTCGGCTGTTGAACAGTGTGATGCTGTGATTGCAATAGGCGGTGACGGTACGATTTTGCACTCCGGCAAGATTGCAGCATCCTTCTCAAAACCGATTTTGGGAATAAATGCAGGCAGACTAGCTTTTATGGCCGGTCTTGAAAGACATGAGCTTGATTTGCTCAGCAACCTAATCAGCGGTAACTATTCTATTGATAAAAGAATGATGCTTGAGGTTATGGTTTTTGATGAGTCCGGCCTATGTATAAAAAAAATCAATTGTATCAACGATGCTGTCTTCTCCAGACATATCAATCGAACGATAATTGAAGTGACCGTTGAAAGCAACGGAAGGTTAGTTAATAATTATTGGGGTGACGGTGTTATTTTTGCAACACCTACCGGCTCAACCGCTTATTCGCTTTCTGCAGGCGGTCCCGTGGTAGACCCAACAATAGAAAGCATTATACTTACTCCTATATGCACACATTCGCTTTTCAGCCATCCGATAATATTCAGACCCGATGAAAGAATGCGTATTTATGCCACTAAAGATGATGAAAGTGAGCTTTGTGTATCGTGCGATGGTGAGCCGCCGATTTGTATTGGTATCGGATGCAGTGTAGTTGTACAAAAGTCATCACTCGCAGCTGACTTTATAAGAATCAAATCTGACAGCTTTATGGAAATCCTTAATACTAAAATGCTTCATCCTTGAGGGAGATTTTATTATGAAAAAGAAAAGACTTGAACTTATTTTGAAAACAATCGAGCTTCAGGATATCGGAACGCAAGAAGAGCTTTTAGCCGTTCTTCGTGAACACGGTCTCGACGTTACTCAAGCGACTGTTTCACGAGATATTAAAGAACTTGGATTAGTTAAGTCGATGGGTCACAACGGTAAGTACCGTTATTCTGCACCTAAGGCTGTATCTAATGAAGCTGTTAAATCCTTGCATAATATAATTGCTCCTTCAGTGCTTTGGGTTGATTACGCCGTTAATACCGTCGTGATCAAGTGCTTTGCAGGTATGGCTCAGGCTGTTTGTGCAGCGATAGACACGATGGACTTTAACGGCGTTGTCGGTACATTGGCCGGTGATGATACTATTTTTGTTTTGTGCAGAACCGAGGAGCTCGCTGTTGACTTTATGCACAGTGTGCGTGATTTGATTTCTAAGTAATTTATAATGAGGTGGAGAAATGCTCCATAACCTTAAAATTGAAAATGTTGCAATAATTGAAAGTGCCGATATTCTCTTCGAAAGCGGACTTAACATAATGACAGGTGAGACGGGTGCAGGTAAATCGATAATAATCGATTCAATTAATGCTATACTCGGTGAGCGTACCTCACGCGAACTTGTTCGAACGGGCTGCAATAAGGCTTCTGTTTCAGCTGTCTTTAAAACCGATAACAAACGTGTTGTTGAAGTTCTGGAAGAACTCGGTATTGAACATGAGCAGGATGGAACGCTGATTGTCAGCCGCTCTATTTCAACTGAGGGCAAGAATCTTTGCCGCATTAATGGTACCCCTGTGACTGTCGGTATTTTGAAAAATCTCGGCAGAGAGCTTGTTAATATTCATGGTCAGCACGACAGTCAGCGTCTTCTTGACCCCGAAAGCCATTACGTTTTTATTGATGAGCTTGCAGGCAATTCCGAGCTTTTAGACGAGTATCGCACTTCGTTTAATGAACTGATAACCTTGCGCCGCAGAATTTCGTCGCTTGTGACTGACGATGAGGAAAAGAACAGGCGTATTGAACTGCTGTCTTTTCAAATTAATGAAATTGAAAATGCGCAGTTAACTGTCGGCGAAATGGAGGAGCTGCGCTCTGCAAGAACATTCTACCGAAATATAGAAAAGATAATATATGCTGTTAATGAAGCTTACCTTTTTATAAACGGTAATGATGAATCCGCAGGGGCTTTGCAAGAGGTTAAGATGGCGGCATCGCGGTTGGATGAAGTTTCCGAGTATTCTGAGTCTATTGCTGAAAATTCTCACCTTATGCATGAGATATCATATCAGCTGGAGGATTTGGATGACAGACTCCGTTCAACGCTCGATGAGCTTGAGTATGACCCTGAATACGTATCACAGGTTGAGGCGAGACTTGATTATCTCAATAAGCTTGGTAAAAAGTACGGTGCAGATGAAGAGGCGATGCTTTCTTACTGCGAAAAATGCCGCCTGGAAAGAGCGGAAATTGAATTTTCCGATGCTACACTTGAAGAACTCAAAGTTAAAGAACATGAGCTTTCCCTTCGTGTTGCTGTACTTGCAACAGAGCTGACAGCTTCACGAAAGAAAACGTCGGTTGATTTTGCTGAAAAAGTTTGTGATGAACTTAGTTTTCTTGATATGCCGGGTGTTGTATTTGAGGTTCTAATTACTTCGACTGATTTTAATGAAAACGGTGCTGATAATATAGAGTTTCTTATTTCACCTAATGCCGGTGAAAATCCCAAGCCTCTTGCAAAAATTGCTTCAGGCGGTGAGCTTTCGCGAATTATGCTTGCGATAAAAAATGTTTTATCGGATAAAGACGGAATCGAAACTTTGATTTTTGATGAAATTGATACCGGAGTCAGTGGTCGTGCTGCCGTAAAGCTTGGCAAAAAGCTCAAAGAGGTATCTGAAGGCAGGCAGGTGCTTTGTGTTACGCACCTTGCGCAAATCGCTTGTCAGGCTGATAATCACTTTGAAATCAGCAAGTCGACATATGACGGTAAAACATTTACTTCTGTTATTCCGCTTGACCGAAACGGCAGGATAAATGAACTTGCACGTATAATCGGCGGTGAGTCAGTCACGCAGACACAGCTTGATATGGCAGAAGAAATGTTGACAAATATATAAATTTAGTTTATTATCAATGAGTATTTTTTTGGAGGAATATGAGAAATGACTATTTATGATGAACTTGTTGCCAGAAGCTTGATTGCTCAGGTGACAGACGAAAAAGAAATTAAAGACCTTATAAATAACGGTAAGGCTGTATTCTATATCGGCTTTGACCCTACTGCTGATAGCCTTCACGTTGGTCACTTTATGGCTCTTTGCCTTATGAAGCGCCTTCAGATGGCAGGAAATAAGCCGATTGCTCTCCTTGGAGGTGGCACCGGTATGATTGGTGACCCTTCCGGCAGAAGCGACCTTCGCCAGGTTCTTACAAAAGAAACAATTGAGCATAATGTTGAGTGCTTTAAAAAGCAGATGAGCAGATTTATCGAGTTTGGTGAAGGCAAGGCTATGATGATCAATAATGCCGATTGGCTTCTTGATCTGAATTATGTTGATGTTCTGCGCGAGGTCGGCGCTTGCTTCTCCGTTAACAATATGCTCAGAGCTGAGTGCTATAAGCAAAGAATGGAAAAGGGTCTCAGTTTCCTTGAGTTCAACTATATGATCATGCAGAGTTATGACTTCTATCATCTCTACAAGGAGTACGGCTGTAATATGCAGTTCGGTGGCGATGATCAGTGGTCAAATATGCTCGGCGGCACGGAGCTCATCCGTAAAAAGCTCGGTAAAGATGCTTATGCTATGACAATCACACTTCTTCTTAATTCCGAGGGTAAGAAGATGGGCAAGACTGCATCTGGTGCTGTATGGCTTGACCCCGAAAAGACTTCTCCGTATGAATTTTATCAGTATTGGAGAAATGTCAGTGATGCAGACGTTCTCAAGTGTATCCGTATGCTTACATTCCTTCCTCTTGAAGAAATAGATGAGATGGATAAATGGGAAGGCAGCCAGCTTAACAAGGCTAAGGAAATACTCGGCTACGAGCTTACAAAGCTTGTTCACGGTGAGGAAGAGGCTATTAAGGCGCAAGAAGCTGCACGTGCACTTTTCTCAAACGGTGCTAACACAGACAATATGCCTACTACTGTTCTTACTGATGTAGATTTTACTGACGGAAAAGTAGGTATTATCGATATCCTTGTCAAGGCGGGCCTTGCCAAGTCAAGAGGAGAAGCTCGCAGACTCGTTGAGCAAGGCGGTGTTTCACTTGATGATCAGAAGGTAACATCAATTGACACAGGCGTCGAAGAAACAAAGCTTGTTGACGGTGGATTTGTAATTGTCAAGAAGGGCAAGAAAGCTTTCCACAAGATCACAAAATAATAAACTATATGTATAAATGCCGATGCTTTTGCATCGGTATTTTTTTATGCCTTTTGTCAATAATAAATTGACGGAGGATGATGGTTGTGACAGGTAAGAAGCGGGATAATTATTCTGTTGGAGCATTGAGAAGTGTTGTTGTATTTTGTTTAATTATTGCATCTATAGTACTGTGCGGTGTCAGAATTGCATTGATAATTCTGAATAACAATGAAGCTGTAATTGATACAAAAATTTCCAAGTCTTTGGTCTTAGGCGAAAGCAGAGGCTTGATACTTGATAGAGATCTTAATCGACTCGTTTGCAAAAATTATAATTATGTATGTGCTGTAAAACCGAGCGTTTCTGTAATAAATAAGCTGAAAGTATATATGCCGATTGAATTCTATGTTGATAGCATTGAACAGCTTGGAAAAGGAAATCCTGTAAAATTTGTTTCTCAAAATCAAATATATCACAATGATATATTGTGCGAGAAAATATACAAAAGGTATAATGAAAAGCAAATTGCATCGCATATACTTGGCTACGTAGATTCTGCGGATAACGGTATTTGCGGTGTTGAGAAATCGTACAATGAATTGTTGAAATCATATAGCGGAAGTTTAGCTGTCAGATTCTTTACGGATGGCAAAGGCAGAATAATGGATGGTTCACAGGCTGTAAAAATCGATAATAACTATAACAGCAAAGGTGGAATTGTACTGACGATTGATAGTGCTATGCAACAATCACTTGAAACTATTATTGACCGTTATGTAGTGAAAAAAGGCGCGGCGGTATTGATTGATGCAAAAACGGGTGCGATACGTGCATGTGTCAGCAGACCGGATTTTGATCCAAATAACGTTGAGAATTATCTTGATAGTTCCGATTCTCCGCTTTTTAACAGGGTACTGGGAGCATATCCTGTAGGTTCGGTATTTAAGCCGATTGTTGCTGCAGCAGCGCTTGAGCAGGGTGTTAAGGGCTCTGCAAAATATGAGTGTAAAGGGATGATCGTTAAGGATGGCAGTTCATTTAGATGTACAAAAGTACACGGTAAGGTTGATATGGCCACCGCACTTGCATATTCTTGCAATTGTTATTTTGTCAATCTCATCAACAGCATTGAACCGCTTGGTGTACTTGAAACTGCAAAGAATCTGGGGTTTGGAATTGAGAATGAAATAGCGGATGGACTGTTATCTTACAGCGGCAATCTTCCGGATACTGATGAACTCGATTCTTTTGCTTCACTTGCAAATCTTTCTTTCGGACAGGGTGCTTTGACAGCGACACCGTTACAGATTGCAACACTGTATTGTGCTATTGCAAATGGGGGAGAGTACCAAAAGCCGTATCTTGTTGAAGGTTTTTGTGATGAAAACGGAGCATTTACAAAAACTCACGACTCATCCTTTTTTTACCGTGCCTTCAGTAATGAATCCGCTCACAAACTTAGAGGATGCCTCGAGCTTGTGGTAAGTGATGGCACAGGTAAAAATGCTGCTTCGGATTATTGTACTGCTGCAGGAAAGACTGCCAGTGCGCAGACCGGCGATTATACTAATGGAAAAGAACGTCTTGTAACATGGTTTGCCGGCTTTTTTTCTTATGAAAATTCGGATTTAGTGCTTGTTGTAATGAACGAAGACGGCAGGTCAGGTGCCGAAGACTGTGCACCTGTTTTTTCTGAATTTGTCAGTTCACTCAAATTTGTCGATAATTAGCGGAAAACACTTTACTTTATAATAATAATTATGTATAATTAATGAGTATATTTATCTGTCGGAGTAGGTTTATGAGAATTTTAGGAATTGACCCCGGCTATGCAATAGTCGGTTACGGAATTGTTGACTACAGCTCAAATCATTTCTCAGTTGTAGATTACGGTGCTATTACAACAAAGGCACACACACCTTTTGATCAACGTTTATCTTCTATTTATAGCTGTATGTCGCAACTCATTTCAACCTACAAACCCGATGCAATGTCAATTGAAAAACTTTTTTTCAACACAAATACAACTACCGCTATTGACGTAGCGCAGGCGCGAGGTGTAGTTGTTCTTGCTGCTTCTCAGGGCGGTCTGGATATTGCCGAATATACTCCGCTACAAGTAAAGCAAAGCGTCGTCGGTTACGGAAGAGCTGAAAAAAAGCAGGTTCAGGAGATGACAAAGCTTATGCTGAATCTCAAATCTGTACCTAAACCCGATGATACAGCTGATGCGCTTGCTCTTGCAATCTGTCACGCGCATTCGGCGGGCTCTATGCTCGGTAAGATAAGAATTAACGGAGGTTAAGATATGTTTTACTCACTTACAGGCTCTGTAGTACATACTGATGAATCAAGCGTTGCCGTTAGCTGTTCGGGTGTTGCTTTTCGCTGCTTTACAAGCTTTAATACTCTTTGCAAAATAGGCTCTGTCGGCGAAACGGTAACTCTCTTTACTTATCTTAGCGTACGTGAGGATGCTCTCGATTTGTTCGGCTTTGCCGATACAGCTGAGCTTGACTGTTTTAAGATACTTATCGGTGTTTCCGGTGTCGGACCCAAAGCGGCTCTTGCTATTTTATCCCGCCTTACTCCCGATAAGCTTTCGCAGGCGGTAGCAAGCGGCGATGTTAAAGCTATTACTGCTGCCCAAGGTGTCGGCCCTAAAATTGCTCAGCGAATCATTGTTGAGCTTAAGGATAAGCTTGCTCCTTTCTCTGCCGTTGTTTCTTCCGTCGGTCTGTCAGATGTTACACCTAATATAGCGGGCAGTGCAGAGCAGGATGCCGTAGATGCCCTTATGGCTCTGGGCTTCACCCGTTCTGAAGCAAGCGTTGCCGTCGGAAAGCTTGATAAAAACCTTACTCTTGACGATATGATTAAGCAGGCTCTGCTCGGTCTTTCGGGTAGTTTTTGATTTGAGGTGAACAGCTATGATGGATGAAATGGATTTTGAAAATCGTATAGTTGCATCCGGTTATACTCCGGAGGATAACGATATTGAGCTTTCTCTAAGACCTCAGCATATTGATGATTACATAGGACAGGAAAAGGTCAAGGAGAATCTGCGTATATATATTGAGGCAGCAAAAACAAGAGGTGACCCTCTCGATCACGTTTTACTTTACGGTCCTCCCGGTCTCGGTAAAACCACGCTTGCCGGTATTATTGCAAACGAAATGGGCGTGAATTTTCGCGTAACGTCCGGTCCTGCAATTGAAAAACCAGGTGACCTTGCAGCTCTCCTTACTAATTTGAATGAGGGTGACGTTCTTTTTGTCGATGAGATCCACCGTCTTTCGCGTGCAGTTGAAGAAGTCCTTTATCCTGCTATGGAAGATAACGCACTGGATATAATTATCGGAAAAGGTCCTTCGGCAAGGTCGATAAGGCTTGACCTTAAGCGCTTTACTCTTATCGGTGCCACAACAAGAGCTGGTCAGCTCAGTGCTCCGCTTCGCGACAGATTTGGTGTTATTTTCAGGCTTGAGCTTTACACACCGGAGGAGCTTTCAGGTATAGTCAAACGCTCTGCGGGAATACTCAATATCGGTATTGATGAAGACGGAGCTCTTGAGATTGCATCGAGGTCAAGAGGTACACCCCGTATTGCAAACCGTTTGCTTAAACGTGCAAGGGATTTTGCACAGGTGCTCGGTAAAGGTACCATTGACCTTGAGAGTGCACAGCTTGCACTCAACAGAATGGAGATTGACGAACTCGGTCTTGATAATATTGACAGACTTCTGCTTTCATCAATCATCAAATTCTATAAGGGTGGCCCTGTCGGACTTGAAACTATCGCTGCAGCAATCGGCGAAGAGGCTGTTACAATTGAAGATGTTTATGAGCCCTACCTTATGCAAATCGGCTTTTTGAGCAGAACTCCCAGAGGCAGGATGGTTACCCCTGCAGGTTATGCGCATCTTGGTATCCCTACAGAAGGTCAACAAACACTTTTTTAAGGAGTGATTCAGTTTGGGCAGATTATTCGGTACAGACGGTGTCAGAGGAATTGCAAATAAAGAACTGACGTGCGAGCTCGCAATGCAAATCGGTCGAGCGGTGGCAACGGTACTGAAAAACGATAATTGTAAACGTCCAAGAGTCCTTATCGGTACAGATACGCGCATTTCTTCCGAAATGCTCCAGTCAGCAATATCCGCAGGTCTTTGCTCAGTTGGCGCTGACGTATTGCTTCTCGGTGTTATACCGACTCCGGCTGTAGCGTTTCTTGTTAAAGAATACGGTTACGATGCAGGAATAATGGTATCAGCCTCACACAATCCGTGTGAATATAACGGCATAAAGATCTTCAAATCTGACGGATATAAATTACCTGATGAGCTTGAAGATGAAATCGAATCATTAATTCTTGACGAAGCTAATGTACCTGATATAAAAATCGGCGGTGATGTAGGACGAATCCGTTCTTCCGATATGCCGAGGTTTGACTATGTTGAGCATCTCCTTACTACTGTAAATGGTGATTTTACGGGTATTAAAGTTGCTCTTGACTGTGCAAACGGATCAGCTTCCTTCACAGCTCCTGAGCTGTTCACAGAGCTCGGTACTGATTTTGAAGTGATTTCCGCAGTACCGAACGGCATAAATATCAACAGAAACTGCGGTTCAACTTGCGTACAGTCTCTCAAAAGGTTTGTAAAAGATAATAACTGCGCAGTTGGCTTTGCGTTTGACGGTGATGCAGACAGACTAATTGCAATTGATGAAAACGGCAATGAGGTTGATGGTGACAAAATAGTCGCTATCTGCGCACGGTATTTCAAACAGCGAGGTAAGCTTACAAAAGATACCGCAGTTGTTACAGTTATGACTAATATGGGCATTCACGAATTCTGTCGCAATAACGGTATTAGAGTTGAAGTTACCACGGTTGGTGACAGATATGTCCTTGAAAGAATGCTTGAGGATAATCTCTCAATCGGCGGCGAACAGTCGGGTCACGTTATTTTTCTCGATTATGCAACTACCGGTGACGGCCAGTTGACCGCAATTCAGCTTTTGCGTGTTATTAAAGAAAGCGGAAAAAAATTGAGTGAGCTTGCTGCTGAAATTGAGCTTTATCCGCAGGTTATGCTTAATGTTCGCGTATCAAACATCGGAAAAGCGCGATATAAGCACGATGAAGAAATAAAGAAAGCAATATTGAGTGCAGAAAATGAGCTTGGCGGAAACGGCAGAGTTCTCGTCCGTGTATCCGGTACTGAGCCTTTGATTCGCATTATGGTTGAGGGTAAGAATGAAACGCTTATTTACCGTATTGCGCAGGATATCGCACTTGTAGTTAAGGAACGACTAATTTAAATTAAGAGGAAGTAAAATGAGAATTTCAGACAGTTGGAAAGATTATGAATTACTCGACTGCACAGATGGTGAACGTCTGGAACGCTGGGGCGATATAATCCTTATCCGTCCCGATCCGCAGGTAATATGGAAGACGGGCAGACGTCATCCTATGTGGCGAAAAGCTAACGCGCGCTATAATCGTTCGCAGACAGGTGGTGGCAAATGGGAGATACTCGGTAAGCTTCCTGACAGATGGGAGATATCCTACGGAGATCTCACTTTTAATATCAAAACGATGGGTTTTAAGCATACAGGTCTATTCCCGGAGCAGGCTACTAACTGGGATCTTGTACGCTCGATGATTGAAAATGCCGGAAGGCCCATTAAGGTGCTAAATCTTTTTGCATACACAGGCGGAGCTACTGTTGCGGCGCTCAAAAGCGGTGCTCAGGTAACTCACGTTGATGCTTCAAAGGGTATGGTCCAGTGGGCTAAAGAAAACGCTGCCTCCAGCGACGTGTTCGATGGTAAGGTGCGCTGGCTTGTGGATGATTGTATTAAGTTTGTTCAGCGTGAAATCCGCAGAGGAAACAAGTACGACATAATAATTATGGACCCGCCCTCATATGGAAGAGGTCCCGGCGGTGAAGTCTGGAAGCTCGAGGATGAGGTCTACGATTTTGTTTCACTTTGTGAGCAGATTCTTGCCGATGATGCTGTTGCTATGCTTATAAATTCATACACAACGGGGCTTTCTCCGTCTGTTATGGAGTACATACTCGGCTCAGTAATCGTACCGCGACACGGCGGTAAGGTATCTGGTCAGGAACTTGGCTTGCCATCAACACTTTCGGGTATGGCTTTGCCTTGCGGAGCTACCGCAATCTGGACTAAACAGGATAATTAACTATGGGAAATATAATAGAATTTAAAAATGTAAGCTTTAGGTATGAATCTGATGAAGAGGGGAAAACTTTACCGCTTGTTGTCGATAACGTTTCACTCGGAATTGAGAAGGGGAGTTTTGTTGCAATCCTTGGCCATAACGGTTCGGGCAAATCAACACTTGCCAAGCTCACTAATGCAATAAATGTTCCTGAAAGCGGCAAGGTTATCGTTGACGGAATGGACACATCCATTGAAAGGTTTACGGATGAAATACGTAAAACCGTAGGTATGGTTTTTCAGAATCCCGACAATCAGATTGTTGCAACAATCGTCGAGGATGACGTTGCTTTCGGCCCTGAAAACTTAGGTGTTCCGCCTGAAGAAATAAGAAAACGTGTTGACGATGCGCTCAAAGCTGTTAACATGTACGAATACCGACACAGCGAGCCGCATAAGCTTTCCGGCGGACAGAAACAACGCGTTGCGATTGCAGGCGTTATTGCTATGCAGACACGTTGCATTGTTCTTGATGAGCCTACGGCTATGCTTGACCCTAACGGCAGGAAAGAGGTTATGGCAACAATTCGCAAGCTCAATAAAGAGATGGGCATTACTGTTGTTCTCGTAACTCACTTTATGGATGAAGCTGTTTGTGCAGACAGAGTTGTTGTATTTGACAGCGGCAAAATTCTGCTTGACGGCTCACCGAGAGAAGTTTTCGCTCAGTCGGGTTTACTTATCAACGCAGGTCTTGATGTGCCGCAGGCTACTCAGCTTGCACAGAAGCTTTCTGCTGCAGGGGTAGAAATTGCGCCTGATCTGCTTGATGAAAATGAATGTATTGAAGCTATTTGTAAACTTTTAAGGAGTAAATAATGCCGATTATTTCGCTGAAGAATGTCACTCATACTTACGGTGCAGGTACACCGCTTAGCGTGAGTGCCATCAATGATATAAATCTGGATATTGACAGCGGTGAGCTGGTTGGCATTATCGGTCATACCGGCTCTGGTAAAAGCACTCTTATTCAGCATCTCAACGGTTTGTTGAAGCCAACTCAGGGCAGTGTTTTTATCGACGGTGAAGATATTTGGGAAAATAAGAAAAAAATCAGAAATGTTCGTTTTAAGGTCGGTCTTTGTTTTCAATATCCTGAGTATCAGCTGTTTGAGGAAACGGTTTTCAAGGATATAGCTTTCGGTCCTAAAAATATGGGACTATCAAAAGAAGATATTGACAAAAGTGTCCGTAAAGCTGCCGAATATGTCGGATTAAAGCCGGAGCTTCTTGAAAAATCTCCGTTTGATTTGTCGGGCGGAGAAAAGCGCAGAGCTGCGATTGCGGGTGTTATGGCTATGAACCCCAAAATTCTTGTGCTTGATGAGCCTACTGCTGGCCTTGACCCTGAGGGCAGAAAAGATATACTTAGTATGATTGTCGACTATAAAAATAAAACAGGAAGCACTGTTCTTCTTGTTTCGCACAGTATGGAAGACGTAGCAAGTGTTGCTACTAAGATACTTGTAATGAACAAATCAAAGGTTGCGATGTATGATACTGTAGAAAACGTTTTCTCCCGTGCCGATGAGCTCGTGAGTATGGGGCTTGACGTTCCGCAGATTACAAAGATATTTCTCGGGATCGCCCAAAACGGTTTTGATGTAAGCACGGATGTTTATACAGTAAATGAAGGCTGCAGACGTCTGCTTTCGCTTCTTAACGGAGGTGGTTGCTGATGAAGGGCATTACTGTCGGTCAGTACTATCCGGGAAAATCTCTTATTCATAAGATGGATCCGAGAATTAAAATCGTGCTGACGATGATTTTTATCCTGCTGATTTTCTTCTGTAAGAATTTCTGGGCACTTGGCTTAATGTGTGCTTTCCTGCTTGTCGGAATGCTGATTTCGGGTGTTCCTTTTAAGCTTCTGATTAAGAGCCTGCGTGCCATACTGCTGATTGTCTTTATTACGGCATTTATCAATCTTTTCTATGTTTCTGACGGAAAAGTTCTGTTCCCCGATACGTTTCTTAAGATTACTGATAAAGGCGTTTTCACCGCTGCGTTTATGGCAATAAGAATTGCCTGTCTTATTATCGGCAGCTCACTTATGACTTTTACAACGACACCTACTATGCTGACAGATGCTATTGAGAGATTGTTATCTCCGCTTAAGGTGTTCAAGATTCAGGTGCATACACTCGCCATGATGATGACACTTGCTCTCAGATTCATTCCAACACTAATGGAAGAAATTGAAAAGATTATGAACGCACAGAAGGCGAGAGGCGCTGACCTTGAAAGCGGCAGTATTGTTCAGCGCGCAAAAGCACTTGTGCCTATTCTGGTGCCCCTTTTTGTTTCTTCATTCCGTAGAGCATACGAGCTGGCTTTTGCTATGGAGTGCAGATGCTACACGGGCGGCAATAACAGAACAAGAATGAAGCAGATGAAGCTCTCTTGGCTGGACTTGCTTTTTGCTTGTGTTATGGCAGCTATTGTTGTGGGAGTCATACTTTTAAATCACTTTTTTGTTCACTTAATCTGATTCGGGCGGGATTGTTTTGAGAAATTTACTTTTAACAATCAAATATCTTGGTACTGCTTACAGCGGTTGGCAGGTGCAGAATAATGCCACATCCGTTCAGCAGACGTTACAGGATGCTGTCGAAAAGCTGTTTTGTGTACGTGAGAACATAGTCGGTTGCAGCAGAACCGACGCAGGTGTTCACGCTAATATGTACTGCTGCAACATCCGTACTCAGTCTGAGCTTCCTTGTGATGTTATTGTCAGAGGTCTGAATGCTTATCTGCCACACGATATATGTGCGGTATCTTGCAGAGAAGTTGACTATGATTTTCATGCAAGATATGACTGTATCGGTAAAGAATATGTTTATATAATCCGCAATTCACCTTTGCCCGATCCTTTTCTGTTCGGCAGGTGCTGGCAATTTAATAAATATATTGATGCCGATCTTCTTAATGAGTGTGCGCAGGCTTATTGCGGAACACACGATTTTAGAGCGTTTTGTTCATCCGGCAGCAGTGTTCAGACTACCGTGCGAACAGTAACCGATTTTTCTGTTTCAAGAGAAAATGATTTGATTAAGATGACGGTAAGCGCTGACGGCTTCTTATACAATATGGTTCGTATTATGGTTGGTACGCTTACTGATATTACTTTAGGCAAAATAAGACCTGATGAAATCCCTGCGATAATAGAATCACTTGATAGATCTCGTGCAGGTGTTACTGCGCCGCCGCAAGGCCTTTACCTAAACAAAGTATATTATAAAGGATGTGAGGATCTTGGCTGATAACCCGAGACGAAATGAATTCACAGAAGAAGACGAGCGACGAATGCGTGAAAAAGCCGCTCAGTCGGCAAAAGAAAGAGAAAAAAGAAAAAAAATCGAACAGGAGAAAAAAGAAAAAAAACAGAGAACGTTACATAAGCTTTCGACAGGCTTTATAATCTCCCTTATCGTTATTGTTGCTGTTTCTCTGCTGTTCATCGCTGCCAATGCTTTCGGCAACGTTACTTTCTCTAAAATAATAGATTATGTTAAGGATAGTGTAACTAACGCTGAACCAGGTGACGGATACCCGCTTGAAGTAGGCTCCGGCAGCGTTACCGATATGCTGATGATAGGCAATACTCTCGTCAGTGTTCAAAACGATGAGATTGTGCTTTACAACAAAACCGCTAAAAGAACTCAATCATATATGCATTCATATTCAAAGCCCATGACTTTTATTGCCAATGGAAGAATGCTTGTCTGTGACAGAGTTACGGGACGTTATATGATTGTTAACCGTACTGAAAAGCTGTTTGAATCAGAGCTTCAGGCAGAAACTTTTGCATGCAATATCGGTAAAAGCGGTGTTTATGCTTTCTCTACCAGGACAGATGGTGCAGCAAGCCTTGTAAGAATATTCAATGCTGATTTTACAAAGGCTTTTGACTTCAAGTGCGCCGATGAGTACATAATTGGTATCTCCGTTTCACCAAACGGCAAACAAATTGCTCTTATCGGTATCGGAACAAAAAGTGCATCTGTATACTCTAAGCTTTACGTACTTGATATTAAAAAGCAAGAGGTTTCAGCTACATTTGATTTTGACGGTGAAGCACTTAATAACGTCTTCTACAGCGGCAATAACTCAATTGTTGCTGTCAGCGAGAATGCTTATACGGTAATCAAAAATAACGAAAAGATTGAAGATAATAAGTTTGGTTACAATACGATTTCACGTTTTGATTCCGATGTTAACGGTAATTTTGCCATTGTACTTTCAAAATACGGCAGTATAGATTCGGGCGCTGTTGCGCTCTTTAACAGCAAGGGTAAAGAGCTGTTCAGCCTCGAGATCGACTGTAAGATCGAGTGTATAGATTACGATGGAAGTACAGTTTGTATTGTTGATTCCGATAATGTCGTTAGAACATATAATAAACGCGGCAAGCTTTTGGGTGAAACCAGGCTTGAGTCACCTGTACAGGATATTACCGTAAGCGGCAAGCATTGTTATGCATTGTGCTTTGGAAGTATCGTTCAGACTGACGTCAGGAATTAGTATAAGGAGGTTATATGTCGGTAATAATTGATGCTGTATTGCTGCTGATTATTGTTTTAACCGTTATCAGCTCAATGAGAAAAGGATTTTTAAGTTCTGTATTATCAATAATTTGTGTTATTTTTGCGATTATCGGTGCATCTGTTTTATGTGAGCCTGCTGCAGAATGGTGTTATGATAATGTTGTTGACTCAATAGTTGTCAATACTATCGCAGATGAGATCAACTCTGTTATAATTGACGGAAGTGGCGTAAATGCAGTAAAGTCTGCAGTCGATTCTATTCCGGATATTGTTATTGATCAGCTTAGTGCTGCAGGTGTGAATGTTAACTCTCTGATTGGTGAATTATCTTTGCTTGATTTATCAGCAGAAGATGCGGCTATTCAGATATCACAGAAGATTGTTCGTCCCGGTGCGCTGGTAATACTGAGAGTTATTACTTATCTTATTCTTTATCTTGTAATTCGTTTTGTCTTAAATATTGTTGCAGGTGTAATTCATAGGATATTAAACTTTTCGCTGTTCAAAAAAGCTAACAGACTTTTGGGTGCAGCACTTGGCCTTGTTAAAGGTACGGCAATTGTTTTTATGATAGCAACATTGTTGAATTTGTATGCAGATATTGTAAACAATAATGATGCTGTGAATCAGGCTATTGAATTTTCATACATTTGTGGTATTATAAATGATGTCGATTTTTTAGAGCTGCTTGCCAAATAATCGAATATAAACGAATATAATTTTTTGGAGTGTGTAATTATGGACAAAAATATGATTAATCACTATCTTTCTAACTGGAAAACAATTCCTAACTTTATTTCATTCGTAAGAATCCTTCTCATCCCTGTTTTTGCTGTTCTTTTCCGTAACGATCAGTTGGTATGGGCACTCGTAATTGTCGTTATTTCCGGCCTTACCGATTTTGTTGACGGTAAAATTGCACGAAAGTTCAATCAGATAAGCGACCTTGGCAAGCTTCTCGACCCTCTTGCTGATAAGCTCACTCAGATTACGCTTGCAATTCTTCTTTTCCTTGAATTCAATGAGTGTTCAGATGCAATAATGAAGACATTCAGCTGGGTTTTCCTCATTTTCCTTGTTAAAGAGGCTATTTTTGTTGTCGGTGCAATCATTATGCTCGCTCTCGGCATGATTCCTTCAGCAGCTGAAATTTACGGCAAGGTTGCAACTTTCGTATTCTACGGAGTTATGGTTGTTCTCTTCCTCTTCGGACCCGAAGTAGGTGTTTTCTCAGGCTTTTTCACACTTCCGAGTGTAGCTTGCGTTGTTCTTGTTGCAATATCCGTTGTTCTTACCCTTGTTGCATTCGTTTCATACATACCCGATGTTGCAAGACAGTGTAAGGAGAAGTTCTCAAAGAAATAATTCGAAAAATTTAGGAGTAAACAGAAATGAAAAGAATGATTTGCAGTAAGTGCAATCAGCGGCCTGCAGTAATTTTCATTCAGCGCGTTGAAAACGGCCAGACAACACCGGAAGGTCTTTGCCTCAAATGTGCGATGGAAATGAATGTAGGACCTATAAAACAAATGATGGAAAGTATGGGAATCACCGAAGATGACGTTGATGCCGTTACAGAGCAGATGGATGCTGCAATGCAGGGTATTGATGAAGGATCATTTGAAAACGGCGGTGCTCCTTCTCTTCCTTTCTTACAAAATATGTTCGGCAACTTAGATTCTTCTCCTGATGTTGAAGACGGAGAGGAAGGGGAGATTCACGAAGAAAATGCCTCTAAAAAAGGGATTTTCGGCAAGAAGAAAAAGAAGCCGGATGAGAATAAAAGAAAGTATCTTTCACTTTACTGCACAAATCTTACCGCCAAAGCTAAAGATGGCAAGATTGACAGAATTATCGGCAGGGATAATGAAATTAACCGTGCAATTCAGATTCTGTGCAGAAGAACAAAGAATAATCCTTGTCTCATCGGTGAACCCGGTGTTGGTAAAACCGCTATCGCAGAAGGTCTGGCTCTTCGTATTGCTTCAGGTGAAGTTCCTGCAAAGCTTGCTGATAAAGAGATTCATCTGCTTGATCTGACTTCTCTTGTGGCAGGTACACAGTTCAGAGGGCAGTTTGAAAGCAGAATCAAGGGTCTTGTTGATGAGGTGAAGTCTGAGGGCAACATTATTCTCTTTATTGATGAGGTTCACAGCCTTGTTGGTACCGGTGATTCTGAAGGCTCAATGAATGCTGCAAACATCCTCAAGCCTTCACTTTCTCGCGGAGAAATTCAGATAATCGGTGCAACTACTTTTACAGAGTATAGAAAGTATATCGAAAAGGATGCTGCTCTTGAACGCAGACTTCAGCCCGTTAAGGTTGAAGAGCCTTCAATTGAAGATACTTATAAAGTTCTTCTCGGTATTAAAGATTACTACGAAAGCTATCACCGCGTCAGAATCAACGATTCTCTCGTATACAGCGCGGTTGTGCTTTCAGAGCGTTATATCAATGACAGATTTTTGCCCGATAAAGCTATTGATTTGCTTGACGAAGCGTGCACATGTGCAAATCTGAGAAACAAATACATCAGTATGCACGAAATAGCAGAGAAGCGTCTTGCTGCTCTTAAAGTTGAGCATCAGCGCCTTTCTGAAGAAAAAGAAATTGATTATGAAGCTGTGTCTAAGGTTAAAGCAGAGATTATTTCTTGTGAAAATGAAATCAATAATCTTTCTGAACTTGCCAAGGATAACCTTGTAACCGAAGATGATATTGCTAAGGTTATTCATCTTTGGACGGGCATTCCCGCACAGAAGGTAATTGAAAGTGATCTTCGCCGACTTGCTGACCTTGAGGATAAGCTTAAGGCTAAGCTCATCGGTCAAGATGATGCGGTCAAGCTTGTTGCTTCGGCTATCAAACGTGGTAGAGTACAAATAAGCCCCAGGCGCAGACCCTCGTCATTTATTTTCGTCGGTCCTACGGGCGTTGGTAAGACCGAACTTGTCAAACTATTATCGCAGGAGCTTTTTGATACTCCCGAAACACTTATCAGGCTTGATATGTCTGAGTTTATGGAAAAGCACAGCGTATCCAGAATCATCGGTTCTCCTCCCGGATACGTTGGCTACGATGAAGCCGGACAGCTCACAGAAAAGGTAAGAAGAAAACCTTATTCCGTAATTCTCTTTGATGAGATTGAAAAAGCTCACCCTGACGTTATGAATATCCTTCTCCAGATTCTTGATGAAGGTAAGATCAACGACGCCCAGGGCAGAACTGTAAGCTTTGAAAACACAGTTATAATTATGACATCAAATGCAGGAAGCGACCGTAAGGACGGTTCACTTGGCTTTGCAAAGAGCAAGGCGGAGGCGACAACAGACCGCGCAATGAAGGCACTTAGAGAGTTCCTTCGTCCTGAATTCATCGGCAGAGTAGATGAGATAGCTGTATTCAACGATCTTACACTTGATAACTATAAAGAAATTGCTGTTCTGATGCTCACGGAGCTTGTTGAACCTCTTGAGAATAAGGGTATTAAGTTTATGTGGAGTGACGATGTGCCTGCCGCTCTTGCTGCAAAGTGCGAAAATGGCACAAGAGGCGCTCGAGATCTTCGGAACGCAATTCGCAGAAATGTTGAGGATAAGATTGCTAATCTTATTGTTGATAATGCTTCTACTCCTTTAAAATCGGTTGCGTTAAGCGTAGAAAACGGCGAAATAATTCTTACTTCAATGTAATAAATTATAAAGGACATCAGCGCTTTTGCTGATGTCCTTTTATGTTTAAAGAGTTATAATTTTGTTGTTTTGGTCAGCGATATAAGCGGCTTCAAGAAGCTGTGTCAACGCTGTTGCTGCCTCAAGGTCGAGACCGTCCGGTGTTCCTGTGCCGTTTATACAAGCATCAATAAACTTCGCGAGGGGGCTCGCATCTGCATCATCTGACTTAGGTTCAATAAATGAATCGCTGATTTCTGCTGTGCCTCTTGTTTTAATCTTCAGCTTCCAATCATCTTCAATGATTGTGCCGTCAGTACCGTATACTTCAAGTCTGTGCGGTGAACTGTATGAGTCAAAGCCGGTTTCTGCAATGCCGATTATTCCGTTCTCAAACTCAATAATTGCAACTGCGTTCTCGTCAACTTTTGAGCCGAGAGGGGAGTTGAACAAGGCGGAAATTCGTTTTGGTTTACCGCAAAGGTATGCTAACTGATACATCGGATGACAGCCGAGGTCCATCATTGCACCGCCGCCTGCATCTTTTTCTTCAAACCAGTAATCGGGTAACCAGCCGTTGCTGACACCGCTGTGAGCATTTCTTATTCTGACGGTTGTTACTGTACCGAGTTTGCCTGAATCGATATACTGCTTAATGAATTTAGTAGGTTTGTTAAAAATCTGAGGATAAGAAATAGTGAATATTACGCCGCTGATTTTTACAGCATCAGCAATCTTTTTGCATCCTTCAACTGTGGTTGAAAGAGCTTTTTCGGTGAAAATATGTTTACCTGCGTTTGCTGCTTTTACAAGCGCTTCATCGTGAAAGGTGGTAGGAGTACAGCAAATAACTGCATCAATATCTTTACGTGCCAATAATGCGTCAAGATTCGGCTCAAAATCAACGTTTAATTCATCTGCCCATTCTTTTCCGCGATTATGGTTATCATCCCATACAGCAACAATTTCGGCTTTACCGGATGACATTACGTCTCGAGCATATCCTGCAGCGTGTACGTGCCATTTTGAGAGCATTGCAACTCTGAGCATTGTATATCACCTCGTTCAGATTTCAGTTACTATTTCACCGCATCCGTTAGCTTTCTGTTCTGCAATAAATGCTTCAATTTTTTCTACACTGGGCATAGCTTCCGAACAGCTGTGAGCCGAAACAAGCATAGATGCTGAAGCTGTCGCAAATTCGAGGGCATCCTTGAGATCTTTGCCGCTGAGAAGCGAGTAAAGGAATGCTGAAGCGTATCCGTCTCCGCCTCCGAAGCCTTTAAGCATTTTAACGGGGAATATGTTGACTTTATAGTTTTTGCCGTCGGCTGCATATGCATATGAGCCTTCCTTGCCGTGCTTGATTATAATCAACTTTGCGCCAAAGCCGTGCCAGAGTTTTGCAGAAGCAAGGTCGTTGTTGCCGCCTCCCATAATAGCTTCTGTAAGGTCAAACTCTTCTCTTGAGCCGAGAATCATATCGGCATTCTGTGCTACAAGGTTGTAGTAAATTGAAATTTCATCCTTATTCTTCCATGTGTAGCTGCGGTAGTCGATATCAAAAACAACTATTGTTCCGTTTTTCTTTGCGAGGAACATTGCTTTAAGTGCTGCTTCACGGCTGGGTGAAGTACACAGAGATGTGCCGGAAATAACGAGCATTTTAGCCTGCTTTATGTATTCTTCGTCTATATCTTCAACGTCGAGCATAAGGTCAGCTACACCGTCTCTGTACATAAGAATGCTTGATTCTGTGGGGCTCTTGATTTCCGTAAATGTAAGACCGAGATTTTCGCCGTTTTTACATCTTACGATGTGAGAAACGTCAATGCCGTCATTTTTGAAATAGTTTGTAACATAATCGCCGAATTGATCATCCGAAACGCGTGCGAAGAAGCCGCATTTAGCGCCGAGACGTGCAAGACCAACGGCAATATTTGCAGGTGAACCGCCGACATACTTATTGAAATTGCTGCTTTCGGAAAGCGGCTTGTTCATATCGGTAGGATTGAAATCAATGGCAACTCTGCCAAGAGGAATTACGTCAAAAGGTCGTTTGTTGTCAAAATTGAAATAGCTCATTTTTTATACCTCCGTTAAATGAAAAGCTTTGCTTTGTCTGAACAGTCGAAAATTTCAATGTGCTTGAGTGCGTTTCTGTATGCTCCGTTGATCTCGGCACTGTGTAAATCATAATATCCGTTTATTTCAGCGTTTTTGTATGCGTTTCTGACACTTGATTCCACGCTGTCAAAGGTTGCGGTAGCAATGTTAATTTTTTTGATTCCGTTTTTACGGCATCTGATAAACTCTTCGGGAAGAATTCCCGTTCCGCCGTGCAGAACAAGCGGTAAGTGGACCAAATCTTTAACTTGTTTTAGAATATCAAATCTTAAATGCGGTGTTTCTTTATAGTTGCCGTGAGCATTGCCGATGGCAATGGCGAGTGCATCTACATCTGCTTCCCGGCAGAATCTTACGGCATCGGCAGGGGAGGTGCAGTTTATTGCAATATCTTCGCTTCCGTCTTCACTTCCGCCTACGCAGCCGATTTCCGCCTCAACACAAGCGTTGTACTGTTTTGCAAGCTTTATGGTTTCGTTAGTTAATCTGATGTTTTCATCAAGTGACAGATGAGAGCCGTCAAACATAACGCTTGTAAATCCTAAATCAAGTGCCAGTTTAATTTTTTCAAGTGTCAGCCCATGGTCAAAATGAACTGCAACGGGTACTTGCGCATTCTTAGCTGCCGCTACCATTAGTGGACCGAATATTTCAAGCGGTGATTGTTTGAGCCTTACCTCAGCAATTTGAATTATAACAGGACTGTTTGTTTCTTCGGCAGCTTTAATAATTCCGAGCACCATTTCGAGATTAGCTACGCTGAAGCTGCCTACTGCCCAGGAATCTTCACAGGCTTTGCTGAGCAGCTCTTTCATATTATAGAGCACTTTTCAAGTCTCCTTTTTATCAGCTGTTTTTGTAATGAATGCTTTTAAGTCCTTCAAGAAGCATATTGTCATCAAAAATTATCTCTCTTTTACAGTGTTTGATAATCGGTTTGGCATAACCGCCTGTGGCAACGATTGATTTGAAAGTATATCCGAGCTCGTTTTCAAAACGGTCGATCATACCGTCAATCATACAAGCCGTGCCGTAAACTGCACCTGACTGCATACATTTTACGGTTTCTGTGCCAATTGTTCTTTCGGGAGCTTTAATATTTATTGCAGGAAGCTGTGAGGCTCCGCTTGAAAGTGCGTTGAGAGAAATGCCGACGCCTGCAGAGATTGTACAACCGAGAAAAGTACCGTTTTTGTCGAGCACAAACATTTTTGTGGCTGTACCTAAGTCGATTACAAGACAGGGGAGAGTATATTTTTCAATTGCAGCAACAGAGCCTACTATCATATCAGCACCGAGTTGTCCCGGAATATCTGTTGCAATTTTTAAGTCTGTTCGGATGTCTTTACCTATATATTTAGGAGTGCAACCTGTTGTGAGCTTAACAGCACTTCCGACGTCTCTTGTTATTTCAGGAACAACAGAGCTTATTATTGCAGCACGGCATTTTTTCGGATCGAGCGAATTTAGATTAAACATATTGAGCATTTCAAAAGCGTACTCGTCTCTTGTTCTGACACGCTGTGTTGCAAGCCTGCTTACAAAAGAAAGCTTATCATCGCTATAGATGCCTAACGTAATATTTGTATTTCCTATGTCAATAGTAAGTAACATTTAATTACCTCCCAACAAGTATATTTTTAACATATTTTAATTTAATAGTCAATTACAACTTGAAATGTATTTTTATGTATGATATAATACCTAAAAATATTTATTAGGATGTGAAATTATGAGCAAAAAATCAGGATTTTTCTCAGAGTTCAAAACGTTTATTATGCGTGGTAACGTAATCGACCTTGCAGTCGGTGTTATCATCGGTGCTGCATTCCAGGCTATCATCAAGTCACTTGTTGATGACCTTGTTATGCCTGTTATCAGTCTTGCAACAGGCGGCATCGATTTCTCGAATATGTTCATCTCATTTGACGGTAATGAGTATGATACTCTTGCTGCTGCTCAGGAGGCAGGCGCTGCAGTATTTGCTTACGGCAACTTTATCAATGCAGTTCTCAATTTCCTCATTATGGCATTTGTTATCTTTGTTCTTGTAAGAACAATCAATAAGCTTCGTGATATGGCAGCAAAGAAAGAAGAAGTTGTCGAGGCAGCACCCACAACAAAGAAGTGCCCCTACTGTAAGAGTGAAATCGACATTGAGGCTACAAAGTGCCCCAGCTGTACTTCTGATGTAGAATAATTATCGCACACGAAGAAGGTTAAATAATGAAAATCGGTTTTATTGGCGCCGGCAATCTTGCTACCGCACTCGTTAGCGGCTCCTCACAGTCTGATTTTTTTAGCAAAAACGATTTTTTTGCATATGATTTATTTCAGCCGAGCCTTGACAGGATTGCTGCATTCGGTGTTACTGCTGTTTCTGATGTTGCTCAACTTATTAACTCAAGCGATATGGTTATTATTGCAGTTAAGCCAAAGGATTTTCCGTCGCTACTTAACGAGAATTCAGAAATTTTCAAGACGAAAAATCCGTTTATCGTTTCTGTTGCCGCAGGTACTGAGATTTCATACATCAGATCCTGTCTCGGTTTCGATGCAAAGCTTGCGCGAATTATGCCAAATATAAATGCAAAGGTCCGTGGTTCCGCTACGGCTGTTTGTGTTGGTGACAATGTTTCTGCTGCTGAGAAGGAGACTCTTATTGATTTTTGTAATTCTTTTGGCGGAACATTTGAAATGGATGAGAGCCAGTTTGCCGTTTTCGGCGTAATAGGCGGTTGTTCGCCTGCATTTAACTATATGTATATCGATCAGCTTGCGCGTGCTGCTGTAAAGCTGGGTATGAATAAAACTCTTGCACTCGAGGTTGCAGCACAAGCTGTCAAAGGCAGTGCCGATATGATTCTAAGTGCTGATGCTCATCCATATGAGCTTGTTGACAGAGTCTGTTCTCCCGGCGGCACTACGATCGAAGGTGTTGCTGCTTTACAGCAAAACGGTTTTGAAAACGCAGTTAATGCGGCTGTTGAGGCTTCATATAATAAAGACTGCAAAATGAGAGCGAAAAAATAACTGAAAGGTCGCAATTCCAATGAACATCATTACAATCCGTGATCTGTTCAAGTATACTGAACAGTATATTGATAAAGACGTTGAAGTCTGCGGTTGGGTGCGCAGCGTTCGTGCATCAAAAGCATTCGGCTTTATTGTACTCAATGACGGTACATTCTTCGAGCCGCTTCAGGTTGTATTCAACGATACAATGTCTAACTTTGAAGAGGTTTCAAAGCTTAACGTAGGCTCAGCACTTATCGTAAGAGGCAAGCTTGTTGCTACTCCTGAAGCCAAGCAAGCTTTTGAGATTCAGGCGGTTGAAGTTGAGGTCGAAGGACCTTCAACACCCGATTATCCGCTTCAGAAAAAGCGTCACAGCCTCGAGTATCTCCGCACAATTTCTCATCTGAGAGCTCGCACAAATACTTTCCAGGCTGTTTTCCGTGTTCGTTCACTTATTGCTTTTGCAATTCACAGCTTCTTTATGGAGCGTAATTTCGTGTATGTTCACACACCTATTATCACAGGCAGCGACTGTGAGGGTGCAGGTGAGATGTTCAGAGTTTCAACTCTTGATCCCGATAATCTTCCCATGACAAAGGACGGAAAGGTTGATTACAGCGAAGATTTCTTCGGTAAGCCCACAAACCTTACCGTAAGCGGTCAGCGCAACGGCGAAACATACGCAATGGCTTTCCGCAATATTTATACTTTCGGCCCGACTTTCCGTGCTGAGAATTCCAACACAACGCGTCACGCAGCTGAATTCTGGATGATTGAGCCTGAAATTGCATTTGCTGACCTTAGTGATGATATGCAGCTGGCTGAAGATATGCTTAAGTATGTTATTAATTATGTTCTTGAGCATGCTCCTGAAGAGATGAAATTCTTCGACAGCTTTATCGATAAGGGTCTTCTTGAAAGACTTCATAACGTTGTTAATTCAGATTTCGGCAGAGTTACTTATACAGAAGCTATTGAGATTCTTGAGAAGAATAACGATCAATTTGATTATCCCGTACATTGGGGTAGCGACCTTCAGACTGAGCATGAGCGTTATCTTACAGAGACAGTTTTCAAGCGTCCTGTATTTGTTACTGATTATCCGAAGGAAATCAAAGCGTTCTATATGAAGCTTAACGAGGATGGCAAGACCGTCGCTGCGATGGACTGCCTTGTACCCGGTATCGGTGAGATTATCGGCGGCAGTCAGAGAGAAGACGATTTTGATAAGCTTGTAACCCGTATGAATGAGCTTGGCCTCAATCCCGATGATTACGATTTCTATCTTGATCTTCGTAAGTACGGTACAGCCCGTCACGCTGGTTTCGGCCTTGGCTTTGAGCGCTGTGTTATGTACCTTACAGGTATGTCGAATATCCGTGACGTTCTTCCATTCCCGAGAACGGTTAATAACTGCGATATCTAATATTTATCGGAGCAGTTGAACAAAAATCAGCTGCTCCGAAATTTATTGAACAAATTTTTAAAAAAGTCTTGATTTTTTATCGGATATAATGTAAACTATTGAGCGTTGACTTATGGAGAGTTGTCCGAGCTGGCCGAAGGAGCACGATTGGAAATCGTGTAAACGTTAACAGCGTTTCGAGGGTTCGAATCCCTTGCTCTCCGCCAACCCCGAATTTCTAGTATTTACTAGGGTTTCGGGGTTTTTTCTTTAGGTTCCAGAGGTAATACATACCGTTCAAAATGAACCTATAAAAGAAAAGAATCGTGTAATAGGTTTTAAGTAATCTTTTATTGATAATCGTGTATTATGTATGATATAATACGTGTCACAAAGATTAATGTAATCCATTATCAACTTTTTAGTTTTAGTGTACTTTATGATTTGTTGGAGCTGTTGTTTTAAAAATTAACAGAAAGCGTGATCTCACATGTATTCAAAAACTTACGGACTTAGTATTGAGCAGGATTATTTTGATGTAAACGATTTTAATCGCTATGCAAATGATTTACTGTTGGAATATCAGCAATGCTGTGAAGAAGGTCTTGACGTAGAAAAGTACAAATCGATCTTTGAAGAAGTTGCAGCTCTTGATAGGGGGGCTGAAAAAGACAAAAGATGCAATGATGTTTTTTCACTTGTGATCAATGCTGATATGCGTACTGATTATAAGTATGACGAACCGTTAAGTCTTAAAGAAATTAAAAAACTTCGTGTTAAGCATAAGTTTAACGGAAATGCACCTGATGATGATTTGCTTCAAAGAAAAATTAAAGGAGCTTGGCTTGGCAGGGCGGTTGGTTGCCTTTTGGGGAAGCCAATTGAGGGTATCAGAAGTGATGAGTTGATTCCGTTTCTGAAAGAATCGGATAACTATCCTATGCATCGCTATGTATTAAGCAGTGACATTACGGAAAATACATATAAGAAGTATAAGTTTTGGTTTAGGGATAAGCCCTATGCTGATACAGTTGACGGTATGCCTATAGACGACGATACTAATTATGTGGTGCTTGCTCAGAAGATAATTGATGATTTTGGCAGAGATTTTGACAGTGATGATGTTGCTCAGGCTTGGCTTAAATATCAATCCGTACTGTCTTATTTTACTGCTGAACGAATTGCGTACGTTAATTTTATAAACAGTATAAAGCCTCCTGTGTCTGCTGTTTACAAAAACGTTTGCCGTGAATGGATAGGCGCACAGATAAGAGGGGACTATTTCGGTTACATAAATCCCGGTAAACCTGAGATTGCCGCTGAAATGGCATATAAAGATGCATCAATTTCACATATTAAAAACGGCGTGTACGGCGAAATGTTTGTATCTGCTATGATTTCCTGCGCAGCTGTAACCGATAGCATTGAAGATATTATTCTCGGCGGTCTGGCTCAAATTCCGAGCACATCAAGGCTTTATGAAGCTGTAACAAAAATATTATCAGACTATAAAAACGGTGTATCGGTTGACGATTGCTTTAAATATATTCATTCACAGTATGACGAATATACAGATCACGGCTGGTGTCACGTTATATCAAACGCTATGATTGTAACTGCTGCTCTCCTTTACGGCGATGGCGATTTCGGTAAATCAATCTGTTGTGCGGTCGGTATGGCCTTTGATACCGATTGCAACGGTGCAACTGTCGGTTCAATTCTCGGAATTAGAGGTACTGATGCTTGTATTACGGAAGAATGGTCAAAACCGATAAATAATAAGATTCACACATCTATATTCGGTGTCGGAACAGTCTATATTGATGAGGCTGTCGAGCATACCCTCAACCATATTAAATGAAATTAAGCCATTGGAATCAAATGTCCAATGGCTTTTAAAATTAGTCTAATTCAATTTCTTCGCTGAGTCTGACATCTCTAGAAGATGCGGCGGCACATATTCTGAATTTACCTGGCTCAACAACCCATTTGTAATCAGCGTTCATTAGCTTGAATGCATCATATCCGAGATTGAATTCAATCACTTTTTCTTCGCCAGGCTTGAGAGATATTCTCTTGAAATCCTTAAGAAGCAGCAAGGGAGTGACAATTGAGCTTTCGCAGTCCTCAACATAAATCTGTACTACTTCGTCGCCGCAGACATTTCCGATGTTTTTGATTGTAACCTTAACGTTTACGTCGGTTTTACCGGTTCTTACAACTTCGAAATTACTGTATTCAAACTCTGTGTAGCTCAGGCCGAATCCGAATGGATAGAGCGCATCTCCGCTACCCTCGTAGTATTCGTTGCTTGCACCCGGAAGAATCGAGTAATAACAGGGAATCATTGTTGAACGACGGGGAAGTGAAAAAGGTAATTTGCCGCCGGGATTTACCTTGCCGAGGAGAACATCACAAATTGCCTGCGATCCGCTTTCGCCGCCAAACCAGCAGGAAAGAACAGCATCGCATAATTCACTTTCATCGCTGATTGCAAGGGGTTTTCCGTGTATCATAGTAAATACAATCGGTTTGCCAGTTTCAGCGATTGCCTTGATAAGCTCGCTTTGTCTGCCGCAGAGTGTCAGCTCGCAACGGTCTCTGCCTTCGCCGCTTGATATGTTGTCGTCGCCGCCGCAGAAAACAACAAGGTCACATTCCTTTGCGAATTTAATAGCTTGCTCAAAATCTTCAGTCTGTTTTTCTGCTTTGATATCTCTGAGATGATGTTGATCGGATAGTGCAAATTCAAAACCGCTGTCGCTTATTCCACATCCGTCACATTGAATTATTTCACATTCGGGAAGTTCTGCTTTCAACACTTCATAAATTGTTTTGAGGTCTCTGCCGACGGGTTTTGCTGAGTATCCGCCAAGTCTTACTTTGTTTGACGACGGACCGATGAGTGCAATTTTCTTATACTTAGTCTTGTCGAGCGGAAGTATGCCGTTGTTTTTTAGCAGAATAATCGATTTTTGTGCTATTTCAAGAGCTTTATCAAGGTGTGCATCACAGTTGATTATTCCCTCATAACCTTCCTCGTCGGTGTAAGGATTATCAAATAAACCAAGTCTGAATTTGAGTGTGAGAACTCTTCGGCATGATTCATTGATGTTTTCAATATCAATTCTTCCCTCATTAACGAGCTCTTCGAGCGAATCGACCCACAGTTTATTTGGATATTCATCACCGCCCTGACAGTCTAGACCGTTTTTCTTAGAAAGATAAATTGCCTCTTTTTCGTTTTTTGCTAACTTGTGCAGGTAGTGAACTCTGCGAAGCCCACCCCAGTCGGAACGACATATACCCTTGAGACCAAATCTTTCTTTAAGAACGGTTTGCAGATAGTGTTTTGAGGTCATCATTAGGTCGCCGTCAATTGAGTTGTAGCTGACCATAACGTCATAAGCGACACCTTCTTTTATTGCAGCCTCAAACACAGGCAGATAACAGCTTTCGATCTCACGGATACCTACTCTTGCTGTGCCGCAGTTAATTCCTCTTTCAGGGATACCGTGGATACAGTAGTGTTTCGGTTCTGATATTACGGAATCTTTAGCAGAAATATCACCGTTCTGATGTCCTCGGACAATACCTACCGCCATTTTTGTTGAAAGACAGGTGTCCTCGCCGAATGTCTCCTCGGTACGTCCCCATCTTGGATCACGTGCTACGTCAAGATTAGGCGCAAGTATCTCATGAATTCCGAGTGATCTGGCTTCTGTTGCGATAACTCTTCCTGCTTCAAAGGCGTACCTGGGCTCAAAAGTAGCTGCCCATGCTGTCGGGATCGGAAGGATAGTTGCTCTGGTGCCACAGATTCCGTGAAGAGCTTCGCCTGTAAAAATAACAGGAATACCAAGCCGTGAGTTCTCAATAAAAAACCGCTGAAGTTTATTCATAATTGACGGCACCGAGTAATTATCATGAAGATAACCGAGTCCGTCAGGAAAGTCTTCTCTGAGCTTATCCCAGTTATAATCTGATGTAGGAGCGACGGAGCATGAATCGTTTGGGTCTTGTTCCGTGCAGTAATTGCTGCCGAACTTCATATCAAGCTGTGCTATTTTTTCGCGTAGTGTCATACGGCTCAGGAGATCTTCCGCACGTTCCTCAGGTGTATATTCGGGGCTTTTGTAAATAATTTCTTTATTCATAACAATATCCTCAAAATTTTTTTAAGATTATACCATACGTTATGAAGGTTTGCAATAAAGCTAAACTATGTTTGACAAAATAAAAACAGTATTTTATAATTATGATATAATTTTAATTAGGAGGCAATCGGTTTGAAAAAAGCAATATCAATTATTTTATCAGTTTGTCTGCTTGTAAGTGCTTTTTCACTTACAACTTTTGCTGCAGATGATACGGCAAAACTCAGATTTAACAAAGACGGTGAGTTCAAGGTTCTTCATATTTCAGACGGCCAGGATGATTATCCTGCTGAGGAAAAAATGATGATTTACATCAACTATATGCTTGAGATTTACGAACCTGACCTTGTTGTTCTTGGCGGTGACAATTCAATCGGCCCTGCTCAGACGAAAGAGCAAGAAATTGAAGAACTTGTAAGGCCTTTCGTTGAGCACGGTGTTTACTTCACGCTTGTTTTCGGTAATCACGACCATGAGCAGGGTGTTGATAAAGAAGAGCTTCTCAGTTATTTTCAGAAGTACGGCGGAGAATACTGCCTTGCTTATGATGCTGTTCCTGAGCTTCACGGTACCGCTAATCATAATCTCCCTGTTTATGCAAGTGACAGCGATAAAGTAAAGTTTAATTTTTGGCTTCTTGACACAGGTTCATATGTTTATGACGAGGCTGATCCGACAAAGAGGTTGGGTTACGATGCCGTAACTGAAGACCAGATTGAGTGGTATAAACAATCGAGTAAAGCGCTTGAAGAAGCTGCAGGTGAAAAAGTTCCGTCTCTTGTATTCCAACATATGGTTGTCGGTGAGGTTTATGATGCTATGTTCCCGTCAGTTCCTTTTGAGATTCCTGAGCTGATTGAGAGCTACAACGGCAAGCATTATCCGATTATTGCTCCTAACACGAGCGTATTTGCAGGCCATCTTTTTGAGCCTCCTTCACCCGGATATTATAACCACGGTGAATTTGATGCAATGCTTGAGAGGGGAGACGTGCTCGGCATTTATTGCGGACACGACCACATCAACACATACGAGCTTGTACATAAAGGTATAATAATCGGCAATACACCCGGTGTTACTCACCACGCATACGGTAACGAAATGACAAGGGGCAGCCGTCTGTTTGTCATTAATGAAAACGATACATCTACGTTTACTTCTGAGGTTATTACATATAATGACCTTGCTCTTGAAAATGATGATTTTGCAAATGCAATCGGGAAAAGCAAAGTTGAAGCATTTTTCTGGGTGTTCATCGGTAACTTACTCCTTATACTCAAAAATATCTCTGCTCTTGCAATCGTTGCTTTAGAATCAATACTTAAATAATAAAAATCCCTTGAGTTTATTTACTCAAGGGATTTTTTTATCAGTATAGTGTTCTTAAACCTTTGGGATAGTGATTTTTTGCCCTGCCGCCGCTTACCTTTGCACCGCCTACAGCACATCCGTTAACGGTTACAACAGCCCAGCCGTTTTCACAGTCAGCAGTTATTTCTTCTCCGTGCAGATATTTTTTAATTTCATCTGAATCGGCAGAGAGCTCTATTTTACGCTTGAACAAATGGCCCAGTGCCATGAAAAACTGATGATGCGGTTGTATATAGTTCTTTTTGATTTCGCCGATTGTTACTCCGCAAGCAAAGGCATCTCCTTTGTTAACTGTAAAATCCGGTGTAAAATAAATCGGATTGCCGTTGTACATATTTACATATTCTTTTCTATATTCTGTCAATGTGCTGTCAAGAAAATCAAAAACAGTTCTATCAATATTATCGGCTGGATTTGATTCTTTTGAAATAGGGTAATAACCTTGTCTTTTTCGCTGAAGAACAGCCATAAATTGACCTTCACCGGGTGATTTGTGTGGGTAAAACCTGCGGCAATAGGTTATTGTTTCACAATTACAACCTTCAAACTTTATTCCGTCTGAAGTTACTGATTTAACTCTGTCAGTTACGGGAATAAGCGCAAAATCGCTGTGTCTTTTTAAGAATGAATCCACAGTCATTTCGTTTTCTTCAAGCGAAAATGTGCAGGTTGCATAGATGATACATCCAGCGGGTTTCAGCAGCTTTACAGCGTTATCGAGAATCTGAGCCTGCCTTTGGGCGCACATACGTACATTTTCCTGGCTCCATTCCTCAATTGCGGTATCGTCTTTTCTAAACATACCTTCGCCGGAGCAAGGAGCATCAACCATAATTAAGTCAAAGGTTGACGGGAATGTTGCGGCAAGTTTAGAAGTATCCATACAGGTTGTAACTGTGTTTTCGAACCCCATTCGCTCTATGTTTCCTGTAAGGATCTTGCACCTTGAAGGTATGATTTCGTTAGAAACCAATACGCTGTTTTTATTCAGTTTATTCCTTAGCTGTGAGCTCTTGCCACCGGGGGCGGCACACATATCCAGTACTGTCCACTCGGGGTTGATATCGACACATTCTGCAGGTGCCATAGCGCCAGGCTCCTGAACGTATATCATACCTGCATGATGATAAGGGTGGTTACCGATTTTATCAAAATCAAAGTAATAACCGCCTTTTACGTATGGAATTTCTTCCTTTGAAAATACGTTAATTCTGTCAAATTCCTCAATACTTATTTTATCGGTATTTATTCGGAAACCGCGAACAGGCTGTTCGCTTAATGATTGTTGATAGGCAATGAACTCATCACCTAAAAGCTCTTTCATTCTGTTTTCAAACTCAATGGGTAATTTTTTCATTACATATCACCATTTAGATAGACTTCAGCATACAGCATACACATTCCGACAGCTGTTATCGCAGCGGTTTCGGTACGAAGTATTCGTTTGCCCAGAGAAATTATTTTGCCATCGTTGTCTTGAGCCAAATTAATTTCTTTTTCATCAAATCCGCCTTCTGGTCCGATGAAAATACCGACAGACATTCCTTTCTTAATACTTTTAAGAGCTTCTGCGGTTGATAACATACCGTCTTTGTTTTCGTAAGGCACGAATAACAAATCTAGCTCTTGTGCTGCTTTAAGAGCATTAGAATAATTACATATTCCGTGAACGGTAGGTATGGTATTACGCTTACTTTGCTTTGCGGCACTTTCAGCGATTGCTTGCCAACGTGATTGTTTTGCGGCTTTTTTCTTTTCTTCAATTTTTACAACGCACCTGTTCATTTCTACGGGTATAATATCGGTAACTCCGAGCTCGACGCATTTCTGAATAATAAGTTCCATTTTGTCGCTTTTGGGCAATCCTTGAAAAAGATAAATCCTGATTGGGAGTTCGTTATCGGCGTAGTTTTCTTCTCTTATTACAGCGACTGCTGTATCAGATTCAAAAGTTTCAAGTGCGCAAAGATCACTTTTGCCGCCGCAACTTACAAGAAAATTGTCACCCGTTTTCATTCTCAATACGTTTTTTATATGGTTATAATCAGAGCCTGTTATGAAATATCTTCCGTCATTTTTGCAGCTTTCTTCAACAAAAAAGTTAAACATTGTGTCACATCCTTTGAATGCAATTATAGCAGACTATCGTTTTTATAACAACAGTTAAAAATATTTTTACGTCAAATGATTGAAATCTTTTAATACAAAATGATATAATCCAACTATTGATTGAAGAGGTGACTGTGTTGAATTCTTCTTTAAAACAGCTCAAGTCGATTTTAAAACTGACTGTTTTATCTTTACTTATTGGTGGTGTCGGTGGTATTGTCGGCTCGCTATTTTCTCACTCAGTCGAGTTGGCTACCGAGCTGCGTTCGCAGTATACGTGGTTGCTTTATCTGTTACCTGTTGGCGGCCTTGCGACAGTTGGTATCTATAAGCTTTTGAAGCTTAAAGGTATTTCTACAAATACTGTTCTTGAAAGCACAAGTACAGAGATTAAAACACCTGCTCGGCTTGCACCTGCAATGTTTATTTCCACCGTTTTAACTCATTTGTTTGGTGGATCTGCAGGTCGCGAGGGTGCTGCATTGCAGATAGGCGGCGGTATTGCTTCGCTTTTAACGCGTGATTTAAAAATTGATGAAAACGAACGTCATATACTTGTTCAGTGCGGAATGGCAGCTGTTTTTTCTGCTTTGTTCGGCACTCCGCTTGGCGCTGCTGTGTTTGCGCTGGAAGTTGTAAGAGTCGGATTTATAAGGCTCTCAGCAATTATGCCCTGTGTTCTTTCAAGCGTTACAGCATTTGGCATCAGCGTATTATACGATGTAGAAGGCGAGAGCTTTTCTTTATCGAATGTACCGGATATGAACATTATTGTAATTCTGAAAGTTATTTTAATTTCAGTTTGCGGTGCGTTATTAAGTTGGTTATTTTGTCACGCTTTACATAAATCAGAATATTACTTCAGAAAATATGTTAAAAACGATTTCTTGCGCATTATAATCGGTGGTGCGGTTATAGTTATTATTTCAGTTTTGCTTGGTACTACTGACTATAACGGCGGCGGAATGCAGGTCGTAGAACGCATTTTTACCGATGGTGAAATAAAAACAGAAGCATTTGTTTTGAAATTTATTTTTACTGTTATAACCGTTGCGGCAGGATATAAGGGTGGCGAAATTGTTCCGACACTTTTTATAGGCGCAACCTTAGGCGCTACACTCTCAGGTGTTATAGGTCTGCCAACTGCATTCGGTGCAGCTGTTGGAATGAGTTCAATGTTTTGCGGAGTGACTAATTGTCCGCTGGCTTCTATTTTGATCAGCTTAGAATTATTTGGTGCAGAAGGCGCAGTATATTTTGCAGTATCGTGTGCCGTGAGCTTTTTGTTGTCAGGTAATACAGGCCTTTATGAAGCACAGAAATTTATGTTTTCAAAGATTAATGCAACAAAAACAGACAATATAGATGATTAATTGACAAAGAGCCGGTGATTCATCGGCTTTTTCTATTGGAAATAATTTTAAGCGTCCTAATGTAACAGTGTTGTAACAATTATTAAATAAATTTAACAATTGACAATGCGTTTAGTTGACATTGCACAATTAAATATGTTAATATTTAAAAAAATTGTAAAGGAGTTATTCAAATGTCTAAACAAAAGAATCCGGCTGCAGACGGCAAACGCAAGTTTGGTATGCTGGATAAGATCGCCTATGCTGCAGGTGATTTCGGCTGCAATATGAGCTTTGCTTTGAAGGGTACTGTACAGACGTTCTGGTTGGTATTTATGATGATGGAAACCGGACTTCTTTCGGCTCTTCTTCTGCTTGTTCAGATCTGGGACGCAGTAAACGATCCTCTTATCGGCTCAATGATCGATAACGACAAGAGAAAGTATAAAATAGGCAAGTTCAAGATGTATATTCTTGTCGGTGCCTGCGGTCTGTTGGTTGCCGGTGCAGCTGTATTCCTTCCTTTCCCGAACGCAAGCGTTGTAGTTAAGGCTGTTCTTTTCGTTCTCGGATATATCATCTGGGATGCTTGCTATACCGTTGCAAACGTTCCTTACGGTTCTATGCTTTCCCTTATTACGGAGGACAGCGGTGAACGTGCACAGCTGTCAACATGGCGCAGTATCGGTTCAATGTTCGGTAATATCTTCCCGATGATTATCCTTCCTATGCTCATATGGCAGAAGGTTACTTATGACGGAACCGGCGAATTCCATACCAATCCTGTAACAGGTGAAGCTTATAAAATAGGCGATCCCGTCCTTGATCCTCTTACCGGTAAGCAGTTTGAAACCTTGCTTGGCGAGCGTGTTTTCTGGGCAGCGCTCATAATGGGTGTTCTTGGTTTTATTGCGTTTATATTTATGATCAAGACCATCACTATCCGAGTAGACGAAAACTCAGTAAAGACAAACGAGAACGGCGGTAAGTTTAACGTTTTTAAAGCTTTTGGAAACTTTATGAAAAACAGACCGGCTGTCGGCACAACTGTTGCTGCAATGGGTATGTTCCTGGGTATGCAGTCTGCGACAACAGCAAACACTATTATGTTTGCCACTTACTTTAACAAAGCATCAATGTCAGGTATTGTTCAGCTTATCGGTTTCCTGCCGATGGTTCTTTTCCTTCCGTTCATTAAGAAACTTGTTAACAAGTTCGGTAAAAAGGAAGCTTCTGTTGTCGGTACTCTTGTTTCCGTTGTCGGCGGTGTCATTATGATGGTTTTCCCAATGGTTTCAAACCGCGATACGGCTTTGATTGTATATCTTGCAGGTCTTATTCTCTTTGGTATCGGTATGGGTGTATATACCTGCGTTTCCTGGGCTATGATGGCAGATGCTATTGAATATAATGAGTGGAAATACGGCTCACGTGAAGAGGGTACGGTATATTCACTTCATTCATTCTTCCGTAAGCTCGCTCAAGGTGTAGGTCCGTCTATCGTACTTCTTATTATGGGCGCCCTCGGATATGATTCACAGCTCGGTACAATCGGTCAGAGTTTTGAAACATCACACAATATGTGTTGGCTTGTAGCAGGTCTTTATTTGTTCAGCGCTGTTGTTCAGTTTGTCGGTGTTGCTCTGATTTATAATCTTGACAAGAAAACTGTTGATAAAATGAATGCCGAACTTAGCGCAAAGCATTCCAATGCTTCTGTTGAATAATTCCAGTTTGATAAACCTATAATTCCGATAATTAATGTGCCCGACAGCATAACGTTGTCTGTCGGGCATTTTTTCAAATAAAAGTAAAGGAGTTTTTTATGCGTACAGTAGTAAATTTTAATGCAAAATGGGCTTTTACAAAGCAGGCTGATTCAATTCCTGCAGCACTTCCGAACGATTGGAATTGGGTGAATCTTCCCCACAGCTGGAACGCTATTGACGGCCAGGATGGCGGTAACGATTACTACCGAGGAACAGCTTACTATGCCAAGTCGCTTGACAAAATGGATCTACCTCAGGCTGACAAATATTATCTCGAGATAAGAGGCGCCAATTCATCAGCTGACGTTTATCTCAACGGCAAGAATTTAGCTCACCACGATGGTGGCTACTCTACCTGGCGTGTTGATATTAGCGATGCACTTGAGCGTGAGAATCTTTTTGTAATAGCTGTTGACAATTCAGCTAATGACAGAGTTTATCCTCAAGTAGCTGACTTCACTTTTTACGGCGGTTTATACCGTGACGTGAACATTATTTGCGTTAATCAGTCGCATTTTGACCTGGATTATTATGGCGGCTCCGGTATACAGGTTACGCCTAACGTGAAAGATATTGATGCCGAAATTGACGTAAAGGTTTGGGTATCCAATCTGAAAGACGGTCAGTCAATCCGTTACACTGTTTATGATGCGGATGAAAAAATTATTTCATCTCTTGATACTACAGATACAAACGTAACTATCGAGATTAAAAACGTCAGACTCTGGAACGGCAAAAAAGATCCGTATCTTTACTGCATAGAGGCTGAACTGATTGAAGACGGCGACATTATCGATAACGTTTGTACAACCTTTGGCTGCCGTACCTTTGAAATTGATCCTGAGCGTGGATTTATTCTCAACGGTGAGGAATATCCGCTTCGCGGTGTTTCACGCCATCAGGACAGATGGGGCTTAGGTAATGCACTCTTACCCGAACATCACGAAGAAGATATGTCTCTTATCCGTGAGGTCGGTGCAACTACTATCCGTCTGGCTCACTATCAGCACGATCAGCATTTCTACGATCTTTGTGATAAATACGGCCTTGTTATCTGGGCTGAGATTCCGTATATTTCACAGCATATGCCCACAGCCCGTGAGAATACAATTTCTCAGATGAAGGAGCTTATTACACAGAACTATAATCATCCTTCTATTGTTGTATGGGGTCTTTCAAATGAAATATCAATGAAGGGTGATGAAGACCCTGATCTTCTTGTAAATCACCGTATTTTGAACGATCTCTGCCATGAGATGGATAAAACAAGGCTCACAACAATTGCAGCGGTATCGCCGTGTTCAATTGAAAGTCCGTACATTCAGATTCCTGATGTTGTATCATACAACCATTATTTCGGATGGTACGGCGGAGATACCTCTATGAACGGACCTTGGTTTGATAAGTTCCACGAGCGTTGGCCCGAAATTCCGATCGGTTGCTCGGAATATGGCTGTGAAGCACTCAATTGGCACACTTCAAAACCTGTACAAGGAGATTATACAGAAGAATATCAGGCATATTATCATGAAGAGCTTATTAAACAGCTTTTTTCAAGAAAATATATGTGGGCAACACACGTTTGGAATATGTTTGATTTCGGTGCGGATGCAAGGAGCGAAGGCGGCGAAAACGGACAGAATCATAAGGGTCTTGTTACGTTTGACCGTAAGTATAAGAAAGATTCGTTCTATGCTTATAAAGCATGGCTGTCTGACGAACCCTTTGTTCATCTTTGCGGCAAGAGATACGTTGACCGTGTTGAAGATGTGACTAAGGTAACGGTTTATTCAAACCTGCCGGAGATTGAGCTTTTTGCTAACGGAACGAGCCTTGGCAAAATCGCTGCCGAAGATCACTTTTTCTATTTTGACGTACCGAATGTTGGCAAAACAGAGCTTGTTGCCAAGGCAGGAGACTATACAGATACATCCGTAATATGCAAGGTTGATGAGTTCAACGAGGCTTACAGACTCAAGGAGAAGAGCGCAATTCTTAATTGGTTTGATATTACAGAGGTCGAAGGATATCTGTCTATCAACGATAAACTCAGCGACATTATGGCTACACCCGAAGGAATGCAGCTTTTTGGCGGACTTTTTGCTCAGATGCTGCCTAAAGAGGGGGATACTGTCGCAGGCGGATTTGAGATGAATGAAGCTATGATGCAGATGATGGGGGGATTCACGATGATCCGTCTTGCGGGAATGATCGGTACAATGGGAATCAATCTCACAAAGGAACAGCTTCTTGATATGAATGCAAAACTCAATCAGATTAAAAAACCGTAATTGATAACCTAAAGCGCCAAATTAAGTTTTGGCGCTTTATATTTTGATTGATGTATATATGGGAATTTTATATAAAAATCACCTGTAAATTTCGGCGTTTCTTCGGTTGATAGTTTCAAATAATTATTGAAAATATAACGCGCGTATGTTAAAATTATACAAAAGTATATAGGAGGATTATTTATATGTGTTTACCCGTTGCATTACAGCTTTATACAGTGCGCGATGAGATGCAGGCTGATTTTGAGGGCACTTTACGCAAAGTAAAGGAACTCGGCTATGCGGGCGTTGAGTTTGCAGGTCTTTTTGATCGTTCTGCAGCACAGATTAAAGCGCTTTGTGAAGAGCTTGATCTTGTTCCCATTTCAGCTCACGTACCGCTTGACGATATGGTGGCAGACCCTCAGGGTGTTCTTGCAGACTATGCCGAAATCGGCTGCAAATACGTTGTTGTTCCTTATCTTACAGAGGAGCGTCGCCCCGGTATAGACGGCTGGGCAAAAACAATTGAAGATATACGCACAGCTTGTGAGGCAGCAAAGTCTCTCGGCATGACGATGCTTTATCACAATCACGATTTTGAGTTTATCAAGGTTGACGGCGAATACGCACTTGATATTCTTTATTCTTCCGTTCCTGCAGACCTTCTTCAGACAGAGCTTGATACTTGTTGGGTAAATGTTGGCGGTGAAGATCCGGCAGCATACGTTGTTAAGTATTCAGGCCGTGCACCCGTTGTTCATCTGAAAGATTTCGTTATGAAGGGCAAGGGTGGTAAGCTTTATGAGCTTATCGGTATTGAAGATGATGAAGAAACTGCAGAGGAAGGCTCATTCAGCTTTGCTCCCGTAGGCAGCGGATGCCAGGATATGCCTGCAATTCTTAAGGCAAGTCTTAAGGCAGGTGCAGAGTGGGTCGTTGTTGAGCAGGACAGACCTGCTGACGGTCAGACTCCTATGCAGTCCGCACAGATCAGCCGTGATTATCTCAAGTCACTCGGTTGGTAAATTAAAACGTACTTTAACCGCAACAGCGGTACAATAATTATTAAAGCGAGGTTACTAAAATGGCAAACGCAATTCTTGATAAATTCAAGGAAGAAGCAGTAGAAACAAAAACATACGATACTGACAAAAAGATAAAAGTCGGTATTATCGGTACGGGCTGGATTGCTGAAGCTCATCTTAAGGCTTATCAGCAGTGTCCCGACGTTGAGTTTGTCGGTATGGCCGATCTTGTTCCCGGTAAGGCAGAAGCATTCTGCGATCAGTTCGGTGTTGACAAGACAGGTATCAATTTTTATAACAGCCACAAAGAGCTTATCGATAACGAAGAGCTCGACTGTGTAAGCGTATGTACATACAATGCAACTCACGCTGAGTGTACAATCTATGCTCTTGAGCATGGCGTTAACGTTCTTCTTGAGAAGCCTATGTGCGTTACTCTTGAAGAGGCTATAGCAATATGCAAGGCAGAAAAGGCAAGCGGTAAGATTCTTTCTATCGGATTTCAGCCCAGATTCGATCCCAATATGCAGATGGTTAAGAAGATTGTAGAATCCGGCGAGCTTGGCGAGATTTACTACATTCAGACGGGTGGCGGACGTCGCAGAGGTATTCCGACTCCCTTTGGTACATCCTTTATTGAGAAAGAAACAGCAGGTATCGGTGCACTCGGTGATATCGGCTGCTACTCACTCGATATGGTTCTCAATGCAATCGGTTATCCGAAGCCTCTTACAGTTTCCGGTTACAAGTCTGATTTCTTCGGCAAGAGCACAAAGTATTCAAACAAGCCGGAGTATGCTGACATTTTCGGTGTTGATGACTTTGCAGCAGGCTTTGTACGTCTTGAAGGCGGCATTATCCTCGACTTCAGAATTGCCTGGGCTATGCATCTTGATACTTCGGGTGACACTATCATCCTCGGTAAGCACGGCGGTCTTCGCATTCCTTCCACAGAATGCTGGAACGGCAGCATCGGCGGCCCGATGACCATTTATCACGATGTAGCAGGTAAGCAGGTTGAAACCGTAATTCCCGAGCTTGAAAATCCGTATGATAACTTCTATCTCAAGATTCGTTCGTTCCTTGATGCTTCAATGAACGGTGGCGAGCCTCCCGTACCCTCAAGCCAGATTATATACAATCAGGCCATTATTGACGGTATTGCAAAATCAGCAGAGCTTGGCAGAGAAATCAAAATCGAAATTCCCGAAATCTGATCTAATTGATATTTTTGTCTTGGCGTGTCTTACGGCACGTCAAGACTATGCCTTTTGTGCAGATGTCTTGCACTGCATGAAAGGGATATACCTTTGAAAGGAATGAATATTATGAGCGAAATTAAAATTGGTGTTCAGCTATTCACACTTCGCGACCATATACAAAACTGCGAAGATACCGATAAGACGTTTGCATACCTAAAAAATGAAATTGGTGTTGATGTTGTTCAGATTTCAGCAATCGGTGATTTTCCCGCAGAAGAGCAGGCAGAGCTTATTAGGAAATACGATCTCGACGTGTGCGTAACTCATAAGCCTTGGCAGAGAATCGTCAATGATCTTGACAATCTTATTGAAGAACACGTTATGCTCGGCTGTGATCAGATCGGTCTTGGCTGTATGCCGGGAGAATATATTAAAGACCTTGCTTCTGTACGTGAGTTTGTTCGTTTAGCTAATGAAGCCGGCAAAAAGATGAAAGAAAAAGGTCTTACTTTTGCTTATCATAATCACGCCCTGGAATTTGCCCGTCTTGAAGACGGCCGTACGATATTTGACGTTTTGATTGAAGAAACTGATCCGGAGGTTTTTTTCTTCATTCCGGATACATATTGGATTCATATGGGCGGTATGAACGAAGCCGAGTTCCTGCGCAAGCTCAATGGCAGGGTTAAAGTTTGTCATTTCAAGGATTGGAAGATAAATCTCGGTGAAAACGTCGGCTCAATCACAGAGCTCGGCTGCGGTAATCTCGATCTTGATGCTTGCTACAAAGCATGTCAGGAAATCGGAGTTTCGTATATTGTTTACGAGCAGGATAATAATTACGCTGTTGATGCACTTGAGTCAACAGCTGTAAGTTATAAAAACCTTGAAGCAATTCACGAAAAAAACAAATAACTTCTAATAAAACAACGGAGGGTATTGTTATGGCAGAAATTAAAAAGAACTGGTATAAAGAAATGTCTGTATATCAAATATGGACACGTAGCTTTTGTGACGGCGACGGTGACGGAATAGGAGACCTTAAAGGTGTGCTTTCAAAGCTGGATTACATCAAAAGCCTCGGCGTAGACGCCATCTGGTTTTCTCCTATCTATAAGTCTCCTCAGAAGGACTACGGATACGATATTTCCGACTACCGTGATATAGCACCTGAATATGGCACGATGGATGATTTTAAAGCTATTCTTGACGGAGCACACGAGCGTGGTCTCAAGGTTATAATGGACCTTGTTATTAACCACACATCCGATCAGCACGAATGGTTTAAGGAGAGCCTCAAGGGCGAAGATAACCCTTATCACGATTATTACATCTGGAGAAAGGGTAAGGGTAAGAATCCTCCCAATAACTGGAAATCAACTTTCCCCGGTCCTGCCTGGGAATATAATGAAGAACTCGACAAATATTATCTTCATCTCTTCGCTGTTGAGCAGTGTGACCTAAATATGGATAACCCCGCTGTCAGAAATGAAGTTAAGGATATTATGAGATTCTGGCTCGATATGGGTGTTGACGGCTTCCGTGAGGACGTTATTACCTATATTTCAAAAAGAGAAGGTCTTCCCAACGGTTTCCCGCTTCCCGTTGCCTGCGGTATGGAGCATTTCACTTGCGGTCCTCATCTTTATGAATATCTTCAAGAATTCAATGACGAGGTTCTCAGCAAGTACGACATTATGACAGTCGGTGAAGCACCGATGATGACACCTGACCTTGCTCTTAAATTTATTGACGAGCGAGACAGCTCAAAGCAGGTTCTCAAAATGATGTTTAACTTCCAGCATATGGAAGCTGACTGTATTATCACAAGCTTTATAACAACTAAATTCAGCCTTAAAAAGCTTAAATCTGCTATGACAAACTGGCAGCAGAAGCTTTACGGCAAGGGCTGGAATGCACTTTACCTTGAAAATCACGATCAGCCAAGAATTATCAGCCGTTACGGCAGCGAGAAATTCAGAGTTGAATCCGGAAAGATGCTTGCAACAATGTACATTTGCCAGAGCGGTACTCCCTTTATCTACCAAGGTCAAGAAATCGGTATGACAAACATTAAGCTTCCCGAACTTGATATGTACGTTGACGTTGCAACATACAACACATATGACATCTGCAAAAAGCTCGGCTTCCCGCATAAGAGCATTATGAAGCGACTTATGAGAGCTTCCCGTGATAATGCAAGAACTCCCGTTCAGTGGACTTCGGGCAAAAATGCAGGCTTCACAACAGCTGATAAGCCTTGGTTCTATATCAATAAGAACTATACAGAGGTCAACGTCGAGGATGCAGAAAAGGATCCGAACTCAATCCTCAACTATTACCGTAAGCTCCTCAAGTTCCGTAAGGAAAATGAAATAGTTATCTACGGTGATTTCAAAGAACATTATCACGATAGCGATAAGCTTTATGTCTACGAGCGTAATTACGAGGGCAAGAAGCTTCTTGTTATCTGCTCATTCAGCGATAAGATAGAGCGCTTCAAAGCACCCAAGGGCTTCGACCTTGCAAAGGGCAAGGTAGTTCTCGGTAACTATGACTGTATCAATTCCGGCTTCGATATGTTCAACCTCAGGCCTTATGAAACAAAAGTATTCCTTTTTGAGTGAGGAGATTAAACTATGCCGTATATTGCAACCAAAACCAATATAGACATTTCAAAAGAACAGGAAATTGCTCTTAAATCCGCTTTCGGTAAAGCAATCGGAACAATTCCCGGAAAAACCGAAAACTGGCTTATGCTTGATTTTTCCGACTCTCAGCGTATGTGGCTGGCAGGGGATAATTCTCCTGCAGCAATGCTTGAGGTTGAAATCTTCGGCTCTGCCTCAGATAGTGCATATGATGCACTCACTTCTGAATTGACCGATATTGTAAGAGAAGTGCTCAATATAGAGCCGAATAGGATTTATATCAAATACGAAGAAATAGACCATTGGGGCTGGAACGGAAATAACTTCTGACAAGAGGATTTTAATTATGTGGATTGTACTGATAGTTTTGCTGTCATTACTTGTGCTTCTGTCCGTGGCTTTTTCAGTTATAGTTGCCGTTGCAGTTAAGCAAAGTATTATAAGACCCAAAAATGAAACGGTAGATTATGACAGTCTTACTGAAAAATATAAAATTCGCTACAAGGTCAGACAGCGCAATAATCAGCATCTTTACGATATGAACCCTGAAGACCTTTCAATTGTTGACCCTATGGGAAATACTCTTCGCGCGTGGTTTGTTCCTAAAGCACAAAGCAAAACCTTTGTTATTTGCATTCACGGCTATAAATGCAACGGACCTGATGAATGCAGTCATCTGTTCCCTTTTTATAATGAAACATTGGGTTTTAACTACTTGCTTCCCGATCATGCAGCACACGGCAGAAGTGAGGGTAAGTATATAGGTTTCGGTTCGTTTGAGGCTGATAATCTTCTTTTATGGGTTAATTATCTTATTGAAAGATTCGGTGAAGATATAGAAATAGTTCTTCACGGTATTTCAATGGGCGCTGTTACGGCAATGCTTGCCAACCAGAGTAATCCGCCGGAGCAGGTTAAAGCTATAATTGAGGATTGCGGATTTACAAGTGCTGTTGAAATAATTGATCTTGTTACGGCAAGAAAAGTCGGCTTTCGATGTCCTCATATCGTAAAAGCGATTTTCTTTGTTGCGAAGCATTTCTTTGGTTATGATATGACCAGGTCGGATTGCCTTGGTCGAATGAACGATTCAAAGAATCCGATACTGTTTGTACACGGCACGGAAGATAAGTTTGTTCCTTTTTCAATGGGCGAGAGGCTTTATGAGGCCTGCCAACACGTCGAAAAAGATAAGCTGTTTGTTGAAGGTGCCGTTCACGCTTACAGTTACTACGATGCTAAGGATGAGTATGACGCTAAAATTACGGAATTCTTAGATAAATATCTTACTGTTTCACTTAAATGATAATTCGGAGGTATCAGCTATGGCATTGTATCTCGGTATTGACGGCGGCGGAGTAAAAACCACAGCCATTGTTGCCAATGAGACAGGTAAAATTCTTGCTAAAACTGTCGGCAAGTCAATCGATTATAAAACGATCGGGCTTACTACAGCCAGAAAAAACCTTAAATCTGTAATCAACGATCTCACAACAAAGGTTGGCGAGTTCCGTTTTCGTTGTGCTTTTATCGGTTCTTCTGCCATTTCGTCGCGTGCAACCGTAAAAGAAACAGAAGGACTCACGGCAAATATAATTGAGGCAGAAAAGATTATAATGGATAGCAGTATTTATGCTGCTATGGAGTGTATGATCGGCACAGGTCCTTGTGCTCTTGTAATAAGCGGTATTGATTCAATGGTTGCTGCAAGAAACACAAAGGGTAAAATGTCAAATGCGGGCGGCTGGGGCTATCTGCTCGGTAATGAAGGCAGCGGCTATGCTATAGCTATGGACGCTATAAGATATGCTATAAGGTCCTCAGAGGGTAGCGAAAAGTCCACAAAGCTTCTTGATGAGATGCTTGAGTTTTTTGATGTATACAATCCTGCTGAATTGAAAGAAAAGTTCTTTGATCCTGTCACCGAAAGGTCGAAGATTTCAGCTTTTGCAGGCCGTGTTTTCTCGTGCGCATCAGCAGGGGACGGTAAAGCGATTGAAATTATTGCAAATCACGCTCGTATGCTCGCAGGTACAACTGCAAGCCTTATCAAGAAATTCCCTCCTGATACGGCAATCGGCCTTTGGGGCGGCGTTTTTGTCTATAACAGACGCTTCAGGCAAGAGTTTTCCGCTGCGATGTATGTCCACAGCCCTGACTACAAAATTGAGCTGCTCAATTATCCCGCAGAGTGCGGAGCACTTTTTGCAGCATATAAAATGGATTCAATTGAAATAAATGAAGAGCTGATGAAAAATATTGATTTGTACAGGGGCGTTAGAGTATGAATAAGGCCGCTGCTTACATTGAAAATGTTCGTAGTCTCATAGACGATATTCTTCTTACTCAGATTACTTCGATTGAATCAGCATCACGCGAATTAGCTCTCGCATTAGAGCAGGGTAGACGTATTTTCCTTTTCGGCTCGGGTCACTCACATATGCTTGCTGAAGAAATGTTCTTCAGAGCAGGCGGCCTTGTAAAAGTTCAGCCAATATTTGAAGAAGCGCTGATGCTGCACACATCTGCTTCCAAAAGCGCCGAGCTTCAGCAATTATCGGGCTATGCAAATATTATCTTTGACCATTATTCAATAAAAAAAGGTGACGTTTTGATTATCTTTTCTTATTCCGGTCAGAGCGGCGTTTGTATCGATATGGCGAAGCTTGCACATGAAAGAGGTCTTATACTTATCGCTCTTACAAATACCAAAAAAGCAAAGACCGGCGTGACCTATCGTTCAAGTAGCAAAAATCTCTATGAATATGCTGATATAATCATCGAAAATATTGGCAGTATTTCTGATTCAAGCATTGATATTGAAGGTGTCAACGTTCCTGTTGCGCCTACGTCAACTGTTATAGGCTCGATGATCGTCAATGCTATAGTTGCTCGTACTGTCGAGATATTGGTACAAAACGGTGTTGAACCTGAAGTGTTTGCCGGCGGAGACAGCGAATATAACTGTGAAATTGATAACAGGTATGTTCGCAAATATATTGATGAAATCAAATTTTTGTGATAATTTCAGTAAGGCTGTCGTTTGACAGCCTTATGCTTTGTCTCATTAATAAACAAGGGGTATTTTAATGTCTGTTAAAACCAAAGGTTTAGGAAAAGTATATTGGCTAAGCTGGCTGTTATATTCTTGTGCATATATAGGTCGCTATAATTTCTCTACCGCTGTTGCCGGTATAGTTGCTGACGGTTTGTTCACAAAAAGTGAAATGGGTCTTGTGGGTACCGTTTTCTTTGTAATATACGGCAGCGGTCAGCTCATAAACGGCTTTTTAGGCGACAGATTCTCACCGTTTATAATGATATTTATCGGTTCTTTTGTTTCTGCAATTGCTAATTTCTGTATGAGCTTTGCTTCATCTTTGCCGATGATGATAATTATATGGGGTATTAACGGATTTGCTCAATCAATGCTCTGGTCACCTATTATCTTCCTAGTTTCTAATTCTTTTGAAGGTGAACGCCTTGTAAAAGCTCAAGCCAACCTGCCTGCGACGTTGCCGATAGGCAGTATGGGCGCATATCTGCTGTCAATGCTGCTGATGAAATACCTGTCCTGGAAATACATATTTATTGCAGCAGCGTTGATACTGTTTGTTATTTCTATCATTTGGGGTGCATACAGCGTATCAATAGGAAAAGATGGAAGAATGATTAAAAGAGCCCAAAAGGTTAAGAAAAACGGCGAAAAAACTTCACTCGGTAAGCTGCTGGTATCTTCAGGTGTGCTGATGATGTTTATACCTGTTATGCTGCACTCAACGCTTAAGGATGGCGTTATGACCTGGGTACCGACTATGATCACAGAGCTTTTTGACGTTATGCCGTCTTTTTCGGTTATGCTTTCGCTTGTTCTGCCTATTGTTAATTTTTTTGGCGCAAGGATAGCGAGCTCTATGCACTCATCCGGTAAATTCAGCGAAATGCAGATTTGCTGCTGTTTCTTTGTATTTACTCTGATTCCGTTTACGGCACTTATGTTTATTTCTCACCTTAACGCTGTTATAAGCGTAGTTCTTCTTGCTTTGATTACATCTTCTATGGTTGCAATCAACTATGTTTTTCTCACACTCATTCCCGTTTCCTTCGCACCTCACGGCAAAAGTGCGACGATGGCAGGACTGCTTGATGCCGTAGCATATGCAGGCAGTGCTATTTCTTCATACGGCTTTGGTGCCATAGCTGACAATATCGGCTGGAATAGCACAATAACAATATGGCATATTACAGCTGTTGTTGCTCTCATTCCGTGTATAGCAACAATCAAGCGTTGGGCAAATTTTAAAAAAGTATAAAACATAAAATAAACTCTCGATTAAGCTGATACTTAGTCGAGAGTTTTATTATTCTAAAATACAGAGCCTCAATTATACAAAAAACTTAATCGAGGCTGATTATGGTGCGAGTGTTCATAAGGGATTTGTTTTTTAGTGAATAATTAATAGTGAAAAAGTAAAAGCTCAAATCCCTAAAGATTTGAGCTTTTGGTGCCGGTGACCGGACTTGAACCGGTACGGTGTTGCCACCGAGGGATTTTAAGTCCCTTGCGTCTGCCGATTTCGCCACACCGGCTTATGTATCTTCGGCTATGATAATATACCACAGCCGAAGGCATAAGTCAATCATTCTGTTGTGTAGTTATCAAAATAACCCTGGATGAATACGATGGGTGTGCCCTTGTCACCTGAGCCGGAAGTGAGGTCACAGAGTGAACCGATAAGGTCTGTAAGCTGACGAGGTGTTGTACCCTCAGAAGCCATCTGACCGACAAGGTTACCGTCCTTTTCCTGGATCTTGTTCTTTATAGCTTCCTTGAGCTCTTCTCCTGAAAGGTCGGAGAAATCGTTATCTGCAAGGTATTTAAGTTTAAGCTCGTTGGGTGTACCCTCAAGGCCGGATGTATAAGCAGGGGAGACAACAGGATCTGCAAGCTCCCAAATTTTGCCTACGGGATCTTTAAATGCACCGTCGCCGTATACCATAACCTCTATTTTTTTGCCGGTGGCCTCGAAAAGTTTCTGCTGAATAGCATCAACAACAGGCTGACAGTCACGGGGGAAGAGCTTAACCTGATCTTCAGTAGCTTTATTTGAACCCAGAAGGCCGTAATTTTCGTTGTATCCGCTGCCGTTAACCGATGCATTTAGGATTTCATCAAGGCCGAGAACAATCTCGCCGCCTGCAGCTTTAAGAATTCTCTTTGTTCTTGCACGAGTGTGAATATCACAGCAAAGAACATTCTTGGTGTAATCAAGGATAGCCTTGGGATTGTTGCCGAATATAATTTCAACGTCGGCACCGCAATCACGGATGAGCTGCTCGTAGTATTCAACGTAGTCAACGCCTGTAAATCTGTGCTTCTCATAGCCGAAAAGCTCTCTGTACTTTTCGAGTGAGAGAACGTCCTTGTACGGATCAACACCTTTTTCGTCGAGTGCATCGATGCTGACAAGATGGTTACCTACTTCGTCGGAAGGGTAAGAAAGCATAAGGACAACCTTTTTTACTCCCTTAGCAATACCGCGAAGACAAATCGCAAAGCGGTTACGGCTGAGAATCGGGAAGATAACACCGACTGTATCGCCACCGAACTTAGTGTTAATATCCGCAGCAATGTCATCAACTGTTGCGTAGTTGCCCTGTGCACGTGCAACAACTGCCTCTGTCATTGCAACAATATCACGGTCATAGAATTTGAAACCTGCATCAGCGGAAGCTTGGAGAACTGATTCTGTAACAATTTTTACAATGTCGTCACCCTGTCTGATAATTGGGGCTCTAACGCCGCGGGAAACTGTACCGATCATTCGGCTCATAATTGACACTCCTTGGTTAAAGAAATCAACAACGGTTTCTTTGAGAATATATTGCCTTAAGCAACCAAGTAATTATATCACTAAAATATTGAAATATCAATATCTTTTGAAATATTTATATAGATAATTATTCTCTTTTTACATCATTTTTTGTTAATATTTTAACAATTGATTAATTTATATGGTGATTTTTGACGAAATATTCACTTTTGCTGTACAAACACATTTTTTTGGTATATAATACAGAAACGCTTTAATATCATTGATTGCGAAAGGAAATTATTCAATGAAAATTATTGTTGCAGGTGACGGTAAGGTTGGTCTTGCCATAACGCGTCTCTTGTCTAAAGAGGGACACGATATCGTTGCTATAGATACAAAAGCTAATATCATTGAGCAAAACGGTCTGGATCTCGATGTTATGTCTGTTGTAGGAAACTGCGCCACAATGGACACTCTGATTGAAGCAGGTGTTGAACATACAGATGTTCTGATTGCAGCTACAAGTGCTGACGAAACGAACCTTCTTTGCTGTTTAACTGCCAGAAAGCTCAATCCAACTCTTCATACAATTGCTCGAGTCAGAAATCCTGAATACACTGAACAGCTTTACAGAATGCGTGAAGATTTCGGTCTTTCGCTTATTATTAACCCTGAAAAGGATGCGGCCAAGGAAATATTCCGCCTTCTTCAGCTTCCGGGATTTCTTCACCGTGAGACTTTTGCAAAGGGCAGAGTAGAAATTGTTGAACTTAAAATTGAAGAAAGCAGTGTACTTAACGGAGTACAGCTTAGCAGATTGCATTACACCTTAGGCGGCAAGAAGGTTCTTGTTTGCGCAGTTATTCGCGACGGAGAGGCGTTTATCCCTACGGCGGATACAGTGTTCCGCACCAATGATCATATTTACGTTACGGCTCCGGTTGCAATATTATCGCACATTCTCAAAAAGGTCGGTATTACCCAAAAAAAGATCAAACATGCAATGCTTATTGGCGGCGGCAGAGTTTGTTATTACCTTACCAAACATCTTGTTGATTCCGGTATACATGTGAAAATTATCGAAAATGATCCTGCAAGATGTGAGCATCTTGCTCAAATTCTTCCGCAAGCTTCAATCGTACTTGCAGATGGTTCGTCTCAGGATGTGCTTGAAAGTGAAGGACTCTCCGAAATGGATGCTCTTGTAACGCTTACCGGCCTTGATGAACAGAATGTTATATCTTCAATGTACGGCAAAATTCGTAACGTACCTAATGTTGTAACTAAAGTAAATCATATGGATACAGACGGTATGCTAGAAACTTTATCTGTCGGTGGCGTAGTCAGCCCTAAAGAGCTCTCAAGTGAAAACGTTGTTCAGTATGTACGCGCAATGGACAACCAGGCTGGTGCTGCAATAACACTTCACAGAATTGCTAACGGACGAATTGAGGCACTTGAGTTTGTTATGAATGAGCGTTCTCGTTATGTAGGCGTACCTCTTAAGAAAATTCATCTGAAAAGCAAAGTTCTAATTGCCTGTATTTCTCGTAACGGCAATAACCTTGTACCCGACGGTAATTCAACCTTTGAAATTGGAGATACGGTTATTGTTATAACTAACAGGGAAGCTCCCATTCTTCAGTTTAACGATATTTTTGCCTGAGGACGGTCTGATTTGTAATGAATGTTAAATTTGTTTTTAGAATAGTTTCTCTTGCGATTCTGACTACTTCGGCATTTATGATTCCGCCTGTAGGAATAGCATTATATGACGGTCAGCTAAAAAATGCTTTTGCTTACGCTGCTTCATTGGTATTGATGCTGTTGATAGGCGTTATAATGCTTGTTGCAACAAGAAAATACAAGCCTACTATATTTGCACAGGAAGGCGTTGCAGCAACCGGTCTCTCTTGGATTGCTATTTCTCTGTTCGGTGCTCTGCCGTTTTTCTGGAGCGGTGAAATACCACATTATATCGATGCTCTGTTTGAAATAATATCGGGCTTTACAACGACCGGTGCATCAATTCTCAGTGACGTCGAAAAACTGTCTAGATGTAACCATTATTGGCGCAGCTTCAGCCATTGGCTCGGCGGTATGGGAATGCTTGTTTTCATTCTTGCGGTTATCCCGCAATCAAAAAAGGGTTCAGGCTCCGGCATTTATTTAATGCGTGCAGAAAGCCCCGGTCCCAGTGTCGGTAAATTTACACCACATATCCGAGAGACAGCACTCATACTGTATGGTATTTATATTCTTTTAACAGTTTTATGCGTTGTTTTTCTTATGGCAGGTGATTTGTCTTTCTTTGAAAGCATTTGTACTGCTTTTGGTACGGCAGGAACAGGCGGATTCGGATTAAAGAACGACAGTATGGCTTCCTACAGTTCGTATATTCAGAATGTCACGACTGTGTTTATGTTCCTGTTCGGCGTTAATTTCAATATGTATTTCTTTTTAATTCTGCGTCAAATTAAAGCAGTAATGAAAAACGAAGAACTCAGAGCATATATCCTTATTGCCGTGTCATCTGTAGTGTTGATTTCACTAAATATCTATAAGATGTATTCTTCGGTTGGTGAAACAATCAAGCATGCAGCTTTTCAGGTAAGCAGTATTATGACTACGACAGGTTTCAGCAGCGTTAATTTTGAAGAATGGCCTGCTTTTTCAAAAGCAATTCTGTTGCTGCTCATGTTTATCGGTGCAAGCGCAGGCAGTACGGGCGGCGGTCTTAAGGTTTCACGTGTTCTGTTACTTGCGAAAAACATTTGGAGAACGATCGGTAAAACACTTCATCCGCGCAAGGTTTACGTAGTACGGATGGACGGCAAGATCGTTGATGAATCAATATGCAACGGCGTCGATGCATACCTTGCGGTTTATTGTGCTATTGTACTTCTCAGCTTTGCACTTATTTCGCTTGACGGATTTTCCATCGGTACAAACTTTTCTGCTGTTGCAGCGTGTTTCAATAATATCGGTCCGGGTTTTGAAGCTGTCGGTGCCGCAGAGAATTACGGAAACTTCAGCTATTTTTCAAAAATAATTCTGAGTATTGATATGCTTCTTGGCAGATTGGAGATTTTCCCGCTGCTCGCTCTGATGAGTCCCGGACTCTGGAGCAGAAAGCGATAAAAATGAAACACCTCTTGAGTCGAAACTCAAGAGGTATTTTTCATATTGTGTCTAAAAATTCTTTCATTCTGTTAAAAGTTTCATCGCTGATAACGTGCTCCATTTTGCAGGCATCCGCTGAAGCTGTTTCACTGCTTACTCCCATTTTACAAAGAAGTGTTGTAAGAAGCGTGTGTCTTTCATAAATGCCGGAAGCTACCTCAAGCCCGCTCTGCTCAAGCCTGATATGACCGTCTGTATCAATGGTTATATATCCGTTTTCTTTAAGAATTTTAACGGCACGACTTACGCTCGGCTTTGAATATCCCGTATAATTCGCTACATCAACGCTACGGACATAATTTTGCTTTTTTGAGAGCAAGTATATGGTTTCGAGATACATTTCACCTGATTCAAGTAATTGCATATTTTCACCCGTTTTTATAATTTTTTTAATAATTCAAATGCAGTTTTCGTGTCAGCTGCAAAGTCATCATAGCCGCCCTCAAGAGATACTCGTTTGACGGAATAATCAGCTTTCCTGAGTAAATCAATGAATTGTTTGTAATTGGTTCTGTCATCGGGAAGGGGATAGTGGCGATTATTTGTTGCGCTGGCAATATGCATATGCTGAAGATAGCCTTTGTAATTTAGTATTGACTCGCGTTCTTCGTTTTCTGCGTCAAAGTGGAAGAGATCAATCAACAGCCTGACTTCGGGAACATCTGCCAAAGTGCATATTTCAAATCCTCTTTTAGCTGTAGTTATTACGTTGCATTCAGAGCTTCTGAGAGGCTCGATAGCGCATACAAGAGAATGCTTTTTCATGTACGGTGCTATGTGATCAGCACAAAGCTTAACAAGTTGTTCTGTTGCTTTTTCATAACTCCAACCGTCCGGGCATCTCCTGGCATTTCCTGAACCGAAAACAACCGTTTCACCGCCGAGTGAAACAAACCTTGCGCCTGTGCTGTCGAGATACTCATCTATTCTTGCGTAGTCAACATCAGGGCCGACAACTTTCATATCACCGGGGAACATTCCGTTAGCAGCATAGCATGGCAGACCTTCTGATTTGTTGAAATCGACAAACTCTTTTATTTCTTCTTCAGAGCCTGTGGCTAAATCACAAAAACCGAGCTCATAATAATCTGCACCCGATTGTTTGGCGATTCTTAGCTTATCATAGTCGCGGAACTTAAGACAAATACCAAATTTGAAGTCGGTCATTACAGTTTCCCCCGAATTTAATGATGTACTTAAGTTAATAATATATTAAATCGGAAAAAGTTGCAATATTTTTTTTGTTTCACATTAAGATTTATCTGCATAATATGTAAAAAATGATTCGGAGATGATACTATGAATGAAAAGAATAATTGTACTTATTTCTTAGCAGCGAATTCCGGAGAGGGTTTCGTTTCTTTATTCAATGAGCTATATGATCCGCGAGACGGCTGGAAGTTATACGTAATCAAAGGCGGTCCGGGTACGGGAAAGTCGGGTTTAATCAAAAAAATTTGCCAAAAAGCTGATGAACAAGGTTTATATTATCATAGAATCATATGCTCCAGTGACCCGGATTCTCTTGACGGAGCAATTATACCTGAACTTAAAACTGCAATATGTGACGGTACATCACCTCACGTTATGGAGCCGATGTTTCCCGGAGTCAGCGAAACGATTATTAATCTCGGCGATTGCTGGAGTGATTCTTCGTTAAAATCGGATGCACAACACATAATAACACTTACCGATTGCAACAAAGAGCTGCACAGAAAAAGTACACATTATTTATCTGCTGCAGCTTCAGCTGCAAAAGCTAATGAGAAAATTCTGTACGCCTGTGTAAATTCAGATAAGATTGATAATTATGTTGTAAGAACAATGTCGAAAATAACGGATTCTGACTCTGAAAGTAAAGTAACAAAAATTTTTTTGAACGGTAATACACCAAAAGGCAAAATTACGCTATTTGATACAGCTGTCACGATGTGTGAAAATATCATTTCTATAACAGATGAATACTGCTGTATTGCACCCCACGTTATGGGTAAGCTCGCTTCATCTGCCCAGTCAAAAGGTAAAAATATAATTGTTGGTTTAAATCCGCTCAGACCGTCTTCATCGCCTTTGCATTTAATTATTCCTGAAGATAATATTGGTTTCTTTACATCCAATTCCGAATCTAATTTCAAGCTGTATGCAAATAAGAATATCAACGCAATGCGATTCATTGATAAAGTGAAATTCAGTATGTACAAAAATAAAATATCATTCAATAAAAAAGCTTCAGATAGTTTTAACGAAGAAGCAATAAGCATAATCAAAAAAGCAAAATCGGTTCACGATGAGCTGGAAAAATACTATATAAAAGCAATGGATTTTGAAAAACTGAATTCTGTTATCGATAATCTGATTGTAAAAATTTTTGAATGTTGACTTGAATATTTATTTGTAATAAAATAAATAAAAAAGTCAAGGAGCAATCATATGAAGTATAAATTATTGCATTTTTTTAAAAAGCAATTGCCGCGATAACAGCATTCTTTATTTCATTATTTGCAACTGATACTGCGCCGATTGATCAGCCCGACGCTAATTATATCGACTCATATAATGTAGAATCAGCAGATTATTCACTTGATATAGACGGTGATAATAAGATTCACGATATAAGTGAGCTGCTGTTCGGTATATTTTTTGAGGATATAAATTTTGCCGCAGACGGAGGACTATACGCCGAAAAGGTAGTCAACAGATCATTTGAATTTGGCGACAGCGCGGTTGATGATCAATTTTACGGTTGGAAAACAGTTGGCGAAATTGAGAAACAGATTATTATTGATGACAAAGAAAATTCGCTCAATGAGAATAATACCAATTATATTATTCTTACTAATAGTAGTCATGCACCTTCAGGTATAGCGAACGTAGGCTTCCTCGACGGAATGAGCATTGTTGCGGGAAAAGTATACAAGTTTTCTGTTTATGCAAAAGCACAAGATAATTACAGCGGCAAAATCACTATTAATCTTTGTGTTGACAACAATGTTGTTGCCTCTGCGGAAATTGATAATATTACTTCTGTTTGGTCGAAGCATGCGACTGAGCTTGTTTCTTCTGTAACTGCTAACAGAAACGTAACGTTACAGGTATTGATTGATAACGGATCTGTCTGCCTCGATATGGTTTCATTATTCCCGAAAAATACATATAAAGGCAGAGAAAACGGATTGAGAAATGACCTCTCAATTATGCTTGAGGAGCTTTCTCCCAAATTCCTGCGTTTTCCGGGCGGCTGTATTATTGAGGGTTATGATGAAAATACAGCTTACGATTGGAAAGATTCAATAGGCGTTGACAGCAACGGCGAGCCGCTTTATTTTAACGGAAAATACGGCGACATTGCAGCACGAAAGCAGGGGACTAACCTGTGGACGAATATCTCCGCAACTGATGATCCTTATCCGTCTTTTATGACATACGGTTTGGGTTTCTTTGAGTATTTCCAATTAGCTGAAGATATCGGCGCAATTGGCGTTCCCGTTATAAACTGCGGCCTATTTTGTCAGATGAGAGGTCAGGGTCCCGTTGATATGAATACTGCTGAATTTAAGCAGTATATGCAGGATATGCTCGATCTTGTTGAATTCTGCCGAGGTGATACCGAAACGAAATGGGGCAAGGTCAGAGCTTCGCTTGGTCATATTGAACCTTTTGAGCTGAAATATATCTGTATCGGAAATGAAAATGAAGGCGAAGTGTATTTTGAGCGCTATGAAGCTTTTCTTAATGCCTTCGATGAAGCAAAAAAGAGTAATCCCGATTTATATGAAGGCATTGAGCTGATTTATTCTTCCGGTGCTTTTGACGGTACAAACAGCGAAAATTATTATAAATCTTATGAATTTGCAGATTCGTGGTTGAAGGCCAACCCTGGCAAAACAATCGCTGATTTTGCAGGCGCAACAGACCAGCATTATTATAATCAGCCTGAATGGTTCTTAAAACATACTGATTATTATGATGAGAGTAATTATATACGTAATCCCGAAGGAATGACTGACACTATATACGGCGGCGGAATAAACGTTTTTCTTGGCGAATACGCTGCTAAATCAAACAGACTTTACGCTGCACTCGCAGAAGCCGCTTATATGACTGGTTTCGAGCGTAACGGCGACATTGTAAAAATGGCGGCATATGCACCGCTTTTCGGCAATCTGACTGCAACACATTGGTCACCTGATCTTATATGGTTTAATAATAATCTCTGTACGGGATCAATCAGCTACTATATGCAGAAGATATTCTCTGTTAATCAGGGCTCAGCTCTTATAAAATCAGATCTTTCAGGAGCTAGCATTCCGCAAACCGATTTGTGTGGACGTGTAGGTGTTGGCACTTGGTATACGTCTGCTGAATTTGACAACATAATGGTTACGGATAATTCAATCGGCGATGTACTTGGTAAAGATAATTTCAGCATTGATAACTTCTGGTGGAATTGGGACGCTGCAACAGATGGCGATTTTAAGGTGAAAGACGGAAAGCTTGTACAGCGTACAACCGAAATGGCATACAGCAATAACGGCTCTGTTGCATACTTCGGTGAAGCGGATTGGACAAATTACACTTATACACTTGAAGCTAAAAAGCTCGAAGGTGCGGAAGGCTTTATTATTCCGTTTGCAGTAGGGGATAAGGATAACTGTTATTTCTGGAATATCGGCGGTTGGGATAATACGGTTTCGACCCTACAGCATATTGAAAAAGGAGTAAAAACCGGCCGTATTTCAGGCACGACAAGATCGTTTACAGTAAAAGATGGAGTAACATACTCTCTGAAAATTGAAGTAAACGGAAGAAATGTTAAGTGCTATATCGACGGTGAATTATACGTTAACTATACAACCGGCTCCGATTCTGAAGCTGAGCTTTATCACGTTGTAAGCACAGACAGCAGTGGTGATATAATTATAAAGCTTGTTAATGTTACCGGACTTAATAAAACAGTTGCCATTAACGTTAGTGATTATAATGTTTCTGACAAAGCTGATATTTACCAGGTAAAAGGTGAATCGCTTGATGACGATAATATCCTCGGTGAAAAAGAGGATTGTATAATGGAAGAGTTTTCTATGCAAGGCTTTGATGATTCATTTAATTATTCAGTGCCGAAATATTCTGTTACGGTAATAAGGCTTCATACGAAATAAAAAACAAATCTCCTTGTTCGGGCAAGGAGATTTGTTTTTTTACGTTCTGTTATATGAGGTTAAGCTGAAGTTTTTAATATCGACGGTACAGTCGTAATTACCGTGAACTTCAAAACCGATATTAGTTCCGCTTATATAGAAATCATCAACACTTACTGTTTCAGCAAAAGTGTTTGATTCATTTGCGTTTCTGATTGCCTTTTCAATATAAGGCGTAATATCAAGGTCAATATGTACCCATTCATCACTTACATAGGGTAACCCTTTTCTGAATAAAGATTTGCTTTTTGAACCAAAGGTATCTTTTGTTGAAACAGAAAAAATCATAGCTCCGCTTGCTTTGTCTAGAGCCCAATATTCATCACAATAGCCGCGGCTGTCAAACAGATTGAGTCCTAACCAGATGAAATTATTGCCGTCAGTATCACGCATATAAAAATATGCCAGATATTGCACAGCGTTAATTCCGTCTCTGTTTGTAGTATCTTGAAAATCTTTTAATTTTATATCTAACGATACAACCATTCTGTCAGCCGAGCAATTATAAAACGATTTATCATAATCGCTGAGCTGATGATAATCAATAATAGGGGATTGCTCTAAAAGAAGATGTGGCCACGCTTCATTACCGGCCGGCTCTCCATTGTATATATTAGCTGCATTCAGCCTCATCGATACCGAATTGTCAGCAGGGTTAAAAACAACGTATTTTGTCTTGCCGTCGGTTAACGTATATTTGTCGCTCGCAATTCTATCAGACCATAAACACGGACCGGAATTCCATTGAGCAATCATCCAATCGGGTTCAGATTGGGTGCTGTTGTATGTAAAATCGCCGAGAGTAACACCTTGATTATCAACCGTTTGTTGCCCGATAACCTTAAATCCGTTTGAAAAATCGGTATCATTTAAGAGCTGTTTTGATTCAAAGCCATATAATGGCATATCGAGTAATGATGATATGCTTAATATAAGCATAAAAATTAATGATAAAAACTTAGAAAACATAACTTAACTTTCTGCAACCAATTCTTTCATCGAATACATACCCGGTTCTTTTCCGTCGAGGAAAAGTGCTGCATTTATCGAACCCGTTGCAAATACTGACTTTGATCTGGCGCTGTGTGAAATCGTAATGATTTCATCATTTCCGGCAAACATAACTTCATGCTCGCCAACTATTGTGCCGCCGCGTATTGCGTGAATACCGATTTCGTTTTTAGTGCGCCTTTCTCTCTTGGCGTGTCTGTTGTATTCGTAAACAGGCTGATATTCAAGTCCTTTGCTTACGCTGTCCGCAAGCATAAGAGCAGTCCCGCTCGGTGCATCAATTTTTTTATTATGATGAGCTTCAACTATTTCTATATCAAAATTGGTGCCGAGAACGCTTGCGGCTTTTTTTACAAGCTCGCTTACAAGTGAAACACCAAGTGACATATTCGCGCTGAAAAATACGGGAATCTGCGAAGAAGCAAGCTGCAATGAGTTTAGCTGCTCTTCACTTAAGCCCGTTGTTGAAATAACGGCAGGAGTTTTTGTTGAAAGAGCGTATTTAAGCACACCCGAAAGAGCTGATGGGTGAGAAAAATCAATTATAACGTCTGCCTTTACGTCAATATCGTCAGCTGAGCCGTAAATAGGGTACATACCGTTTTCAGCCGTATTTACGTCAAGACCTGCAATAATTTCACAGTCATCACGTTCTGCAACACAGTTTGTTATAACCTTGCCCATTGCACCGTTACAACCGCTGAGAAGTATTTTAAGCATAAATCTAATTCCTTTCTTTGTTATGTTTAAAGCCGGCTCACGTGGATGAACCGGCTGAATTAAACACAATTTATTTGATAAGGCCGTGTCTTTCGAGAGTTGCTCTGAGTTTTGCTCTTGCAGCCTCATTCATCGGAGCGAGTGGCATACGAACATCACCGACATTGTAGCCGATCATATTCATAGCTTCCTTAACGGGAATGGGGTTAACATCGATAAAAAGATCATTGCAAAGGTCGAGCCACTCAAGCTGAAGCTTTCTGCTGGCTTCGTATTCACCGTTGAGGTAAAGAGTGGGGATATCGTGTGCAACCTTTGGTGCAACGTTTGAAAGAACGGAAATAACACCTTTTCCGCCAAGTGACATAATTGCTGTAACCTGATCGTCGTTACCGGAATAGATATCAAGGTTATCACCGCAAAGTGCAGCAATCTGAGCAACAGCAGAAATATCGCCACTTGCTTCCTTGGTAGCAACAACGTTCTTAAGCTTGGAAAGCTCAAAATAAGTTTCAGGCTTTATTGTCATACCTGTTCTTGAGGGTACGTTATAAAGAACAATAGGTGTGCTGACACGGTCATTGATGTACTCATACTGACGGATAAGACCTGCCTGAGAAGTCTTATTGTAGTAAGGAGTAACCATAAGAAGACCGTCAACGCCGCTCTTTTCAGCTTCGTTAGAAAGCTTGACAGCGTAATCTGTATCGTTGCTGCCCGTACCTGCAATAACCGGAATTCTCTTTGCTGTGTGCTTTACCGCAAAATCAATTGCTGCAGCGTGTTCCTCGTGAGTGAGGGTTGAGCCTTCACCGGTAGTGCCGCAGATAACGATAGCGTCGGTAGAGTTTGCAATCTGGTCGTCAATAATTCGGCCAAGTTCATCAAAATTAACCTTGTTGTCATCGGTGAAGGGTGTAACGATCGCTACACCCGCACCTGTGAAAATTGTGTTTTTCATAGCTGTAGATTCCTCCTAAAGAATCAGTCCATATAACCCTGAGCGCAAAGAAGCTCAGCAAGAAGAACAGCACCGCCTGCTGCGCCTCTGAGAGTGTTGTGTGAAAGGCAGACAAACTTGTAATCATACTGAGTATCCTCACGAAGTCTGCCGATAGAAACTGCCATACCGCCTTCAAGCTCACGCTGAAGCTTTGTCTGAGGCATATTGTCTTCTACGAAGTAGTTAAGGAACTTCTTGGGTGCGCTGGGAAGATCAAGCTCCTGAGGAACGCCCTTGAAGTTGTCCCAGATTTCGATGATTTCTTCCTTGGAAGGCTTGTTTTCGAATCTGACAAATACAGCGCCCATATGGCCGTTTGTAACGGGAACACGGATGCACTGTGCTGTGAAAGCGGGGCTTGTTGCGGGAACGATTTCGTCGCCCTCAACCTTACCGTAGATCTTGAGAGGCTCGATTTCTGATTTTTCTTCTTCACCGCCGATGAAGGGGATAACGTTATCAATCATCTCGGGCCATGTATCAAAGTTCTTACCTGCACCGGAAATTGCCTGGTATGTGCAGACGAGAACATCTTTAACACCAAACTTGTTAAGCGGGAAGATTGCAGGAACGTAGCTCTGAAGTGAGCAGTTGGACTTAACAGCAACGAAGCCGCGTTTTGTACCGAGGCGCTTGCGCTGTGATTCGATAACTGCTGTATGCTCGGGATTGAGCTCCGGAATTACCATAGGAACGTCGGGTGTGTGTCTGTGTGCGGAGTTGTTTGAAACAACAGGGCACTCGTGCTTTGCATACTCTTCTTCAAGAGCTTTGATTTCGTCCTTCTTCATATCTACTGCACAGAAAACAAAATCGACCATAGAAGCGATTTTTTCAACGTCGGCAGTTGCATCCATAACAACCATTTCTCCGACCTTTTCTGAGTAGGGGACGTCCATCATCCAGCGCTTTTCAGCTACTTCCTTGTACTGCTTGCCTGCTGAACGTGAGCTTGCTGCAAGAGCTGTGATATCAAACCAGGGGTGATTATCAAGCAGCGTAATAAAACGCTGACCAACCATACCTGTTGCGCCTACAATACCAACCTTATACTTTTTCATCTGTGTGTACCTCCGAAAAAAATCTGCAAACGACTTGAAAAAAGCCGCACTTTGCAATATAATACAAGTTATATTAACACATATTTTGAGGATTTGCAATGAGAAAATCAGATTTTTATTATAATTTACCGCAAGAATTTATTGCACAGACACCTGTAGAGCCCAGAGACAGCTCCAGAATGATGGTTGTTGACAAAAAAAGCGGTAAAATCGAGCACAGACACTTTTTTGATTTGCTCGATTATATAAGCGAAAAGGACTGCATAATTATCAATGATACACGCGTCTTACCTGCCAGAATTTATGGTGTAAAAAAGGATACGGGTGCTGTTGTTGAGTTTTTGCTTCTCAGCCAGAGAGAAAACGACGTATGGGAATGTGTAACCGGTCCCGGCAGACGTGCTAAGCCCGGTACCGAGTTTGATTTCAATGGTCTTATGTCAGCTCAGGTTGTCGATGTTCTTGATGGTGGCAACAGACTTGTTAAATTCATCTATGATGGTAACTTTTATAACATACTTGATGAGATCGGCGAAATGCCGTTACCTCATTATATAACCGAAAAACTTGAAGATAAGGAGCGTTATCAGACAGTTTACTCCGAAAACCTTGGTTCTGCCGCTGCACCTACCGCCGGACTGCACTTTACTCCTGAACTCCTTAAAAAGATAAGTGACAAAGGAATCAAAATCGGTAAGGTTACTCTTCACGTAGGTTTGGGTACATTCAGACCAGTTAAAGAAGATAATATCGAGAATCATCTTATGCATTCTGAACATTATCATCTTCCCAAAGAAACAGCAGATCTTATTAATGAAACTCATAAGAAAGGTGGCAGAGTTTTTGCGGTAGGCACTACGACCTGTCGTACTTTAGAGTCTGTAGCAACAAAATGCGGCGAAATTATCGAAGACGATGATTGGACGAGCATATTTATATACCCCGGCTATAAATTCAAATGTATTGATTCTCTTATAACAAATTTTCATTTGCCTGAAAGTACACTTATAATGCTTGTCAGCGCTTTTGCAGGTTATGAGAACACAATGAATGCTTATAAAATCGCTGTAGAAGAAAAATACAGATTCTTTTCATTTGGTGATTCCTCAATGTTCACCGACCTTACATAACTGTTGAAAGGTAATATACAATGTATAAACTCATTAAACAAGAAGGAACAGCGCGCCGCGGTGAATTTTCAACCGTACACGGCACAGTACAAACGCCGGCGTTTATGAATGTTGCAACCTGCGGAGCAATCAAAGGTGCTGTCAGCGCATATGACCTTGAAGATATCCATTGCCAGGTACAGCTCTGTAACACATATCATCTTCACCTGCGACCCGGAGACGCTCTCATAAAAGAACTTGGCGGACTCCATCAGTTTACGGGCTGGAGTGGTCCTATACTTACTGATAGCGGCGGATTTCAGGTCTTTTCGTTATCATCACTACGTAAAATCAAAGAGGAAGGCGTTTATTTTGCCTCACACATTGACGGTCGAAAAATTTTTATGGGCCCGGAAGAAAGTATGCAGATTCAGTCAAATCTAGGCTCTACAATAGCAATGGCGTTTGATGAATGTGTTGAAAACCCTGCAAAATACGATTATTCCAAGGCTTCCTGCGAGCGTACAACACGCTGGCTGATTCGCTGCAAAGAGGAAATGGAGCGCCTGAATTCACGATACGATACATTGAATAAAAATCAGCTTCTTTTCGGTATAAATCAAGGCTGTACTTATGATAAACTTCGAATAGAGCATATGTGCGCGATTTCTCAGCTTGATCTTGACGGATACGCTATCGGAGGCCTTGCCGTTGGCGAGCCGAAAGAAGATATGTACCGTATAATATCAAGCGTTGAACCGTATATGCCGGTGAACAAAATTCGCTATCTGATGGGGGTTGGAACACCCGGAAATATAATTGAGGCAGTCAGCAGGGGAGTTGACCTTTTCGATTGTGTTATGCCTAGCCGCAATGCACGTCATGGACATATCAACACCTGGTCAGGTATCAGAAATCTCAATAATGCAAAGTATGCAAAAGATATGGAGCCTCTCGATCCCGAGTGTGATTGTCCCACATGTAAAAATCATTCAAGAGCTTATATCCATCACCTTTTCAAAGCAAAAGAGATGCTTGCAATGAGGCTTTGCGTAATGCATAATCTTCACTTCTATAATACGCTGATGGAAAGAATACGTGATTCTCTTGATAACGGCACTTTCAAAGATTTTCACGACAAATACGTAGATTTGCTTGACACAAGAATTTAAATCTAATATAATTGCAATAATTGACAAAATGGAGGTTAATCAAATGAATTCTATGTTTTTAATGATGCCTGCTGCAGGCGGCGAAGGTGCAGGAGCAAGCGGCGGTAATCCGATGGTTATGATCGTGATGATGGTAGTCCTTTTTGGTGCTATGTATTTCTTCACAATCCGTCCTCAGAAGAAAAAGCAGAAGGAAGAGCAGCAGATGCGTGACAGCCTTCAGATCGGTGATGAAATCACAACAATCGGCGGCATTGTCGGCAGAGTTGTTACAATCAAGGATGACTCTATTGTTATTGAAACAGGTGCAGACCGCAACAAGATGAAGATCATGCGTTGGGCTATCCAGTCTAACAACACAGCTGCCGAGAAGGCTGAGGCTGAGCGTGCAGCTGCTAAGGAAGCACAGGAAGCTGAAAGAAACGCCAGGATCGAAGAAGAAGGCAAAAAGCACGCTAAGAAAAAGAAAAAGTCCAAAAAAGAGGAAGAATAATTTATTTCTACGTCATAAAAAAGAAACAACCCTCATATCTTCTATCAAGGAGATATGGGGGTTATTTTTATGCAGAATAAAAATGATGCAAGTAATTTAAAAGACTTAATTAAAGGGAATCTTGTCGGAAGCGCTATGCTGATAATGCTTTTGTTAATATTTGCTGTGGCTATTTTTAAATTCTCTTTTTCAAGTGAGTATTATTTAGTTTTCTATGTTTGCGCTTTAATTATTTCTTCATTTGTTTCCGGTATTATAACAGTTAGAAAAATAATGAAAAACGGCTTAATTTACGGAGCTTTGGTCAGCTTATTGCCTTCAATAATTGCTGTTTTATCTACTTGTATTGTAAGTAGATCGTTCAATTTAATTTATTTAGCAATACCTTTAATATCAGCTGTTTCATCAGCATTCGGAGGTATAGCTGCAGTAAATATAAAGAGTAAAAAAAGAAGGAGATAACCATGCACAAAAACATTACGTTAAACTTCAAAGAAATACGCTCAAGATCTTTTGATATCGTAAAATCATTTCGTGAAAACACAGATAAGGTGTTGCTAATTTTGTTGCTAATTGTCGGAATTCGGCTCGGTGCTATGATGTACTCGGAAAACTGTGAACTGGCAGATTATGCAGTAAAATCCTTTAATTATGTCTTAAAATCGGCGTTTAAAGAGGCGTTTTTAATTTTTGCAGGAATCAATGGCATAACATTGATAATCATCATTATAAGCGGTTTTTCAGCTTGTGGTTTGCCTGCGAGTCTCGGATTGCCGTGTGTTTACGGAATTGTTTGCTCTGTTGTAATCAGCTGTGCCTATAATGTCTATAAAATTAACGGTGTTTTCTTTGCATTAATACTAATTGTTCCGTTTGCTGTTCTTATATCGATATTGATGATAGGAATCAGCAATGATTCAATAGATTTATCAAAGAAAATAATAAGCGCAATCGGATTCGGTGATGTTAGCGGCAGGGGAGAGGTAAAGGCGTTTTTAATCAAAGGAGCTGCAGCGATGGCAATAACGCTTATTGCATCATTGATTCAATCACTGTTGATAATAAAAATCGGCGAAAAAATATTAAACATCTGAATCGCCGGCTTTACGTTTGCCTTTTTTGCTTGCTAGAGGATTAGAAGCAACTGCATTCTTAATCTGTTCATTAGCAACGTGTGTGTAAATCTGAGTTGTGGAAAGGTTTTCGTGGCCGAGAATCTCTTTGAGCAGCATTACGTCAACATTACCGTGCTGATACATAAGTGTAGCAGCGGTATGTCTTAATTTATGAACCGAAAACCCATCTTCATTTATACCGGCATTTTCAAGAAACTTCTTTACAATAACCTGCACGTTTCGTCTGCTTATTCTGTTCTTTTGTCTGCTTATAAAAAGCGCATTTCTGTCTTTTAGGCCGTCTCTGGGTCTTACTTGAAGATATCTGTTAAGCGCGTGAACGCAGGCATCATTTAAGTAAATTATACGTTCTTTATTACCTTTACCAACAATTCTTACGCTGTTATCAGGCCTGATGCTATTCAGATTAAGACTTACAAGTTCAGCAAGACGCATTCCGCAATTCAAAAAGAATGTAATAATACAGTAATCTCTTTCAAAGAACTGACCGTCAATTGCATCCAGTAAATTCTGGCTTTGTTCAAGTGTCAGATACCTCGGGAGAGATTTCTTCACATTTGGAGAATCAAGATCCTGAGCAGGATTATCTCTGATAATTCCTTGGCTTGAAAGAAATTTAAAGAACATTCGTACGGATGAAACTTTTCTTGCACGAGTCTTAGGGCTGTTTCCGAGATTCATCTGACAAAAAGCAAGAAATGAATAAATATCTCCGATTTTAATTGATTTTATGAAATCTTCGTCAATATCAGAAATATCAATTTGATTGAATTCAACAGAAGAATCCTTAATAATTTTTTGTTGCTTTAAAAATCTGAAGAAAGTACGCAAATCAGAAGCGTACTCAAGAACTGTTAATTGAGATTTATTCTTGACAGTCAACTGATAATTAACAAAAGATTGAACAAGTGGCGGTAACAAATAAATATCTTCTTTACGCAAAACAAAACACCTCAGATATTAAAATTAGTAAAAATGATTGTAATTAGTAAAAAGCATAAGAAAGGAACTATTATATAAAAAGAGCTAATGAAAGCTTCTTTTACGGATTTTTCTCCCCTCACTTGCGCAAAACATTTATTTTGTGCAAGTGGCAATTTTAGTATAACATAGGCAACTACCTTTGTCAAGTGCCCTTCTTAGGCTTGATAAAACAAAAAACCGCCGATAATTCGACGGTTAAACAGTAATATTATTTCTCACTAAGAAGCTTTGAAAGCTCATTCATAAATGTATTAATATCTTTGAACTGTCTGTAGACTGAAGCAAAACGAACATAAGCAACTTCATCCAGACCCTTAAGCTTGTCCATCGCAAGCTCGCCGATATAAACCGATGTTACCTCTCGGTCAAGTGAATTCTGAATTGTAAGCTCAATATCGTTTACAACGGCATCAATCTGCGAAAGAGAAACCGGACGCTTCTCGCATGCTCTGAGTAAACCGTTGAAAAGCTTCTGTCTGTCGAAAGGTTCGCGTGACTTATCCTTTTTGACAACAATAACAGGTACACTTTCGATTATTTCATAAGTAGTAAATCTTTTGGCACACTTGATACATTCGCGACGGCGACGGATACGCTCGCCTTCATCTGTCGGTCTTGAATCGATAACTTTACTCTCTTCATAACCGCAAAAAGGACACTTCATTACAAATCACTTCCCATAAATTGTTATTATCATTATAGCATAATTAATTACTTTTGCAAGCAAATTATAACAATATTTTGTCAAATTTAGCAGCTGCATCAACAATTTGTTGAATTTTTTCAAAATTATTTCGATAAAGCTCTATTATATAGTTACCGGCATATTCTTTTTCTTTCAGCGCAGAGATTAACGAAGTAAAGTTTTCTTTTCCTTCAAACGGCGGCATACAGTCTGATTGGTCATTATAATCACTCAAGTGAACGTGATCTATCTTCCTGCCGACAGCTTCTATAAAATCAAGTGGCTTCTCCCCCGCTCTTCTGCATTGCTTCAGATCAAGCGTCATTGAAAAATCTTCACCCAGATAATCTGACATACGTTTTAAAAAGTCAACACTCTGAGAGCGATAATGAACAACATTTTCCTGGGAAAGAGTTATTCCGAATTCTTTTCCGATTCTGTAAAGTCTCGCATATCGCTCGAAATATTCCTCATCATCTGCATAAGGTCCGATTTTAGCACCATGCAATATAAGCAGTTTTGCGCCGAGATACGCAGCAAATTCAAAGTAATTTTTGTAGAATTCCATTCCGTCGTCTACTCTTCGCGGATATGCACCGAAAAGGACGGTAGATTCGGCAAATGAAGTAAACGGATGTATAGACGTAATGTTCAATCCGTACTCATTCTTGATAGCTTTGAATTCACGACGCATCGGTTCAATCAGCTCGCTATATGTGTTTACAAAAATTTCAATATTTTTAAAACCTGCCTGAGCGCAATTCTTGAGTGAAACTTCTGTTTCAAGCGGATAAAAACATGAGCTTGACATTCCTGTAATCATTGGCAAATCTCCCCTTTCCAGATATTTTTAGTTGAATAAATACGTAAATCATTATATCATTGTATTCGGTGAATACAATGATTGATTTTTACAGATTATTAAAACCGTTTTCTCGCTTATTTCTTCACTTTATGCTGGCTTTTTGCGGTACTGTTGTTATTTTATCATTACTAATGCATTTGTGTGCTGAAGAATCATCGTATTACTATACGTATATTTCTGTGAGTAAAGAACTTATTATTATCCTGCGCTCATCTTTCTGCATGCTTGTTTGTGGTATATTGATCATCCAAAAGATTGAATAGTTTAAAAAACATCATCCGACAAAAATCCATCGGATGATGTTGATTTTTTACATAGGTCTGCTGTCGGAAATGATACCTTTTTCAACACGTTCAAAGTACCAGGAGGTTGTAGGCACAACAAAAGTTATACCTTTCTCAATCAGCTCAAACGTGCAGTCTGTAACATACTCACACTCACCGTCAATATTTACTGCAGCAGGCTTCTCGCTATGAATTACAAGCTTTTTACCACGTTCAAAGGTAGTAATATCCCAATCGAGATGCTCTCCCCTCTTATACTTATTGATAAGTCCAAGAAGCTTGATTCTGGGCATATTCTTCTTAACGTGAACAAAATCAAGAAGACCGTCATCAGGCATTGCATGAGGAGCGGCCATATATCCACCGCCATACCAGCGTGAGTTACCGCAATAGCAGAAAAGAGTCGGTGCTGTAAAGGGTTCTTTATCGTCAAACTGAACGGTAAACGTGCTTTTCATTTTACCGATAAAGGAGTAAAGGAGTGAAGCTGTGTATGCTGCCTCACCGTTAAGAAAAGGAATCTTCTTGAATTTAGCCTGACCTGCGCAAACTTCAGCGTCAAGACCCATTGAACATTGATTAATTGCGATTTTACCAAGGCATTTAATAAGATCGAGCTGAATCGGTGTACCTTTAACCTGAGCTTCAACGTTAATAAGATCTTCCTTATTTCCGAAAAGACGTATAAAATCATTACCCGAACCAAGCGGTATAACAGCAACCTGGGTGTTTTCTTTGCCATATGAGCCGTTGACTACCTCAAAGAGTGTACCGTCACCGCCGCAAGCATAAAAGCGTACGGTTTCTTCTCCTACGGGATAATTTCTTACAAAATCAATGCCTTCGTAAGGAGCGGTTGTTTCGTGTATCTCATAGTATTCATCATATGAAGCAAAAAACTCTTTAATAAGTGGTTTGATAATTTCTGCTCCTTTGTTTTTAGCTTTTCCTGCGCACGGGTTAACAATAAAAACATGTTTCATATCATTCATCTCTTTCGATTTATTTAAAGTACATATAAACTTGACATTTAATCATACCGTTATATAGTTTGCGTCTTTTGTCAGCACGTCTGCCAAAATCCTGCTCGAAGGTTTCGGAGGGGCTGATAATTGTGTAGGACCAACCGTGTTTTCTTTCAAAAACCTTACCCATTACCGAGTATAATCTTGATGCTTCTTCAATGTCAAGAAGTCTTTCACCGTACGGAGGGTTACAAATAAGCGTGCCTTTTTCTGTTTCACCCTTAAAGTTACGTACATCAGCCACGCTGAATCGGACTTTATCCCCTACTCCGGCTTGTGCTGCATTAAGCTTTGCAAGCTCTACCGATTCAGGAGATATATCGGATCCGATTGCAAAAAAGTCACAATCACGCTTTTCGAGGTCACGTGCTCGCTCTTTTTCAGTCTTCCATATTGATCTGTCCAGCTGATCCCAACGGTCACAAGAGAAGTTTCTGTTAAGACCCGGGGCAATATTCATCGCCATCAATGCGCCCTCAACAAGAATTGTGCCGGAACCGCACATAGGATCATAAAGTGTATGATAGTTTCTGAGTCTTGAAGCGTTGCAAAGCGCAGCTGCAAGTGTCTCTTTAATTGGTGCGGCATTAGATTGCGGACGATAACCGCGTTTATGAAGACCTGCGCCGGATGTATCGATAAGAAGCGTTGCAATATCTTTATTAAAAGAAAACTGTATCTGATGAACAGGTCCTGTTTCATCAAACCACTGAATACCGTATTTGCTCTTGAGTCGCTCTACGACAGCCTTTTTAATTATCGACTGGCAATCTCTTACGCTGAAAAGAGTAGAGTTGATTGAATAGCCTTTAACAGGAAATTCATCTCTGCTGCCGATCCATCTCTCCCATTCGAGTGATTTAGTGCCTTGAAAAAGCTCTTCAAATGTTGTTGCCTTGAAAGAACCGACGACAATCTGAACACGTTCAGCAAAGCGTGAGCAAATATTTACACGGGCTAATATATTGTCATCACCTGAAAATAGCACTCTTCCGTTTTCGGCGCGTACATCCTCTGCTTCGAGTGCACGAAGCTCATCAGCTATAAATCCTTCCATACCTAACAGGCACGGAATACAGAAATTAATCGACATAAGTCGTATGACCTCTCACAAATAAATATGGGGAGTAGATTTCTCTACTCCCCTCATTATAATAAAAATATATTTATTAGTCAAGAATATTAACCTATGTCAGGCTCAATCAATCCGTAGCCGCCATCGTTTCTTACGTAAACAACGCAAACCTTACCGTTTTCAGCATTAAGGAACATATAAAACTTATGTCCGATAAGATTCATTTTAAGAATTGCCTCATCAACTGATTCGGGACGAAGATCAACGGTCTTTGTGCGGATAATTTCAAAATCATCTTCTTCAACCGGTGCTTCATCAACAAAATCATCAAACGAAGCATCTCGCAGCTTCTTTTCGATTCGCGTTTTGTTCTTTCTGATCTGGCGGATGAGTGAATCAACACAAAGGTCGAGAGCATCGTTCATATTTTCGGCACGCTCCTGAGAACGGAAAACCATACCGTTATTTACGACTGTAATCTCGACAATCTGACAGGTCTTTTCGACAGTAGCAGTAATTTTAGCCTCTGCTGAATCGCCAAAGAAACGTTCAACCTTAGCAAGCTTTTTCGCTGCATGCTCTTTGAAAGAATCTCTGATTGTGCACTTACGACCTATAGTTGTGATTTTCATAGATACATCCCCTTTGTATGCTTATTAATCAAGAGTTTACACTCTTGATTGCGTATTTATTATAGCATAATGCACATATATTGTAAAGAGGAAAGCGAAGTTTTATTAACTTTTTACAATTAAATCACTTGAGAAGCGTGTCTTGTAACGTGACAACCAAAATTTACAGCTACAGGCAAACCTGCAATATGTGTTGGTGCTGTTTCGATGTTAACAGCAAGAGCAGTAGTTTTTCCGCCAAAACCTTGCGGACCGATATTAAGGCAGTTTGCAAGACGAAGAATTTCCTCTTCCATATCTGCATAGAACGGATTATCATTTGTTGTGCTGACACTTCTGCAAAGTGCTTTTTTTGCAAGATAGGCACACTGCTCAAAGTCACCGCCGATACCTATTCCTAAAACAATCGGCGGACAAGGGTTTCCTCCTGCCTTAACAACACAGTCAAGAACATATTCGATAATATCTTCGCGCGTTGCAGCCGGAGTAAACATCCTCAGACAGCTCATATTCTCACTGCCAAAACCCTTGGGAGCAACTGTGATTTTAACAGAATCACCTTTAATAATATTTGTATGGATAATTGCCGGTGTATTATCATTGGTATTAATTCTGATCAGTGGGTCGGAAACTACAGAGCATCTGAGATAGCCTTTAGTGTAACCCTCTCTTACCCCGTTATTAATAGCTTCGTTAAGTTCACCGTTAATAAAATGAACGTCCTGCCCGATTTCAATAAAAACTACAGCCATGCCGCAATCCTGACATATTGGAATATCAAGCTTTTGCGCAGCTTTTATGTTGTCAGCTAAATCGTTCATAACACTTTTGGCCAGCGTACTTTCTTCATTTAAATTATAAGCATCGATCAGATTAACCAAATCATCCGGCAGTTGTTTATTAGCCTTAATGCAAAGTTCAGCTACAGCTTGTGTTATAAGCTTTACGTCTATCTCTCTCATAGTTGTACCTTTCTTAATAAAAAGCACCGCAAAGAAAACTTTACGGTGCACATTGTGAACTGTTATTTTTTGCCGCCTCTTCTTGAAGTCTGGCTATATCTTGAATCGTTAGAACGACGAAGATCCGAAAACTTATCGTCACTTACTTGTTTGAACTTGGCCATCATATCCTCAAAGGAAGCAGGCTCATTTGAATTGGATTGCGGCTGACCCTGCCAGACATTGGGTCTGCTCTGCGGTCTGCGCGGTGTTCTTGGTGCAACCGTAGGCGCAGGCGCAACCTCAGTCTGCTTGATAGAAAGACTGATTTTTCCTTCCGGGCTTATGGATAAGACTTTTACCTTAACATCCTGCCCGTCTGAAAGGTGTTCATGAATGTCTTTAACATAGGTGTTTGATACTTCAGAAATATGTACCATACCGGTAGCACCGCCCGGTAAAGATATAAACGCTCCGAAGTTCGTCAATCCGCTTACTTTGCCTTCAATTATTGAGCCAATTTCAAACTGCATAGGTTTGCTGTTTCTCCCTTGATTTTTATTAGTTAGCCGAGTCGGCATATACTCTTTCATCAGGATAGATATAGTCAAAGTCTTCACGTGCTATATCATCGAAGATTTCAGATTCATTTTCAGTATCGAGCTGATTTTCAAGTTCAGAATTTATTTCTGACTGGATGGTATTTGCATTTTCAAGATCTTCTTTTTGGTCGTATTTGTCAAAGAGACCAACGCCGATTTCAACAGCATTAATAAGCAGAAGTGCACAAAATGCAACAACGGCAATAATTATGATCACGCTGCCTCTTTTTCCCTTTATCTTTTTCATTATCCACCTATAACTATTTATTTTCACTTAATTATATAACACATTCTAAATTTTTTTCAAGTGCATTTTAAATTTATTTTTCAATTTTTCAAACTTTTTTGCAAAAAACGCTTAATTTTAAGCCAAATATTGGAAGATAACGCAATTATCGGACGGAATGGCCAAGAGACAACATTGGCCGCAAACTTTAAAACACTTGATACAAATTCAATGATTTGCGACAATATTTTTAAGGCTGACTTTCTTAAGATAACAAACCAATAGCCAAAACCAGCGGCTGTTCCAAGCACAATAAATACTCTGATTCTGCCGAAATTCACAGCCAGTAAAAAAACAAAAATAAGCAACGTAGATATCAAGCTGTAAATTATGTCTTTCACAAACACGTTGTGCGATACACCGAAAATCAGACTCAGTAAATCGTACATAACAGAAAGTATAAATCCGAAACCGACTGACAGCAAAAGTAAATTAAGCTGAAATCCGTCATTAATGTACATCAGCGAAAAATACGGCTGAAAAAGCCACCTGAAGAGACAATATTATCAGAATAAGAAACTGAGGATATTTCTCCTTCTACAATAAGCTCACCGTTATCTGTACTGAATGTGTTTATATGAAGTCCGCAGCCCGATATCGTTAACTCGCCGAGTGAAGTTGATGCAATGATACTGTTTTCATCAAAGCTGTCTACTTCTTTTACGCAAGATACGGTAAGTTTTCTTCTGGATTCAAGCACAAGATTCTGATTGTGCTCAAACTGTGTTCTCTTTTCTTCCATAAAAATATCCCCTTTCCTTTTACTGAATTATATGCAAAAGAAAGGGGAAAAATGATTAACTGAGCTGTTTAAACATTAAGGCAGCATTCTCTTTAGTGGCATGCTCGCTAATGCTGAGAACTTGGTATTTAGTAAGATTTGAGCCCATCTGTATTTCAATAATGTCGCCGACTTTTACTTCGAGCGAAGCTCTTGCAATCTTACCGTTAACGGTTACGTGCTTAGCATCGCAAACCTCATTTGCAACGGTACGTCTTTTAATAATTCGGGAAACTTTAAGATATTTGTCCAATCTCATAATTACTCACCTCAAAGAAAAGGGCTGCCCTGCAAAGGCAGCCCCAAAGCTAGTTCTGATTATTTTGCAGCGTCTTTGAAAGCCTGGCCAGCCTTGAAAGCGGGAGCCTTGCAAGCGGGAACAGTCATCTTCTCGCCGGTTCTGGGGTTGCGAGCCTGCTTCTCTGCGCGCTCACGAAGCTCAAATGTACCAAAGCCGATAAGCTGAACCTTATCACCTGCTGCTACTGTAGCTGTGATTGTCTCGAGTGCTGCATTGAGAGCCTTCTCGCTATCTTTCTTTGAAAGACCTGATTTCTCAGCAACTGCGCTGATGAGTTCATTTTTGTTCATTGTTGTTTCCTCCTTAATTATTATAATACTTTTGTATTATTGGCATTGTTTTGCTTCATCCCAAAGCTTGTCCAACTCTTCGAGCGAAGCTGTTTTCATATCGATACCTCTTTTTTTTGCAAGCTGTTCAACGATGGAAAACCTGTTGAAAAACTTATCAGTAGAAGCGGTAAGTGCTTCCTCGGCATCAACGTCGATAAAACGCGAAACATTAACTGCAGAAAACAAAACGTCGCCAAGCTCATCAAATGAAGCTTCGTCATCCTGTGCCGATATTGCTTCTCTGAGTTCTGCGATCTCCTCTTCAAGCTTATCGAGAGCACCGCTGATATTATCCCAGTCAAAGCCGGCTTTTGCGGCTTTTTTCTGAATCTTGGTACTTCTCATAAGCGCGGGCAGTTCACGAGGAACAGCCTGCATAGCTTGAGTAGTTGTTTTCTGATTCTTGGTTTTACGCTTAATATCATCCCAGTTAGTGAGTACGTCATCAACACCGCTGACGTTTACTTCACCGAAAACGTGAGGATGGCGTTCAATGAGCTTCTTGCATATTCCGTCACAAATGTCATCAATTCCGAAACAATCTGCTTCGGTTTCAATTTGCGAATGGAATACTACTTGGAGCATAAGATCGCCGAGTTCTTCACAAAGAAGAGCCTTATCATCTTTATTTATAGCTTCAATAACTTCATATGTTTCTTCGATGAGGTCTTTCTTAATTGTCATATGGGTCTGGACAGCATCCCACGGACAACCGCCCTCGCCTCGAAGAACTGCAACAATTTTGACCAGATCGTCAAAAACGTAGTTTTTCTTGAATTCGAAGCCGGAAACCATAAATATCACTCCAATCGTGCGCATTGACCACAATATGGTATTTTAACCGATTAACTTATATTTTTCAAGTGCTTTTGCAATTTTTTTACCTTTGGGCAACATAATAATGTCGTCATATGCCAATCCTCTGACAAGAAGCATACACACGGCATACACAATAACTGCTACACCGACAGCAATAAGCGTAGAGAGATTTGCACCGTTTAACTTACTTGAAGGATCACCGAACGTTAGAAATCTGACAAGAAGCATGCGTGTGCCAAAAGCAGAAAGAGCACAAACTATTGCACTAAACATAGGTTTGACAATTGTAGATATAAAATTGATCTTACATTTTGAAACCTTCATAGTGAAGTAAATATTTGCAATGATAATGAATGTATAGCAAAGAATAGTACCGATTGTTGCACCGTAGATATTAAGTTCGGGAATTCCAACGAATATAAAGTTCGATACAACCTTAATTGCAGCACCTATTGCAACAGTCTTGGCAGGTATATCTGCTCTGCCCATTGCCTGTAGAACGTTTGTCAACGGTGTTGAAAGAGCCAGAATAAACGTTGCTATACCGTAAATCATGACTATTGGTGAAGAAATCGGAATGAGGTTTTCTGCATTTGTACCGCCGTAAAGAAGCGTCATAATAGGCTCGGCAAGTGCGGCGATACCAAGTCCTGCCGGGGCAGCTACAAGCATACAGATTCTGATAACAGAGTTAATTGTTGAGCTGACTTCTTTTTTATTTTTCATTGCTACAGCAGCAGCGAGAGCGGGAATCGCGCTGACACCGAGCGACATTGTGATAGAAGTAATAAGATTCTTGAAATCAAGTGCTGAAAAATAGCAGCCGTAAAGATAAGTACCTATGTCTTTGTCAAGCGTACCGGAGCCCTGAAGAGATGCAGCAAAAGTAGTTTTAAAAAAATCGAGATTCTCCGAAACAGCGTGAGCAAGCCTGGTGCGGATGGTGAAGTTATCGATAAGGTTTGTTACGTTTGTGATAAGTGCACTGATAACCATCGGTACAGCAATAGTGACCATGGTTTTTGATGTTTCTTTTTTATCCTGCGGTCTGGGTGAATTAACAAGCATTGTGCGGTCAAAATTGTCACCCTTGACTTTTCTGTGAATTATCATAAACAACAAAGCTGCAACCGTGCCGAGTGTTACAGCAAAAACAGCACCGGCGGCAGCATAGGGAGCAATTGCGCTGTCAGCCTCACTTTGAGTATTGCAAACAACGCCGAATACAGGTTGACCTGCATTATACATATTCATACCAATATTGATAATTACTCTCGAGAAAATAAGACCGAGAATCAGCTTTCCAAGAGCCTCTATAACCTGAGAAACAGCTGTTGGAGTCATATTTCTCAGACCTTCGTAGTAACCTCGGTAAGTTGACATCAGGCAGCAAAAAAAGATAGAGGGAGCAATCATAAGAATACTCCAGAGATTATCTTTACAGTCACCAAGCCAGACGTAAGGAAAGGCAATAAGAACGAGAAGAAGCGTACCAACAACACCGACAATGAAAAACAGCTTTTGAGCCACTTTGAATATCTGTCTTGCATCACGGTAATTACCGAGAGTAACACTTTCGGACACCATCTTTGATACGGCAACAGGCAAACCGGCCATAGATATTGCATAGATAGGTGTATAAATCTCATAAGCAGAGCTGAAATATCCCCTGCCGACTTCACCTATCAGAGCTGTAAGCGGAATTTTATAGATAGCGCCTATAACTTTTACAAGCATTGTTGCGACAACAAGCACAAGCGCACCGTTGAGCATTGATTGCCCTTTAATTTGCTTTTGCTGTTCCAAAGAACCACTTCCTTTGCAGTAGTTTAGAATTTACATTGTATTAATTATATGTAGCGTAAAACTCTGATATTCTCGCTTTACGATCAATCAGTTCATCAAACCTGGAGTTGTATTCATAAGGATATTTGAAGTTAAAAATACGCTCAATATACGTACCCTCAGGTTCCTTGAGTTTTGTAACTGCACCTGCGCCGACAGCAAGCACGGTATGTATCTCATCCATCATAAATATATTGTAGATGCATTCTTTTTCTTTAAGCGCCCAACCAACGTTCTCGAGATTACCCACGCATCTGCTTTGTCTGTACATATAGTACGGATAATAGCCGGCTGCGGTGAGTGCTTCGTTAGCGTAATCAATCATATCGGCTGCGTTATTATCCTGTGCAAGCGATGCGTTCTCTTTTGCAACAAGTGTACTTGAACGTTTGAGAGCCAGTGAATGAACTGTTATGTTTTCGGGCCTTAAAGAAATTGCAGTATCTACAGAAGCTTTGAAGCCTTCAACAGTATCTGAAGGCAAACCTGCTATAAGATCCATATTTATGCTGTTAAAACCGAACTTACGTGCACAGTTATAAGCATCAATTGCTTCCTGAGCCGTATGTTTTCTGCCAATTTCTTCGAGAACCGAATTATCGAAAGTTTGGGGATTTATGCTGATTCTGTCAACACCAAGGTTAGCGAGTGCACTCAGCTTTTCTGATGTAGTTACATCAGCCCTGCCCACTTCAAAAGTGAATTCACGGCAAGTGGACATATCGAAATTAGCTTTGATGGCACTTATTAGCTGCTTTGTTTGCTGAGCAGAGAGTATACCCGGTGTGCCGCCGCCGACATAAACACTTTCGAGTTCAAGAGAATTTTCTTTTGCAATTTTTCCTGTAATCTCAATTTCTTTAATGAGCTTATCGAGATATTCGGGAAAAAGTTTTTTAGCATTTGAGCTGGTTATAGAGTGAGAAACAAAAGAACAATAGCTGCAACGGCTCGGGCAAAAAGGAATTGAAACGTAAAGACTGAATGATTTAGCTGAATTTCGTTCAATAATCGGCTTTTGAACTTCACAGACTGTTGCAGCCAAATCGGTTTTCTGATCGCTGACAAGGAGTTTATCCGTAAAATAAGCCTTTGCGCCGTCAATACCATACTGTTCTGTGAGCTTACTCATCAGCTTTGAGGGTCGCACACCTGTAAGCATACCCCATTTGGGTGTATACCCTGTCACCCGGCGCAAGCAATCAAACACACAAAGAGCTAGCAAATATTCAGCCTCATCATCCGAATAGTCCTTAAGAGTGCGTTCAGATTCAAAGTTAATCTCCCCTACTCTGATACGTGCGCTGAATCTTGTTGAGCATTCGGAACGTATCATCTGTGTATAAAGGCAATCATCGTCAGTCTCTTCATATTCGTAAAGGAGCTTAATGTCAGCATTAGGGTAAAACAGTCGGCAAAGGTTCTCTGTTTCAAAGTGAAACTTATGGTCAAATATAAAAACCTTCATCAAAGTTTCCTCATATATCTGTTCTTAAATCTTTCTTCACCGATCGTTGTAGCTCGATTATGACCGGGATAGACAACTGTTTCAGGGTCATATGTTGCAAGCAGTCTAATTGAGTTGAGCATATCCTCGGGGCTGCCGCCAATAAAATCTACTCTGCCGACAGTTCTGCAGAAAAGTGTATCACCGCTGAACATAACCTTATTCTTGAAATCGACGTAACAAACAGAGCCTCTCGAATGGCCCGGTGTGTGAACAACAGTTAGCTTGATTTCATCAGAAAGAATAATTTCATCAGAATCGTTGAGAATTACGTCGGCATTTAAAACAGGAAGATATCCTTCAAAATTACCGACAAGATTGTACTTGTGGTCGTTCAGGCAGATTTCATCATCCTTGTGAATACAAAGCCTTGCATCAGGATAAAGATTTTTGAGCGATTCGCTGCCGTAAATATGGTCAAAATGTCCGTGAGTGAGAAGAATATACTTGAGATCAAAACCTACAAGAATATCGTTTAATTCATCGCTCGGAACACCGGGATCTATTACTGCGGCAACCTTCTCGTTTTCATCAATAAGTACGTAGCAATTTGCTTGATAATCACCAAGCTGTAAAGCGTGAATTTGCATTCTACTTCCTCCATAAATCCGTATCAAGAATTATTGTAACAGGTCCGTCATTAAGGAGAGACACCTTCATATCTGCACCGAATACACCGTTTTCAACCTTTGATATACCGTTATCACGAAGCATATCGGAAAACTGAATATAAAGCTCATTAGCAATATCGGGAGATGCAGACGGAGTGAAAGACGGTCGGTTCCCCTTTTTACAGTCGGCACATAATGTAAACTGTGAAACAACAAGCGCTTCACCGCCGACATCGAGAAGCGAAAGATTCATTTTTTCATTCTCATCTTCAAATATTCTGAGCTTTGAAATCTTAGAAGCGAGTATCTCGGCTTGTTCGGATGTATCACCCTGTACTACACCGAGAAGAATGAGAAATCCTTTACCGATGTTCCCCTTTATCTCACCGTTAACCGTAACGGAAGCATTAGAAACACGCTGAATAACAGCTTTCATTATATCACTTTCTTTCTACAGTAAGAACACCGTCAACTTTTTCGATTTTTGAAATAACGCTCTTAAGGTGTTCGATGCCGTCAACAAATATTGTGCAGGTCATTATAAAGGTTCCGTCTTTGAGTGAACGAGAACTAATATTGGTGATAAGCACTCTTATGCTACTGAGCATAACGGAAATATCAGCAAGTATACCGATTCTGTCAAAGCCTGTAATAAGAAGATTAGCGTTATACTCTTCTTTGACACCCTTATCCCAATATGCATTCAGCCAGCGGTAAGGCTCGCTGCAGGATTCTATATCAGTAGGTACGTTTGTACAATATCTCGAGTGGATAGATACACCGTGACCTCGTGTAATAAAGCCGATTATCTCGTCACCGGGAAGAGGATTACAGCAATGAGCAAACTTAACGAGGCAGTTATCGATGCCTTCGACAACTACACCTTCGCTACTCTTGACACGCTTTTGAACCGATTCAACAGGTGGCTTAATCTGCTTGGTTGACACCATTTTTGAGTAATCGTCTTTAATTCTGGGCATAATTTTACTCAGAATAATGCCGCCATAGCCAATTGCTGCATAAAAATCATCAAGAGTATTGCAGCGCTGCCTTTCAGCTATTTTAAGAAGAAATTTTTCCATCTCATCTTCGGGCAAACGAATCAACGCACGTTTGAATTCACGCTCAATCTGCGTTTTACCCTCTTCAATATTTTCTTCCCTGCGTTCCTTCTTGAACCATGAGCGGATTTTGCTTCTTGCTTCGCTTGTTTTAACAATGTTAAGCCAATCGCGGCTCGGACCTTTACCGGGCTGAGAAGCAGTTATAACGTCAACGATCTCGCCTGTTTTGACCTTATAATCAATCGAAACCATCCTGCCGTCAACCTTTGCGCCAACCATACGGTTACCGACAGCTGAGTGAATTGCATAAGCAAAGTCTATTACAGTTGCACCCATAGGCAGGTTGATAACGTCACCCTTTGGTGTGAAAACGTATACGTCATCGGGCACAAGATCGCTTTTGATTGTTGTTACAATCTCTTCGACGCCCGCAGAATCATCCTGACTTTCAAGAAGATGTCTGACCCACGCAAGACGTTCATCGAACGATTTACTACCACCTGACATATTAAGCTTATATTTCCAATGAGCGGCAATACCGTACTCGGCTGTATGATGCATCTCCCATGTACGTATCTGAACCTCGAAAGGTATACCTTCCTTACTTATAACAGTAGTGTGAAGTGACTGATACATATTAGGCTTCGGAGTAGAAATATAGTCCTTGAATCTGCCGGGAAGTGGTGTGAACATATCGTGAATAATACCAAGACAGTTGTAACAGTCAATAACAGAATCTACGATTATACGAACAGCATAGATATCGTAGATTTCGTCAAAAGTTTTATTCTGCATATACATTTTTCTGTAAATGCCGTGAACGCTCTTGACTCTGCCGTCAACCTTTGCAGAAATGCCAATTTCAGCAACTCTGTCAACAATTCTCTGTTTAACGTCCTGAAGAAATTCATTTCTCGCAGTCAACTGACTTGTAAGATTATCTTCAATCTCTTTATAACCGACACTATCGAGATAACTAATCGCAAGATCTTCAAGTTCGACCTTGACGGGTCTGATACCGAGACGGTGAGCTATCGGCGCATAAATTTCAAGAGTTTCTTTTGCTATATCTCTTCGCTTTTGCTCTCTCATAAACTGAAGTGTACGCATATTATGCAGTCTGTCCGCAAGTTTAATGATAATGACACGTATATCCTGTGACATAGCTATCAGCATTTTGCGTATATTTTCAGCCTGCTGTTCTTCCTTGTTTGATAATGATACCTTACCGAGCTTGGTAACACCGTCAACAAGCTCAGCAATTTCATTACCGAAAGATTTAACAATATCATCCTTTGATATGTCGGTATCTTCTACTACGTCATGCAGCAAAGATGCAGCAATCGAAGCAGCATCCATACCCATCTGAGCCAGAATTATCGCTACTGAAAGCGGATGAATGATATATGGCTGACCGGATTTTCGAAGTTGACCATTATGCGCTTCTTCCGCAAGTTTATAAGCTCGTTCAACAAGGTCTTTTTGTTCGTCGTTAAAATTATCTGAAGTAAGTGACTGAAGTTCGGAATAGAGTTCCATAACTTCATTGTAATCTTTATTTTCACACATAACGGACACCTCCTTAAATAAGTTTTGAAAGCAATTTCGAGGACGATAAATCAACTTTTACGGGATTATCAGGCAACGTAATCGTTCCGTCTTCTTGGCGAATCAAAACACCTAATTCGATCATTGCTTCAACTGCAACCGCAACCTTACAGATGTTTGAACCGTTATCAGAAATTCTGAAGCAGATTGTTTCATAATCATATCGCCATATCTGCGCCTGCTTGATGAGTTTGAAAATATTAAGCATAAACTCTCTATCGGGGTAAGCTGATCGTTTTTCATCAACAGTAAGTTTTTCACCGCGCATAAACTTTTCAAATACGTCAATTCCCAAAAGAACGGCATCATCGTCAATTCCGTGTCCGCGAATAGCTCGTACCTGAACGCCCGGTCTTACTTCACCAAGGTATTCATTTCTTTCAACGGTAACAGCTATATCAACAGTGTCGCCTTTGTGGAATGCAAAAACATCGGGAGAAACACCGAATTTCATTACAGAAATGCGAGCATTACCTTTTGATAAAATCAATCTGATATGACGACCTTCGCTGACGGCTTGAACAGCATCAATATGCATACCGTAAAGGCCAAACACAGGCACAGGATTACCCGCGCCGAACGGCTCAAGTGTAGAAAGTGCATCAAGAAGCTCATTATTTATTGCAACAGGATTTAGCTTACAGTCGATTTTAAGAATAGGATGATTAATTCTGTCTAAGGACGCCGCAAAATCGTTTATCTTCTTACGGAAAGCACCAATATTCTGAGGCTGAATACCGATACCAGCAGCGAGAGTATGACCGCCGAAATGATCGAGCACTTCAGCGCAAGCCTTTATGGCGTCGTAAAGTGAGAAGCCGTCAAAGCTTCTGCCGGAGCCTCTGCAAACACCGTTATCTTCTGAAATCACAATAGCGGGCTTACCGAATATATCAACAAGCTTTGCTGCAACAATACCGATTATTCCGTGTGGCCAGTTTTTTCCTTCAACAACAAGCACTCTGTCATATCTGAGCAAGGGATTTTCATTGAAAATTTTCTTAATTTCCGCAAGAATCTCAAGTTCGGTTTTATGACGTCTCACATTCGCTTCGTCAATATCGGCAGCGATATCACGGCAAGCGGAAATATCATCACACAGCAGCAGATTAAAAGCGCGCGTCGGGCTGCCCATTCGTCCCGCAGCATTGATTCTGGGAACAAGAGTATACGCCAGCGAAGAAGCACCGATATATTTTGAGGACTGACCTGCAGCTTCACGCAAAGCAATTATTCCGGATCTATCGGATGCATTTATCATCTCAACGCCCTTACGGACAATATGACGGTTTTCATCAATCAGCGGCATTACGTCGCCTACAGTACCAAGGGCAACAATATCCGCAAACATGTCAAGAACATATTCACTGTCACCGTCTTCCAGTGCACATATAAGCTTGTAAACAACACCTACACCTGCATAAGCTTTAAAAGCACAGTTGCAATCATCTCGGTAAGGATCAACCACAGCTTCGCATACAGGCAGAACATCACCGCAGATATGATGGTCGGTAATAACCATTTTTATGCCTTTTTGTGCTGCATATTCAGCTTCTTCAACGCTGCTGATTCCGCAATCAACCGTTACGATAAGCTTAACATTCTGTTCAACAAAATAATCAATTGCTTCTTTTTTAAGGCCATAGCCTTCGCTTCTGTCCGGAATTCTGCAGATAATGTCAGCGCCAAGCTGTTCAAGATATGAGTAAAGTAAAGCGGAGGCGGTAATACCGTCAGCATCATAGTCGCCGCAAATTGCAATACGCTCAAATCTGTCAACGGCATAATTGATTGCGTCAACAGCCTTTTGCATGTCGGGAAAATCCCATGGCGAAGCAAACTGCGCCTCGTCATAGAAGAACGCTCTGATTTTTTCGTCAGTATCAATTCCTCTTGAAGAAGCGATGAGTGCGGCAAGAGCAAAGAGAGTATGCTTTTCAGCAAGAGTTGCCGCCAAGGTCTTATCGACTTTATTTACTTCCCATTTTTTACGGCTCAATGAATTCACCTCCTAAAATATTTTATTATTATAGCATTATGTAATACATAATGCAACAAAAAAATAAAAGCTTTGACACAAAATCAAAGCTTTATTTGTTTATTTCGGTAATCGGCAATATAGAGCCGATATCAATCAGATTACCCTTTGCCAGACTCAAAGGATACACTCCCCTTTCCGCCAAAAAGGATTCAATCTGTTTGCAATCGACGTGTGTGCTCAAATCGCCAAAAAAAGCTATAGTGTCTTTAGCTATTTTACCACAGCAACCACCTATAAAGCCATAATCAAAGCCTTCAAGCAAAACAGAGCCTTTTCGGACAAACAGAACGTCAAAACCGTAATCCGTACAGGTTTTGAATACGGATTCATCATCAGTAATGAAAGAATGATCATCAACAACGCATATTGAGCACTTGGAATAACCTTGTCTGACTCTGATAAGCTCGTCAACATACTTTTCAAATACAATTTCACTTTGCTTACCGCACACCAATTTTTTATCAAAAAGTGATGCGTTCAGAACAGCGTCACCGGGATAATACGCAGATAAATTAAAGGTATTATCTACGCAGACAAAACCGAGTTTATCGAGCTCATTTTCAAGGTCAGACTGGGATTTTTCAAGCAAATATCTGCCATCACCGAGGTAAGAAAACAGCATATCGGCATGGTATGAAACCTGAGGCATTATGTCAGGACAAGGCTTAGTAACCAACGGAGTTATGCTTAAAGCCTCAAGCTCATTAAGTAACAGAGGATATTCTCCCGAAACGACGACATGGCATACTTTGTTTTCAGGTAGATTTGCATTTTCTATTGCACGGAATTTTTTCATTTCGTTGCAGCCTCAAACGCTTCTCTGATGTTGCGTACGCCGATAATTTCAGTATCTCCCGATATGTTTAAAGAAAGATTTTTGAGATTGTGCTGCGGAATAATGCAGCGCGAAAAGCCAAGACGCACTGCTTCTCTGACTCTTTGCTCACAGTTGCTGACACCGCGTATTTCGCCTGCAAGACCAATTTCTCCAAACGCCAGAGTATCATCGCTCACAACAACGTCTTTAAGGCTTGAAACCAGAGCCATTGCGACAGAGAGATCACTTGCAGGCTCATCAAGCTTTAAACCGCCGACTACGTTAATATACGTATCAGTAGTGCCGAAAAAATAGCCTGCACGCTTTTCCAATACAGCGAGAAGCATCGAAACACGGTTGTAATCAAAACCCGTAGACATTCTGCGAGGATTACCAAAGCCGGTTGGAGTTACAAGTGCCTGAACTTCAGCCATAATAGGACGTGAACCCTCCATTACGCACGCGATACAGGAACCGGGGGTGTTTTTCGGTTTGCCGGAAATAAGCATAAGCGACGGATTTTCAACCTCAACCAGTCCCTTATCTCGCATCTCAAAAACACCTATTTCATTTGTAGAGCCGTATCTGTTTTTAACAGCTCTGAGAATTCTGTAAGAAAAATTACGGTTACCTTCGAAGTACAAAACTGCATCAACAATGTGTTCAAGCACTTTTGGTCCCGCAATATTACCATCCTTATTGACGTGACCGACAAGAATTACGGGAATTCCCAAAGATTTTGCCGTACGCATAAATACAGAAGCTGATTCTCTGACCTGAGTAACACTACCGGGAGAAGATGAAACATCGGAGTAATCCATTGTCTGAATCGAGTCAACGATTACTATGTCGGGCTTTTGAGTACGGATATATTCAACAATTGATATTACGTCAATTTCACACATAACGGAAAGCGACGGATTATTAACACCGAGTCTTTCCGCACGCAGCTTTATTTGGTGCGCTGATTCCTCTCCGGAAATATACAGAATGTTTAATGACTTATCAAGATATTGACATATCTGAAGAAGAATTGTTGATTTGCCGATCCCTGGGTCACCGCTTAGAAGCACTAACGAACCTTTAACAATGCCGCCGCCAAGCACCCTGTCAAGCTCATTGAGCCCTGTTTTATACCTTACACCTGTGTCACTTTTGATATCCTCAAGCTTATGTGAAGCTGCAGGTTTTATAATTGATGCACGTGAAGATAATGTCTGGGTGACAGTTTCCTCATTCATTGTATTCCATTCATTACATCCTGGGCAGCACCCGTACCATTTGGCGGATTCATAGCCGCAGGATGAACAGATATAGAGTGATTTAGCCTTTGTCATTTTGATCCTCCAGATAGTTTATAATTCCACACATAATACTGAGTGCAATTTTCTTTTGATACGCTTCATTTATAAGCATTTTTGCTTCATAAGTATTTGATAAAAAACCACATTCAACCATTATTGAAGGGTTTTCAATATTATACAGTAAGTATATATTCGAACCCACTTCTTTAATGCTTCTTTTATTGTCCGGCTGTATCATTTTTACAACCGATGACTGTACGCTCTGCGCTAACAGTTTGCTGTCAGGTGATTTTGGCGAATAAAAAACCTGCAACCCTTGATATTTCGGCTGAGAATAATGATTCTGATGAATGCTGATAAATACTGCTTCAGGATATGAATGCGCAATTGAAAGTCTAGTTCTTATATCGGAAACTTTTCGCTGACGGATTGTAGGAAGTGAATTATTTCCTATCTGCTCATCTTCGGTACGTGTTAACAGAACGGTGTATCCCGAAGCCTCAAGCATTGAGGCAAGTTTATTTGCAATAGAAAGATTGATATTCTTTTCAAGGATACCGTCAGCTGATGATGTGCCGCCGTCTTCACCGCCGTGACCAGCATCAATAATAACTGCAGGATATGTATTTGTCACTACAGTTGTGCCGACACTAATATCCGCAACATTTACAAACACAGCTCCGATAGCAACGCAAATAATGATTACAGAAAAAATAACTGCAATAATCCTGTTCATAACAGCACCCCCATAGAAGTTATGCTGTTGATACAATAATTATTTCAGTTCCAGAATCGCTTAAAACGCCCTTTACTGATCTTAATTGCAATTTTGTTAGCAACGAAAAACATCAATGATCCGATCCAAAACCCAAGGCTGTTCATAAGCATATCATCGAATTCGCAATACCCATTCTGAAACATATACTGCGAAAACTCAAGCAGAGTAAATGCAGTAATCGGAAAAACAAACGTGAATATAGCTTTAAAAGTGTGGCTTTTATCAGATATTAATGTTGAAACAATGTAGCCGAGCGGAGTAAAATAAAGAAGATTTCCGAAAAACATCATAAATACTTCATACGGAATTTCATCAACCTGGTCAAGATACTCACGAATTGTAATAAAGGGTATAAATCGGAAGGGATAATCACCGCTTTTTAACCTTATTAAAACAAATGAATATAGCAGTAAAAATGAATAAAAGATGATAAATGCAATTGAACTCAAACTAAAGAAAACGGCATAATCCCCTACTGATTCTTTTGAAGCAAGGCGCTTGACAGCAACAAAAAGCGAACTTCCAAGCCATACCGTACCGGCAACAAGCAATTTATCAAAATAAAAAAACTCTATCCATTCTAAAACAAATCCGGACTCAGCCTGAAGCGAAATTTCTTTAACAAGTACATATATCAGCAACAAAATATAATAAAAAACGTGAGAAAGCCCAAGTGAAGCTTCAGAACGGTAAACAGCTGAACATAATGCAGATATCACTACAGAGCCCGAAAAAGACAAAGCTATAGGAAATAATATTTTACCCGTCATTCCAAAGCACGGAATGCTGAGAAGAATAAAAAATATTGCAATACCTATCGCTTGACCTATTACTCGTTTATCGGTAAGAACTGATTTTGTCATCTTTTTTTCCTGCTGTCAATAAAACTCTGAAGAATTTCAACAGCCGCGGCTGCATCTACTACATCTTTATGTTTCTTTTCACGCTTGCCGTTCATCTGTAGCTGTCTGTGAGCTATCACACTGGTAAGACGCTCATCCCAGAGTTGAGTCTTTATTCCGCACTCTTTTTCAAGCTCCTGAGCAAACTCGGTACAAGCCTGTGCCCTGAACCCAAGAGTTCCGTCCATATTTTTAGGCAAACCTACTACGATAAGCTCGGGCTTTTTATCAAGAATAACGACTTTCAGTTTTTCTATAAGCTTCGGCATATAGCTTTCTTTGATTACACAAACAGGTGAAGAAAGAAACTCGGTTTTATCACAAACCGCAATGCCAGTCCTTACGTCACCATAATCTACACCAAGAATAACCATAATAAAATTACGGTCGATGATAGCTTTATTAATGCTGTCACCGACCGTATCCTTTCAAAATCTAATTATTGCGTTGTATCCGGAACAAGTCCGTCGATATAACCTAATCCGTCTTCAATAATATCTACTGCGCCACCGATTATGCCTTCAACAACATCTCCGGCACCATCGCCGCCTATTGAAAATCCTTTACAAGTCGTGCATGTTTCGGGCATATTTTTGAGAGAATACCAGCCCATACCGGTTGAATGGCATTTGGGACCTGCAAGCAGACCTGTAGCACGGCAATACTTCTTTTCGCTGACCAAAGTAGATTTTCTGAAATCCAAATCCGGCAAACCGTCATGAACCTGGTCCATTACCTTCTTGAAAAGCTTACCTGCAGGGTTTCCGCTAACATTTGAAACGGTTTTGTTAAGGTCATAACCGTACCATACAGCTGCAACGTAGTAAGGTGTACCGCCGACAAACCAACGATCGTAGTCATCACTGGTTGTACCTGTTTTTGCCATAGTCGGGAATCCGCTTACCTTATAAGATCTACCGGTACCGACACTGTCCGTAGTTACAGACTGAAGCAACTCACACATGATATCTGCAGTGTCTTCGCTGATTATCTGTTCACCGACATTATCAGCGTTATCAAAATAAACAACAGAACCGTCACTGTTTGTGACTTTATAATAGCAATACGGCTCGTAATACTTGCCGCCGTTACCGAATGCAACGTAAGCTGCAGCCATTTCGAGTGTAGTTATACCGTATCTCATAGCACCGGTCGCAAGAGGAGCAGGTGCTGTATCAAACTCCGGAACCGCAGTTGAGATTTTGAACTTATTTGCAAGATAATCGTACGATTTATTAAGACCGAGATTGAAGTAAACCAGTCTGCCGGGTACCGTGTTAAGAGAACGCGCAAGAGCGTTCTGAACAGTTACTTTACTGCCGGTACCTTTATCACCCGTATAGTTTTTGGGCCAAAGCTGACCGTTGTAAGCAAAGGCTTTATCCTGAACAAGAGTTGACCATGTAACGAGCTTTTCTTCGATTGCAGGAGCATAGGTTGAAAGAGGCTTAACGGATGAACCCGGCTGCCTTGGTGAATCCGCAGCTCTGTTAAGACATCTGTTACCGGATTTCTCACCGGCCTCACCGCAAATAGCGATAATTCTACCCGAATAATCCATTATTGTCATGGCAGATTGTGCTTGTACATCTCTGCCTGATTCATTTGGGAATGTCTGTCTGTTGGTATAAACCTTATCAAGTATCTGCTGTGCCTTTACGTCAAGCGCTGCGTAAATCTTAAGGCCGCCGTAGTAGATTTTCTGTGTAGCCTGGCGTTCTGACATATCGTACTCAGCCATGAATTCATCAACGAGTGAATCAACAATATAGTCAACATAAAAACTCCACAGCTCGTTAGACTGGTTGGTTTCGTCTTTTTTCTTATTATCTTCACTTTCGACGTATTCGGGGCTGTTAGTAAATACCATCTTATAAGCAACAGCTTCATCGTATTCAGCCTGAGTAATATAACCTTCATCAAGCATAGCCAAAAGACATTTATTAACCTGTCTGTCGCGGTTTTTTTCGGGATTGACAAGCGGATTGAATGTATACGGTGCTTTAGTGATTGAAGCGATACAGGCAGCTTCCGCAATGTTTATTTCGGAAACATCCTTACCGAAATACTTCTCACAGGCAGTTTTAACGCCGTAACAGCCGCTACCGAGATAAAGCGTATTCAGATAAGCCTCAAGTATTTCATCCTTATCAAAGTTCTTTTCAAGGTTAAGAGCGTTACATATTTCGTGGAATTTTCTGCCGAAATGAGGCTCACGGTCATCCGTAATATTTTTAACAAGCTGCTGTGTGATTGAAGAGCCACCGGTAGAAAGCTTGTCTTTAACAAAAACTGCAACAAATCTGATCCAGTCAACACCTTTATGCGTCGGGAAACGGGCATCCTCCAGAGCGATGAACGCATTCTGAAGATGATCGGGTATTTCATCAAGTCCGACGTAAATTCGGTTTTCATCACCGTGAAGACGTTGAAGCTCAAAAATTTCTCCGTCTTCATTATATGCGTATATGATAGAAGTCTGGCTTTGATTAGCCTGATACTCGTTCAAATCAATAGCAACGTCACCGTTGGCAAAGCTTATCATGTAACCAAGTACATAACCAACTATTATTATACCTGCAACAATAAACGCTGCAACTGCAGAAATAATAATTGTTTTAGGCTTGAGGTTACTGACGACAGCAGTGCCGACAGGACCGAGCTTTTTCTTATCAAAGGATACTTTTCGCATATGTTACACCTCTAAAGCTATGTTTCTCCCTCAACTTAAACTTTTACAAATATCATTATAACATAAAAAATGAAAAAATAAAGCACTTTTTAAAATTTGTGATTAGAACAATCATCAAATATCAATATTATCAGTAAAGAGGAGTGATTTCTATGTCTAAAAGTAAATTAGCAATTGGTTTACTTTGCTTATTGTTGATATTTATGAGCGGTTCAATGATTTTGGCAAACAAAAATGAAACCGACAGCAAAGAAACTACTGTCGGTTTTCGATATACAATATGTGAATATAACGGTAACGTGGCTGTTTACAAGTATGGAGGGAAAGAACCGCAAACAATACTAGATTGTAAAATCGACGGCCTGCCTGAGATTGATGCAGAAAATATCCGTCAAGGAATTAATATACGTACAGATGATGAACTACAGCAGCTCATAGAAGCGTTTGATTAACCCTGGCGGTAGTCCTTAAGGAAATCACCAAGATCGCGCATAGCCTTTGCAATCTGTTCGGGTTCGGGAAGCATAACAATACGGAAATGATCAGGCTCACTCCAACTAAAGCCCCTACCGGGAATTATCATAACATTCTTACTGTGGAGATAGTCCATAGCAAACTGCTGATCATCGGTTATATTAAACTTCTTGACGTCAATCTTCGGGAAGAGATAGAACGCCGCGCTGTTTTTAACGAAAGAAATACCGTCGATCTTAGCAAGTTCACGGCAAGTAGCTTCACGCTGCTCATAGAGTCTGCCGCCGGGAACAATCATCTCGCGTGTGCTCTCGGGATCATTGAGAGCTGCAGGAATGACAAGCTGCATAAGAGCATTAGCGCAAAGACGCATTGCTGAAAGCTGAACAAGGCCGGCAATAAAGTCCTTAGCGTTGTCTTTTGCGCCGCTTACAACCATCCATCCGCAACGGAAACCGCAGATAATGTGTGATTTTGACAGACCGTTCATTGTGCATACAAGAAGATCGGGCGCAAGAGTAGCTGTTGAAATATGCTCAAGGTCATCCATAACGAGTCTGTCGTAAATCTCATCAGAGAAAATAACAAGCTGATGTTCACGGGCAACTTGAACAAGCTCCTCAAGTACCTCTTTCGGGTAAAGAGCACCTGTGGGGTTATTGGGATTAATGATAACAAGTGCCTTTGTCTTAGCCGTGATCTTAGACTTTATATCGTTGATATCAGGATACCAGTTTGACTGCTCATCGCATATGTAGTGAACAGGCTTGGCACCTGCTATCCAAACTGAATTTGTCCAGAGAGAATAGTCGGGAGCAGGAACAAGAATCTCATCGCCGTAGTTAAGAAGAGCTGTAAGCGCCATTGTAACAAGCTCACTGACACCGTTACCGATGAAAACATCATCCGGCGTGATGCCCTGAATACCCTTGCCTTTGTGATAATCGCAGATTGATTCTCTTGCGTCGGGCATACCCTTGAGATCGCAGTAAGCAACAGCCTTATCAGCATTGTTGATAAGTGCATTTCTTACGCTGTCGGGCATTTTAAAATCAAATGTTGCAGGGTTGCCTGTGTTGAGGCGAAGAACATCAATGCCCTCTTTTCTCATTCTCATTGCCTCAACAAAGACAGGGCCTCTGATGTCTGAATGGACGTTCTGAAGTTTGTCAGATCTTAAAATTTCACGCATAATCGTAATCCCCTTTCAGTATGTTGGTTATTATAAATCCAAACAGATTTGTTTGTCAATATTCTTGAATAAATTATCGATATTTCAATCTTTAATAGATGTTAATCATCAAAAATTAGTTATTAAAAGATTGACAACAAATTTGTCTATGTTATAATTGATAAGATAATTATAAGGAAGTGTAACATAAATGCTTAAAAACGAAAGAATTGTAATTAAAGTTGGTACTTCGACACTTACATATGCTACCGGAAAAGCTAACATAAGACGAATGCAGTCACTTGTCAGAACTCTTGCAGATCTGCATAACAGCGGCTGTGAAATTGTGCTTGTTACTTCAGGCGCAATTGGTGTAGGTGTAGGTAAGCTCGGACTAAAGAGCAGACCTGAAACTACACCCGAACGTCAGGCAGCAGCCTGTATTGGTCAGTGTGAGCTTATGTTCATGTACGATAAGTTTTTCGGTGAGCTCGGCTGTACGGTCGGTCAGCTTCTGATCACAAAAAGTGACATCGAAAATGAAGAACGCCGTACTAATCTTGTTAACGCTTTTGAGCATATATTCAAATACGGAGCTATTCCGATTATCAATGAAAACGACTCTGTTGCGGTTGACGAAATAGTCTACGGCGATAATGACAATCTTTCTGCACAGGTTGCAAAACTTATAAAAGCAGATAAACTTATCATACTTACTGATACCGACGGACTCTTTGACAAGAATCCTATGGAATTTGACGATGCACAGCTTATACCCGTAATTCGCGAGATAAATGAAGAGATTGAAGCTCTTGCAGGCGGAAGCGGTACAAACAGAGGCACCGGCGGTATGATAACAAAGATTCACGCCGCAAGGGAAGCAACCTTATCTCATATTGATACCTACATTATCAACGGTGAAAACCCCGACGATATTTACCGACTTATCGAAGGACACAGAGTCGGCACACATTTTGTGAAAGCAGAGGAATAAATAATGAGCTATGTTCTTGAATTAGGAAAAAAGGCTAAAGCTGTTCAGCCCTTACTCGCTGATGCCTCAACAGCGCTTAAAAATGAAGCTCTCTGTGCAATTGCAAGGGCACTTTCAGAGCGTAAAAACGAAATTCTCGAAGCTAATGAGCTTGATTTGCAGTCGGGAAGGCAGAACGGAATGTCCGAATCGCTGCTCGACAGACTTGCTCTTAGTGAAAAACGTATTGACGACATTGCCGCAAGCGTACTTGAAATCGTAGCACTCCCCGACCCTGTCGGTGTAATTAAAAACGGTTCTACCAGACCAAACGGACTGAACATTGAAAAAGTATCTGTACCGATGGGTACAATTGCAGTTATCTATGAAGCAAGGCCTAACGTTACAATAGATGCAGCGGCTCTTTGTCTCAAATCCGGCAACGCAGTTATACTTCGCGGCGGCAAGGAAGCAATCAATTCTAATAAGGCTTCTGCAAGAATTATGCGTGATGCAATTAAGTCTGTAGGCCTTTGCGAAGACTGCATTCAGCTCGTTGAAGACATTTCAAGGGAAACAGCAAATGCACTTATGAAGCTTAACGGATACGTTGATGTACTTATTCCCAGGGGCGGTGCAAGCCTTATCAACAGCGTTGTCCAAAATGCAACTGTGCCTGTAATCGAAACGGGTGTAGGCAACTGCCACATATTCGTTGATAAAACTGCAGATATTGATATGGCGGTTAACATTATATTTAATGCCAAAACATCAAGACCGTCTGTTTGTAATGCAGCTGAAAGCCTTGTTATTCACAGGGATATTGCAGCAGCTGCACTTCCCGCGATCAAAGCAAAGCTTGATGAAAAGAGCGTTCAGCTTTACGGCGATGAATTTGCCCGCTCTGTCATCGGTATATCACCTGCTTGTGACGATGATTGGGGCACAGAATATTTGGATTATAAAATGTCCGTAAAAACAGTTGAAAGTGTCGATGAAGCAATTGCACATATCAACAAATATTCAACCGGACATAGTGAGGCCATAATCACAAACGACTACAATTCCGCACAGAAATTTACAAAGCTTGTCAACTCATCCTCTGTATACGTCAATGCCAGCACACGATTCACCGACGGCGGTCAGTTCGGATTCGGTGCAGAAATCGGCATATCGACACAAAAGCTGCACGCAAGAGGGCCTATAGGTCTTCCCGAGCTGACTACAACCAAATTCGTCATCCGCGGCAATGGCCAGATAAGATAGGGAGAACAATATGCTTGAAAAATTAAAAGAATCGGTTTGTAAAGCTAATCTTCAGTTACCGTCTCACGGACTTGTAACCTTTACGTGGGGCAATGTTTCTGCTATTGATCGAGAGAGCGGCTATGTCGTAATCAAGCCGTCAGGTGTTGAGTACGATGCTCTTACTCCCGATAAGATGGTCATTGTTGACCTTGACGGTAACGTTGTCGAGGGTAGCCTAAACCCTTCAAGTGACACACCTACTCACATATATCTTTACCGTCAGTTTGAAAATATCGGTGGTATTGTACATACGCATTCAACAAACGCTACCGCATTTGCTCAGGCAAGAATGCCAATCGAAGCATACGGCACAACACACGCCGATTATTTTTACGGTGCAATCCCCTGCACCCGCGAATTGACAGCATTGGAAACCCGTGACAATTACGAAACGAACACCGGTAAGGTTATTGCCGAAGCATTCAAGCTTCTCAATCCCGATGCAATCCCCGGCGTAGTCGTAGCTAACCACGGTCCGTTTGCTTGGGGTAAGGATGCAGCAGAGGCAGTTCATAATGCGGTTGTGCTTGAAGAGATTGCCAGAATGGCAATACTTATGAAAACAGTTAATCCCGAGTCTGCACCTATAAACAAATATATTCTTGATAAACATTATAACCGTAAACACGGTGAATCCGCTTACTACGGACAAAAATAAAAATGAAAGAGGTAAAAATATGAGCAACGTATGGTTTATTACCGGTAGCCAGCACCTTTACGGCGACGATGCACTCAGGCAAGTAGCTGAAGATTCAAAAGTAATTGCAGAATGCCTCAACGGGAAAATAGGTGCTGAGGTAATATGCGCACCGACGGTTACAACAGCAGCAGAAATAACCAAGGTAATGCGCGATGCCAATGCTGATGACGACTGTATCGGCGTTATTACCTGGATGCATACCTTTTCCCCTTCAAAAATGTGGATTGACGGACTGAAAACGATTGCTAAACCCGTTCTTCATTTCAGCACTCAGTTCAATGAAGCTCTTCCCTACGACACTATTGATATGGATTTTATGAATCTCAATCAGTCTGCACACGGTGACAGAGAGCACAGCCATATCTATGCTCTTATGAGAAAAAGTCGCAAGGAAGTTGTCGGATACTGGAAAGATGAAGAGGCTATTGATGAAATCCGCACATGGGTAAGCGCTGCGAAAGCTTTTGCAGCAGGCAGCACGCTTTGCGTGTGCCGATTCGGCGATAATATGCGCGACGTTGCTGTAACAGAAGGCAATAAAGTTACAACGCAGGCAAAGCTTGGCTGGAGCGTTGATTATTACGGAATCGGTGACCTTGTTGAAGAAGTTAACGCCGTAACTGATGCCGAAGCAGATAAGCTTGTTGAAGAATACAAAAGCGATTATACTGTTGTTACCGCCGATATCGACGCTGTCAAAGAACAGGCCAAGTATGAAATTGCACTTGAACGCTTCCTCGCAAAGACAGGCTGCACAGCTTTCACAACAAACTTTCAGGATCTTCACGGACTCAAGCAGCTTCCCGGTCTTAGCGCTCAGCGACTTATGGCAAAGGGCTACGGATTCGGCGCTGAGGGCGACTGGAAAACAGCTGCACTCACACGTGCAATCAAAATAATGGCAGATAATGACTCCACAGCATTTATGGAAGATTACACCTACAATCTCACCAAGGGTAACGAAGCAATTCTCGGTGCTCATATGCTTGAGGTATGCCCCACTATTGCTGACGGCGAAATCAAGCTTGATGTGCAACCCCTCGGAATCGGCGGTAAAGAACCTCCTGCCAGACTTATATTTAATGCCAAAGCCGGCAAGGCTGTTGCTGTATCACTTGTTGACCTAGGCAACAGACTCAGACTTATATGTGCAGAGGTTGATTGCATCAGCGCAGAAAAGCCGATGCCAAAGCTTCCGGTTGCAAGTGCTATGTGGAAACCACTTCCGAATTTCAAAGACGGTGTCAAGGCTTGGCTGATCTGCGGCGGTGCACATCACTCAGTGCTGAGCTATGCAATAACAAAAGAGCATATTGTAGATTTTGCACGTATGGCAGGCATTGAATGCATCGTAATAGACGAAAACACCAAAATTTCAGACCTTGAGCTTAAGCTTATGCTTGGCGATGCAGCCTGGAATTAAGGACAAATTTCCTCAAAGTTAAAATTGTTCTTGCCAATAGTATCAAATTATGATATAATCACGATAATAATGTAAAATAGGAGGTTTTCAGATGTCAGCTGAACCTACAAACGTTTCAACTGCTGAAGAAGCACAGCGAAGTCTGAACAGACGTTACGTCGGTACAAAAGAGACTTTTGCATACATACTCGACGATATCGCACAGAGCTTCAACATCGGTAAGTATGATGACGTTTTCAAAATGAATATCCTCAAGATTGACCTTGTTCTTCAGTCAATCACAAACAGCGTAATCGGTGTTTGGGATATTATCAACGATATGCTCCTCGCAGCTGTTGTTGACAAGACCAGAACACGTTGGGGTAAATTCAAGCCCTGGCTTGTTATCTACGCTGTTCCCGGTGTTTTCCTGACGGTTATCTATTGGGCGCTGCCTTTGTTCTTTGGCACAAAGGGTGTCGGTTCCGATATGACGAGGTTTGCAATTTATTTGCTACTTCAGATTTTCTCAAACCTAGCATCTTCCCTTATTGCGATCGTACGTCAGGGTATGACATCAACAATTACACCGAATATTGTTGACAGAACCAGGCTGATCACAATGGCTAACCTTCTTTCCGGTTTTATTGAAAAAGCTCCTGAAATCCTTATGGGTCTTCTTATTGACCTTTACATCAACAATCCCGATAAGCAGGCGCTCGAAATCACAAACAACATTGCTTACCAGTCAGGCTATAACAGAATGTTTGTGCTTGGCGGTGTTATTACTGCTGTTGTTTCCGGCCTCTTCGCTCTGTTCTATGCATTCGTTGCAAAAGAAAGAGTTATGCAGACTATCGAACGTCCTAGCATCTTCAGCGGAATTAAGTCTGTTGTCACCAATAAGCCTCTGCTTCTCATCACACTTTCAGAGTTCCTTGGTGCATTCAGCCTTAACTCCGGTACCAACCTCTACTATATCAACGTTCTTAACTTCGCATCAATGTCAACAGTTGTCGGTATTCCCGGTGCTGTTGTTTCTCCCCTCTCCTACTCCTATGTTCCCTGGGCTCGCAAGAGATTCTCAACCAAAGCTCTTTGGATTGCTGGCTCTCACGTTGACAGCGTGCTGATGCTCGGTGTTTACGCAGCCGGTGAACTTATCAATGTCAAGGGTAAGAAGGGTTATGAAAACCTTGCAGTTATGATTCCGGCATTTATGCTCCGTGAAACCATCTGGATGTTCTTCTGGGGTATCAGAAAGGTTATTCCCGAAGAAATGAGAAACGAAGCAATCGACTACGGCGAGTGGAAGAACGGCTTCAGAAGCGAAGGTATGACAGGTGTTGCAAAAGGTCTTGTTACCAAGATGGTTAACACAGCTAAAGGCGCTATCCAGCCCCTTCTCTTCAAGCAGTTCGGCTATGATCCCAACGCTACTCAGGGCAATCAGACTCCCCAGGCTCGTCACGCACTCTTCTGGATGTGCACACTCCTTCCCGTTGTTACTGGTATACTCAGCCTTGTACCTCAGCTCTTCTATGACCTTCAGGGCGAAAAGAGAGAAAGAATGTACCGTGAGCTTTACGAGCGTCGTAAGCTTATGCAGGAAGAAGTTGACAACCACAACGAACAAATTTCAAACAACTGATTTTACTAAAGCTGTCAGTATTAAACTGGCAGCTTTATTTTATGGAAAATTAATTTTAAATTTTTTTGTAAAATTATTGACATTCAATATAAATACTGCAATAATAGCCGCGAAAAAACAAAAAATGGGGTGATCAAAACGGAAAGTAAATCATTTATGACCAATAAGCCATTACCTCCACAGCTCGAAAAAAGAGCCTCTGAGCTACTATGCGGAGCAGATGCGCTTATGTGCGTTGTCGCTGATTTGAAGCTCGACGGAACTTACGGTGAATCTGCACTTCTTGTGTGCTCAGATCGTATTATTGCAGTCGGACCTTTACTACCTGAAGAAGGAACAATGATTCTCTTTGAAGATATTGAAGAAGCAAAAGTAAAGCGACTCTACGGTAATGCTGTTTTCAGAGCAAAAACCACAAACGGTAAAACAACCGACCTTCTCAGATTCACCTACTCTGCAACCGATCTTTGCGATGCTGTTTCTGATTTTATTTCTAAAGTCAAAGACGGAGCCGATATCGACGAGCAGCTTGAGGTTGTAAAAATCACTTATAATAACCTGCGTTGCTTCTGTCCGAAATGCGGACGTAAACTCGCTTCACCCGATGCAGATTGTATGAACTGCAAGGGCAAAGGAAAAATGGTTGAGGTTTTACTCGGTTATATTAAACCTCACATCAAAATGCTTGTAATCAGCATAATATTATCTGTTGTTACAACAGCGCTTGCTCTTGTCCCACCCTACATAACCAAAATGATGGTTGACGATGTCATTCCCTCCAAAAATCTCGCAATGCTCGTCAATATCATCCTTGCGCTCATGGCTGTTTATCTCTTCCAGTACGGCTTAGGTGCGCTCAGAGCTTATCTGTTACGAATCACAGGTGACAAAATCATTGTTGATTTGAAAAAAGACATTTACGCTAAGGCGCAGTATCTGCCTATGAAGTTCTACGATAAGACTTCTACCGGTTCAATAATCAACAGAATTAACAGCGATACCACACAGCTTCAGAATTTTATGCTCAGAATCACTCAAGAAGCTGTCGTCCAGTTCTTTCTGATGATAGGAATTGTAATAATAATGCTTGTTATGGATTGGAGACTTGCATTATTTTCACTTGTCCCCGTCCCTATTGTTGCATTACTTAGCCGTTATTTCGGTCGAAAGCTTTCTCCGATGTATCGCAGACTCTGGAGAAGATCAAGCTCAATTTCGACAATACTTGCAGATACGATACCAAGTATCAGAGTTATAAAGTCATTCACAAACGAGAGCAAAACCATTGAAAAATTCAACAGATACGTTGATGATTGGCTGAGAGAAGATAAGAGTGCGGCTAAAACAGCAAGTATCTTCCCAAATGCTATTACATTTTTTGTAACTTGCGGCTCACTTCTCATATGGTTTATCGGCGGACGATACATCATTAATGAAGAAACAGATCTCACTCTCGGTGTTCTTGTTTCATTTATTTCATACGCAAGTATGTTCTATGCCCCGGTTAACTTCTTTGCAAGCCTTAGTGACAGCTACCAGAACGCACTTGCTTCTACTGAAAAAATACTCGATATTATCACCGCCGAACCCGAGCATAATTTCGGAGAAGGCAATGCACCTAAATTTATCGAGGGTAAAATTGAATTCCGTAACGTTAACTTCTCGTTTGATCGTTCCAAAAAAATTCTCAGCGATATAAACTTTGTTATCCAGCCGGGTGAAACGGTCGGTATTGTCGGCACTACAGGCTCCGGCAAATCTACAATTATCAACCTTCTTATGCGTTTTTATGACGATTATGAGGGTGAAATTCTTGTAGACGGCATTAATATCAAAGATATTGATTTGGATTTCTACCGTTCAAGAATCGGCTACGTTCAGCAGGAACCGTTGATGTTCAGAGATACAATTTTCAACAACATCTCATATTCACTCCCCGGCGCTCACGTTGACCAGGTAATCAACGCCGCAGATGTAGCAAACGCACACACCTTCATTTCTCGCTTGCCCGATGCATATGACACTACGCTCGGCGAACGCGGTGTAGGTCTTTCCGGTGGTGAAAAGCAACGTCTTTCAATCGCACGAGCTGTTCTTAAGAACCCGAATCTGATGATATTTGATGAGGCAACTTCTGCTGTTGACTCTGAAACAGAGAAGCTGATTCAGGACGCAATAGACCAGGTTATACGCGGCAGAACAACATTTATGATCGCTCACAGGCTTTCAACACTTAAGAAAGCAAACAGAATACTCGTTGTTGATAAAGGCCGTATTATTGAAAACGGTTCACACGACGAGCTTATGGCTCTTAAAGGTAAGTACTACAAACTCATTAACATTCAGTCAATGTCTGAAAAAGTTGACGCAGACAAGCAAGCTGAAAATTTTGAATAAGGAGGTGCGTATATTATGGCAAGAAACTTTATTGATGAACATCAGATAAAACTAACGGTTAATGATAAGATTTTTATTGATGCTGAGCTTTACACAGGCGAAAAGTTCACTATGCTTGAGCCGCACCGACTTTTCCCGGTCAGCGGTCTTATGAAATACATTTCGCTGCTTGATGAAGAGGGCAACGAGCAACTGATTATCAGAAACGTGGAAAATCTTTTACCGGAATCCAAAGAAGCTCTTCTGAGCTGTCTCAATGAGCGATATATGATTCCGAAAATCACAAAACTTGTCAAGAGAACAGAGAAATTCCTCATTTGGATGTGGACTGTTGAAACAGACAGAGGCGAATACACCTTTGAAATTATCAACAGCTATCAGTCAATAAAAATACTTTATGACGGTAGAATTCTCATTAAAGACGGTAATGACAACCGTTATGAGATTCCGGATTTATACGCACTTGACAAGCGAAGTATAAAGCTCATACTTCCCGACGTATAATAAAACTGCAAAGGAGAACAATTATGAAACTTATTATTGCTATTGTTAATAACGATGACAGCGCAGTTGTATCATCTGCACTTACAAGCGAGAATTTTATTGTTACGAAGCTTTCAACTACCGGCGGATTTCTTATGGTCGGCAACACAACATTTCTCATCGGTGCCGAAGACAGCGACATCCCCAGAGTTAAAGAAATTATCAAGAAATATTCCCAGACAAGAACTGCGTCAACCCCCTCTACTTCTTCCTTCGGTAAAGGTCTGAGCAACAATTCACTTCCCTCCGAAGTCAAGGTTGGCGGCGCAACCGTCTTTGTGCTCGACGTAAACAGTATGGAAAAGTATTAATCGTATTTAACTGCCGTGTTTTTCCGCGGCAGTTTTTTTATTCTTAAATTCTCTTACTTATTGCATTTATTAATAAAATATGGTAAGATTTAAAAATGAGAAAGGACGGTATCAAACTATGAAAAAAAGAATTATCGCGCTTTTACTTTCAGTCGTAATGGTATTCTCAGCAACATCTTTTACATCATTTGCTGCTGATGAATACACACAGTCAGAAATCACACTCAACACAATCGGCGAAAAAGCTCTTCAGGGCCTTGTAGGTATCATCTCTGCACTTATCAAAGCCCCCTACTCCTGGATTTCAGAAGACAAATATTTTGAACAGACAGAGCTTTATGACACATCAACAGAATTCGTTGACGAAGCACAGGGCGAAAAGTGGTCAGTCGGCTATGCGAGCGACACACTCCAGACAGGTAATGAGCTTGAATGCTACGTTGGCGGCAGCCTTTCAGTAAGCAAAAAGCTTGCAACAGAAGTTTGGGATGACCAGCGCGTCAGAACAGTTGCAATTTCCGACGGCAGAGGCATTACTGTTTTTGTTTCACTTGATGCTTTCGGTCTTGCAAGCTCTGAAGTAAATAAAATCAGAGATATGCTCGCTGACTACAGCAAGGAAAAGAACATCACAAGCATCAACATATCAACACTCCACCAGCACAGCTGCGTTGATACCCTTGGTCTTAACGGTGATATAGTTGCAGCGCTTTTCCTCAGCCCAATCAGAAACATTCTTAGCATAAAGAACCCCAGCGGTTTAAATGATAAATTTATGGCAAACCTTTACTCAAAGGTTGAGTCGACTGTAAAGAAAGCTGTAGAAACTATGGATGAAGGCGATCTTTACTACGGTTCAGTTGATGCTTCCGAGTATATCCATGACAAACGCGATCCTCAGGTTATTGACCCCAACATCAACCGCTTCCGTTTCATCCCTGCTGACGGCGGTAAGGAAACATGGATTGTAAACGCAGGTATCCACTGTGTCGGTCTCGGTGCAGGCGGCACAACAGTCAGCGGCGACTATCCCTATTACATGGAAAAATACATCAACGAAAATGCTGATGCAAACTACATTATGATTCAGGGTGCAGAGCTCGCAATTACATCCGACTACGGCGATAACCTTGTTGTTGACGAGAAACTCGTTGCCGAGTATGACGAAGGCTATGCAAGAATGGCAGCATACGGCGCAAAGCTCGGTGAGCTCACTTGCTCTATCGAGGATTCAGTCAAGCTTGATCCCATTCTCAACTACGCTACAAAAACTTACACCTGTCCTGTTGATAACAGCATCCTTCAGCTCGCTGCAAAGGGTGGACTTCTTACAAATACAGTTGTTAAATCAGGATTTATGAAATATAGCATTGTAACGGAATGCGGCTATATGGAGCTTGGTAACGAGATTGCAGTTGTAATCAGCGGCGGTGAGCTTGCTCCCGAAATTGCTTTCGGCGGTGCAACAACAGCTGAAGAATCCTGGTCAAATGAAGAGTGGGATTATGCCCCCATCTGCGATAAGGTTGGAGGAAGAAAACTCGTCGTTTTCGGTATCACCAATGACCAGACAGGCTATATGCTTACAGATAACAGCTGGCGCTCATTCCTTTGCGAAAACGAAGAAATCGTAACTGCAGGTCCTGCAGCAGGTTCTTCTTTCATCAATGCATTCTATGCGCTTCTTGATGAAGTCAGATAAAATTAATTTTAGATATATCGGAGGACAAACAAAATGAAAGTACTTGTTATCAATGCAGGTAGCTCTTCTCTTAAGTATCAGCTTATCGACATGGAAACAGAACAGATGATTGCAAAAGGCATCTGTGAAAAGGTCGGCTTTGCAGGCCAGATCGACGGTAAAACTGCTGACGGCAGAAAATTCTTCTACGAAGTTCCCCTCAAGAACCATACTGAAGCTTTTATTGAGGTTAAAAAGGTTCTTACAGAAGGTGAATACAAGGTTATTGACAGCCTTGATGAGATCGCTGCTGTAGGTCACAGAGTAGTTCAGGGCGGCTCTCTTTTCCAAAAGAGTGTTCTTATCGACGAAAAAGTAATTGAAGGCATCGAAGGTCTTTGCGACCTCGCTCCCCTTCACAACCCTGCTCACATTCAGGGTATCAGAGCTTGCTTCGAGGTTTTCGGACCCGACGTACCCGAGGTAGCTGTTTTTGATAATGCTTTCCACAGCACAATGCCCGAAGAAGCATACACATTCCCGCTTCCCTATGAACTCGCACAGAAATATCAGATCAGACGTTACGGCTTCCACGGTACTTCTCACCGCTTTGTAAGCGCACGCTGTGCTGAAGTAATGGGTAAGAATATTGAAGATCTCAAGATCGTTACCTGCCACCTTGGCAACGGCTCATCAATTACAGCTGTTAAGGGCGGCAAGGTAATTGATACAAGTATGGGGCTCACTCCCCTTGACGGTTTTGAGATGGGCACACGCTGTGGCGCCGTTGACCCCTCTGCTGTTCTTTTCCTTATGGAAAAAGAGGGCTGGGATACAAAGACCACAAGCGATGTACTCAACAAAAAGTCCGGTTACCTTGGTGTTTCCGGTGTTTCCAGTGACGACCGTGACCTTCTCAAAGCTATTGAAGAAGGTAACGAAAGAGCTGCACTTGCAAGAAAGATTCTCAAATATCAGGTCAGAAAGGTTATCGGTAGCTATGTAGCTGCTATGGATGGTGTTGACGCTATCGTATTCACAGGCGGTATCGGCGAAAACACATTTGACCTTCGTGAGGACGTATGCTCCAACCTCACATACCTCGGTATTGAAATTGATAAAGCATACAACGAAACTCTTGTAAAGGGCAAAGAGGGCGAGATTTCTACTGCAAACTCTAAGGTTAAAGTATTTGTTCTTCCCACAAACGAAGAGCTCGCAATTGCACGCGACACACAAGAAATCGCAGAATCTCTCTGATAAAACACTCAAGCACAGGCAGCGTAAAAACTGTCTGTGCTCTTTTTAAAAACCGCTTGAAATATCAACGGATAAGTTTTATAATATAAACAGCTGAAAGCTTAATTTTCCCCAGAAAGGTGATTGAAAATGAACAAATTTGTACTCAACGAAACATCATACCATGGTGCCGGTGCTATCAATGCAATTCCGGACGAAATCAAGGCAAGAGGCTACAGCAAAGTATTTGTTGCTTCTGACCCCGACCTTATCAAATTCGGTATCACATCAAAGGTAACAGACCTTCTTGATAAGGCAGAAATCCCCTACACTGTTTTCTCCGACATTAAGCCCAACCCCACAATCGAAAACGTACAGAACGGTGTTGCCGCATATAAGGCAGCTGAGGCCGACTGTATTGTTGCTATCGGCGGCGGCTCTTCTATGGATACAGCCAAGGCAATCGGTATCATCATCACAAACCCCGAGTTTGAAGATGTTCGTTCACTTGAGGGCGTAGCTCCCACAAAGAATCCCTGTGCTCCTATTATCGCTGTTGCTACTACAGCGGGCACAGCTGCAGAGGTTACAATCAACTACGTTATCACAGATGTTGAGAAAAAGCGTAAGTTCGTTTGCGTAGACGTACACGATATCCCCGTAGTTGCCATTGTTGACCCCGATATGATGGCTTCAATGCCTGCAGGTCTTACAGCTGCAACAGGTATGGATGCGCTTACTCACGCTATCGAAGGCTACATCACAAAGGGTGCATGGGAGCTTTCCGATATGTTCCACATCAAGGCTATCGAGATCATCGCAAGAAGCCTTCGCGGTGCTGTTGCTAACGAAAAAGACGGCCGTGACGGTATGGCTCTCGGTCAGTACGTTGCAGGTATGGGCTTCTCAAACGTTGGTCTTGGTGTTGACCACTCAATGGCACATACACTTTCAGCTTACTACGATATGCCCCATGGTAAAGCTTGCGCTACTCTTCTTCCTGCTGTTATGGCATTCAATGCACCTGCTACAGGTGAGAAATACCGTGATATTGCAAAGGCGATGGGCGTTGAAGGCGTTGACGCCATGAGCCTTGAAGATGCTAGAAACGCTGCTGTTGAAGCTGTTCGTCAGCTTGCAGAAGATGTCGGTATCGTAACAAGCCTCAAGGGTGTTGTTAAGGAAGAGGATGTCAAAGCACTTGCTGCTGATGCTTTTGCTGATGCATGCCGCCCCGGCAATCCCCGCGACATTACAGTTGAAGAAATTGAAGAGCTCTACAGAAGCCTCATGTAATCTCAAATTAAAACAGCCCGCTGTATAACGCAGCGGGCTGTTTTTATGTTTTCTTGATAAATTTATTTCCGCATTTCGGACAGGTAATTGATATCTTACCTTTTCCTTTCGGTAATCTGAGAGTTGCTTTGCAATTTTTGCACTTAAAATATCTATGAGTTTTTCTGTCGCGTATCCTGTTTTTCTGGAGCTTGAGGAACGCTTTAATCGGTTCGGCAAATTTTAAGAACTTTTCACGCTCCGATATTCTTGCAGTTATATTTCTTGATAATGCCCTTAAAATCGATAAACCAAGCGGTATTAAAGCAATAAAATAAATGAACCATAGTTTATCAATATTTGAAATCAGCATCAACACAACAGATACAGCGAGCAAAACGTAAGATATTTCGTCAGCACCGTATCTCCCCTGCATAAATCGGTGCAATTTAATCACCGCATCACTTAACCATTGTCTTAATTTCATCTCTAAGCTTCCTTTACAATATTTTTAATATATTATATCACTTTGTCAAAGTTTCTCAAGTCCGATTTCGTTCATTAAGTTGCAATACTTAATGCATTTTTGTCGGAATACTGCAATAAGTATTATTGAGGTGATATAATATGAAAATTAAGAATCCGTTTGCTTTTTTTATTTTAACTGCACTTGCAGTTGGTGCAGTTTCTGCACTTATAACAATGAATAATATGAACTTGTACAGCACAATTATTACTCCGCCACTTTCACCGCCAGGTTTTCTGTTTCCTATTGTATGGACAATTCTTTATATTCTGATGGGTGTCAGCGCAGGTATTGTTTATAATACCGATAAAAAATGGAGCAAATCGTTAACAGTATGGTGCGTGCAACTCGTATTCAATTTCTTCTGGAGTATCATATTCTTTAATTTCAAAGCTTTTTTAATTTCTTTTATTTGGTTAATAGCATTGCTTGCGTTAATTGTCACTATGATAATAATGTTTAATAAAAACAGAAAAACCGCCTCCTATCTTCAGATTCCGTATTTATTATGGGTTACATTTGCAGGTTATCTTAATTTTGCGATATATTTGCTTAATTAACGCTTGTTGATATCAATTTAAATTTATGATATAATCCTGACAAATCGACTTATTAGAGCGTATTTATGCTAAATTAAAGGGATGTTAATATGTACGAATTAATTCAGGTAACGGACAACTGCTATTACGTTGAATCCCCTGCTAAAATCGGTATTGTTAAGGTCAAAGACGGCGAGGTAATACTCATTGACAGCGGGAATGATAAGGATGCAGGCAAAAAGGTAAAGAAAATACTTGACGCAAAATGCTGGAAACTGAAAGCAATTTATAACACACACTCAAATGCAGATCATATAGGCGGTAATAAATATCTTCAGACTCAAACAGGATGTAAGATATATGCACCGGGTATTGAAAGTAATTTTACAAATCATCCGATACTCGAGCCTGCATTTCTCTACGGCGGTAATCCGCCAAAAGAATTGATGCACAAATTCATTCTTGCTCAGGAAAGTAAGTGCGAACTACTAACAAGTGATAACTTACCTGACGGCTTTGAGCTTATTACCCTACCGGGACATTTCTTTGATATGGTGGGTTTTCGCACACCGGATAACGTTGTGTTTTTAGCAGACTGTCTGTCTAATAAAGCCACACTCGATAAATATAAAATCGGGTTTATCTATGATATAGAGGCGTATTTATTAACTCTTGAAAAAATTAAGACTATGACTGCCAAGATATTCATACCGTCTCACGCCGCACCGTGCGAAAGTATTACAGAGCTTGCAGATTATAACATAAAGACAGTTAACGAAATAGCAAATAAAATTACCGAAATCTGCTCTACTCCTTTGTGCTTTGAGCAAATTTTAAAAGAATTATTTGATTATTATGATCTCACGCTTACATTTGAGCAGTATGCTCTTGTCGGAAGCACAGTCAAATCATATCTGACCTATCTTAAAAACTATGGTAGATTAGAAAGTGTATTTGAAGACAATATGCTTCTATGGAGTAGAGTATAAAATCATAACCACCAGTTGAACTGGTGGTTTGCACAGGCCCTATAAGGGCCGCCTACTGGCTTGCCGACTAAAAGTCGGCACTGAAGTTTGACACCGCATTACTATCTCAAGCAGCCGCTCTCGTGCGGCTGTTTGTTTTTTTGCTTAGTTATTCTTGTTACCCGTAAACGGGTCTATGTACTCTTTGAGTGA
>JAZUSN010000077.1:0-8766 GCA_045606785.1 Acutalibacteraceae bacterium | reverse complement strand
GGCAACGGTATACGCTGTGTCGGTAAATACGTTTTTGATAAAGGGTATACCGACAAAACTCACCTGACTGTTGAAACTCTTTCCGGCATCAAAACGCTGGATTTAAAAACGGTTGGAGGTAAGGCAGTATATGCAACCGTTGATATGGGTAAGTGCAAAGTAAACAAGTCTGTTACTCTTGAAGCACTTAATCGGGAAGTTACACTTCTTCCGGTATCCATGGGAAATCCGCATGCCGTTATTTTTGTTAAGGATGCGGAAAATGCACCGCTCACAACTCTCGGTGCAGCTCTTGAACATCACGAATTTTTCCCCGACGGAGTTAATGTTGAATTCGTTCAGGTGATTGACAGCCTGACATTGAGAATGAGAGTGTGGGAGCGTGGCAGCGGCATAACAATGGCTTGCGGCACAGGCTCCTGCGCAAGTGTTGCGGCGGCAGTTGCAATGGGATATTGCCGTGAAAATGAGTTGGTGACCGTTAAGCTTGACGGCGGTGATCTTAGTGTAAAAATGCTGCCCGATAAAACCGTTATGATGACAGGTCCTGCAAAAACAGTTTGTGAATGTGAGGTTGATATGTGATGACACCGAATACAAATTATGCCAACTTGAAGGATTCTTATCTTTTCTATAACATAGCTCAAAAAACGAAGGCATATCTTGAAGCAAATCCCGATAAGCATCTTTACCGAATGGGTATCGGCGATGTTTCTCTCCCGCTTTGCGATGCGGTTATAAATGCTTTACACGAAGCTGTTGACGATCAGGCGGTAAAAGAAAATTTTCATGGCTATATGCCTGAATGCGGTGCACCGTTTCTGCGTAAAGCGATTGCAGATTATTATGCCGTAAACGGAGTAAATGTTTCTGCTGATGAGGTGTTTGTTTCAAGCGGAGCAAGCGACGAGCTTGGTGATATCCTTGATCTTTTTGACAAGGACAGCTCGGCTCTTGTGATTGAGCCTGCATATCCTGCCTATGTTGATGCAAATATTATGGCAGGCAGAAACATAATTCATCTTGCATCAGGTGAAGAAAACGGATTTCTTCCCGAACCCGATGAAAGCACAGTTGCCGACATTATTTATATCTGCTCTCCCAATAATCCTACCGGAGCGGTGTTCAGCCGAAATCAGCTTCAGGCATGGGTTGATTTTGCGAATGAAAAAGGCTCGGTAATTCTTTTTGATGCGGCCTACGAAGCTTTTATAGAGGACGAATCACTGCCTCACAGTATCTTTGAACTTGACGGTGCTGAAACCTGTGCAATAGAAATATGCTCACTTTCAAAAACGGCAGGTTTTACGGGAACAAGGCTTGGTTATACAGTTATTGCGAAACGTCTTATAAGAAATGGTATGAGCCTTAATGGGATGTGGGTAAGAAACCGTACAACCAAAACAAACGGTGTATCCTACATTATTCAAAAAGGCGGAGCAGCAGTATTCACTCCCGAAGGACAGGAGCAAATCCACAACAATATTCAAATATATAAGAACAATGCAAAGGTGCTGACAGAAGCTCTTGACGAGCTTGGTATTTGGTATACGGGCGGCAAAAATGCGCCGTATATCTGGCTTAAGTGCCCGAACGGTATGGGCAGTTGGGAGTTCTTTGATTATCTTCTCAATGAGGTTCAGGTTGTCGGTACTCCGGGTGAAGGCTTTGGTGCCTGCGGCGAAGGGTATTTCAGATTTTCAACCTTCGGAAGCCCCGAAGATACAAAAGAAGCAGCCCGCCGTCTGGTGAAGCTGCTCGGAAAGAAGTAATTGGAAATGCGTGATTATAAAAAAGAATTTGAAAACAGAGTTGAATTCATAAAATCCGTTTTGTCTCAAAGCGACGCAAAGGGAATTGTTTACGGAAACAGCGGTGGCAAAGATTCTGCCTTGGTCGGTATTCTTTGTAAAGCTGCCTGTGATAACACGGTAGGCATTATTATGCCGTGCACCTCAAAAAGAAATTATGATGAAGATACCGTCGATGCCGAAACCGTTGCAGAGAAATACGAAATCGAAACCAGAACGGTTGACTTGACTCCCGTGAAGGAAGCAGAAATTGCGAGTATTACGGATGTAACGGAATTAAATGAATCAGCTCTTGCGAATATGGCACCCCGAATCCGTATGCTGACCTTGTATGCCGTCGCAGCCGCTGAAAACAGGCTTGTTGCAGGAACGGGAAACAAGAGTGAAGCCTATGTCGGATATTTCACAAAATGGGGTGACGGTGCTCACGATTTTAACCCCATTGCAGACCTGACTGTTACCGAAATATATGATTTTCTCCGTTTTCTTAATGCACCCAAACGCATAATGGAAAAAGCTCCTTCAGCAGCACTGTTTGACGGTCAGACAGATGAAGAAGAAATGGGAGTAGCCTATGCAGAACTTGACTCTTTTCTCTCAGGTGAAAATATTGCAGAGGATAAACGAAAAATAATTGAGCATATGCATAAACTAAGCGAGCATAAGAGAAAAGGGATAATTACATTTAAGAAATGAAAGAGAAGGATTGCCGAAATGTTTAATTCAGATAATTTGTCTGTTAACGCAAATAACCATTTAACAGTAGGATGTTATGATACCGTTGAGCTTGCGAAAGAATTCGGAACACCGCTTTATGTTCTTGATGAGGATTTAATGAGAAGAAATTGCCGTGAATATAAAACTGCTCTTGAATATCATTATGACGGAAACGGACTTATCCTTTTTGCAAGCAAGGCTTTATGCACAATGTATACTTCAAAACTTGCTGCCGATGAAGGGCTGGGGGCTGATGCTGTTTCGGGAGGAGAAATTTATACTCTCTTCAAAGCGGGATTCCCTATGGAAAAAGTGTTTTTTCACGGTAACAACAAAACCCATGATGAAATCGAGCTTGCAATTAGCTTCGGTGTCGGACATTTTGTTGTCGATAATAAGGAAGAGCTTGAACTGATTAATGAAATTGCAAGAGAGAAAAATTTCGTTCAAAAGATACTGTTCAGAATAAAGCCTGGTATTGATGCCCATACCCATGATTTTATAAAAACGGGGCAGATTGATTCAAAATTCGGTGTAGCTCTTGAAAACGGAGAAGCTTTCAAAATTTATGAATATGCAACTACTCTCAGCAACATTAAAGTTGACGGAGTTCATTGTCATATCGGCTCGCAGATATTTGATGCTGAACCCTTCTGTGAAGCCGCAAGCGTAATGATGAATTTTATTGTTGAATTACAAGATAAGCTTTCGCTGAAGGTTAATATTCTTAATCTCGGCGGCGGGTTTGGTATAGAATATACATCTGACGATGACCCACTTACTCCTTCGGAATATATCGGTAAAGTCGCGGAAACCGTAAAATCACTTGCAATGGAAAAGAATGTTGAACTCCCGTTTCTGGTCTTTGAACCCGGTCGCTCCATTGTTGCTCCTGCCGGAATAACATTGTATACAGTCGGCAGTATAAAAGAAATCGAGAATGTGAGAACTTATGTGTCGGTTGACGGCGGAATGGGAGATAACCCGCGATACATTCTTTATGGGTCAAAATATTCCGTTGTTTTGGCAAACAATGCTGCGGCAAAGCCGGTGGCTCCCGTTACGGTTGCAGGTAAGTGCTGTGAATCGGGAGATTTGATTCAGGAAAACATACTTATGCCCGAAATCAAAGTGGGAGATACGCTTGCTGTTCTTGCAACGGGTGCTTATAACTATTCTATGGCGAGCAATTATAACAGAAATCCTCGCCCGCCTATTGTTGCAATAAGAGGTGAGGAAAAGAAGATTATAGTCAAAAGGGAAACATATGACGATATCATAAATAATGATTTGATATAAACTATATATGACGGTTTTTGCAAAATGATACGCAAAAATTTTTGTAGAAATATCAATTTCTATGTTTTTTACAAAATCGATAGCTTGTTTTAGCTCAGAATAACAACTACACAAAACACAAGCCCGCAGGCAAAAACCTGCGGGCTTGTTGTTAATACTCGATTTCGTCGGAATTAGCATTAAACTTAATTTCTTTTATATCACCCACGGCATTACCCTGATTGACTCCGTCTCCTTCGGGTTTTGTCCAGTCATAACCCGTGACCACCCAAGCAGGAACTATATTTGTGCTGGGACGCCATACAATAACACTAAATTTTATTTATTTCAATAATAAAATAAACTATCATATTAAAACTAAGCCCCGAAGTGAGTGGTTATGATTACCGTTTACTTCGGGGTTAATTTGTTTTTAGAGTTGCTTTTATGTTTCTTGGTTTTCGCTTTTTTCTTTTTCGGTCTGTAGTATCTCAAAATCAACCAATCCATTTTCTTCATAGCGGCAACAGATAGATTGAGCTGTTCTGCATAGGATTTAAGAAGGTCAATTTTGGGGTCATCACTATCACGGTATTTCTTTGAAAGCTCACGCAATCGGCGGTAGCTGATGCGGTGGTGATTTTTGAAGTTGTCGCAAATCGTGCGTTCAAGGTCATAGCAGGGCAATCCGTCTTTTGAGGTAGTCTTTCCGATTTCAAAATACTCGGGTTTGACATAGTAAATCTTCAAATCAACATCTTTTATAAATCTGCTGTTTGAGTGGACAATGCCTCTCGGAACGGCAATCTCATGCTTATACGGTTTTCTCTTTCTGAAACCATAAATATACAAGGATTCACTCATACAAAACACACCTTGATGAATAGCGGCAAGAATAACATTTCGCTTGTCGCTGATCTTCAAGGTTTTTATTTTATATAACCCATGTTTGATTCTGATAATATCCCCGTTACGGCAAAACTGATTTATACAGTATCCGCTAATCCCTTTTTCCTTTAATTCTGATGTTGTTGCAAAACCGCTTGGGAAGTTCTGAGTTGTCAATTTATCCTGATGATTCATAACACACCTTCTTTTGATTTGATTGTATCACAAAAACACAAGGTCCACAATAATGTTATAAAAATTCTGTAGATAATTACTTTTTATATTATTTGTTTAAATGCTTTAGTATCAACAGTTGTTTTCATTAAATGTTTAAGTACAACGTAATCTTACATACTTTAATCGATATATGTATCACGACAGGAGTAAATCCATTCGGATAATTCCGATGGTTGTGCATTCTCCGATGCACACAAAACACCCGAACATAAACAGCGGCAGAAAGACAAATTTAAAGAGTCGGAGATCTTTTGATTCGTCTGAGCCGCACAACCTGCATTTTGGTTTTACCGTCAGCAACGGATAATTCTCTGTTCGTGTATTGCGATTCAAGAGGGGCAGAGGTTGAAACATTGCAATGTAAAATCAATATGCAGCAGATTCAATCTCACGGAATGAGTGAGATTGAAGTGATGAAAACGGCAAAATGTTTTCATCACAAGCAGACCGATTCTTGAAGCTTCAGTCGGTCTGTGCATAAGGGTTATCACGAAATATTACAGTGATTTTTACGTGATAACCGCTTATGCAAGGTTTTTGAGAGAATTTTCTGCTCAGAAATCCTTTGGTGTGAACAGGATGGTAACCTGTTCAACCGGCCTTTTCTCGGCGGCAGATGATTTTCTGCATGGAAATTGAGACATCACCGATTGATTTAACGAGCCTTTTGGCACGGGTTGGCAGAAACACCAACAGAAAAAAGTTTCAAATATTATGAAAGGAATGATTGATTCAAAGAAACAAAAAAAAGTCAGAGGAAAGAGCATAACAAGACAGCTGCGTGATGAAATTGAGCCGTTTATTCAGTCATGCAAAAGTTCTGTTACTCAGAAAAACTATCGTAAGTGGCTCACGGCTTTTATCCGCTATTGCCGTGAACACCACAACTGCAAAACTCACGATGAATGCTCAGAACACATTCAGGACTACTCGGATTATCTGCAGAGTAAATACAGTGCATCCACGATTCACAATTATCTTGCGGCAGTTTGCAGCTATTATGAGGTGCCTATGAGCGATATTGAGAAGCCCATACGCCATACTGCCGAATACACAAAATCACGTTCTGATAACGGCAAAACTATTCGTGCAGACAACAATCGCGATAATCCACGCTATGAAAGAACAATATCGTTTCAGCGTGTTGTTGGAATCAGGGCATCCGAACTTGCTAAACTTGAAGGCAGAGATTTAGTCAGAGATGAATCGGGTCATTTATGTGTTTTCGTTAAAAACGGCAAGGGCGGTAAAGACTCACTTCAAAGAATTCTGCCCGAAAACGAAGAATTTGTAAAAAGCTATTTTGATGGTGTCGGCGAAAAAGAAAAAGTCTTTCACCCGATTGAGTTGTCAAACTCTATTGACTATCACCACATCAGAGCAGAGAATGCCAAACGCTGTTATGAGTATTATCTCGGCAAGATTAATAACGAAAAAGGCTATGCAGAAAAGCTTGCAGACGAAATCCGTCTGCGTTGGAAATTATATTGCACAAAGAAACTTCCTGATGGCACAATTATCCATAAACCCTTTGACGAAAAGCTTATCAAAGGTACATACAAAGTCAAAGGCAAAAACAAAGAGTTGGCAGTCAGATACGGCTTACCAACCGAATACAACAATCTTGCATTGGCTGCCGTTTCAATTTTCCACTTGGCTCATTGGAGAAACAATGTGACCGTGCAGTCATATCTTTTATCACACTAACCTGAGGATACGGGAACGATATTAAATTATAACGAACAGGGAGGTGGTAGCTTGAAAAAAGCTCCGACAAATGAGTTGTTTGTCGGAGAGATTATAGAGGAAACTGAATTTAAGTATAATGAAAATGATATTCCAAAATCAGTATATGAAGAATTGGCAAGGTGTTTCTTGCCCGATATAATTGCTTTCTTTGAAAGCGAAGAAGGGAAACAAGAATATGAAAATTGGAAGAAAGAAAATAATCTTTCCTGACAAAACAGACACCCACCGATGCGTGTCATCGGTGGGTATAAATAATAAATGCTTTTTCTCTTTACAAATATTTTTATGCGCGCTACAATTTTGATAAGGAAGTGATACAATGACAGCTGTAATATACGCGCGATATTCAAGCGATAATCAACGTGAAGAATCTATTGAAGGTCAGCTTCGCGAATGTAACGCATTTGCCGAAAAGAACGGCATGCAGGTGGTTGGAACATACATAGACCGAGCATATTCGGCAAGAACGGACAACAGACCCGATTTTCAGAGAATGATAAAGGACAGCTCAAGCAAAAAATTCGAGGTTATAATCGTGTGGAAACTTGACAGATTTGCTCGTAACCGTTACGATTCTGCACACCACAAAGCTGCACTTCGCAAGAATGGGGTTAAGGTTGTATCTGCAACCGAAAGAATATCGGAAGGATCCGAAGGCATTCTTATGGAAGCGGTTCTTGAAGGTATGGCCGAATATTATTCTGCAGAGCTTTCGGAAAAGGTTGTCCGTGGACTTAAAGAAAATGCTTTGAAATGTAAGTTCAACGGAGGAACAGTTCCTTTGGGTTATAAGATTGACAGCGAACAGCATTTTCAGATTGATCCGATAACAGCGCCTGCCGTGTTGGAAGCATTCAAGCATTATGCAGAAGGGGACTCAATGACGGAAGTTGCAGAAGAAATGAATGCAAAAGGTCTGCGCTCTGTCTTTGGCGGTAAAATCAGTGTTAATATGGTAAACAGAATGTTCCATAACCGTCGATATATCGGGGAGTTCAGATTCAGAGATATTGTTGTTCCCGATGGAATACCTGCTATTGTTTCGATTGAATTGTTTGAAAGAGTACAACGCCGCATGGAAGCAACTAAAAAAGCTCCGGCTAAATATAAAGCCGAAGAAGAATATCTTCTTACCACAAAGCTTTATTGCGGTAAGTGCAACTGCTTTATGGTAGGGGAAAGCGGTACAAGCAAAACAGCTAATATTTACCGTTATTATAAATGTGTCAGTGTTAAAAACCATAAAGGTTGTGACAAGAAATCTGTCAGAAAGGATTGGATTGAAGATCTTGTTATCAAACAGATTGAAAGTGTACTTTTTAACGATAGAATAATCGATAAGTTGGCAGATGATATAATGACCTTACAGGGTAAAGAAAATACGGTTCTTCCTTTGCTCAGAAATAAACAGGAAAAAGTTCAAAGGAGCATTGATAATATCATCAAAGCGATTGAAGAAGGTATTTATACTCCGTCAACAAAAGATCGCCTCGAAGCATTGGAAAACGAAAAGAAAGAAGTTGCTGTTCAGATTGCAAAAGAAGAAATGGCAAAACCTCTTCTTGAGAAAAATCAAATTGTTTTCTGGTTTCACCGTTTACGCAAGTACAACGTAAATCGTCTTGAACACAGACGCAGACTTATTGACAGTTTTATTAATTCTGTTTATCTGTATGATGACAGGATGGTAATAATTTTTAATTATAAAGACGGTTCAAAAACTGTCAGCCTGAGTGAAATAAATAAGTCGGATATTAGTTCGGATTCGACATCGTGTGCTCTGCCATTCAAGTCCCGAATCCGTTGATATACATGGGTTACGGCATTTCTCTTTTCGAAAAATTATTTTTTCTAACACTTTTGACCCTTTTTTCTAACATTTTTCTAACGCTTTTTCAGGCTTTGTTTTTTTATCGGCACAACTTTTGTGCTGATTTTTTCTTTTTTTAATCCTTTTTCCGACTCTTTTACGGGGTCTTTTTTTGTTTCTGAAAGGGTCTTTTCTTCAAACACTTTTTCTAACACTTTGTCCTCTTTTTTCTCTTGTTCCGAATTTAATTTATCAAGAGTGTCTGCGATGCTGATT
>JAZUSN010000076.1:0-2782 GCA_045606785.1 Acutalibacteraceae bacterium | reverse complement strand
TCATTTGGTCGAGCGTGGTCTGCATCTTTGCCTTTTCTCTTTCCGTTTCCGCAAGTGCCGCCTCGTTTTTGCGGTCTTGCTCAGCAAGAAAAGCGAACAGGTCGTCTATTTCGGTAATGCCGGACGGTGTGAAATCCGTCTTATTTGTTTTGAACTGCGTAAGGCTCTTTCGGATCGGCTTCATATATTTTTGACTCAGCCACAGGCAAGTGCAGATCGCCACCGCCGCAATAATCAAGAATATTGCAATGTTTTTTAACTGCCCACCACGGACGATGCTTTCATATTGCTGCTTGGGGAACATCATCGCAATCGTCAAGGTGTTGCCGTCAATCTCAACTTCCTTTGCCTTGCCGATGTACTCACAGTTGCCGCATTCATACTCGTAGAAAGAGCCGTGCTCCTTTACGGTAATGCGTTCGCATACCGGAGGCACGTAGCCGGAACGGTTGGAAATAAACTGTCCGATATATCCGCCGTCTGTTTTATCAAGCAGTGCGCATACGGTTTGAGAGCTTTGCGTATCTCCGGCGCTGTAAGCGAGTTGCACATAGAGGTCGCTCAATTCAAAGCCACAGATGCCGATCACCTGACCGTCCTCTCCATATATGGGCGAATAAAGGTATCTTGCCCGTTCCCAAGTGTCGGGGATTTTGACAACCTCGCTCATTACATAGCCTTTTTCGGCAAATATGCTTGTATCAGCGAACACATCTGTTCGCATTTCATTCTGCCAAGTGCTGAAAAGGTTGATGTCATTATTTCTTGCAACCTCAGAGGAGCCACGAAACAAAGCAACCTTTGTGTTTACTGTACTCTCAGCATACAGGTTGGCATATTTAATGTAAATTCCGTTATAGCGAGGGGTATCAAGTGTGTTATTTACTGTCGTATCCAATATGTAGAAAGCACCGCTGCAAGAAGCAATGCGGATATTGGTATACACCGTTGTGTATGCTTCTGCTTGCAAAGCGGTCAAGGCTTCAATGTCGTTTGTGAGGTCGCTAAAAGACATATCGTGCTCTGTCAAATAATCCTCAATAACCGTTTCCATCTGCTCAGAAAAGGACAGCGAATGCGCCGCCAGCTTATCCACATCGTGTTCCATCTGTGCGACGTGAGTATCGAGCTGATCGTCAAGGTAGGTATCTATGCGTCCGTTTACCGGATTGAGAACGCCAAACAAGGAGAGCAATAAAAGCAGCAGCATAACCGATGCAATAACGGCAGAAGCCACATACAGCACAAAGCGACGCCTTAAAGACAAGCCGCCCGACTTGATTTTTTCATAGAATTGCTTATACCCGTTTTTCATAGCGGTTCCTCCTTTCCTACATTTCACAGACCTTATTGATAAAGGCTGCGAAGCTCTGCAAGAGTGGAGGCCACAAGCTCGTCCATTACCGTGTCGGCGTTTTCACCGTCGGCAACACGGCGCAGGTAATCCCCGTGTGCGGCACTCAAAACCGATTTTACATTCTTTTCAAAAGAGGACTGTGTATCCGAAGCACCTTCAAATACAGGAACCTCACAATAGGTATATTCATCAGCCATACCGTTTACTGCGTTATACAGCAGGCGGTATTTTTCATTTTCAACGGTATCCGTGTTGGCAAAAAGAGAATCAAAGGCATCGTTTGTTACAGGCAGATAACCGGCTTTCGTTACAAAGCCAAGGCTGTTTTCTTTTTCGGTCAGCCACTTGGCAAAGATAGCCGCCGCTTCGTTCTTTCTGTCGTCCTCGTTCTTTAAGGCAAACAGACCGCCGCCACGGTGAACAACGGTAGCATCACCGTTTGCAAAGTGGGGATATGCAAGGATAGAGGTCTCAATATCCTCGGTGGTATTATCCGCATAGGTCACATAGTCACACAGATAAAGGATACCGGCAGTTGAACCGATATTGCTGATAACCTCACCCGTTTTCCAACGGTCAGAAGCATAGCCGTCCCCAAGACACAAACCGCCATGGATACCGGCGTGAGCCATAGGCTCCCATACCTTGCCGAAGGCTTCGCTTTCAAGGTTCAGCTTGCCATCCACAACAAAGTCCTCGCCAAAGGCAGCCATACCGGTCAGCGAGTAATGATAGAAGTCGTTGATCTGGAACATATCCTGCCCATCCGACCAATCATAGTATTTTTCGCAAGCCGTAAACAAGCCTTCAAAGGTAGAAAGACTTTCCGTGCTGACATTTGCCGCTGAGCCGAATTTGTCAAACAGCGTTTGATTGACAAACAGAAGCTCCGTAGATTTCGCCACAGGCAGCATCAGTAATTTATCATCAAAATAGCCTTCTTCGATGAACTCATCCACAAAGGTGTCAAGCTCCTGCTCGGTAAAATAGTCATTCCAATTCAGCAGCTTATCGTACCCGATAATTTCCGCAACTCTCGGATATGCCGTAAACAGGTCAGGCAACGCAGGAACGCCCGGTGTGTTCTTTGCGGCAGCGGTAAGTGCTTCGTCGATAGCCGAAGAACTGCTGACCGATACAACATTGATAACGACACCTTTTTCCTTACCAACGGTACGGTTAAATTCGTTGATGCTGTCGTTCAGTGGGGACTCGGTTTGACTTCCGTACACGTGCCACATTGTCAGTGTTACGGGATCGTCGGGATCGAGTTTTGTTTTTTGTGAGCACCCTGTCAAGCTCAATAGCAGAAGCAACCCTGCCAAAATGAGAGATAATGCCTTTTTCATAATTTTCCTCCTCGGTGGGGTCGCCACCACGGCCTACCTATCAATTTTCCTATCAATTTTGCCTCCAAACGCAGAA
>JAZUSN010000075.1:0-2857 GCA_045606785.1 Acutalibacteraceae bacterium | reverse complement strand
AACTTTCACAGGTGCCGGAGTATTGTAATGGATACGAAATTGTGGTATAGTTTACATGCTAAAATGAAATGTACAGGATTACAGCAATGAAAAGAATTATGGTAATCGGTTGTCCCGGACATAATGGAGCTTCCGGACAAGTATTCTCACAAAAATGTTTTTATTTCCAGAACCCGCAACGAAGAAGATGCGTTTTTGAAAACTGTAGTAGTCCCCCCGACAGTGTTTTTTACTGTCGGGGGGCTACGTTTATTCGGCTTTTTTGCAAATGCCCAATTTTTCTGGACTGCTGGGTGCAGTAAAGAATACAATCACTATTTTCTCCCGGCACATTTCGGACATCTTGTTCCTGAAACAATCGATTTAACTTCCGCTTCCCATTCGTGACTACATTTATTGCACTTCCACCATACTTTTATAGTTTGACCTTTAGTTGCACACAGCGGCGTTAATTCGCCATTCTTTTCATAATCCCATTCTTTAGCTACTTGAGGGTGAGTTACTGAGATTGGCTCACGATAGTTCATGCTTGAATCACTTCCTTTGATGTGTGTATAGATATTATACCACAAACCAGTTTACTTGTGGGAAAATATTTTGTACAGCAACGGATTTATGCTTACAGTCATTCATCTTGTACAATTTTGTCCATGAATACTGAGCCGTCTTGACAGATGCGGCAATGCTTTTTATAATGAAATCACAGATATATTTCACAAATCAAGGAGGCACAAATATGATGGGTGCAATAATAGGGGATATCATAGGTTCCCGCTTTGAGTGGAACAACATCAAAACAAAGGACTTTGAATTGCTGACCGACAAATGCTTTTTTACAGACGACTCTGTTATGACGATTGCAGTTGCTGACGCACTTATGAAGGCTGGCGGCAACATCGACGCTCTTCCTGAGCAGGCGATAAAATCAATGCAGACAATCGGCAGACCATATCCCCATTGCGGATATGGCGGCAACTTCTTCTACTGGATTTTCACCGATAATCCGCAGCCGTACAACAGCTTTGGCAACGGCTCTGCGATGCGGGTAAGCGCCTGTGGATTTGTAGCAAAAAGCCTTGAAGAAGCAAAGGTACTTTCCGAGGCAGTAACAAAGGTAAGCCACAATCACCCCGAGGGAATCAAGGGAGCAGAGGCTACAGCCGTGGCGATTTATCTTGCACGCACGGGCAGCAGCATCGAGGAAATCAGAAAGTACATAAACGACAACTACTATCCGATGGATTTCACGCTTGACGGAATAAGAGACAGCTACGAGTTCAACGAAATATGCCAGGATACGGTTCCTCAGGCAATCAAGGCATTTCTGGAATCAAGTGATTTTGAGGATGCAATAAGAAACGCAATCTCAATCGGTGGCGACAGCGATACCTTAGCGGCGATAACCGGTGGCATAGCCGAGGCATACTATGGCATCCCTGACAGTATCAAAGAAAGGGCAATGTCTTATCTTGATGAGCCACTTCGTGAAATTGTAGAAAGATTTTATGAAAAGTACGCAGAGTAACAACCCATTGCTCTGTTCAGACGGAGAAGATGACACCCAAACACCCACCGATGAAATCAACAATACAGTTTATCCTGAAAATAAAACAAACCCATACTAAGAGATAATTCTTAGTATGGGTTTTGCGTTTCCTATTTTTCAAAGTATGATTTATATTCTATCTTGTATTTGCTGTCAGGGAAGAGAAGCCTGTGCAGTTCGATGAAATAGTCATCGGTCATGCTTGCAATGTAGTCAACGACAATCTGATTCGGCTCTTCACCCAGATAATCAAAATCGCTGTAATACTGCAGGCTCTTTTTGATGTAGGAAATGTGGTGCTTGTAGATGATGGAGTCTTCGTTCTTGCTTACAACATCATCGAGAAGCTTGTAGTACACTTCCTTTATCATCGGCTTTATAGAGCTTTCGTACATTTCGTTCAAGCCGTCGCTGAGGTATATGTGCTTGTAGTTTTCTTCCTTTGCTGTACGCAAATCATCGAAGGCACTCTGACTGAGCTGTATGTAATCCTTGCCGTAGCTGTTGTTTACAATATCAACTACAAGATTGTTAATCATTTCTGCGTTTCTCTTACCGATGTATTCTGAGGTGAAATCAAAATCCTCAGAAATTACTTTTGTCGTTACAGCATCCTGCCTGTCCTTGCCGATATAAGCAATAATGTCACTGATTCTTACAACACAGCCCTCAAGCGTCATAGGTATGAGCTTTTCGATAGCAGGCTTGCCCTGAGTATAGCAGTCGTTTATCCTCTGCTCGTATTCCTCGAAGCCAGACAGATTGTACGGTCTGTATTCGTTAAGCTCGAATTCACCGTTGTGGCAAAGAATTCCGTCGAGCACCTGAAGGCTGATGTTTCTCTTGTAAAGTACATCAAGAACCCTTGCACTGTGAACGTTGTGATTGAAAAACATACCCGTTTCTCTCTGCAGAATCTCGCTCAGATATCTCTCTCCTGCGTGACCGAAAGGTGTGTGGCCGATGTCGTGACCTAGGGCAATTGCTTCGATAAGGTCGAGATTCAAGTCGAGAAGCCTGCCGATGTTTCTTGCAATCCTTGAAACAAGCTGAACGTGCAGTCCTCGCCTTGTTATATCGTCGTTGTTGTACAGCGAGAAAACCTGCGTCTTGTCGTTGTAGCGGTTGTAAAGCGGAAGGTGAAGAATCTTGTCTATGTCCCGTGTGTACGCAGGACGAAGCAGGGTGGATTTATCCTTGTCAGGATTTCTTCTGACAGCATCGTCATCAGAAGCTTTGTATGGATTCTGCTTGTGTTCTCTGCGGTCGCTTATAATTCGGCTTTCAATTTCCTTTTCAAGCTTGTGATAA
>JAZUSN010000074.1:0-15249 GCA_045606785.1 Acutalibacteraceae bacterium | reverse complement strand
ATCAATGAAAGCCGCTGACAGAAGAAAAGCAATTGTTAATTTGCTCTTATCATCAAACGAAGCAATATCGGGCGGTAAACTTTCCGAAGAATTTGGTGTATCAAGACAGATTATTGTTCAGGATATAACCGTGCTCAAAGGCTCGGGATATGATATACTTTCTACTCATAACGGTTATCTAATTCAGAAATCACCTTTAAAAGAGCGTGTTTTCAAAGTGTATCATACAACAGAAGAAACCGAAGATGAACTGACCACCATTGTAAATCTCGGCGGCACAGTAGTTGATGTGTTTGTATGGCATAAGGTTTACGGCAAAATGACAGCGCCGCTTAATATTTTTTCCAACCTTAATATAAAGCAGTTTATTGATGGTGTTAGGAGCGGCAAATCCACCGAGCTTATGAATATTACAGGTGGTTATCATTACCATACAGTCCGTGCAGAAGCAGAATCGGTACTGGATCAAATTGAGCAGGCTCTTTTAACCAAGAATTACATTGCTCCGGAGATATAAAAATGCAAAACAGCAGGTAACATCCTTGTGGGTGTTGCCTGCTGTTTTTATGCTTATTATTTTTCGGCGTAATACTGTGCCTGGGCGTTCCAGAGTTCGCTGTATTTGCCGTCGTGGTTTTCGAGGAGAGTTTCGTGTGAGCCGTCCTGAATCAGCTGACCGTTATCGAACACGAGGATTCTGTCACAGAAACGGCAGGATGACAGACGGTGAGAAATATAAACCGCTGTTTTATCCTTGACCATATCATTGAAACGTGAATATATTTCGTGTTCGGCGATGGGGTCGAGTGATGCGGTGGGTTCATCGAGAATAACAAACGCAGCATCTTTATAGAGTGCTCTTGCGATTGCGAGCTTCTGTGCTTCACCGCCTGAGATTTCAACGCCGTCTTCTTCAAAATCTTTGTAAACGGGAGTTTTAAGACCTTTCGGCATAGCTTTTACACGTTCAAGCATACCTGCTTTTTCAAGCGATGACCATACTTTTTCTTCGTCATAAGCAACCTCTGCCGAAACGTTTTCACCAACGGAAAATGAGAATAGTCTGAAATCCTGAAATACAACCGAGAACAAATCCAAGTAGTCCTCATAATCGTATTTCTGAATATCTATGCCGTTTAGGGTGATATAACCCTCTGTCGGGTCATAAAGACGGCAAAGCAGTTTTATCATCGTTGTTTTACCGCTTCCATTCATACCGACAACCGCAATTCTGTCACCGACCTTGAATTTAAGATTGAGATTTTTGATAGCGTATTTTTCTGTGTTCGGATATCTGAAGCTGACATTGTGAAATTCAATGTCATACTTGTTATCCATTCGTTTTTCGGTAGGAATGGTGCCGTAGTGCATTTCAGTCGGAGTATCAAGATATTCAAAGAATGTTTCGAGATAGTCGTTGTTCGTGCGTAAAGCGGTAATTGCTCCTGAAATGCTTTCTGCCGCATCGACAATTCTTGCAATACAGAACTGATATTTGATGAAACCGCCGAGACCGAAAGCTCCGATATATGTTTTGAGGGCAACAAAAAGATATGTTGCAGCGGTTGTGAGAACATAGAACAGATTGTATCTATTGTTCTTTTTTCTGAAAAGAGAATGGAGCTCTTTGCAGCCGTTTATCCAATCGCCGTAAATTTTATCGGATGAATTACGGATAAGCTTTTTCTGATTGAAAATATGAATATCCTTGCACGCTTTGCTGTCATCGATATAATCGTCAAGATAGTAGTGCAAAAGCCTTTCAATCATTGAATTGCTTTTGATTTTTCTGTTTGCAAGACGGTTATATTTAGAATTGACCTTGTATTCGCCGAGAGCGCACAGAGCGACAAACATAAAAAACGCTACAGTTAAACCGGGTGAATCGATGAATTTTTCAAATCCGGATAAAGTCTTTTCGGGATGTCTGAAAAACAGCTCCATTGAAATTGCAGAACACATCACAATCTGATTAATACCGATGAAAAACGAGCTTAATTCCATCATAAGTCTTCCGAGACCGCCCGAACTGCGGCTGTCGGTTATCATCTGACGTTTGGCTCTCATAAGAGGGTCTTCCATGTTGGGGTAATCCATTGAAAAACTTTTGCTGTTGAGCAAAACTTCTTCCCATTTGCTTGAAATAAGATTAAACGTGCGTATTTTACGCCACGAGTTATCCTGAAAAATGTGAAGAATTATTTCTGCAGCATACATCAAAAGCAGAAAAAGTATCTTTTTGATGTCTCTGTTGCCCGTGAGTTCATCAACAATTGAAGCGGTGAGGTAATTTGTGATAACAAAAATCGCTGTGCTGAAAAAGGAGTAAAGATAGGTGTGCAGAAGAAAATGCGGAGTGTTTGTTTCTATAAGTTTCAGAGCTCTCTTTATCATCCGCAAATCTTCTCTGATAGTTCGCTTATATTTTTTCATTTTCTTCCGCCTCCTTTTCGTAATACTTGCTCTGGATTCTGAACATCTCGGCATATTTGCCCGAGAGTGCCATCAGCTCTTCATGCGTGCCTTCTTCGGCAATCGAAGCGTTGTCAAGCAGCACGATTCTGTCACAAAAACGGGTGGATGAAAGTCTGTGCGAAATATAGATTGAAGTTTTGTCTTTTGAAATCTCGCTGTATTTAAGATAGATTTCATTTTCTGCAATCGGGTCAAGTGCGGCGGTGGGTTCGTCAAGAATAAGTGTCGGTGCATCCTTGTAAATTGCCCTTGCAAGCAGAAGTCTCTGAATTTCACCACCTGACAATTCAACGGCATTTTCGTTGACATTCTTGACAAGAAGCGTGTTTTCTTTTTCGGGCAGCTTTTGTATTTTTTCATACAAGCCTGACTGACGGATGCAGAAATTAAATATCTCAATATCACTTTCTTCGGCAGGCAGCATTGAAACATTTTCCAGAATTGAGCAAGGCATAATTCTTGCTTCCTGAAATACTGCGGAAACCGATTTATAGTATTCATCTCTGTTAATCTCTGAAATATCAGTTCCGTTGACTTTGATTGAGCCAGAAGTCGGTCTGTATAGTCCGCTGAGCAGTTTTACAAGAGTTGTTTTACCCGCTCCGTTTACACCGACAAGTGCAAGCCTTTCACCTGCATTTATTGTAAGATTTATGTTATCGAGGATGACTTTATCTGTTTCAGGATAAGTGAAAGAAAGATTTTCAATTTCAATTTTATACGGAGTTTCGGCAGGCAAAATTCTGCCGTTTTTGTTTTCCATTGAGTTGCTGATATCGAGGAATTCACGCAAATCGTTAATAAGCATATTAGACGGAATAATTTCGGAAAGCACTTCACCGATATATTCGACCCAATGAGTGAAATCCGTAACGGAAACAGCATAGAGAACAAGTGCAGTTTTTGACATTTCGCCGTTTAGCGCTTCATAGGCAATGTAAGCAAAAATGCCGATTTCAATGCCGACGTTCAGAAGCAGCCTGAGTGTGTCGGAAAGAAAATAGTAGAAATACATTTTATTGGTCCAGAATTTGCGCTCGCCGATGAAATACTCACTCATCTGCTGAAGATATTCTCTTAAATGGAAAAGTCGGATATCTTTCGCGATTGCGAAATCACGGGATGTTTTGGTGATATAATTCAGTTTTCTGTCAACCGCAGCCATCGGGTCTTTTGTTTTGTTAATGAGCCAGCTTTCAACAGCAGTTGAAACCATAGCGAGAAGCTGCGCACCCGTTAAAATAAGAATAAGCCACGGATTCAGAGATGCCGTAATCGTACCAAAGGTGAATATGCCGATTATGTTTGTAAACATTGCGGAAAAATTGTTGACGAAACCGTAAACGCCTTCATATCCGAGCGAATTTTTGGCTTTCTGGTATTTATCTCTGCCTGTAGGACCTTCAGCAATTTCAAAGTCCATATCCATGATTTTTTCGCCTAAAAGCAAATCAAACCGTCTGTTAATTTCAGCCTTTTTTATGCTTGTTTTCTCATTCAGTCTGTTTGGAATAACACCGGTAACAACGGAAAATGCCGCAAGTCCGAGCGCCGCAAGAACTATCGAACCAATTCCCTTCTGATTTTCGATGCACCAGGTAAGAGTTGTTACGAAATAAGCGACGATAAGATCCGTCAGAATAAGAAACGGAGACATCAGCAGGCTTATCGGAACAACAGTTTTGTCCCATTTAGTAATGGTTTTGAATATGAAAAACATATTGCTGAAAAATGAGTGTTTCTTTCTCTTGGGTTTATTTCTCATATTATCACCTCTGTTCTATCGGCAGTATATCAAAAAAGCAACCTTTTGGGGTTGCTTTTGCACGAATGGTTATTTCTTTTGCACGAATGGTAACATTATTTCAGTTCCGAACACTCCGTCCTCAAACTGACGGTTGACAAAGCCGTTGTATTTATCGGCAATTCTGTCAACTCTCAAAAGTCCGAAGCCGTGATTTTCACCCTTTGAGGATTTGTATGCCTTACCCTTTTTAATCGGAGTGCCAATCATTGAGTTGGTAACGTTTATGTAGAGCTGAGCCTTAAAAAGTCCAATATAGACACGGATAAATCTCTGTGTTTTGTCCTCAATCTTTTCGCAAGCTTCCATTGCGTTGTCAAGCAGATTGCCAATGATAACACAAAGCTCAACATCGTTGACGCTGCATTCTTCGGGGATGGTCGCAGTAACCTCATAAGGAATATTTCTTGCTTTGCAAAGTGCAAGTTTACTGTTGAGAATTGCATCCGCCATAACGTTGCCGGTTTTGACAACAGTATCAACCGTGTTCAGGTCAACCGTAAGCTCACCGAGATAGTTGCCGAGTTCGGTAAGGTTGCCCATTTCAAGTGATGCACGCATAACCTGAATGTGATTTTTATAGTCGTGACGCCAACCACGCATTGTTTTGTAAATATTCTGAACTTCCTCACAATGCTTTGTGATAAGGTCGTTCTGGTATTCGGCAATACGCTTGTCCGTAAAGTTGCGGATATATCGCCTTGTGAAAACAATCGCCAGAACTATTACAAGCAAAACACCCGCAACCGCTGCGGCAATAATCCAATAATTCATTTTATTTTACCTCTGTAAAAATTGATGAAAGCCAAATTGACATCATTATACATTCGCCTTGAAACGGGAATATTTTTGCCGTTATCGAAGACTACATCTGTTTTGGTGATTCTTGAAATATGCTGAATATTAGCTATGTATGAACGGTGGCATTGAATGAAACTCTCATAAAGCATTTTAGAAATATCCGAAATCGGGAGTTTGACATTATACTCACCGTTTTCGCAAACAACACAGCTTGAATGTCCGAAAGCTTCAACATAAATTATGTCTTTCAAATTTACTTTGAGGCTCTCGTTATCAATCGAAAGCAGAACGAATTTCTCTTCTTTTTTCAGGTTGTAGCAAGCCTTTGAGAGAACTTCAAAAAGCTTTTCTTTCTCAACAGGTTTAATCAGATAATGATGCGCCGAAACATCATAACCACGGGAAATGTAATCGGGAAAACCGGTTATGAAAACAATCTGCATCCCGATGTTCGTTTCACGGATTTTTTCGGCAAGTTCGATGCCGTCCATCGCCTTCATCTGAATATCGAGCAAAAGAATATCGAAGTTTTTATCTTCCTCATACTTAAAAAGAAACGATTCAGCACTCGAAAAGCACGAAATGTTAACGGCGGTTTTGGTTGCCTTTGCCCACTCCTGTGTGAGCGATGTAAGATATTCAATTTCAATCAGTTCATCATCGCACACAGCAATATTGAGCATAGCAGTTGTTCCTTTCATGGAGATAATATAATTCTAGTTGTAAAAGATATAAATGTCAATGGGAGGCGATGTATATTGTTGTTTGATGATATAACAAAACAAGGTGATTGTTTCATAAAATTTTAAATGAGAAAAATAATATAACCTCAACAGTGTAAGGAGGTAATGCAGCGAATTTTAATTTCTAAAATATATTGACGCAATCCGATGTATATGTTAAAATATATATAGTACACGTGCAACGGGCGTTTGGGTGTATTCAAATAAAGTCAGAGATTATGCTTCACTCAATCTGCTTTTCGCTGTATAATGCATAGTTTATGAAATGAAAAATCTACGGAGGAAACCTTATGAGAAGAACAAATAAACTTATAAGCATGCTGCTTGTTGTCGTAATGGTAATTACAGGTTCATCGCTATTTGCTTATGCAACTACAGATGAAATCGTCGTTCTTTACACAAATGACATTCATTGTGCTATTGACGGTTATCCGACACTTGCTGCATATAAAGCAGACCTTATCGCTCAGGGAAAGAATGTTGTAGTTGTTGATGCAGGAGATGCAATACAAGGTGAGGTTATCGGTGCATTGACTGAAGGTGAAGCAATAGTTGACATTATGAACTCTGTTGGCTACGACTATGCTGTGCCGGGCAATCATGAGTTTGATTACGGAATGGATGTTTTTCTAAATCTTGCTCAGAATTACGCTGCATACGACTATATCAGTTCAAACTTCTATTTTTTACCTGAGCTGAGTCCTGTTTTTGCTCCTTATGCAATAAAAGATTTCGGTAGTTTTCAGGTGGCATTTGTCGGTATATCAACTCCTGAAACGATAACCAAATCCACACCGGAGTTTTTTAAGGATGAAAGCGGAAATTATATATACGGGTTCCCCGTTTATCCCGGTGGAATGACTAACGAAGCTCTTTACAGCAATATACAGATAAGCGTTGATGCAGCTGTTGAAAACGGCGCTGATATAGTTGTCGCAGTCGGTCATACAGGTATTATGGAGACATCTGACGGCTGGAAATCTACCGACATAATAGCAAACACAGACGGTATTGATTATTATATTGATGCTCATTCTCATGAAACAATTGAAAGTGCTACATACAAAAATATTAATAATGAAGATGTTGTTGTTACTTCGACCGGCACAAAGTTCGCCAACTTCGGCGTTTTGACAATCAATGGTGATAACGCTGATTTTGAGCTCATAAATCCCGAAGACGTTGATGTTGAATCAATGTCGTCAGATGTTAAAGAGGCTTATGGCGCGGTTAAAGCGAAGGTCGACGGCTACAAAAATGATATTATGTATCTTTATGAAGAAATAGGCACATCGGAAGTTAAGCTTATTGCTTATGATTCGGACAATGGTTGGGCGGTTCGTAAAAGAGAAACCAATTGCGGTGATTTTGTTGCTGATGCTTACCGTGCAGTAACAGGTGCCGATGTTGCCATTGCCAATGGCGGCGGTATACGTGCTGACGTAGAAAACGGAAGTGTAACAAGAAAAAGTCTTATGGATGTCAATGCATTCAATAATGATATGTGCGTTATTGAAGTAACAGGTCAGCAGCTTGTTGATGTGCTTGAACACGGTGCTCGAGAGTGTCCTGATCCTATCGGAGGCTTCTTCCAGGTTTCCGGTGTATCTTTTGAGATTCATACATATAGAGAATCTCCCGTTGTTTGTGATCAGCTTGATAACTTTATCGGAATGGATGAAACAATGGAGCGCAGGGTGCAGAATGTTTTTGTCGGTGATGAACCTGTTGACCTTGATAAAACATATACGCTTGCGGGTAGTTCATACGTGCTTACCAAGGGCGGTGATGGTCTGACAATGCTTGATGATGCAACTGTTGTTAAGCAAGAGGGCTTGCCTTGTGACAGCGAAATGCTGATAAAGTATTTTACAGAAATTCTTAATGGTGAAATCTCAGCAGAACAGTACGGCAACCCTGACGGAGACGGCAGAATCTTATTGGTTGATGAGAATCCCAATGCTCCCGACTATTCTTATGAAGCTGAATACGGCGAAGCGCTGACAATTACAACTGAAACGCCTGAAGGCGTTTACATAAAATTTGTTCCTGAAGAGACCTGTAAATTTATTTTCAGATCTGAGTCTGACGGTGCAGACACCGGAGCTTATCTTTTTGATGCCGATGGCGAAGAGCTTTTCGGTGAATACATAGACGATAATGAAGAAAATCTTGATTTTGAGCTTGTGTATGAGTTTGAAGCAGGTAAGGAATATTATCTGAATGTTTTTACGTATTCGGATGATAAAACAACTATGAAGATTGTTATCGAATGCGGTCATTCTTTTATTGACGGAAGCTGCATTGTTTGCAGTAAAGTCTGCGACCATTCTGAAATCGGTTGGCTCGGTTACTGTCTGTGCGGAGAAGCTTTTCTGGGCAAAGACGTCAATGACGGCGATGAATTTGAGCTTGAAAACAAATATGGCTATGAGATTTTCTGGTTCAGATTTACTCCCGAGATAAGCGGATTCTATTCCTTCAAATCTGTATTGGTTGACGCAGACCCCGATTGTATCCTTTATGATGCTCAAGGTGAATCGCTTACAGACAGTCTTGATGTTAACGGCTTAGATTTTAACCTTATTTATTATTTTGCGGCAGGCGAAACATACTATTTTGATGCACATAACTGTTACACCGAAGGCTCTTTCTCTGTTACTCTTGACCGTATCATCCACACTTCAGACGATGGCAGCGAGCATGAGCTGGAATTAGTTGAAGGTACATATTCAAACTGTACAGAGTGCGGATATACTGATGGACTTTACTGTAACGAATGTGAAGAATATGTTTATGGACATGATGAATTACCGCTTGATGAAGAATATCACATAGACGAAAACTTTGATGAGACTTGCGACCTTTGCGGTAAAGAAAATATCTATGATGAAGAAATGTGTAGCCATATCTGCCACAGCGAAAACTGGTTCCTGCATTTCATCTGGACAATAGGTAATTTTATTCACAGACTTCTCGGTATCAGTCCGGAATGCGAATGCGGTGCAGCACATTACGAATAAAGTATGACACAGTTAAAGCCGGCGGTATTTCCGTCGGCTTTTTAATTACGTGGTTATTCTTCTTCAAAAGCTTCTTTACCCAATCCGCAAACAGGGCACACCCAGTCTTCAGGTATCTTTTCCCACGGTGTATTGGGCGCAACACCGTGTTCAGGATCTCCTTTTTCCTGATAATAAACATAACCGCAAGGACAAACATATTTTTTCATATTTAATTACCTCCCTGATAAATTGTATCCGTATATAAATTAAGTATACATTTACTTTTAAATTAAATGTGCTATAATGATTTCAGATCAGAACGGAGGTCGTGTTATGAAGATTATAGCGAGCGATTACGACGGTACTCTTAACCACGGCGGAATTGACGAAACTAAAATAAATGCGATAGATAAATGGAGAAAAGCGGGCAACATTTTTGCAGTTATCAGCGGCAGAAGCCCCGTTGATTTGATTCGATTGCACCGTGAAAAAGATTTCGGGTGCGACTATCTTGTTGCGGATAACGGTGCAGTTATTCTAAAAACAAACGGTGAAATCGTTTGTGAGGCTCATTGCGACGGCTCATTTGCTAAGCCCTTGATTGAACTAATCTTTAAAAGCGGGGCAGGGTGGGCTTTTGTTCAAACAGAGCACGATTTCAGCGTTTATGCTGATCCTGCAGATTGTGTTGAGACAAACGATTTTACGCTGTGTGATATGCCTGAAGTTTCTTACTTCAATCAGATTAATACAAGGTTTGATGACTTTCAAACCGCTGCAAAGGTTACTGATGAAATCGCAAAAGCTTTCAGAGGTGTGCTGAATCCTTTACAAAACGGAGTATGTATAGATATTGTGAGATGTGATATCAATAAAGCAGAAGGGATCTATGCGTTGATTGATCTGATTGATGCAAAGCATGAGGATGTCATTGCTGTCGGTGATAACGTTAATGACCGTGATATGATTGAGCAGTTTCGATCATACGCTATGGAAAACGGTGTAGATTCAATAAAAGCTATTGCGGACGATATAACACCAGGTATTACCGAGCTTATAGAGAAAGAATTATTGATAAATTAAGGAGAGACTTATGGATTTTATAACTTTGGCATCGGAACGCTATTCGGTAAGAAAGTTTTCTGATAAAGCAATAGGGCAGGAGAGTATCACAAGAATATTAAAAGCGGCTCAGCTTGCTCCTACAGCCTGTAATTTTCAACCTCAGAGGATTCTTGTAATAAACAATGATGAATCATTATCCAAGCTGAGAAACTGCACAAAATGGCATTTTGACTGTAATCTGGCGATGCTCGTTTGTTTTGATGAAGATGAGTGCTGGACAAGACGATATGATAACACTAAAAGCGGCACAGTTGATGCGAGCATAGTTGCAACACATATGATGCTGGCTGCTGCCGAAATCGGCATAGGCTCTACTTGGGTAATGAGCTATGACCCTGTGGCTATGCGTAGAGAATTCGAAATTCCGGATAATATTAAAGACGTTGCGCTTCTCGTTATGGGCTATCCGGCTGATGATGCCGTGCCAAACGAAAGACATACGCAGTACAGGGCGTCGGATGAAATTATTATGTTTAATGAATTTTAATAAAAGGAAAAGAGTGGCTGAAAAGCCACTCTTAATTTATTTATGGGTAGGGGATTAACCGAATGATCTCTCAATTAGACCATGCAAATGCCTTGCCGTGTCTTGTTGTTCAGTTATGAAATTATATTCTTTTTAAAATCATTGATACAATTTTGAATATTAATGATTTTATTCTGTTTGGAATAAATTTTTTCAATTTATCTTTGATTCTGATTTTTAATCCTTTGGATCGTTTTACAGCGGTAATGAGATCATACTTTGACAGCAAATCTTTTAGCTCGTCTCGTTTGCAGTTTTTAGTTCTTGACATGATTACCATCGGATTGTATTCTACTGCTTTTTCAAAAGATGTATTGAATATTTTAATACCCGGTGTAGAGTTTATAAATTCATTTCCTTTTTCTGTTTCTGCAAAAATTGAGGAAACACCATATTTATTCCAATACGCATCACCTTCTGTTGCACCCCAAAAATCGCCAATCATTATATCGCCCTGTCTGTTGTTCCCTTTGAACTTACAGTTATAGCATGACGTCTTTCCTAAAACAGAAAAAGCATATCCGTATTCGGTTTCAAAAAAAGGTTTTTGAAATATCTTTCCATTGTCAAATTTTGCATATAAGTAAGAGGGCTGCCATGCATCTGCTTTATGTCTGACAGAAAAATTTATTACTTTTCCTTTAAATTTTCTCTCTAAATATGCTATAAAGTCAGTATGAACTTTTTCGTATGTCGGACCGTGACAAATCAGTTCGCATGTTAAAAGATTATCCGGTTTTGTTTTTAAAAATTTATACAACGCCGCAACAGTACAGGGTAAACCGAAAAACAATATCTGTTTACCTGTTTCAATTAGCGCTTTTACTTCAGCATAGATTTTTGTCTTATCACAATCAATATACTTAGAGCCTTTTAGCTTGTTTGTATCTGCGCTGTCTTTGATAATACTATACTCTGCTTTATAAAAATTGTTGCTATATGAAACACCTACAACATAACCGCCCTGCGCCAAAACATATTCAGCTAATGCTGTAGCTATACCGCCGGAAGTGCTTTGTAATAATTTGTCAGTATTATCTAAATATCCACCATATACCGCTACATCATGCGTGTTGTAATCATTGTACATTTGGGCGTCTCCTTATTGTTTCTACTTCTAATAGTAATTGAAGCATATGAAATTTAGATTTTGTTACGATATGATGATATCATATAATAGCTTATTAATCAATTTATTTCAAAATGATTTAAAACACTCGAAAAAATAGCTTTTATATAGGAGCTTTGACCGCAAAAGCTAACGGAAAAAGAAAATGTTTAGCAGCGTTACTACGCCTAAGTTTTTTCAAGTGTTCATAAACAACGAAAGAGCTGCAGAAATGCCGCTCTTTCGTTGTTTTATAGTGTGGTAGCTTAACCGAAAATGTCTTGCAAGGCGTTCCAATATAGCCCTGGTCATTTTACCGAAAATCAAATAATTCTTTTGGAGTTATCTCAAGAACTTCGCAAAGCTTGAAAATTACATCAAATGATACACCGACTTTTCCAAGTTCGATAGCACTTATATGGCTTCTGTCAATATCGGCAAGCTCAGCAAGCTGCAGTTGTGTCAGCTTTTTTCTTTTGCGGTAAAACACAACGTTTAATCCAAACTTTTCATAAAGGTCTCTGTATTCCTGTTTCATTTTAATCACCCTCTAATATTCTTTTATTATATTTTATGGTGATTTATACAGACGATAAACCTTGTGACAATCGCGCAACGCTATTGACACAAGTCAAAATAAGATGTATAATGTCGAAAAGAGTTAGATGGCATATCAAATTGTCGTCTGCTTAATTCAAATAACGAAAGGATTAATGATTATGAAAAAATTGTTAGCTCTTATTTTAGCGGTTGTTATGTGTTTTTCTTTTGCAGCTTGCGGTGATTCAGCGGACAAACAGAACGATGAAAATACTCAGCAGAGTGATACGGAAAAAACAGAAAATGGAATTGTTGCAACACCGATCAAAATTGGTGATAAAATTGATAATAAAAACTTTACAATGACATTTGACAGCATTGAATTACTTGACGAATATTCCTACAAAACAAGCGAATACTCCTCTACATCATGTTATGTTGAGGAAGGATATAAGTTAGTTTTGGTAAAAGGTCATTTCACAAATAATAGTGTATCCACTATTTCTGACAGCGCATTTTCTTTAACTGCTACAGTAAATGGAGAATATGTGGTTGATGGTCATGATGTCCGTTTGAACTTTATTCGTAGCAAACAATTTGAAATTGACGCATATACTGATCTTGATTATATTCTTTATATCAATATTCCCGAGAAGCTTGCGGGTGTATTTGAAACTGTAACTTTTGATATCGGTTTCAAAAATGATATGGGAAAACTTACAACAACTTACAATACGGATGGCACTGTAACTGTTGATATTGATACGTTGTATTCACTTTCCGGTGGTATTGAGAGTAGTAACACCGATGATAAAGCAAATTCTACAAAAAAGACTATTGCTATTGGTGATACTATTTCAGCAAAAAACTATGAATTTAAACTTTCAAAAGTAGAATTTACATACGAATTACTTCCTTCTAACACAAGTAGTGTATATAGCAGTTATCCTGCAGAAAGCGGAAAAGTATATGTTCACGTGGCTGCAGAAGTAAAAAATACTATGCAGAGAGATATTCGTATTGATGAACTCTTTACTGCATCTGCAATCTATGACGGATCTTATAATTATAATGGTTTTACTGTAGTAGATGATGATAATCGTTTTGACTGGGTCGGCAGTTACGTTGCAGCAACGCCGTTGGAAACTTGCAAGGCACACAGCTTGATAGAGTGTCCTGTAGAAGTTGACGAATCGGGAAAAAAGGTAACTGTTCTGATTGAGATTGATGGCGAGCAGTACGAGTTTACTCTTAGATAACGAGCTATGTAGCCTATAACCACCGGTTCATTCATTCAACTGGTGGTTATGGTTTTTGAGTTGCGCAATTATTCGTACTATCATTGACAAAAATCAACGTTCACGACATTTTCTTTAATCAGATTGACAAAATGAATAAGGTTCTTTCTGAAAATGGTGCAGACAAAAAGTTGATTATGTTCAGTACATAAAAGACTCTTTCGCTAAAGCTATTGAAGAACCTGCAATTCGTAAAGCTGATATAAAGAAGAAATGAGATGGCTAAAAGAGTAACACCCGAGGAATTCTCGAAATGCACCGCTTTTATGCTCTGCTAGGCAATTACGCCGCCGTGGGGCGTGAATTAGGGCGTAGCGGCTCAACGGTTGCGAAATATGTTCAAATGAACGGCGTGCCGCAGAGTATAAGAATTGCGGTGCAGAATTTATCACAACAATAAGAAATAAAGGAGAAAAAATATGTTTTGCGTAAAATGCGGTAATCAAATTCAGGACGGTGCGGCTTTCTGCTCTGTATGCGGTAATAAAGTAGGTGAAACACCTGCTGTAACGGCTTCTGTTGTAGCACCCGTTGAGGAAACTGTTGTTATTAAATCAAAGAAAGACTTTATATATGAAAGATTTTGTCTGTATATGACTGCAAATCCTTTGATTGTTGGAATTAATCCTACTTTTGGAGAGCTTGAAAATTATGAAGAGGGTGCAAACGGAATGGTTTATTGCGAATTGGTCGCAAGCACTCGTAATGCACTCGGCAAAACAAAGAGCACCCGTTTCGGAGCTGTTATTGAAGCTGTTGAAGCTGACGGTAATGTTGTGTTTAAAGGTGCAGGACCGCAGTTGGTAACCCCTCTTACAGGAACAAAAATGCTTAAAAAGGTTCTTGGCTTTAAAGCAAAATAAATAGGAGGATAGAATATGTTTTGTTCTAAATGCGGAACTAACTTGCAAGAAGGTACGCAATTCTGTCATAACTGCGGAAATAAAGTCGGAGTAACAAATACGGCTGTTCTAAAGCAAGAGGTCAAAGTAATGCTTGACCCGTCAGAGGTTGTTCCTTCTAAAAAGACGGCAGACAGTAGCAAATCTTTTTCAGGTCAGGGAAAGACCCTTGGCTTGATATTGATGATAGTTTCAATTATTATTGATTTGGTAGGATTGGTCAGCGGCTTTATACCGATTACAATTTTGGGAACTGTTTTGTTTGTTGTCGGTGTACTTATGAGAATGTTTATGCCTTAATTTATAGCGCGGGGCGCAAGCTCCGCGCTATATTTTTACAAAGTTAAATCTATTAAGGGACACATTTCGTTGCTTTTGGACTTGTTAAAAAAGCAAAGGGACACGCAAAGGACACAGGAATGCAAAAAGAGGGAACAGCTTGACGCCGTTCCCTCTCGGAAAAACTCTTTATTTATAGGGGATTGATTAACCAAAATATCTCTCAAGAAGACCCTGGAATGCCTTACCGTGTCTTGCTTCGTCGCGAGCCATTTCGTGGACTGTATCGTGAATAGCATCGAGGTTAAGCTCTTTTGCCATCTTTGCAAGGTCAAATTTGCCCTGTGTTGCGCCGTTTTCTGCTTCAACTCTCATCTCAAGGTTCTTCTTTGTGCTGTCTGTTACAACTTCGCCGAGGAGCTCTGCGAACTTAGCGGCGTGCTCAGCCTCTTCGTAAGCTGCCTTTTCCCAGTAAAGGCCGATTTCGGGATAGCCTTCACGGTGAGCAACTCTTGCCATAGCAAGATACATACCAACTTCGGTGCATTCACCGGTGAAGTTCATTCTTAAACCTTCGATAATTTCGGCATCTACACCTTTAGCAACGCCAACGATATGTTCAGCAGCCCAAACCTTTTCGCCT
>JAZUSN010000073.1:0-66342 GCA_045606785.1 Acutalibacteraceae bacterium | reverse complement strand
TACGTCGAGTGTGATAGAGTTTTTATTTCATTGTTACCATCTTTTTTAAACATGTTTTTAACCTCCTTGTATTTTAGTAATGCGGTCGCCAAACCATTTCTATTATACTTGGAGGTTAAATCTTTTCTCTACGTTTTTGTGGCTTGCCTTTGCTCGCCACTTTTTATTTTTACTAAAGCTTTTTTATTCCCCTGGTAGAACCGGGGGTTTTGCCTTTGCTGAAGAGACAATGAAAAAAGACTTGCACAGCTCAATCGCTGTGCAAGTCTTTAATTTTTTTATTCGCCCTCAACTTTATCGTTGATTTCGTTTGCTTTGTCTATAATACTCTTGCGCCGCTCGGCAAGCTCACGGTACATACGCTCTTTCTTTTCACCCGAAAGATCATAGAAGAATTTCGGTATAAGTCCGAACACGCTTGTAACCGTCGGCAGCAGCGTACACATCATAAAGAGAAGATACTCCGTGCGCTCCGACTGGTTGCCGTAGCCTGCACCCTCAACATAGCCGATTTTGCTGAGAATAAATGACTTGATCGTATTGCCGAGCGTACCGACAAGCTTCCTTGCAAGATCTTTGGCAACACCCGTCATACCCTCGGTTCTGTAACCGTTTTTCCATTCGCCGTAGTCGATGGTTTCGTTACGCATTTCTTCGGGTATAACATTCATCAGTCCCCAACAGGTCATCCATATGGTCTCTCTTATCATAAATGCAGGAATCATAACCGCAAGCTTCTTATAGTTTTTATTGACCACACCGACAAGATAAACAAAAATCATAAGGAAGTCGCCGAGATGCGAGCTCGTTATCCACAGTGTTCTCGTCGAAAAGCGTTCACGCGCTTTGGTAACAAAAGCGTAGCTTGTCGGCGAAACGAAAGCACCGGGGATGCCAACGACCGTTGTCATAGAAGCAAAGCCGAGAACATTTATGTAATAATAGTTCGTACCCGAATTCATACCAAAAGCCTGGAGAAATTCCGTAACTGTAAGTATTAGCAAGGGTTTGTTGTTGAGAATCGACTTGATACCCTGCCAGATGCTGGGCTTTTCTACACGCTGAGCAACACGTTCCTTGGCGGTAAACACAAAAAACAGACCCATAATGCTCACGACTGTGGATGTAAACACACCTGCAGAAACGTAGAGGGTTTTCATCGGAATTCTAAGCTTGCCGTGATTGATAAGGTCGATGAGCAGACCCATAAATATCTCGGGCCATTTCTCAACAAATCCCGAAAAAAGGCTTGCCTGTGTTATAAGCCTCGTTCGCTCGATAACATTAGGTGTTATTGTTGAAAGCATACCGGTTCTGGAAATATTTGCAAGGGATCCGTTAAGGTTATTTATCAACTGAAAAATCATATAAAAAACGAGCTTACCCGTATGATACGGATCGGTGCCTGAAAAAATTATAGGCAGCAGCCAATAAACAAGCGAGAGCAAAAAGCCGGGACCCGAGCAGACAAAAAGCCACGGACGGAATTTACCGAAACGCGTTCGCGTTTTATCAACGATAGCTGCAAGAAAGACATCGTTGATAACATCCCATATGCCGATAACGAAGTTAACAACCGTCTGAAAGCTCAGACCGATTTGAACGACGTCGGTGATAAAAACATCAGCATATTTATTAATGTTAAAGCTTTGAGAAATATCGTAAACAACGTAGGCGAGCGATTCTTTCGAGCCCACATAGCGTCGGTTATAAGTTGCCGCCGACTTATTATTTTGCTCACTTAATGTGTTTTCTGCCATATTTCCACTCCTTTACTTAATTTCTGATTTTATACTATCATATAATAAAACAAAAATCAATTATATAAAAAAGATGCCTTTCGTAATCGAAAAGCATCTCTCATTCTTTATTTTACAAGTGAAATCTCAATATCGTAATCGGGTACGTAAACACCCTTTGCGAAATCTCTTGCTCTGAACACGACCTTGTCGCTGTAAACCTCGGTGACATAGCCTGTTGCAGGCTCGTTATAGTCGCCGTCTTTGTTTACGATTGTTGTAGAGGGCACGTTAACGCCGTGGATATTGCCGATCTTCTCGTATGAATACTGACCGAAGCCTGTGTGAAGGTGACCTGTGATAAGAATAATGTTGGAATACTTATTCATTATCTCATAAAGAGCATCGCTCTGTGCACCGACGTGACCTGCTTTTTCGTTTGTGCCGTTACCCCAGGTTACGGGAAGGCCGTGAGTCTTCTTGAGAGGCTGATGAAGAATAACGAAAACGGGCTTGCCGTTTACAGCCTCTGCCTTGAGAGTCGTGTCAAGCCACTCAAGCTGCTCATCGCTGATGTAAGACTCTTCGAAAACAGATTTATCCGTGCCGAGCACAACAAACGTATAGCCGTTGATTTCATATGTATAGTTGAGCTTGTCGATTGTGAGGGCACTCTGTGCATCTGCGTTAAGGTCGTTCTGGAATGCTGTGAAGCGTTCAACAACCTGCTTATATGAACGAAGGCGAACATCGTGATTACCGACAGCCATAATGTAATTCTTTACGCCGCTGCCCTTGAGGTGGCCGCTTACAACGTCATATTCACACTGAAGTCCATTCTCGGCAATGTCGCCGACAATGAGAAGCGCATCAAGGTCGCTTGCTGCGTTTGCAACGTCCTCTGCCGCTGCGCGGAAGCGAGGCTCACGCTCAAAAAGGTAGTTTGAAACCTGAGGGTCGCCCCAAGTTACAAAAGCAAGCTCAACCTTGCTCTCATCAAGCACCTTGATAGGCTCTGCCACAGACGGTGCAACATAAGGCGTGATCATATAATAGATAGACAGGAAAAGTGCGAAAAGCTTTGCAAACATAATAAAGAATCCCCTTTGTAGAAAATATGAATTTATTATAGCACCATAAAACAAATTGTCAATTGCAAATTAAATTTTCACAACAGTAATTTGTTTTATACCGCAACGCTCAAATATTCGGATATGCTTTTGAGTTATGATTTCACCGCTGACGGCAATCGGAATTGCGGGAGGACACGAAACGGCAGGTGCGGCACAAACCCTGCCCTCAGCGCACGAAACGGGAATAACCTCGCTCGGTGCGAAGACAGCCTCCCGCACGGACATTGCCGCCTCAGATTCTTCGGGCACGATTTCAACCCGCATTTTTTTTGTAAGTCTGATATTTTTAAATGCGGCCTTAAGTCGCGCGAAATCATCCTCGCCGTTGAACGGTGACGCCATAAACACAACGTAATCATCATCGGAGTATTCCGGCTCAATATCAAAGGCTCTGAAATAATCGCCGACGCTGTCAAAACCTTCTATTCCGTTACGGCTGAAATCGGCTGTGATTTTCAGCGGCTCACACGAAATATCCCTGACGCCGCTGTGAATCATAACATCCCTTACACTATCAACACGGGAGACACAAGCATTTATATCGGTGCGGATTCGTCCGCTCATATATCTGTTACACATATCAAGCGACTGCATTATCAGATAAGACGGACTTGTTGAGCCGAATATTGCCATTGCGCTTACTGCATCCTCGGAAACGCCATAGCAATCATCGGAAGATACGTGAAGGTATCCGCCGCCCGTGAGCACAGGCAAGGTTTTGTGCGCAGAATCGCAGCACATATCAGCACCAAGGTATATCGGGTGCATATTCTTTTCGCAGAATGCAAGATATGCACCGTGAGCATTATCGACAAGAAGCGGCACACCGTGAGCCCTGCAAACCTTGGAAAGCGATGAAATATCACTGATACCGCCAAGATAATCGGGGCTCGTGATATAAACGGCAAAGGGCTTTTGCTCACAGTCGCCAAGCTGCTTTTCAAGCTCAGCCGCCGATATTATACAGCTGCATATACCCCAGGCATTTTGCGGATAGAGCCACCGCACGTCAAAATCGAGCTTTGCCGCAGCGTAGATGAATGCCTTGTGCGCATTTCTGCCTGCAAGCACAAACGGCCTTTTGCCAACATTTTTTGCTCTGCGGTATGCAAGGCAAAGCATCGCCTGAATGCTCTGCGTTGAGCCGCCTGCAGAGTAGACGGTGCGTGCCGTACCGAAAAGCGAAGCGGCATTTTTTTCGCTCTCCAGAATTATCCCATCGGGCATATAAAGCTCGTCCGCACCGCTGATTTCGGTTATATCGAGCTGTTCACAGCCAAAAAAAGACACACCTTTATGGCCCGGCATATGAAACCGGGCCTTGCCGCTTTGTGCATAGTTCTTCACAAAATCAACAATAGGTGTGTTCATAGTTATTCCTTTAAATTAAACTTCGTCGGCAATCTGAAGCATTACCGCACACTCAATACGCTTTTTGAAAAGCTCACAGCCGTATTCGTAAATGCCCGTAATCTTGCCTGTTGCATGGTATGAGTTTGCGGCACAGCCGCCCGAGCAGTAGAGCTTTGCCCAGCAATCCTCGCACTCCTTGCGTGCATAAGCATTACAGAGTTTGAATTCATTCTGCACCTCGGTGTTTGAAATGCCGTTGTAGATATCACCGAGCAGGTATTTGCTGTCGCCTACAAACTGGTGACAGGGATAGATATCGCCCGTGGGAGTTACTGCAACATACTCTGTGCCCGAGCCGCAGCCCGAAATACGCTTATAGATGCACGGGCCGTGCTTGAGGTCGAGCATATAGTGGTAGAAGGTGAACGGTCTGCCCTCACGCTTGCGCTTGATCATCTCTTTTGCAAGTATTTCGTACTGCTCGAAAAGAACGGGCAGGTCCTCGGTCGTAAGAGCGCTTGCATCACTCGGTGCGCAGACAACAGGCTCCATACTAAGCTCCGTAAAGCCCATATCGGCCATATGGAAAATATCGTTCGTGAAGTCAGTATTCGCGTGGGTGAATGTACCGCGCATATAGTAGCTCTTGTTGCCTCTGCGCTCAACAAACTCCTTGAACTTTGGCAGAATAATATCGTAGCTGCCCTTGCCTGTATAGTCTTTACGCAGGCGATCGTGTACCTCTTTTCTGCCGTCGAGGCTGAGCACAACGTTGCTCATTTCTTTGTTGCTGAATTCGATAACGTCATCGTCGATGAGCATACCGTTTGTTGTGAGTGTGAAACGGAAATTCTTGTTGTGAATCTTCTCCTGCTCACGTGCGTAGGCAACGAGCTGCTTGACAACGTCCCAATTCATAAGCGGCTCACCGCCGAAGAAATCGACCTCAAGGTTGTGACGTGTGCCCGAATTCTCGATAAGGAAATCGAGGGCACGCTTGCCAACCTCAAAGCTCATCAGCGCACGCTCACCGTGATACTTGCCCTGGCTTGCAAAGCAGTATTCGCAGTTGAGGTTGCAGGTGTGAGCAACGTGAAGGCACATTGCCTTGAGCACCGTGTTTCTGTTTTTGAAATCGAACGCCATATCGGCATAGGTGTCGGGCGTGTAGAGCTTATTCATCTGCTCGAGCGATCTAACGTCCTCGATGCAGTCAAGACAGTCCTGCTGCGTGACACCGTCTGATGAATATTTTGCAGATACCTCCTGCGCAATTTCATCCGCACTTTTCTCTTTGTAAAGCGCAATTATATCGTAAGCAACATCGTCAACAACGTGAACGGAGCCGCTGCATGTATCAAGCACGATGTTGTAACCGTTTAATTTGTACTGATGTACCATTTATTAATTCACTCCACGGGTAACCACTGAATTCAATCGTATTACGATTATCAGTGTGATAGTTTTTGTCAGTAAGGTAAAAAGGAAGCAATACTTTGTGTATTAACAAATATTTTTCAGCCATTACGGCACGAATAAAAACAGGTAATACAGCAAACGTGTATTACCTGTCCGATAGCTGATTAAAATATCCGCCGATTAGTTTTCCTGTGTGTTTTCGCACTGCTGGTTAGCAACACCGCAGGATGTCTTGCAAGCTGACTGGCAGGATGTCTGGCACTCGCCGCAGCCGCCGTTCTCACAGCTCTTTACAAGGTCTTTTGTTTCGATAGTCTTAATTCTTTCCATTTGAAATATCTCCAATCATTTAAAAATTGCAGGACCGAAGCCCTCAAAGCTACGATGTAAAGTATATCACAAGCGTTAAATACTGTCAAGCATTAAAGAAGCGGAAGAACTGCTTCCTTGAGGTATTCGATTTGCTCATCGGTAAGCTCGCCGAAGGGCTTGCGGCAAACGCCGAAATCAAATCCGAGAAGGTTGAGCACAGCCTTTTCGCCTGCCATAACGCCGACCTTGCAAAGTGCAGTGATAATTTTGTTTGCCTGCCACTGAACTTCCTGTGCGCCCTTGACGTCACCGCTCTTCCAGAGCTGATGAATCTTGATGAACTTGTCAGTCATAAAGTTGTATGTTGAGCCGATGCCGCCGTCAGCACCCATTGCAAGGCCCGAAATCATCATCTCATCAAAGCCGTTGTAGATGATAGCATCGGGGCAGCGATCTCTTATCTGCTGAAGCTTGAAGTAATCGTTTGAAGTGTATTTGACACCGATGATATTGTCGTGTGCAAGAAGGTCGGCAATCTCATCGAGTGTAAGCTCAACGCCGGAGAAAGCGGGAATATTGTAAATGATAAGCGGAATATTAACACTGTCTGCAATTGTCTTGTAATGCTCAACGACCTGAGCGTTGCTGAATTTATAGTAGAAGGGAGCGACGGCAGAAACGGCATCGTAACCGATGCTCTCAACGTACTTTGCGTACTCGACAGCCTGCTTTGTTGAAACAGTGCCTACGTGAGCGATGAGCGTAACCTTATCGCCTGCAGCATCCTTGACTGTTTTGTAGACAAGCCTGCGCTCTTCCTCTGAGAGGAGGAAAGCTTCACCCGTGCTGCCAGCAACGTAAAAACCGTCGGCGCCCTGAGCGATATTTCTCTCAACAAGGAGCTTGAGTTGCTGTGTGTTGACGTTGTCATTCTTGTCAAACGGAGTGAGGAGTGCAGGGAAAATACCTTTAAAGTTTTTCATAAAGCATTAACTTCCTTTCTTGTTTTCTTATACTTACAGCTAATTATTGTACAACATTACGAAAATAATTTCCATATGTTTTTGAAAAAAGACTTGCAATAATCGAGATTTTTATATACACTCTAATTTAAAGTGAAACTTGAGGTGATTAAATGGCAACAATGACAAAAAAATACGGTCTTATGACGGCTATCGCAATGGTTACCGGCGTTGTTGTCGGCAGCGGTGTTTTCTTCAAGGCGGAGAAAATACTCAACGCAACCGGCGGCAACCTCAAACTCGGCATCATCGCCTGGATTGCAGGCGGACTCATTATGATTGCCTGTGCTTACGCATTTTCCATTCTTGCAAACAAATTTGAAAAGATCAACGGCCTTGTAGACTACGCCGAAGCACTCGTCGGCAAAAAATACGCCTACTTCATCGGATGGTTTACAAGCGTTATCTATTACCCCTGCCTTACAATGACGCTCGCCTGGGTTACGGCACGCTACACCTGTGTGCTTTTCTTCCACGATCAGGCAGATATCACGGGCGGCCTTTGTATGACACTTGCAGGCTTTTACTTGATTTTAAGCTTTGCAATAAATCTGCTCTCACCCGTTATTGCAGGTAAGGTACAGGTTTCTACAACCATCATCAAACTTATCCCGCTCTTCCTTATGGCTATTGTCGGCACAATCTACGGCCTTACAAAGGGCTATACCGTTGAAAACTTCACAACAATCGTAAAAGAAGTTGAAACAGGTCCCGCTCTTTTCACAGCAGTTTGTGCAACGGCATTCGCATACGACGGCTGGATCGTTGCAACAACAATCAACGCAGAGCTTAAGGACGCAAAGAAAAATCTTCCCAAAGCACTTGTTTTCGGCTCACTTGCCGTTATCGTAATCTACATTCTCTACTACGTAGGTCTCGCAGGCGGAATCAGCAACGCTACAATGATGCAGGGCGGCGAAACAGGTGCAAAGCTTGCATTTGAAGCCGTATTCGGCAAGCTCGGCGGCACTGCTGTTTTTGTATTCGTCATAATCTCCTGCTTCGGTACACTCAACGGCCTGACCCTTGCCTGCTCAAGAGGTATGTACGCACTCGCAAGCCGCAACGAGGGAATCAAGCCGCAGCTTTTCAAGCAGGTTGATAAGGCGACAAATATGGCACCCAGCTCAGCAACATTAGGTCTGCTGATGTGCATTATCTGGATGGTATTCTTCTACTGCTCACAGTTCTCATCCTTCGGCAGCAGCTGGGGAATATTTGCATTCGACCCGACGGAGCTTCCCATCGTTACAAGCTACTTCCTCTACATCCCGATATTTATTATGATGCTCTTCAAGCTTAAGGATGTAAGCATATCCAAGCGCATTTTTGCTCCCCTGCTTGCAATTGCAGGAAGTGCATTTATGATGGTTGCCACGATCTACTCTCATAAGCAGTTTGTTATCGGCTACCTTATCGTGTTTATCATAATCAACGCGGTAGGTATGATCTTCTCAAGCGAAAAGAAAAAAGCAAAATAATCAAACAATTGCCCCTCCGATAAATTGATTATCGGAGGGGCTGTTTTTTTACCACTTATTTTCTACGTATTCGCAAAACGCATACATATCTTTTATTTCGAGCTTTGTGCCGTCGTCGAGTGTTACGTCACCGTTCCAGATACCGTGTACCTGATGCGTGTGCATTCTCGCAACACCGACGTTCAGATCGGTATGGTGGTCAAACGAAGGAGTCATTGTCAGGTTGAATCTGCCGTCCTCCGAAACGAACTTCCACGGCTGCATAAACTTATCGGGTTTGGGGAAGACCTCAACGTCAACAGCGCCGAATTTATGCGCCTTACCGTCATAGAAAAGGCAGGTTTCAGTCGCGTTGCTCTCATCGCCGATTGCCCACGTGATCTCAAAGCCGAAAAGATGCTTTTCGCCGTTTTCATCGGTCAGGAATGTTGAGCCGTTACCCCAGTACCATACCATCTCGTGCGGTGTGTTTACTCTGCCCCAATCAAGAGCACAGAACGAATCCGCCTTCGAGAAATTCCACTCCTCACCGTCGATTTTGAAGAAACCTTCACACGGCATACAGTTCTGCTTTGTGGTCATAAAATACTTGGTTTCATCACCCGCAAATGGCAGAACAGTTGTGATATTCTCAAGCCCCGGCATAATATCCATTGTGAACTTACACTCGACAGTCTGCTTGCCCTTGAGCATTTTAAACCACAGAGTTCTCGTGTTTTCTTTTGTATCGAAATCGAACTCTGCCTTGCCGATTTTGTAGCCGAAGCGGTTGGGAACGTCACCCTTTGCAGGCGGAACGTACTTATCCTTGCCGCCGATAAAGAGCTGAGTCGCATCCATAATCTGCTTGCCGTTTTCGATATCAATAAGCTTTGCACAGATGAAGCCGCCGATGCTGATGTTGGCAAAATTGACCTGCACCATATATTTGCCGTCGGATACCTGATAGAAATCCCACTCCTTGCGGCTCATAAGGCGTGCCTTTACCTTTGTTCTGTCATAGTCAAAAACATTATTCCTTGCCCAGCCTTTGGCAAGAAGTCTGCCGTCATCGCTGAGCAGAGGTGTGCTTTGTGTGTATTCGGTCTGCTTTGATTTTTCTTTCCAGTTTCTGAAAGGTATGTATGTTCTTTCCATATTTCATTCTCCCATCGGTTATGAAAACAAATTATAAATTTTGCCAAGGAACTCGTACAGCTTGATTGCATAAGGATTGAGCACATCCCAATAAGGCTCCTCAAAAAGCGTAGTCCACTTTCTCGGATGTCTGTAGAGGTAAAGCAGCTCGCAGTCGGAAATACCGCGGTTGTTGCCTTCTGACATTACTCTGATACCCATTGCCTTGATATCGTGGTGAAAGCGCTCGTTTGCGTTCATCCAAACGTACGGGAACTGCATACGCGAGAACTCACCCTTGTAGTTTGCACACTTCCAGTATCTCCAGCTGAGCTCCGAACGCAGCAACTGATCGAGCTGTGACTGAGTCTGTGCCTGCGCCTTGGCATTTTCCCAAAGCTGATCGCAGTAAGCGATATCTTTTCTGCTCATACCGTAAAGAGTCTTATCTGATTTCTGGTAGATGTAAAGATGCTGTATATCGGTAACGGCGTGCTCGGTGATTATGTCGATAAACTCGCGTATATTTTTCCAGCCTGCGCCGTAAACAGCCTCAAGGTAGCCGTTCATTTCGGCAGAGTAATCGCAGTACGGATCCTGCATAAGCTTTGAGAGCAGGTACGTACGAAGCTCGGCAAATTCGCCGTCGCAGTCTGAAATATAATAGTTACCTTCCTCGTACACGCCTTTAACGTTATTCTCGTAGAATATCTGAACGTTGCGTTGCATTACAGCGAAATTCGGAAAAAGACAGACGGTTTCAGCATAGTTGTTTACGTAGTCCCAGAGATAAACTCTGTTGCAGATTTTGCCCCACTCGGCAAGGTCGTGCATAAACTCCTTGTTTTCGCTGCATTTCGGGTCATCAAGCGTATGGCCGAAGCAGCATTCGATTGAGCAGAGTCTTATGATAACATCCTCACGCGGAACAACGTTTGTGGGGGCCTTGCGTGTGTACTGATAGGCAAACGTATCAAAAACCACGTTATCATAGTTTCCGGCAGCCTTGACACGCTCGGCAACCGTATTTACAAAGGTCACCATCGTGCCTGCCTGAGAGCCGTTTGCCTTGTCGAGAGCTGCACAGTTTTCACATTGACAGTATTCACGGTTATCGTGCTGTGTGAGTGAAACGATCTGAATTGTGGCAGACGGGTCGTGCTGCTGTGCAAGAAGTGCAAGCACCTCGCTGACAACAATATTTATGACATCGGGGTTTGTTAGGCAAAGCTGCTTGGGTATTCTTTCACCGCCTCGGTAAGCATAATACTCGGGGTGAGATTCAAAATATGTTTCGGGCTTGCAGTAATATGTTACAAGCGTATGGGCAAACGAACCTATGTAACCGACGTGGCCGCCCTGCTCCTCGCTGAAGCTGCGGTAAACACCGCCGGTGAGTCCGTTAGCCAGCGAAAACTCCAAATCGCGTGAGCTTGCCGTATCGGTTTCGGTGTATTCAAAGAAAGGATGATATTCATTGTCAATGCCGAGAGGTACGGTAAGAGAAGCGTTTTCGGGTGTTACGATAACACCGCTCTCATACCAATGGCAGCCGCAGTAATCCTCAAGGAAGGCGTATACAGCGTTGAGCGTGCCCTTATTGCCGGCACCGCGAAGAACAACTTTGTCTGCAGCAGAAGTGATAATATAGCCGCCGTCCTCAAAGCCGCTGATATCTGCATCATCTCTGCCTGTGTCGCCGACTGCAATTTCAAGCGCCGCCTCATCCTGCGAAGCGCTGACGACAGCGAGGTCTTTACCTGTTATTTTTTCAAGATAGTATTCAAGTCTGCCCGCAGCATAAGCATCGGTAACACCGGTGCCCGCAACGATAACGGCGTTACCGACGTCAAAGCCAGGCTCAGCCGCAAATGAACTTAACGAAAGTGACGAAAGAATCATAACAATACCGACCAGAACGCAAAGAAGTTTCTTCATACCAAACATTCCTTTACATTAGATTTTAAAGACTGTTGAGAATATTCATTACGCAGCGGAGTTCTTCAGGCTTGACCTTATCGACGGGCTTGCCGCTAAGGACACAGTCTGCAAAATAGTTGATTTCGTTGGCATAGGCATCGCTCTTGGGAAGATTTATGCTGCCTGTATCGCCCTTTGTTTCTTTGGAAAGGTCAATTTCCTCATCAGCGAGATAGATCTTCATCTTGCCGTTTTCGTTGGCAACAATCGCCTGCTCAAACTGGAAGCGGAACTGAGCAGTAAACGGGTAACAGGTTGCATACCAGGAAGCCTCTGTATTGATTGTGAACTTGCCGAAATCGTATGCAATGCTCAGGAAGTCCTGCTCGGGACGCTTTGAGCGATACTGATGAACAACCTTGGGCATACCGAAAGCGTATACCATAAAGTCGAGATCGTGAATGTGAAGGTCGAAGGGAACAAGACCGCTTCTCTTTTCATCCATCATCCAGCCGTCCCAGCTCCAGCGGGGCTTGTGGCCGAGCCTTGTCATTGTGCCTGAAAGCAGTTCGCCGTACTTCTTGGTGTCGAATATTTCCTTGAGCACCTCATACTCGGGCCAGAAACGAAGCACCTGAGCCACCATAAACTTAACTCCGTTTTTCTCGGCTGTTGAGTAAACTCTGTCAATATCCTCTTCCTTAAGAGAGATGGGCTTTTCGCAGATTACGTTGATGCCCTTCTCCATTGCCTTGACAGCAAAATCCGCGTGAAGATATGTAGGCAGGCAGATATCGAGAATGTCAAGCTCCTCATTTGCAAGCATCTCGTCAAAATCGAGATAATGGCGCTTGCCCTCATATTTCTCCATTCTTTCAGGGCGGATATCACAAAGAGCAACAAGCTCTGCATCCTCCCTCTTATCCCACGCAGGGATATGTGCGCCGCTGATTCCGCCGACGCCGACAAGACCTACTTTAAGCATATGTAAAACCTCCATAATATTTGCTGATTTTATTGTAAGGCTTTTTTGTTTTAAATGCAACATATTTACAAAATAAAGCTGCTAAAAAGCACGGAATACCTGCATATATCAGATATTCCGTGCTTAACCGTGTTTAGGATTGTTATTTCTCTATTCCGTATGCATCGGCAAGAGCTGCATACTCCGCTTCACTGATTGCAACAACCGAGCCGTGGCGCGGCTTGAGATGGTCCATAGAGTAGGTTGAACGCTGAACGCGTCTGAAAGAGTTGAAATCCCTCGTCATCTGTGCAAAATACGAATCCTGACCGTACTCATCCATTATCATCATCCACGCATCCGTACCCGTAATGCGGTACATTGAGCTGCCCTCTACGCCCCAATAATTGAGCGAACAGATAGTGTAATCCGTATTGTACGGGCCCGTAAGATTTTCTGATTTTACGTAGGCTATTTTTTGCGTGATATCCTCTTTGAAGTACAGATAATAATATCCGTCCTTTTCGTTATAGATTATGTCGCCGTCTATACACTGAACGTTTCTCACCTCACCCGTTTCGGGGTCAGTTTCATTCCAACGGCCGTAAAGCACCTGCGGCTCGGTTTCAAACGTTTTAAAATCTTTGGTATAGGAGTAATAGTGCCCTGCACAGTCATTTTCGATCGTTGAGGTTGCCCAATAGACCATATACATCTGTTTGTCATTATCCCATATTGCCTGCGGTGCCCAAGCTCTGTTTGCGTTTTCAAAGCCATCGAACTGACGGATATCAATTACGGTTTCGTCAACCCAATTAATAAGGTCGTACGACCGCCACGTGATAAGGCAATGGTTTGAAGTCCAACCCTCGAGCGCATTCATATCGGTTGCGATGATGAAATAGCAATCCTTGCCGTTTTCATCAACACCCTTGAGGATGTAAGGGTCACGCACACAGCCCGTGCCCTTTGTCTGTCTGATGACCGCTTCGTTGTTATTCAGTGCTTTGAAATTGTATCCGTCTGTACTGACGGCAAAATGAATTGTCTGCTCGTTTACCTCATTGCCGACAAAGTAGCAGAAAAGGTAAGCACCGGATGTGCTGACGGCGGGATAAGCATAATCGTTGAAGATGTAATTAAAAAGGTAATAGGGCACCATGGCAAAAGCCACGAGAAACCTGACAAAGCTTGTGAAAGTCATAGGCTCAGCTCCTTTAATTCTGCTTGTTATCCATATGAATTCTGCCGAAGAAAGCGATAAGCTTATAGATCGGCTGAAGGAGGGCGTAAAGCCACTCATCCGTTTTCAATTCTTCGAGGGTGTAATTTTCAAGCACAACGTGCTCTCTGTAGAGCAGGTCCACACATTGGCTGCCGTATGCCCTGAGTTTTGCTCCGTTATCCAAAGTATAGAATCGGTAGCCGAGCTGACCGTCCTGCGTTGACCTCATTGAATTGAGCAGCACGGTATCGCCGCCCGAAAGAATAAAAGCCGCCTGGGTTTTGGAAGAGCCGTCGTGACCGACGTTAATGAGTACAGACGTGCTGTCGGTCGAATTGAGGAAGGTTTTGCCGCCGTAGATAAAGCTGTTGAAAACCGTGACGTTTTCGCAGCGGTTGAGCTTTATGTAATCGGTGTGAATACGCGTAATCGGGATGAACACGTAATCAAAAAGCTTATCCTCCGTAATTCTCGGAAGACCGAGCTTACTGTATCCCGTTCTGGGCAAGGTGTTAGCATTCTGCAAAGAGCCCTCAATATAACAGTTATCACAGCCGTCAAACGAGAACATCGACTCATAACAGCAGCCGACTATTCTGTTGAAATATGCGTTTTCCGAGCCCTCAAGTCTGATACCGCAGCTTGCAAGAGTGACCGTGCAGTTTGTAACGTAGACATTATCATATTCACTGTAAACCACAGGAGACGTCTTTTTGTATTCGCCGCTAGCATCAATGGGGTTGTTGTGATAATAATCAACTCGCAGACCCGTAAGCCCTGCGCCGTCACCGCCGAGTGTGATAAGCGGCGAAGAGTCCGCCGAATAGCCGTAGTTTGCAAGAATCAGCGTACCGCTGCTGTTCTCTCTCTGACACCTGACGGCTACGCTTGATGAGCCGCGCAGCTGAACCCCCGCAGGAACCGTCACAGGGCCGTCAAATCGGTAAAGTCCGCCGGGAAGGTAAACAACGCCGCCCGTTGCTGCCGCTTCATTGAGCTTAGCCTGCACGGCAGCCGAGGCGTCGGACTTGCCTGTTTTATCAGCCTCAACCGCATACAGCACGCTTACGGGCTTTTCGTAAAATCTGTCATAATCAGGTGTGTAAACAGCCGTATCAACGTCATAGCGCTTGACCGTACTACCCTTTATTTTGCCGTCAATCTCAACGTTTGTCAAAGTAATCGCGGAGTTATCGCGATTACAGACAGCATACTTACTACCTTGTACAACACCGTTTGCAATACCTATACCCCATGTTTTGCCGCGCCAATCCATAACGTCCTCCGGCACATATACACCATAGTCACAATCGGTTATGTAAAGATCTATAAATTCGCCGCTGAAGCAGTAGCGTATACCTTCTTTCAAAATCATACCGTAGAGCATATCGGAAACCCTGATATCCGCAAACTGCGGCCACTCAAGGTCACCGAAAACAAGGCCGTAAGCGTTTGCACGGGTATAAGCATCGAGTGAAGCTTCATCGGGAGCATTGAACGCTTCACCCGCCTGCACCCAGTATTTATTGAGGATGTAGAGTGATATAACCGTATCAACATCGGCTGAATTGTGAGAGTTGAGTCCCTCATAAAGACAGGTCCCCTTGACATTGTCTATTGTCAGCATTTCGTGACATTGGTACACACCGTTCTCACACTCGGAGCTCGCGCCGATGCCTCTGTAGGAGTTGATCAAAGTACAGTTTTTGATAGTCTGCAGCATATAATCGTCGTTACCCTCAACGTAAAACGTATATGGATACGGCTTGACGTTATCAAGAGATTGGTGAGGATACCAAACGGTAAGGCCGACAGCACCCGCGCTTGCACCAACGGTAATAAGCCCGGGAGTCATATCATCGCTGCTTTCTACGTCAGCTACTATCAGCGTGCCGTATTCCGTACCGACGTCAGGATCCTGATAATCACCTCTCAGCGTGACAAACTGACGCACATAGATACTTTTCGTCAATCTGTATCTGCCTGCAGGAAGCCAGACGGTACCGCCTCCGTTTGCCGCACAGTCGTCAATAGCCTTCTGGATCGCCGCAGAGGAATCGTTCACACCGCTCGGGTCGGCATCATAGGGAGCCTGCGTTGCAATAATATCGGCAAGCACCACATCCTCTGTGGGATAAACCGTATCAACAATGACAGCACTCTGCCCTCCTCCGACAGCGAAGCAGACAGGCATAAGACCGACTGCAAGTATAACACTAAGAAAAACGCAAAAAAGTTTTTTCATACCGACATCCTCCTGCACGGAAATTTATTTCATTTTAGCATAAATAACAGCGGTAGTAAAGGATTGAGTTTTGAAACCGTTTAATATATAATGTAGCTATCCAGAATACATATCGGAGAATACAAGATGAATGAACTGAGCGTGCTTTTCAGTAAACTTAACAGCGGCGAAAATCTTACACTTGAAAGCGGTCGGATATACCACGTCAGACAGGATGATTCGTTTGAGCTGGACGGATACTACTGCACAAACACGGCAAAGCCACACGAAAATCCTACAGGCAAACGCCAGAGCGCAATGTATCTCAAGGACAAATCGGACATAACCGTTGACGGCAACGGTGCAACGGTGCTTGTGCACGGTAAGATGACACCGTTTATTTTTGACCGCTGCAGCAATATAACGGTAAGAAACCTGACTGTCGATTACGCCTGCCCCACTATGGCGGAATTCACCGTGCTGTCAAATGATAACGGTAACTGTGAAATAAGAATCAACAGCGAATGTCTGTACAGGCTTGAGGGTAACGACATCATCTGGCAAGGCGAGCCAGACAGAAACGGAAAGCCGTATTGGGAAGACCACTACTGCAAAGGGCGCAGACAAATAAGACTGCTCGACCCTGCAACGGGACTATTCCGTGATTTCAGCCGTGACGACCTTGAATTCGTGAATATCGAAAAAAGTGGCAACACGCTGACGGTTGAGCTTAAAAACAAAGAGGCGTACTTCCCCGCAGGTGCCGTGATTCAATCGCGCAACATAGTGCGTGACCAGACAGGTGGCCTGTTTCAGCGCTGTAAAAATCTTACCTTTGATAATCTGCGCATAAAATTCATGCACGGTCTCGGTATGGTTTCACAGTTTTGTGACGGTGTCAGCTTCATAAATTGTGATTTCACCCCTGCAAAAGGCAGGACTGCTGCAAGCACGGCGGACTTTTTCCAGTTCTCCGGATGTAAAGGCAATTTACTTGTCGAGAACTGCCGAGCCGGCGGTGCACACGACGATTATATCAACGTACACGGCACGCACCTGCGCATTGTTGACACAGATACTGCAAAAAACGGCTTGACACTAAGGTTTATGCACGATGAGAGCTGGGGTTTCCAAGCTTTCGAAGCAGGCGATATCATCGACTTTATTAAGTGGGATAACCTCATTCCGTACGCAACTGCAAAGGTGTTGAGCTTTACAAGAGTCAGCGACACAGACATATATATTGAGCTCGATTCAACTCTGCCAAAGATCGAAATCGGCAAGGATGTAGTTGAAAACGCAACGTGGACACCAAACCTCTACGTTCGAAACTGCAACTTCGGCCTCACCTGCGGCAGAGGCATACTCTGCACAACACGCGGCGAGGTAATTATCGAAAACAATCGCTTTGAAAACGTGTGGGGACCTGCCCTGCTGATCGAAGACGACTGCAATTTCTGGTTTGAATCCGGCTACACAAACGAGATCATATTCCGCAACAACCTGCTCATTAACTGCTGCTATGCAAAAATGTATCCCGGAGCACCCGCAATAAGGTATTCGCCAAAGGTTATGGACGAAAGCTCCGCACAGCACGTGCACGGTAAGCTAACCCTTGAGGGTAACAGCTTTAAAAAAGCTGCTTGCGGCACTCACCTGCTGCATTTTGAATACCTGCGTGAGGTTGAGATGAAAGGCAACGAGTTTGACACACCTTTTGAAATAAATAAAGTATGCGTCGGCAACGTAGATATAACATAAAAAGAGCTGCTTCACTTTTACGGTGAAGCAGCCCTTTAATTTTATTTGAATCTGTATTCCTGCTTTGTGTAATCGCCTGTAAAATACTCACCTGTAAGGAATTTTCTTGCGGTGAATACAATTCTGTCAGAATATACCTCGAAGTAATAGCCTACGCCGGCATCGGTAATACCGAAATTATTTTCTTTTCTGTAGCCAGGCACACTTATTGAGTAAACGCCGTTTTCTTCGTTGAGGGTTTCAAAAACCTTGTCGCAGATGCCGCCGTGAAGATGGCCGTTGATAAAGAAAACATTCTTGTACTTTTCAACAATTGCTCTGACCTCATCATTCTGCTCGCCGAGGTCACCCGTCTCCCACACCTCGGGAAGACCGTGAGTAAAAGCAAACGGCTGATGGCACATAAGGAAAACGGGCTTTCCGTCTTTTGTGCCTCTGGCAAGCTCCTTGTCGATAAACTCCATTTGCTCCTTTGATATGTAGGCTTTTTCGAGCACACGCTTTTCGGTACACATAACAATAAAGGTGTAGCCGTTAACATCGTAGGAATAATACGTTTTGCCGTTTGTTTTTATGCCGAGGTATTTTTCGACCTTGTCCATTACGATTTTGCTGTTTTTATTGAAGAAAAACCTTGCATCGTGGTTGCCGAGGGTGACGAGTGTATTTGGCACAACGGTCTGCTTATCAAGCGGTCTGAAAAAACGCTCATACTCGATATTTAGGCCGTAATCGGCAATATCGCCTGCCATAAGAAAAACATCAAACTTTTCGGGTGAATTTGACAGATCCTCAAAAAAGTTACCGAGGTTAGCCTCTGCTGCCTCTCTGTTGGGGAGGTGTGTATCTGCAATTGCCGCAGCGGATAACAAAACGTTGGCGCTGTCCTCAAACCTTATGGGGTTGTCTTTTGATACCTTATAAAAAACGTCGTACTTCGGGGACATGGACTTTATCTGCTTTGCATATTTGTCGCAAAAATCTTTGAATGACATAAAAACTACGCTCCGTTCAAATTACTGCTTTCTATTTTATCACATATATCCTTAAGTTTCAATATAAGCAAATAAAAAAGGTCTGCACAGGCATAACACCGTGCAGACCGTGATGCATTAAAGATTAAAGGCCGAGCATTCTCTGGAAAATGTTTACAACCTTGAGCATCATATTGCGGAAGAATCCAAACAGCAGAGTCATAAAGTTGACGTTGATATTGCCCGAATCTTCACCGGGTGTACCGTCATACTCTGAAGAAACGGAGTTCATCCAATAAATAATGCCGTTGGGGCTGTCAAGGTTGACGACCTCATTGTTTCCGTTTACAGTAGTCAGGTCGGGGTATGTACTGCCGTCGAGCATATGAAGGTCATACGTTACGACCTTTGCCATATGGTGGTTGTCGCTTGCGCTGTTGCCTGCAGGCTCTGTAACCGAATCAAAGCTTGAAAGGCGGCAATTTTCCGGATGTGCGTTTGTTTGGCAAACGTTCTTCCAGAGAGGAAGCGTTGTGAGAGTGTAGTTTACAGCAGGGTCAAGCTTGCTTGAAATCATCCAAATAGCAACTTCGGAGCACATTTCAACCTGGCTCTTCGTTACGCTGCCCGTTCCCGCAATCGGGAAGATACCTGCAAAATACTCGGGAAATGCAATTGCCATATCCCATACCATTTCACCGCCTGCAGAGCTGCCACCGATGAATATCTTTGTAGTATCTATATTGTCACCGTGCTTTGCAATAACATCGTCAATAACTGCACGGAGTGACTCGATAAGAGTATCACCCCAGTAGATGAGCTTATCTTCGGGAGCACGGGGAAGCAGCACAAATGCACCGCCGCTTGTAAAACGGCTCTGAAGCTCGGATGATGCCCAATAAGGCATATCGCTGTCATCAAGCTGAGAGTTGGGGTAATCGGCATGACCGATACCGTGAAGGAAAATAACCAAAGGATATTTTGTATCGTCATCCTCACCTACGGGAGAATAGTAGCAATAATCGAGTGCATGACCGCCTGCTTTGGGAGCAACGTCACTTTCAAACTCATCACGCAAAGCCTGAATACCTGCAGACGTCGGAAGAGCTTTCTTACGTGAGGATACAGCCTGCGCACCTACACACAGCGGCAAAACCGCCAGACATAATACCATTAACACCGCGATAACTTTTTTCAATACCATCACCTCTAAACAAACTATTAAATAGATTTTATCAAAATTTTATAATTCTTGTCAATTGTAAATATAACTAATATATTGTTTCAAAGTAACAAATATGTTAATATGTAACCAAATTAAGGAGGTCAGCATTATGAATAAGCTTTTATCCTCTTTTGCAACCAGACAAATTGCTGCACTCGAAAGCTTCGGCAAAATACCCGCTGCAATACTAAAGGCAATGGGCAAGCTTGATTTCAAGCGGGTGCTTGCGCTTATCGTTGCAGGCTTTCAGCTTCTTGGCATGGCATTTCTGGACACACCCGTAACGCCATACAAAGCTCAGCTTGATATAAGCAAGTTTACGGACAAGCCCGTATGGGCTGACGAATTTGACAACGGCTTTGACACTACGATGTGGCAGGGGCACTACGTATACGGTGCAAACGACACCCAACTGCGTGACACTGCATGGTGGAACAGAGATCAGGTAAGCTTCACCGAGGACGGATGCCTCAAACTTACCGTAGAATATAAAGAAGATGGCCCAAAAGGCCCCGGCTACTACAGTTACGGTATGGAAACCAATCCCAACAAGTGTTACGGTGCCGGTTACGTCGGATACGAGCAGCTTTACGGCTACTTTGAAATACGCTGCATTCTGCCCAAGGGCGCAGGAATCAACCCTGCATTCTGGCTGCTTACTGACGGTATGTGGGCAGATGATACCGACGGCGGTATAAGCGGCGCCGAAATAGATATTCTTGAAACAAACACAAACTATGACCCGATGAGCCCAAGCTTTAACTCGATTGTCCAGACAATACACGTTGACGCATACGACGAAGCTCACAAATGGGAAAACCAGGGCGAATACTACGCCGACGACCCGTACAACAAGTTCAACACGTACGGAGTTGAATGGAACGAGGATGAATATATATTCTACATCAACGGTGTTGAAACCGCGCGTACTTCATTCGGCGGAGTCTGTCAGGTGCCGCTGTATCTGATAATCTCTGTAGGTGTTGACGACAAAATAATCGGCAACGAATTTTTGCCTGCATCAATGATTGTTGACTATGTGCGCTGCTACCAATATAAATAATAAACACTGATTTTTGTAGAAATTATAACTTTTTTATATTTTAATGTCACAAAAACAAATTGACATAAAAACGCTAATATGTTATACTTGTTAAGCAATAAATAAGGAGGAATTACAATGAAAAATCTCAAAAAACTCGTAGCTATTATGCTCGCAGCCGTTATTCTTGCAAGCGTATTTGTGTTCCCCTCTTCCGCTGCTGACACAGCACCCGCTGAAGAGACAGAGCCCATCGTTGCAAGAATGTACTTCGGTCATCTCACAAGAAAGCACAATATGGAAGGCCACACATGGATCTACATCGAGAACCTTACAAAGGGAACCATCACCGTTGGCGCATACAAGCTTCCTAAGGGCGAAGGCGTATCCGTCGGTACATACGGCGAATCAACCAAGAACGGTCCCGGCCTCTACTACAACGTTGAAGCATGGAGATACAAGAGAGACGATATTTATCTTCCGATTTCCATCAGCCTCAAAAAGGACCTCACTCAGAAGGATCTCGACGCAGTAAACAAGACCATCCTTAAGAGCAACCACTGGAGCAAGCTTTTCAACTGCGCATTTACAGCAATCAAGATCTGGAACTCGGTTCCCGGTGAGCATATGATCTACCTCTTCTTCCCCATCCTTACTCAGATGCAGGTTCTTGCATCCAAAAACGACGAAAAGGGCTTCCCGATGACCAAGCACGCAAAGTGGGAAGGCAAGTGCTTCTTCCAGGTAGTTAATGCTGATGGCACCATAACTCTTGAATCAGCAGACCCGACATATTAATCGCAAACATAACCGAGAGCCGCACAAAACTTTGTGCGGCTCTTATTTTACCCACATATACGAACAATAAAAGCGACGATACTGTAAAGCATCAGTATCGCCGCTTAAATTATTATCAGTTACCGATTAGTCAGTAATGATGTCACCCATCATACCGGGTGTACAGAAGCCTGCGTTTGACTCATCTGTGTCGATGTGCATTGCAAGAGCATATGCAGAATTAAGACGTACAACAACGTCGCCGAAGATAAGGCTGCGACCGTCGGACTCAACCTTAACGGAAACGATCTGCTTGTCCTGAACGCCGTATTTCTCGCCATCCTCGGGAGTAGCGTGGATGTGACGCTTAGCAACGATAACGCCCTCGCTGAGTTCAACCTCACCCTTGGGGCCTACAAGCTTGCAAGCACCGCTGCCTTCGATAACGCCGCTCTCGCGAACGGGAGCAACAACACCGATTGAACGTGCGTCTGATGCGGAAATCTCAACCTGTGTTGCAGGTCTTTCGGGACCAAGGATTGAAACAGCGGGGAAGCTGCCCTTAGGGCCGACAACTGCTACACGCTCTTCGCATGCATACTGACCGGGCTGAGAAAGCTCTTTCTTACAGGTAAGCTGATAACCTTCACCGAAGAGGGTATCGAGATCCTTACGGGAAACGTGAACGTGACGTGCTGATGTTTCGATAAGAACAGGTTTATTCATGTCAATTATCCTTTCGTTAAATCAGAAAAGTTTTGAAAGCTTGTTATCTTTTTTCTTGATAACCTTGATGATTGCGCTGATGATAACTGCGCCGATGATGCCGTAAACGATACCGAGAACTGCACCTGCAAGAACGTCGGTGAAGTAGTGAACACCGAGGTAAATGCGGGAGAAACCGATAAGAGCAGCCAAAACGTATGCACCGATGCCCCACTTCTTGTTGTTTGCAAAAACAGCTGTTGCAAATGCAAAAGAAGATGAAGTGTGGCCGGACGGGAATGACCAGCTTGTGGGCATATCAACAACGCCCGGGAATACGTACTCTTTTACCCAGCGTGCGGCAATCTCGGGATACTGAACTATGCTTGCCTTGACCTTCTCCACGATGATAGCAAATTCCTCTGCCTTGCCGTGGTCGATAAAGGCGGATTCATAGCCCTGGATGGCATCAAGATTGAAGATGAAGCAAGGTCTTACTCTTGCGATAATGGGCTTGAGGATCTCATTATTGAGAATTACCATAACAATAAGTGCGCCGAGCATTGTAAGACCTGCCTTGCGGGTCTTTTTGAACATAAGGAGTATGACTGCGAAAACAGGCATTACCCATCCGTCGCCGAGTGTTGTGATAACTTCCATTATAACGTCGAGCGGCTTGCTTGCGATTGAGAAAACTGCGCTGAAAACGGAAAGGTCCAATTCATAGACCCACTGCATAAAAGCTTCCATTGTTTTTCACCGTACTTTCGTTTTAATTATTTGAATGCGTTATAGATTGCTGAAATGAGGAGATTCTGAAGAGTTTCACCAAAGAAGGGAACGATTCTTGCGATGAATGATACGTAGTACCAAACGATATTATCAGAAACGTAAGCGAGTGCTCTCATCTCTTCTGTATCGCCGACAACGTCATAGAATGTGGGAGAGAAGGTCTCATACTCCCAGGGATTGCTTTCGTCAAGGTCGATGATTCTGCAGCCGCGGACTTCATCGCTGCCGTAGGACTGGAAGGAAGCACCGGGTGTGTTGACGATATCAATAGCAGCACCGTCAGCAGCGTTCATCTTTGTGTGAACGATATAGTCGTTAACGTGGTCGTGACCTACGAAAACAGCATTAACGTCGCCCTGCTGAACAAACTTGCTCATCTGCTCACCGTGAACACGGCTGGGGCAGGGATACTCACGGAGAACTGAACCGGGCTCTGCATAGTTGGGATCGAGAGCATAGTGGTGTATCTCGCCTGTTTCTTCGTTTTTAGATGTAAAGCCATTGGGATCAAGCTCGGGAGTCTCAATAACATAGTCCTTGATCTCGTAAGGAACGATGTGCTGGAAAGCAAGAGAGGGAACGGGCTCACCGCCGTTAGCAGCCTTGAGAGCGTTGGATGTGTTTACGTACCAGGCGAGCTGATCCTCGTGTATGTAATCATAGCCGTCTACGGGATCATACATATTGGAATCGAACATCCAGATGTTGTATGCAACCTTTGAGCCGTCAGATGACTTGATCGTGAGGTTGTGTGTGCCCATACCGTAGATATCGGGATCTGCATCGTAAGCGAGGCAGTTTTCATAGCTGCGGTATGCTGCAAAGTGAGTTTCCTTTGAAACGTTCTCTGCGTCGTGGTTACCGAAAACAAATGTAAAGGGTACGCCTGCCTCGGCAATAGGATCGATAATAGCCTTGATTGCGTATTTGGCATCCATCTTAAGATCAACAGTACCTGTGTTATCACCTGTGAAGATAACGAGGTCAGGCTCATACTTTTCAACAGCTGTTTCGATCATCTTGATCATACCGGGTGACGGGAACATATCGTCCTGTGTGTCGGCAATCTGAAGAATACGGAACTTACCGTTTTCATCGAACTTAAGAGTATTTTCAGGCTGTGCTGCAAAACCGTCAGCAGCGGATACTGTAAGTGAGAAAAGCATTGCAGCTGCCATAACAAGTGCAATTACTTTAAGAAATGATTTTTTCATTTTATTATCCCCTTAATAGCACTATAAGCCGTCAGGCAGATCGCTCTGCCCGACAGCTTTAAGTCGTGGTTTGTTTATTATTTCTTGTAGCTTTCTGCAACTGCAACAGCGCAAGCAACAGTAGCACCAACCATCGGGTTGTTACCCATACCGATGAGACCCATCATCTCAACGTGAGCAGGAACAGATGATGAACCTGCAAACTGAGCGTCACCGTGCATTCTGCCCATAGAGTCTGTAAGACCGTAGGAAGCAGGACCTGCAGCAACGTTATCGGGATGGAGAGTTCTGCCTGTGCCGCCGCCGGAAGCAACAGAGAAATACTCCTTACCGTTCTCAAGTGCCCACTTCTTGTAGGTACCTGCAACGAGGTGCTGGAAACGTGTGGGGTTGGTTGAGTTACCTGTGATGGAAACGTCAACACCCTCGTGCTTCATAACTGCAACGCCTTCGAGAACGTCGTTAGCACCGAAGCAACGAACGAGAGCACGGTCGCCGTTTGAGTAAGGTGTTGTGTTGACAACCTTAAGCTCATCGCTGTAGAAATCATACTCTGTCTCAACGTATGTGAAGCCGTTGATACGGGAGATGATCATTGCAGCGTCCTTACCGAGACCGTTAAGGATAACACGAAGAGGCTCTGTGCGAACCTTGTTAGCTGTAAGAGCGATTTTGATAGCGCCTTCAGCAGCTGCGAATGACTCGTGACCTGCAAGGAATGCAAAGCACTTTGTCTCATCCTTGAGGAGCATTGCGCCGAGGTTACCGTGGCCGAGACCAACCTTACGGTTTTCAGCAACTGAACCGGGGATGCAGAATGCCTGGAGGCCTACGCCGATAGCAGCGGAAGCGTCAGCAGCATTTTCGATGCCCTGTGCAAGGGCGATAGCTACGCCGAGAGTGTATGCCCAGACAGCGTTGTCGAAAGCGATGGGCTGTGTGCCCTTAACGATAGCTTCGACATCAATGCCTCTGGAGAGGCAGAGATCTCTGGCAGCTTCAAGGCTCTCGATGCCGTACTGTGCAAGGCAAGCCTCGATTTTTTCCATTCTTCTTTCTTTACCTTCAAATGTAACAGCCATTGTTCTCCCTCCTCCTTATTCTTCTCTGGGATCAATATATCTTGCAGCGTCAGCAAATCTGCCGTAGCTGCCCATATTGTTCTTGTATGCTTCTGCGGGGTCTGCACCGTGGCGGATATCCTCAAGCATCTTACCGAGCTTAACAAACTCGTAGCCGATAACCTGATCGTTCTCATCAAGAGCCATACGTGTTACGTAGCCCTCAGCCATTTCGAGGTAACGAACGCCCTTAGCCTTTGTGGAGAACATTGTGCCAACCTGTGAACGAAGACCCTTACCAAGGTCCTCAAGACCTGCGCCGATTGTGAGGCCGTCCTCAGAGAATGCGGACTGAGTTCTGCCGTAGACGAGCTGAAGGAAGATCTCACGCATTGCAACGTTGATAGCGTCACAGACAAGGTCTGTGTTGAGGCACTCGAGGAGTGTCTTGCCGGGGAGAATCTCAGCAGCCATAGCTGCAGAGTGAGTCATACCGGAGCAACCGATTGTCTCAACAAGAGCTTCCTCAACGATACCCTCTTTGATGTTAAGAGAGATCTTGCAGGTACCCTGCTGAGGAGCACACCAGCCTACACCGTGTGAGAAACCGGAGATGTCCTTAATTTCGTATGCCTTTACCCACTTACCCTCTTCAGGGATCGGAGCGGGACCGTGATGCGGGCCTTTAGCCACGATACACATTTTTTCCACTTCATGTGAATAGTTCATTTTTATAGTCTCCTTTCTGATTTCTGAGCCATTGAATCTCACGATATATTATACATAATAAGTAAATATTTATCAATAGATAATTGCATAAATCGAAGCCGTAAAAACAAATATTTTTACATATAATGCCTTATTATAACCCTGCCCCAAGCCCGATGATTGACGAAAGTCCGACATAATGGTATAATTTTACGGTAACCCTGCCAATGCAACGGTTAACAGCACCTTAAAATTCAAATGCGTATTTTTATTTCCGTTGTTTTTTGTGCGATTTTTTCATATTATATACAGTACAGGAAAGGAGCTTTTTATGAGAATTTGTGTTTACGGTGCAGCGTCACCGACAATCGACCCCGAATACATCAGACAGACCGAAATTATGGGTGAGGAGCTTGCAAAGCGCGGCCATTCACTTGTTTTCGGCGGAGGTGCAAACGGCCTTATGGGTGCCGCCGCAAGAGGAATCAAAAAGGGTGGCGGACACATCATCGGCGTTATTCCGAAGTTTTTCGGCGAAGAAAACGTAGAGGCAATCTACGAGGAATGCGACGAGCTCATCACCCCCGACACAATGCGCCAGCGCAAGCAGATTATGGAGGACAACGCAGACGCATTCATCATCACACCCGGCGGAATCGGCACATATGAGGAGTTTTTCGAGATACTCACACTCAAGCAGCTTTGCCGCCACAACAAGCCGATTGCTATTTTCAACATCCTCAACTACTATGATGGCCTTAACGCAGTTATCGAGCAATCTGTTGAAAAGAATTTCATCCGCGAAAACTGCAATAATCTTTTCACAACCACCTCTGACCTTGAGGAGCTGATTGCCTACCTCGAAACACCCGTTGACAATTCACTTACGGTAAAACAGCTTAAAGACGGTTAAAAAGCTTACAAAAAACCGTACCGCTATCAATTACGATAACGGTACGGTTAATTTTTTATTTCCAATTAAAAGGACGGAGCATAAAGTCAACCGTGCTCTTATCCTGCGGAATCAGACCGAAGGATGAAACTCTGTCAATTTTATGCGCTATCATCTCGTCATACAGCTCTTCGTTAGCCTTAAGACGGAAAGGATTGAGGAAGCTGTATTCACCGATGAACTGATTTGCCTTGAAGTATTCCCAGCTGAGATTTGCAACCTCAATATTGAACATCTGCTCGTCAGTTACATCGGCATTCAGCGCTTTATCCCACAGTCTGTTGAGCTTCATTATAACAGAAGCAGGATAGAAGCCTGACTGATAGTGCCAGTCAAAGTCAAACGCGTGTGCAGTTTTCTTTATCTGCGCTGTCTGCTCGTCGAGAATCTCTCTGATATATGGTGCAGCAGCCTCACCGTAATACGCCTTGAGGAAGTCCGTCATATGGTACTCAACGTCACAGTCAACGTCCCACATAACCTTGCAGTAGAGGTAGTTTCTCAGCTCGTTGAATGCTGCGCTGTGTCCGTCGCCGCAGTTATACACATAGCCCGTAATTCCGATATCGTGCATATACTGCATTGTCGGCTGAAGTGTTTCAAGGTTTGAGAAAAACTGCATTGAGTTGAGGAAGTTGATCGTGTAGTCGTAAATATACGTTCTGTCAGCAACCTTCACCCAGTTTGCGTGATCCTGCGCAACGGTCGGTTCATTCTCGCCGTAAAGATTGAAGAAGGTCTCATTGCCGTCCTGCGCACCGCACTCGGTGATAGGATGGCTGCGGCAAGCTTTGTGGATACCGCAGAGAACGGGAACAACGTTATCGTTACACCTGAGTGAAAGATCCTGCGGAGGACGGTCTGTTTCGCCGTATGCGTAGAAAGTGAATGTAAAATTCGGGAACTCATCATCGAGTGCATCGGCAAAGTTATTTGTAAATATCAGCGTCGGCGCACAGATGCTGCCGTACTGCTCATACAGCGCCTCACAGCGTTCGCAGTGGCAGTAGTTTGAGTTATCCTTCTGACCGATGTGAATGTGGTCGGAGGTTTCTCTCGGGCAGGCAAGGATTGCTGCTCTTGCGTTTCCAATCGCAATCGGAAGCACGTCGGGATGTGAAAGGCAGACGTGGTCTGTTGTGCGTGTACCGTCGGGATTCATTGCAAAATATTCGGGATGCTCCGCAAAGAGAGAATCGGGCACAAGCGTATCAAGCGTAACGTCCCAGAGTACATATGTCAGCGCACCGCCGTATTCCGGCGCCTCATTCCAGAAAGAAACGTTGACCTTCATCTTTGCGCGGTAATTATCCGTTGAGCCGGGGCAGGCATTGCGGCGGATTGCAAAGGAGGGTCTCACAATACGGTTGAGTGCCGCATCGACAACAAGGTCTTCACTTTCGGGCACAACCTCAAGCGTAGGTGTAAACCAACGCACACCGAAATACTCCTCAAGCAAGGTATAAACACCGTAGAGTGTGCCTCTGCTGTCGCCGCCTGCAATCAGCAGATAGGTGCCGTCAGAATAAAGCATAAAGCCGTCTGCACCGATTGATTCACGGTCTACATCAGTAATTTGGGCTTCAAGTTCAGTCTCGCCGACAATAATCGCCTTTTCGCCGTACTCAAGCTCTGACTCGGTAACGTACTCAAGCTCGACACCGCTGAGCTTTGCAACATAAGTCTGCAGCTCGCTGACCGCTGTAAGGATACATTCATCGGGTGAATCGGACGTTACGATAACAAAATCGCTTTCGCCGTCCTCAACGATGTACATCGGTGTTGTAACCGTGGGAGGCACGTAGGTTGTTGAGCTGTAGCTGACATCGCCGCCTATGGGAATTGCGAAAAACGACAGCAAAACAACCTCAATAAATCCGATAATCGCTTTTACGGTTGCCATATATTTTCCTCCTTATTCAGCTGTGCTGCTCATTGTGAATACAAGCTCACCGCCGCCCATAAGCTGCTCGTGAGTTATGTAACAGCCATCAAGTTCAACACCGTTGAGCTCGACAGAGCTTACGTAGATATTGTCTTCTGACTGGTTGAGAGCCGTAACTTTGAGAGTGTTGCCGTTTGAAAGTGTGATTTCGGCACCGTCAACGTTGGGTGAGCCGAGCCAATACTTATCGGTACCTGCGAGCGGATAGAAGCCCATAGATGAGAATACGTACCAACAGCTGGTTGTGCCGCCGTCATCATTGCCGTCAAGACCGTTTATATCGGTGCTGAAGCGGTTGGCAAGAGTCCATCTGACCCACTTCTGCGTAAGGTCGGGTCTGCCTGCATTTGCAAAAAGGTAGGGTGTGTGAATATCGTGCTGGTTGCCTACCCAGAAGCCGTGGCCGGGGTCTATGGCTGCTCTGTTGCGGGAAGCATCCTCCATAAAGTCCTCAAGCTCGCTGATGAAATATTCCTTCGAGCCGAAGAGCTCAATCATTCCGTCGATATCGTGTGTTGCACTCCAACGCCACTGCCTTGCACTGCCCTCGCAGTAGTAGTCGGCATATTTATTTATCATAATCATATCGTAGAACGTTGTCATATACGGGCTGAAGCGTTTTTCAAACGTGCCGTCGGAATTCTTTGCACGGAAGTACTTGGTTTCGGGGTCAAAGATATTCTTGTAGTACATTGCTTTTTCGCCGTACTTCGCAGCATCCTCTGTGTAGCCCAGCTCGCCTGCGAGAACAGAGAGAGCCGCATCCTCCCACGAATACTCAATCGTGCGGCTTGCCGACTCATTGCCGGGGCAAAGATCCTGCGGAACATAGCCGTACTGATTGTATTCGTTTACGTGGTCGCGTCCCGATTTCTTTGCAGGATTATCGGAAGAATTCTTCATAAAGCCGTATGCCGCCTCAACGTCAAAATCTCTTATTCCCTTGAGGTAGCTTTCGGTAACCAAAATGTTTGAAACGTCACCCATCATTGAGCTTGCATAGCCTGCGCCCTGAGGCCAGCGAGGAAGAACGCCGACGCCCTGCGTTCCCATTGCAACAAGGCTGTTGAGGCAGTCAACCTGTATATCCTGCTTAATGAGAGTGTAAAGCGGATGAGTTGTGCGTACAGTATCCCACAGCGACATATCCGAACGGTATGTATACCCTTCGGCAACGTGCACCTTCTTATCAAAGCCGAGATACTCGCCGTTAACGTCGGTAAAGTTCGTGGGCATTATCATATTGTGGTAAAGAGCTGTGTAGAAAATAGTTTTGATATCATCATCGTCCGTATCAAGCTTGATAACAGAAAGTTCCTCATTCCACGCAGCTGCGGCTTTCTCGCGCACGTCGTCAAAGCCGAGGCCGTCTGTTTCCGCCTTGAGGTTGAGCATCGCGTTTTCTGTGCTGACAAAGCTGATGCCAACCTTAAGCTCAACGCTCTGATCCTTGAGGTTGCCGAAGTTGATATCAATTGAGCAGTTTTCGGGGTCGGATGAAATATCAACCGACTCGATGGGTTTATCCGCAACTGCGACAAAGTATGTGGGCAGGCCGTCATATCTGCCTGCAAACTGACCAAAGAGAAGGCAGCTGCCTTTTATTACGCCTGTTTCGGGATCGTATTCAACCTTACCCTCGCGTGACTGTGATTTGGCTGCAGCACTTGTGACGTCGATAAACAGTCTTGCATCCTTGGAAGAATTAAAAGTATATCTGTGTATACCTGTATGTATGTCAGCAGTCATCTCCGCAAGACAGCCGACAGAGGGCAGATAGAGAGCATAGTAACCGGGGGAAGCCTGCTCATTTGCGTGAGAATATGCGAGCGTGCCTGCCTTTCTGTTGCCAACGGCAGGAGTAACTCTGAACATTGAATAGTCCTCTGCACCCGTGCCCGAAAGTCTGGAATGGCTGAAGCCTCTTATATGGCCGTGCTCATAATAATAGCCCGATGTATTTGTCTTAACGATATAAGCACCGCCGAGGAAGCAGGTATCAGGGCCTAGTCTGACTGAGCCGAACGGCACGGTTGCCGCAGGGCTGACCATACCGCAGGTCCACGGTATGCCGCCCGTACCGATAAACGGGTCAACATACTTTCCGTATTCGGTTTCGGGAATCTGCGGCATATCGATTTTCTTCGGAAGCACGCCGCTTACCATACCCGAAATCGCCATTTCGACCGCTACAAAGATCGAAACGAAAGCTCTGATAATATTCAACATAATAAATCCCCTCTTTTTTCTAAATCGGATTTTATTAATTATAATATAAAAAGCCACACACTTCAAGGATTTGTAAAAAATATACAGTTTTTCTTTTAATTTTGTTTTTTATGTGGTATAATCCGTTTGAATATCGACCAAAAGGCAGGAAACAACTATGAGAAAGCTTCTCTCCGCATCAATGATGTGCGCAGACCTTGCAAACATTGAAAAAGACGTAAGAAAGCTTGAGGCGGCAGGCATTGAATACCTTCACATCGACATAATGGACGGCAGCTTTGTGCCAAACATCACACTCGGCTTTGACTTTGTGAATGCGCTCAAGGCGATTACGGATATACCGCTTGATGTGCATATGATGGTTGACTCACCTGCGCGTTTTATTGACAGAATGAAGCTTGATAAAGGTGACGTTATCTGCATACACTATGAAGCGGATGAAGATGTCGCAGACACGCTCAAACTCATTCGAGCTCACGGCTGCCAGGCAGGGCTTGCAATCAACCCGACTACTCCCCTCGCCTGCCTTGAAAAATATATCAACGACATTGATATGGCGCTTGTTATGACGGTTACACCCGGCTTTGCAGGGCAGAAGATGTTTGACTCAGCGCAGGAGAAGGTTGCTCAAGCTCGTAAGCTGCTCAGCACCGCAGACAGGTACATTCCCATAGAGGTTGACGGAAACATGAGCCCCGAAAACGGCAGAAAGCTAAGCAGCGCGGGCGCAGACGTATTTGTGCTCGGCACGAGCGGACTGTTTATGAAAGATAAGGATATGACAGCCGCTGCAGAAGAATTCAGAGCGGCTATCAGCTGACAAAAAGGAGAAAGCAATGTACGGTTTTATTCGTGCCGCAGTTGTCGGCAGTATAAATATGGACATTATACTCGGCATGGAAAAGGTGCCCGACGTAGGCGAAAACGTGCTCGGCACAACCTACAGCTACTCTTGCGGAGGCAAGGGAGCGAATCAGGCATCAGCACTCGCAAAGCTCGGCGCAGACACAAAAATGATCGGCAAGGTTGCGGACGACACAAACGGCAGAAAGCTGATTGATAACCTTGCCGCTAACGGAATCGACCACTCGGGTGTTTCAACGGCAGGTACACAAACCGGTATGGCGGCAATCATCCTCGACGGTGAGGGCAGAAACCGCATTGTTGTGTACGAAGGTGCAAATGCCGAAATCGACCCGCAGGAGGCGGCTGAATTTATAACAGACGGGCTTGACCTTCTGCTCGTGCAATTTGAAACAGCAGAAGAGGTTGTGGCGGAATGTGTAAACCGAGCCATAGCAAAAGGAATAACAACGGTTATCGACTGCGGCCCTGCCAAACAGTTTGCACTCGAGAAGATGCAGGGTTCAACAATTTTATCACCTAACGAAAGCGAAACCTTCGCGTTGACCGGAGTTTCACCCGACAGTGAAGATACGATTCTTGAAGCTTCACGAATTCTGATGAACAGAAGCAAGGCGAAATACATTGTTCTCAAGCTCGGTGCAAGAGGCTGCTCCATATGGGACGGCAGCGAGCTTCGTATTATGCCAACCTACCCCGGAAAGGTTGTTGACACAACTGCTGCGGGTGATTGCTTCACCGCGGCAATGGCACTTGAATATAAAAGAAGCGGCGATATTTACGCCGCCTGCGATACGGGTAACAAGGCAGGTACAATTGCCGTAGGCCGTATGGGTGCCGCGGCATCAATGCCGAGTGCAGACGAGCTGAAAAGCTTCTGACATAAAAGAAACTCCTCCGATTGAAGACGTTCTTCAGTCGGAGGAGTCATTATTTTGCTCAGAATTCAGCTTCAAGTAGGTCGTAATCGGCAACCGAGATGAAGAGGTCACAGTTACGGTAGGGATACTCGTCTGTATAGTATGTAAACGTGATATACAGACCGTGAGACTGTGATGCAAAAATGTAGCTCTTGCCGGGTGCTGCTTTTTCGGGCAATACTGTGCCGGTGTTGCTCTGTGTGAAGCCTGCTTTCTTGCAGGTTTCGATGTAAGCGAGAAAATCAGCATAGCTGATTTCATTTATATAAACCGTTGTAAGCTGGCCGTTCTTATCCTTATTGTACGTTGTCTTGTCTATCTTATCACGAAGCTTGGGAAGCTTTGACATATAGCTGTGTGCAGGCCATGCAGAGCCCTCGCTTTTGAGAGTATTACCGGGTGCTACCGTGGGAACAGTTGATTTGGGCGGAATGGTTTCGCCCGGTGCGGCAGGATACGTCTCAATCTGGTTGACAATTGTCGTGAGTGCATTACCGTTTGCATCCGTCTGCGGTTCACCGTTTTCATCAAGGTCAAGGAACGGTACCTGAGTAATTACAACCTTACCCTCAGCATCCGTGACCCATTCGCCGGGAGTGCCGGTAGGCTCAGTTTCGGGAGTGTTGTCGGGATCTTTTTTAGTGCAGGCTGCAAACGCAAAAACGCAAGCCAAGCAAAGCATAACAGCAATAAGCTTTTTCATTTTTCTTCCTCCTGAATAGTGTGTACGGTCATTTTATCACAAACAAAACAGCAAGTCAACAAAAGGCGGCATAATGCCGCCTTTCAGTAATATCAAAGAACTTTTGAAAGAAAATCCTTGAGTCTGTCGCATTTGGGATAGGCGAAGAACTCTACGGGGCTGTTTTCTTCAGCAATTATGCCCTCATCAATGAAGATAACGCGGCTTGCAACCTCACGGGCAAAGCCCATTTCGTGTGTGACAACTATCATTGTCATACCTTCATCGGCAAGCTGCTTCATAACCTCGAGCACCTCGCCTACCATTTCGGGGTCGAGAGCACTTGTCGGCTCATCAAAGAGGAGAACCTCGGGATTCATAGCGAGCGCACGTACAATTGCAACACGCTGCTTCTGGCCGCCTGAAAGCTGGCTCGGGTATGCATCTGCCTTTTCTTCAAGACCTACTCTGCGAAGAAGCTCCATCGCCTTCTTTTCGGCGTCACTCTTCGACATAACGCCGAGCTTCACGGGAGCAAGTGTAATGTTTTTAAGAATTGTAAGGTTATTGAAAAGGTTAAACTGCTGGAAAACCATACCCATCTTCTGACGGTGGATATTTATATTTACCTTGGGTGCCGTGATATCTTCACCCTCGAAGAATATCTTGCCGCCCGTCGGCTCCTCAAGCAGGTTAAGGCAACGCAGGAACGTTGATTTACCGGAGCCTGATGCACCGATAACAACTACCACTTCACCTTTTTTGATTTCGGTATCAATACCCTTGAGAACCTTGTTATCGCCGAAAGCTTTTTCGAGGCCTTCAACCCTTATAAGCACGTCATTAGTGGTCACTGTCACGCAGCCTCCTTTCAAGCTTTCTTACCAATGCTGTGAAAATCATAACCACAACAAGGTAGATAAGTGCAACCGCAATAAGCGGCATAAATGCGGAAAACGTTCTGCCGCGGATGAGGTCACCCGCCTTGGTAAGGTCGACGATGCCGACATAACCTGCAACGGAGGTTTCCTTGAGAAGAACGATAAATTCATTACAAAGAGTGGGAAGAACAATTTTGAACATCTGCGGAATTATGATATGTATCATTGTCTGTATGTAGTTTAGACCAAGGCTTCTGCCTGCCTCAAACTGACCCTTATCAACCGACATAATACCGCTTCGGAAAATCTCGGCTACATAAGCGCCCGAGTTGATACCGAATGCAACAATTGCAACAGCGGTACCGTTTGTTGATGAAGCAAAGATTACAAAATACATAATCAAAAGCTGAACAACAACGGGTGTGCCGCGGATGATCGTAAGGTAAATATTACAGATTGCGTTGAAGAATGCAAGCAGTCTGTAGCCGATTCCGCCACGCTTTTTCATATCGGCACCTGTCTTGTCGTAGGTGGAGCGAACAATCGCTACAACAACGCCGAGCGCAATACCGAGAAGGCAGGAACAAAATGTGATAAAAAGAGTGTTCTTAAAGCCGTCAAGAAGCCATTCCCAACGGTTACCGTCAATAAAGTTGAGCTTGAATTCGTCCGCAAAATCAAACCAACCTTCTTTAAGGAGCTCAATCAGCTCCTTTATTCTTTCTTTCATAAAAGCTAAATAATCGCTAACTATCCACGCGGTCATTTTTTTACTCCTTTAGAGTGTTTTTATCGGATAATTTCCGCCTTATCTTTGTTTATCTACCATAAAAACAGCGGGCAAAGCTTAAAGCCGCCCGCCGCTATTATGTTTAGTTAAAATCAGGCAGTGATATACTTGTCGATGATTGCCTTGATCTTGCCCTCTGCCTCAAGCTCTGCGAGTGCAGTATTGATCTTGTTGAGAAGGTCTGTGTTTTCTTTAGCTACGCAGATTGCATACTCTTCTGTGAGCCACTCTGTGTCGAGGATCTTAAGGCCTTCGTTAGCAGCAACGAATGACTTTGCGGGCTCGTTGTCGATGATAACTGCATCGACCTTGCCTGCCTTGAGAGCCTGAACAGCCTCAGCACCGGTCTTGTAGCGGATAACGTTATCGCTGCCGTAGCCGCCCTTTTCGGGAGTATCGGAAGCATAGATATCACCTGTTGTATCCTGCTGAACGCCGTACTTCATTGAACCGTCAGCCTTGAGGTCGTCAAGAGATGCAATGGAAGAACCCTCGGCTACGATAACGACCTGAACACCTGTAGCGTATGTAGTTGAGAAGTTGACCATTTCCGTACGGTCGGGAGTAACAGTCATACCTGCCATACCCATATCGAACTTACCGCTCTGAACGCCGCCGACGATTGAGCCGAACTCAACGTCTTCAATCTTGAGTGTCATGCCAATCTTTTCTGCGATGAGACCTGCGATCTCAACGTCGATGCCTGCAAATGAGTCACCCTCTTTGAACTCATAGGGAGGGAAGGCTGCGTTTGTAGCCATAACGAGGACGTTATCCTCCTCTGCCTTGTCGCCGCCGCAAGCCCAAAGAGCTGTAAGACCAAGCACGAGAGCAAGGACAACTGATGTGATTTTAATTAATGTTTTCTTGGACATAATAAATTACCTCCTGCATAAAGTTATAGTCATTATAGCACCAATGAATAATCAGTGCAAGTTTTTTCATAAAATATTCGAAAAAATGAAAGATTATTCACCGATTATGCCGTAATATCTGCCCATCCAGTAAGGCAACAAATAGCTTGTACCCTCCAATAAGGACGGTGAACCGTGAACGGCATCGGCAAGGAAATGGTTGCGGTGGTATCTTACAGCGGGCTTTTCGTCGTAAGGCAGAGGTTCAAGCAGCTGCGGCTTTTCGCCGAATTCTTCAGGCGAATAATCCCACACAAGGTCGTTACGCAGGCTGTTTGTGACGTTTACGGACAGCAGAAGCAGCGGCATTTCGCGCAGGCTGTTGATGCCTCTGTCAGCATCGGCAAACTCACCGGTAAGTGAAGCGTAAACAATATTGTTAAAAGGATTGCGCTCTACACGCTCATATTCCCAATGCTCACGCATACCGATAAGGTACATATGTCTCAAGTCCGGGTCCGTCTCATAATTGAGCAAAGGGATCGAGGAAAGGAAGCACAGGTTGTCATCAATATGGCAGGTGTGCGCATCCTTCACCTTGCGGTACATTGTATTGAGTGCATAGTGCTCTTCTCTGATGAGTTTCAGGTATTCGGCGTTATATTTTTCATCGCCGCTCATAACATAGGCTGTTTTGAGGAATGCGAGCATCTCGAGTGCATTTGTGCCGTGTTCACCAGACCAGAAGCTGTTGCGATTGATATCGTCGGGATTCCAGTTTCCCCAGCGAGTGTATTCGCCGTCGGCATCCTTGAGCTTATAACCGTTTGCAAGGATGTGGTCAACAACCGCACACAGCGCCTTACGGATGACCGACTTTTCGTTTTCATCCGCACAGATATCGTAATAAACAGAAAGCGCAGAAAAATGGCCTACCATTTCATCGCTTGAAACGTCACCGAGCCACTCATACTCACCCGCATCAAACCACTTGGGCATACTGCCGCAGTAGCCGTTATCTCCCTTTCGGCGCACGCAACGTGCAGTCAAGCCGGGAACACCCGTGACGTTGAGCAGCACGAGCATTGCCTCGGCACAGCGCCTTGCTATGGCGAGAGCTGTTTCATCCCCCGTCACGGCATATTTATATGCCATTGACATGAGATACGCACCTGCACGCAGGCCGTCGTTATCCGTTATGCACACGTGCCCCGAATCAAGACGGCGCACATCATCAAGCACACGTTGGGCCACAAAGCCTATATCGCGAAGGCTGTATTTCTCGGTTATATCCTGGTAAAAATTCGCCTTTTCCTCAAGTGTCATCATCACGGTTTCAATGTGAGCAACACCTTTATGCGTACCGACCCATACCGAGTTTTCGTCAGCCTCCGCAATCGCGGTAACCTCACCGTCGGGCAGCCAATACTCTGCACCGTAAAAGTGACGCTTTGCTCCGTCATATATAACAAGACCTATATCCGTACCCGCATAGCGTTTACCGCTCGCACCGAAAAGGATTTTCTTTACGTTATAGCTTGTAAGCGCTTTTACATTTTTATTTGTAACGTAATGATTTCGCGCATCGTAAATCACAAGGCCTTTGTCGGTACCAATCCAGACAAGGCCGAATTTGTCGCCTGCAACAGCCTGAATACGGCTTTCGGGAAACTTTGAGGTTTCCGGAGACACGTTAAACCAACGCAAGCGCTTACCGAGTGCGGTTTTGACGCTGCTTTCTGCCGCAACAAAAATCTCGCCGTCAGCAAAGGCGGACATATCAAGCACGGCCGCATTTTCCGTCCAGTACCACTTCACAAACTCACCGTTCTCATAGCGGTACAAAAATTTATCCGTAATCAGTCGCAGCCTGCCCTTATGGTCCTGAGAGAAAGCGACAACGTCACCCTCAAGCTGCTGCATATTTTCTCCGTCACAGGTGCAAACAGTATTGCCGCACGCAAGCCACACGTTACCCGACAAATCGGTAAAGGCCGCCTGTACGCGCGAATCAAACAAATCAGAGCAGATAAAGCGCTCACCGTCAAAATATGCCGCACCGTTCGACGTACCTGCCCAAACCCTGCCGTCAGCACCGACAGCAAGGCAAAGCACATCGCCCGACGGCAGGCCGTCACGGCAATCGTAGTGGGTGCGCTTATCCTGCTTAAAAGCTTTATATTCCAGGGTTGCCATTATATCAACTCCGTTTGAAACAATTATTCACCTATAAGGCCGTAATAGCGTCCCATCCAGTAAGGCATCATATAAAGTGATGCGTCGAGAAGGATCTTCCTCTCACTCAGACGGTCTGCAAGGAACTGATTGCAGTCGTAGTTTGCCAGAGGCTTCTCATCGTAAGGAAGAGATTCCTTAAGCTGGGGTGCCTCACCGTATTTTTCGGGTGAATAATCCCAAACGAGGTCATTTCTCACGCTGTTGATAAGCTTGAGCTCCATCAGGTCAAGCGGCATTTCACGAAGGCTGTTCACACCTACGTCAAGCTCACTGCATTCATCGGTAAATATGCCGTAAAGAATATTCCAGAAAGGATTGTGCTCGGCGCGCTCATACTCCCAATGCTCACGCATACCGATCAGGTAGCAATGCAGAATATCCGGATCAGTTTCGTACCTGAGCAGAGGAATAGAAACAAGGAAGCCGAGATTATCATCTATATGGCAGGTGTGCGCATCGTCAACCTTGCGTGACATTGTGTTGATGGCATAGTGCTCTTTTTCGATAAGTCGGAGGTATTCTGTATTATATTTTTCATCACCGCTCATATGGTGTGCAACCTTGAGGAAAGAGAGCATCTCAAGTGAATTGACGCCGCGCTCCCAATACCAGCGGTCGCTGCGGTTAAGGTCATCGGGGTTCCAGTTTGCCCACGTTGTAGGCAGACCGTCCGCATCACAAAGGCGATAGCCGTGTGTAAGGATGTGGTCAACAATTGCGCAGATTGCCTCACAGACCTCTTTCTTCTCATCCTCATCAGCACAGAAATCGAAATAAGTTGCAGCAGCGGCAAAATGGCCTACCATCTCATCGCTTGAGGTTTCACCCTTCCACTCAAGCTCACTTATATCGTCTTTTGCAAGATGCCACTCGGGGTTGCCGTTACCGAAGCCGCGTTCGCCGGGGCGGCGGATTGCGCGGGCAGTAAAGCCGGGAATACCCGTAATTTTCATAAGCATCAGCAGAGCCTTCATTGACCTGCGCGCAATATCAAGAGCCTCCTGCTCACCCGTTACGGCATAGCGGTAAGCCTGACCGATAAGGTAGCTTCCTGTCCAGAGACCGTCATTATCCGAAATTTCAACACCGCCTGAGTTGAAATCATAAATATCGTCAAGGTCGCGGTTTGTTACGAAGCCGATATCACGCACGTTGTATTTTTCCGTCATATCGGAATAATGCTTTGCCTTATCGGCAAGGGTCATCATAACGGTTTCAATGCAGGAAACGCCCTTGGGTGTGCCGACAAGCAGAGCGTTGCCGTCAGCATTCTCTGCAAGGGCGGTAACTTCACCCGTGGGCAGCCAGTAGCCGCCAATGTAGAAGCTGCGCTTTGCACCGTCATAGATCATCAGACCTATATCCGTACCGACATAACGCTTGCCGCTTTTGCCGAAAAGGATTTTCTTTGTATTGTATCCGCAAAGAGAATTGACAAGGCTTTTTGAAACCCAATGATTGCGTGAATCATACACAAGCACGCCGTCCTTTGTGCCGACCCAGAGCATACCGAATTTATCGGCCGCAACAGCCTGAATGTCGGTCTCGGGAATTTCGGAGGTTTCGCTGTTGATAGAAAACCAGCGCAAACGCTTGCCGAATGCAGTCATAAGGCTTTTTCCTGCGGCAACGTAAATCTCACCGTCACCGAAGGCGGACATATCAAGCGGCACCGCACCATCGTTTGAGTGCCAGCAGATAAACTGACCGTCGTATCTGTAAAGATTATTCTTTGTAATAAGGCGAAGATTGCCGGAATGGTCCTGTGAAACAGATACTATCTCGCTGTCAAGCTCCTGCATATTTTTGCCGTCTGCTGTGCAGACTGTATTGCCGCTGCCTACCCAGAGGTTACCCTCAGCATCATTAAAAAGCACCTGAACGGGACCGCTGAACTCCTCGACAGCTTTAAAGCTGCCGTTTTCGAGCACGGCTGCACCTTTGTCCGTACCGACCCAGGCTCTGCCCTTGCTGTCAAACGCTGCAGAGAGAACGTTATCCGAAGGAAGGCCGTTTTTCGTCGTGTAAATTGTTCTTTTATTCTGCTTGAAGGGTTTGTATGTAATTTTTGCCATTGACTACATCTCCATTCTTTTTTGTTTTTAAAAAAAGGCAGGAACGAACTGCGCTCCTGCCTTTAGTTTTGTGTTTTAATTATTCAGCAGCTTCTTCAGCAGCCTCTTCTGTTGCCTCAACAGCAGCCTCTTCAACAGCTTCTTCTGTTGCGGGCTCAAGGAGAGCACGGATTGAAAGGCTTACACGCTTCTTATCGAAGTCGATCTCTGTAACCTTTACTTCAACCTCATCACCTATGTTGAGAACCTCTTCAGGCTTGTTGATGCGGTGATCAGCAATCTGAGAAATATGAATAAGACCGTCGATGCCGGGGATAACGTTTGCGAAAGCACCGAATGTTGTCATACCGACAACCTTAACCTTGCAAACAGTACCGACAGGATAGTCACGGCGCATGATCTCCCAAGGATTGTCCTCAACCTTCTTGTAGCCGAGAGAAATCTTCTTGTTCTCTGCGTCGAGCTTCTTGATGTATACCTCAACGGTATCGCCAACGTTGACTACCTCTGAGGGGTGCTTGATGCGCTTCCAGCTGAGCTCGGAAATGTGAACCATACCGTCAACACCGCCGATATCAACGAATGCGCCGTAAGCTGTAAGGGACTTGACTGTACCTGTGTAAACATTGCCTTCTGCTGCACTCTCCCAGAATGCCTTAACGAGCTCCTTGCGTGCCTCACGGAGAACAGCACGGATTGAGCCGACAGCACGCTTGCGCTGCTTGTTTACATCGATAACCTTGAACTCAACCTTCTGCTTGAGAAGCTGCTCAAGAGGCTCGTCCTTTGAAAGGCCTGTGTGTGAGCCGGGGATAAATACTCTTGAACCCTTGCATGCAACAAGAACGCCGCCGTTGGGGATAACCTCGAATACTGTACCCTCAAGAATCTCACCGCTCTCGTTTGCTTCGCAGATCTCAGTCCAAGCTTTTGTTGCATCAAGACGGCGCTTTGAAAGCATCATTGTGCCCTCAGCGTCATTTGTCTTCATGATAATAAGCTCAATGGTGTCGCCGACCTTAAGCTCCTTGGACGGGTCAGCCGTAGGATCGTTGCTGTACTCGTCGATCGGAACGTAGCCTGTCTGCTTGCGGCCGATGTCCACCTGGATTTCACTCGGGGAAATGCCAACAACGATACCACGAACCTTCTGGTCGGTGCTCATGCTTTTGAGTGACTCCTCCATAAGTGCCTCGAAGGACTCCTCTGCAGCTTCAGCGGCGTTTGCCGACTCCTGACCAGCTGCCTGAGCAGTTACCTGCTCCTTTTCAGCTTCAAGAGCGTCATTCTCGAGCTGAACATTTTCAATTACGTTTTCAGACATGGTTTGTAGTACCTCCTTTATTATACCGGCAGGGGTGGATGCCCCTGCAGTAACGCCAACACGGGTGCAGCCGCTCAGATCAAGCTGTCTTACCTCATCCGCCGTTTCGACGAGATAGGTTTTGCAGTTGGGCTCACACACCGCTTTAAGTTTTGCGGTGTTGGAACTCTGACGGCCGCCAATAATAATCATTGCATCATTCACAAGTGACAGCTCATAAGCTTCTTGCTGTCTTTCTTGCGTCGCACAGCATATTGTATCAAAAATTTTTGCGTTTGTACATAGTTTTTCTATCTTTTTTTCACACAAATTCCATTCTTTTGTGCTGAAAGTTGTTTGAGCAACAACCAATATTTCCTTTTCAGATAAATAAGGCCGTTCTTCAACAATTTTCTCAAGCTCAGCGCTGTTACCGAACACGATACATTCGGTTTTGCAGTGGCCGACGATACCCCGGACCTCGGGGTGCAGCGCATCACCTGCGACAAGAACTGTCGTGTTTTCATTCACCTTTTCGGAAACGATTTTGTGAATCTTTTTAACAAACGGGCAGGTCGCATTGCAGCAGCTGATATTCATTGAGGCTATTTCATCCTCAACAGCTGCCGTAACACCGTGAGCACGCACAACGAGCGTTTCACCGTCGAGCGCCTGTGAGGGCTCGTCAATGATGCGTGTGCCCTTCAACTCAAGGTCGGCAATAACCTGCGGGTTATGTATCAGCGGACCGAGGGTGCACACACGCTTTCCTTCGTCGAGCATTTGGTACACAAGGTCAACAGCTCTGTTTACACCGAAACAAAATCCTGCCGTTTTTGCAAGAGTTATTTGCAATGTCCTTCCTCCCAGAGGTCAACAATTTCGCCCATGATCTTTTCTGCAGCAGCACGAAGCTCACGCGTTGAACACTCACCGTCAAGCTCGAGCTCCTCATACTTGATGAGCTCACCGAAGCGAAGCGTAATCTCACGGAAAAGCCCCTTTTTCTTCTCGCAGTAAACAGAAACAGGAAGAATATCAGCCTGTGTCTGTTTTGCAATGAGAGCTACACCGGCCTTTGCCTTTGCAGGCTTAAGATCCTTTGAGCGTGTGCCCTCAGGGAATATGCCGAGGATATGACCGTTTTCGATAAGCTTTACGGCATACTCAACGGATGACTTATCGTTTCTGCCTCTGTTAACGGGAAATACGTTGAGATGAGTAAGGAACCATGCAAGAATCTTATTCTTGAAAGCTTCCGACTTTGCCATAAAGTGAATCGGTCTTTTGCACTCGGAAATGATTATGGCGGGGTCAAGAATATTGATATGGTTACAGGCAAGAATGAAAGCACCCTCCTGAGGGATATTCTCCTTGCCTACACATCTGACTCTGAGGAAAAGCTTAAATATGGGTCTGAGCGGTTTTGTAACTACCTTGTAGTATTTTCTGTCACGTACAACTGAATAATCAAAAGCCATTTTACATTTTCTCCTTCACAATTCTGTTGAGTTCTTCAAGCACCTGGGTAAGGTTCATATCGGACGTATCGACAAGCACGGCATCGTCAGCTTGCTTGAGAGGAGCGATCGCGCGGTGGGAATCCTGATAGTCGCGCTGAATCATTTCTTCAAGCACCTGTGCGTAATCGGCCTGCATACCCTTTGCGAGCAGCTCATCATACCTGCGCTTAGCACGCACCTCTGCCGAAGCAGTAAGGAAGATTTTGACCTGTGCATTGGGAAGCACGACTGTGCCGATGTCTCTGCCGTCCATAATACAGTCATTGCCGGCGGCAATGTTGCGCTGAAGGTCGAAAAGGAACTCTCTGACAGCGGGAATTGCCGAAACGTTTGAAGCAGCCATTGAGGCTTCCGGTGTGCGGATTGCAAGCGAAACATCCTCCTCGCCGAGGAAAACGCGCTGCTCGCCCTCGACAAAACGAAGGCTCACATCAGCATCGGCAAGTGTTGCCGTAACCTCATCCGCATTCTTTGTGTCAGCGCCCTTGCGCATTGCGTTGACACCTACCGCGCGATAAAGCGCGCCCGTATCAACGTATATGTATCCGAGACCTGCCGCAAGCTGCCTTGCGATAGTGCTTTTACCTGCACCTGCAGGGCCGTCAATTGCAATATTAACTACCATTTTTTCACTCACCCTTATATATTATTTCCTGCAGCATAACCCGTTGAAAAAGCTATCTGCAAATTAAAGCCGCCTGTGTACGCATCCACGTCCAGCACCTCACCTGCAAAAGAAAGGTTCGGAACAAGCTTTGATTTCATCGTTTTCGGGTCAACCTCGCTCACCTTTATGCCGCCTGAGGTAACAATTGCCTCCTCTATCGGACGGAAGCCCGTAACCGTAACCTTGAAATCCTTGAGAAGATCAACAAGACCTGCACGCTGCTCTCTTGTTATCTGGTTGGTCTTGGTCGAGGTTTTGATGCCCGAGAGCTTTGCGATAACGGGAATAAGCTTGCGCGGAAGCAGCAGACCGAGAGAATTTATATAGTCTTTGTTTGCGTTTTCCGTAAAGTCCTTTATAACGCGCTTATCAAGCTGTTCGTGACTCAAGGCAGGCTTGAGGTCGATATGTATAACGTATTTTTCGCTTTTCATATCGCGCATATGTGAGCTCGCGCTTAAAATCATCGGACCCGATACACCAAAGTGAGTGAAGAGCATCTCGCCGAAATCCTCGTACACCGTACGGTATTTCTCGGTATCCTCAACACGTATTGCAACATTGCGTAGTGAAAGCCCTTGAAGCTGTGAGCAAAATCCCTCGTGCGCCTCGAGCGGCACAAGCGACGGCTTGAGCTCGGTTACGGTGTGGCCTGCCTGCAAAGCAAGCTCATATCCGTCTCCCGTAGAGCCCGTGCCCGGGTAGGATTTACCGCCCGTTGCTACAATAACGCCTGCACATTCGAGAGTATCACCCTCTTCGGTTTTTACCGCAGTCACAAGACCGTCTTTTATCACAAGCTCAACTGCCCTGCCCTTGAGGAATTTGACGCCTGCTTTTTTTGCGGCACCGTAAAGGGCATCGACAATATCGAGCGAAGAATCGGAAACGGGAAAAACGCGGTTGCCGCGTTCAATTTTAAGCGGCACACCCTGCTCCTCAAAAAAGTCCATTGTATCCTGCGGCATAAACGCCGAAAATGCGCTGTAAAGAAACCTGCCGTTGACAGGCACGGCCGCAATCAGGTCGTTAAGCAGATTAGCGGCGTTTGTAACGTTGCACCTGCCCTTGCCGGTGATAACGATTTTTCTGCCGGGGCGGTCGTTCCGCTCAAGCAGAGTGACGCTTTTCCCGCTGCGTGCCGCCTGAATCGCCGCCATCATACCGGCGGCACCTGCGCCTATAATCACAATCTCATTTGTCATCGTCAGGTCTTGCCTCCTGCTTATCGTAAACGTTATATTCGTCCCAGATTTTTTCAAGCTCGCTGAGGTTATCGTAAACCTCACTGCGGCGGTTGAAGGTTGCCGCAACGATGAGCGCATTGATAAGGCTCAGCGGTGCAACAAGCGAATCGACAAATGAAGCCATTGTGCTGCGCGCAAGCAGAAGATAATCTGCCAGCTGTGCAATCGGCGACAGCTCGCTGTCTGTAATTGATATAATCTTCGCCTTTTTATCGTGGATGAAACGAAGGGCGCTGATCGTCTGGTTGGAGTACCTGGGGAAGCTGATTGCAATGCAGATATCACGCTCATCAACACGGAATATCTGCTCAAAGACCTCGCTTGCACGTGCGCTGTCGACAAGAATTACATTCTCGTAAACAGGGCGGAAATAAAACGCCAGAAAGTTTGCAAGCGTTGCGGCGCTTCGCACACCGAGAATATAGATGTTTCTCGCTTTGTTTATTGCCTCAACCGCACCGTTGAAATTCTCCTTTGAGGTCTGCTCAAGCGTAGCCTTTATCATTGAAGCATCGGCGGTGAGAACGGTTTCGAGTATTTCATCCTGACCTATGCGCACGCTTGCGCTTTCCATACGCTGAACGCTGGTGAGCTTGCTGCGTATAAGCTCTTGCAGATCGTTCTGGAATGCAGGATAGCCCTCAAAGCCGAGCTCTGTTGCAAAACGGACAACGGTGCTTTCGCTGACACCAACCGTTTCACCCAGACGTGCGGCGGTCATAAAAGCGGCTTTATCGTAACTCTCCATTATATAGTTGGCAATTTTCTTCTGCCCCTTGGAGAGCTTTGAGTAAAGTGCATCTATTTTATTGAGAATCGACTTGGTCATTTTCTGTCGCTCCTCTCTGACATAATTAAGTATATAATACTCTTTTTTCATGAAAGAATCAACCGTTTTTGCAAGTTTTGTTGCATTTTTAAGTGTGAAAATAAATTCCTGTAATCGACATTGATTTTACGAAGCACAACAAAAATTATACCGCCCACAAATATCTGCAAAAGATTTGTGGGCGGTGTGTTTTAAAACTTTACAACATATAAAATCATATCTCTATTATTGAGAGCGAAGTGTAGGGAACGCGCTTGAGCGTTCCGTCAAGTCACATCAAGCCTTGCGGAAGGGTCAAGACCCTTCCCTACAACAGGTGCTATTGTAACCGGAGTATCAAAATGCTCTAAACTTAAAACTGTCAAAATTACAGATGGAAATAATCCATTATAAGTCGTATCGGTAATAATATTGGTGAGGCTATCGCTCCCAATAGCATTGACCCCACCATATAGAGACCCGTAAAAGCATCCATTAAAACCTGACCTATCATTTCCATTATTATTTCTCCTCCTTATTTTCTTGTTCGATTTCATATATGGAAATAATCCATTATAAGTCGTATCGGAAGAAATAGAAAGCCCAATACTGCTGCCCCCATCGTATATGGTATCGCCAGAAATCCCGCTAAAAGTTGACCTATCGTTGTAAAAAAATCCATTCTCATTATCTCCTCTTTATTTTCTTATTCGATTTCATTTCCGTCTACACCGGTTTCTACTTGCATAAGAGCAACGTTATCCGAATCAAATTCCTCGGCTATTTCAACCTTAAATTCCTTCTCCGAATACAGGTTAACGTTGTTGTAGGTTATGCTGTCAATCGGTTCGCCGATACCGGGCTGTTCAACAGTCAGGGTCATTGTACCGTAGTCGTAGGCCTCAATCCGTGCTTCGATATCCTCAGTTCCATAAGGAATAAGGAACATCTTTCCGCCGTCCTCAGCAATCCATGAAACTATTCCTGTGTCGGTTATTTCGGGATATACCGCTCCCTCTTGCTGACTTTCGTAGGCAACAATGCTACCGTCAGTGTCGTATAGTGTTACTGATACGGGGCAGAGTATTTCGAAAACTTTAGCAAAAAATCCTACGGCAAAATCTTCCTTTATCGCATTAAGGTCAGTAACGATAATATCTTCGGCCGGCTTTGCAAAAGTATTCGGCAGATTGTTCATCCAATCGTAATAAGTTGGCATACCGTGACCTAAAGCACCGAGCAAATCGGTATCAAGCATATCCAATCCGGTATGGCTCCATGGCATAGTGATATGAAAATCCTATCCGTGTCGAGCCCACTCATTTACAACTAAATCCCAAGGGAAATGAGGAACCGCATCGTTGTTGTTCAAGATGTTGAATATGTTATCGTGCTCAATAGCTTCCTCGCCGTTGGCCTCGTTAACAGTGTTAGGTGTAGCAAAGGTGTATGCATAAACATTATCTTCGCCAAGTTCCTGTGTAAGATAATTGGCTGTCAAATTGGCAACAGCTGCACCTAAGCTATGTCCGGTAATCAGAATTATCGGGTTGTCGATATTCTCTAAATATCCGGCAGAAGCATTTTCACAGCCTGCACCATTACACCCATCGCACAACTCTGTGCAACCATACAATGATTTAACAACTTCTTTCATACCGGCTTGAAAATTCAAATACTCAGCATTTAACTGATTACCAAAATCATATATCCAATCTGCAAACGATACAGAGCCACGCACAACAACTACTACTAAATGTCTAGTATTGTTATTGTTAACTGTTGTTAATAAAGTATTTTCTCCAGAAGATCCAGAAATGCTATAGTAACTGTCTCCCATGCCGTTCTCAACGGTGGAAATACCTGCATCAAAATAGTTGCTGGTAGTAGTATCGGTAGTAGTATCACTTCCATCATTCTTATTACCTCCTGCTGTAGAATTATCTATTATAGTTATTTCTCTGTGTCCTATTGTATGAGCTGCTACACCAACTAAGGGAACATAGTTTTCTTCCCATATATTTTCCTCAATATCATCTTCAGGATTATCATCAACAAATCCGTATTCGTGTAAAATGTCGGTAGCGGTATCACTCATATCTCCCATAAACAGTCCGGGTATAGGCGGTAAAAGAAGACCGCTTGGATAATTATACGCCGCATAGCTTAATTTCATAGCCCACGCTGCAAGCGGATGGTTGTAATCCGAAGAAGTTTTTAACTTCGACGGGTCATCAGGATTAAGTTGATTGAAATAAGAAGATATTTCATCAAGTTGAGTTATTTTTATTTGGTGAAGTGTAGCTTCGCCCGATTCAATAAATACGGTAGCTTTTCTTACATCGTTTGTGGTATTCGTTCCCAGTGCCGTAAGGTATAAGTTGCCGTCTTGACCTGTTTCATCGGACAGCCAACCTGTTGATTCTCCTTCATATTCAATACGTGAAGTCCAATCATAATGGTTGCCCATACACGGTGTTGTTAAAGTGTTCTCCACATCGGAATCACTTTGTTTTATGTTTTGTTAACCAAATTATAACATTTTATGAACAATATGTAAATAGAGTTTAGAAAATTTTTATTAATAAGCCCAAACAAACAAGGGCGACACTCCGCTTAAAGCTTACGGAGTATCGCCCTACCGAAATCATTTATTCTTTTTATTCTTGGTCTTCTTTTCCTGCTTAAGCTTATCGTAAGCCTTGCGCTCTTCCTCGAGCTTGCGCTGCTTTTCCTCTTCTTCCGCAAACTTCTTTGCCTTAACCTTATCAATATGCATTTTAAGAGGAACAGCCGCAATCGCAACTATGAGAAGGATTATGCCGCCGATTACAAACATGCAATGACCGAATACGGGGCGGCAAATTCCGCACACCTTACACTTTGCGTGCATAATGCCCTTGCCCTCTACCCAACGGGGAACGTCAAACTCGAGAATATCGCTGTAATCTGAATAAACGGTATCTGTTCCGTTTTCCGTTTCAATGTATGCAATATATCTTGTACGCAGACGCATTTTGCTGACATCTTCAACGTCAACCGCATTCAGATATACACCCTTTGTTTCGTTGGCATAGTGGCTGTCCGATACAGCCAGATCTGTACTTTCCCACGTGCCGTTACCTCTGTCAAGCTCTACGAGCATTGAAATATAGGTGGGCTGCTGGGTTGAAAGCCACGCCTCAGCCTCCTTGATGCTTTCGGGAGTTTTGACATCAAAGGCGAGATACGGCATTTCATTGTCGTGGTAGGCTACGTGAGCGCCTCTGACTTCCGGAGCCTCGAGCTTCGTGGGCCTTTCGCCGAAATCAGCATCACGCTCGACCTTTACAACCTCCGTCCACTCTGAAGTTATGGCCTGACCGATTACCGTAGTATAGCCCATAAAGGTTCTCAGACGGAACTCCAGCGTATGATTATCAAGGTCAAAAACAGCCTGACCCTTATCATTCTTCTTAACGAGGGCGCCTGCTTTTTTCTGCGTGCTTTCGTTGTTAAGATAGAGCAGGTCAAAGGTCCTTACGGTATCGCCCTTGGGCACTTCACCGCCGAACTCTGCCGCATCGTACGTTGTGCCCCAGACGTCGTCGCTCTGCCATTCGCCGCCGTCAATACGGTAGTCAATCTGAACGTAGGTAAAAATATCGGTAACGCCGTATTTTTCCATACTTTCTTCGTTTGTCATATCCGAAATTGCGGCATATTCATCCGTAAACAGACAGCTTATGCTGACACGCTCCGCAACCGTATCATTATATACCTTGTATACAACGCCGTAGGGTGCGTCAATTGACTCAAGTTTAACTACTGCATTTACGGGCATAACAGAAAGTATCAGCGCCGCAATTGCAATCAGTAAAGCTAATGTTTTTTTCATTACATTTCCTCCGAAAACAGTATGGAATAATAATAACCTTTTTTTCGTCGGATTTCAAGGGGAAACAGACATTTGATATTTGACTACACAAAAATTGTGGTATATAATACATTATATATTACTTGAATAAACGGAGAAACTAATGGAAGCTTTGCTGTGCCCCGTATGCAAAAGTGAATTATCCGTAAGCGGCAACACCCTGCGCTGTGTCAACTCTCACAGCTTTGACACAGCAAAAGAGGGCTACGTCAACCTGCTCACAGGCAGCAAAAGCGGCAGCCTTATCGGCGACAACCGTGAAATGGCACGCTCACGCAAAAGCTTCCTTGACAAAGGCTATTTTGAGCCTGCGGCAAAAGCCGTATGCCGTGAGCTGGCGGCACTCAAGCCCGAAACCGTGCTCGACATATGCTGCGGCGAAGGATATTACACACAGATGATTAAGGAGAGCTGTAACTGCAGCGTTTACGGCTTTGACATATCAAAAGAAATGGTGCGTCTTGCCGCAAAAAGGAAATGCGAAGCCACGTTTTTTGTTGCAAACATGTCCGATATTCCGCTGGCGGACAGCAGCATTGACTGTGCCGTACACCTCTTTGCGCCATTCTGCGAAAAAGAGTTTCTGCGCGTAATAAAGCCCGGCGGATATCTGATAAGCGTATGCCCCGGCGCTGACCACCTGTGGGATATGAAAGCCGCACTTTACGACACACCGTACAAAAACGAAGAGGCTTGTCCCGAGCTTGAGGGATTTACCGCAGTAAAAGCATTCAACAGCGTACATACCGCAAACCTAACCTGTAGGGAGGATATTGACGCGCTGTTTAAAATGACTCCTTACTACTACCACACTTCTCCTCAGGATAAGGAAAAGCTGCTCGCGCTCGACTCACTCGAAACAAAAATTGATTTTTATATCAGAATATACCGTAAGGACTAAAAAGATGAAAAAGCAAAAACATGAAATTGATATGTGTAACGGCCCGTTGCTCGGCAAGGTGCTTGTTTTCTCATTGCCTTTGATGCTTTCGGGAATACTTCAGCTGCTGTACAATGCCGCTGATGTTGCCGTCGTTGGACGGTTTGCGGGAAGTGCATCGCTGGCAGCTGTCGGATCCACAAGCTCGCTGATACACCTGATAATAAACCTGTTTATCGGCCTGAGCGTCGGTGCCAGCGTTGTGGTGGCACGAAACATCGGCGCTCACAACTTCCGCAAAGCGCACGACGCCGTACACACAGCTATTGCGATGAGCCTTGTGGCAGGCGCCGCAACACTTATAATCGGCGTTACCCTTTCAGAATTTCTTCTCACGCTTATGGACACACCCGATGACGTAATAGACCTGGCTGCGCTGTACGTAAGAGTTTATTTCCTCGGCATGCCCGGGTTGATGGTTTATAATTTCGGTGCGGCAATACTCAGGGCAATGGGTGACACAATGAGACCGCTGTGGTTTCTCACCATTTCGGGCATCGTCAACGTGCTGCTTAATCTTCTGTTTGTGTGCGTATTTCATATGGACGTTGCAGGCGTTGCCCTTGCAACAACCATATCGCAGTATATTTCCGCGACGCTTGTTGTTATCTGTATGCTCAAGCTTGACAATTGCTGTCACCTTAACATAAAAGAAATTGCATTCCGCAAGGCCGAGATCACGGAGATGCTGAAGGTTGGTTTGCCCGCGGGAATCCAAAGCTCCCTCTTTTCCGTTTCAAACGTGCTGATTCAGTCTTCAATCAACTCATTCGGATCAACCGTAATGGCAGGTAATGCGGCAGCCTCAAACATCGAGGGCTTCACCTACACGGCCATGAACTCGGTCTACCAGGCGGCAATAACATTTACAAGCCAGAACGTGGGCGCAAAGAAGCCCAAGCGAATATCGCGCGTAGCTGTTGTAACGCTGCTGACAGTAACGGCAGTCGGACTTATCCTCGGCGGCGCATCCTACCTTTTCGGCGAAACGCTTCTCAAAATATATTCAACGGATGCGGCGATAATTCCCTACGGAATGATCCGTATGCGAATGATATGTCTGCCCTACTTCCTGTGCGGCGTAATGGAGGTTATGGTAGGGTTGCTGAGAGGTATGAACTGCTCTACCCTTCCGATGATCGTTTCAATTTTTGGCTCGTGCGTATTCAGAGTGCTTTGGGTTTATACCGCATTCAGAGCATCTCCCACGCAAGAAACGCTGTATATCGCTTACACGATATCCTGGACGATATGCTCACTGATACATTTCATCTGCTATCTGTTTGTAAAGAGAAAAATCACAAAAAAACTCACAGCATAAACAAAAACGCTTGTTCTCCATATGAAGAACAAGCGTTTTATTTTTGCATTAAGCAACTTCTGTCTGCGTTGCCGATTCCTGAACAGGTCTGTAATAAGTGACCGAAATATTTGTCTTTGTATCCGTAAGCTTCAACGTATCGTTTTCGATTACAAAGCTTTTAACGTCTGTATAAGAGATACTGTAGAGCGTATAAGTCAACGTAACTTGATTATTCTCTTCATCAAGCGAATACGTACCGTTAATCGAAACCGTACCGAGAATTGCATCAATGTTACCGCTCATTGTGCCGTCCTCACGGAAAACGTAGGAAAGCAGACCGTTTTCGCTCTCCCAATGACCTAAAATCTGATTTTCGGGACTGAGAAGAACTTCTTTTTCGTAAACATTCCAGCCGATAAGGCCTGCGCCTGCAAGCACCGCAACAACGAGAAGAACTACTATAACCTTCTTCATACTGATTTCTCCTTTACTTTTACTCAGGAATTATAATCCTTTGAGGAGTCGGAATCATTACTGCCGTAGCCATAGCCGTAACCGTAGCCGCCGTAACCGTAATGTCTGCCGCCATAGCCGTAACCGTAGCCGTACTTATACTTACTGTATGCACCGCGCACACCGTCGGAAGCAACGTTGTTGAATACGCAGCCGATAAGCTCAGCCTTATTGCCGCTGATATCATCAATAACACCGCGGATACGTGCACAGGGAGAGAAATTCTCACGGACAACAAGAATTGCCGCATCTGCAAAGTTTGAGAGGATGTTAGCGTCGGTAACAACCGCTGCGGGAGCAGTATCAATAATAACGTAATCGAATTCTTCTCTTGCTGCCTTGATGAGCTTTGCCATCTGCTGAGATGAAAGAATCTCGGTGGGCTCATCGTTGGAGCGGGCTGTTGTGAGGATGAAGAGCTTGTGCTTTTCGACAAATTTGATCGCGTCGCTCAGCTCTGTCTTGCCGCTGATAACCGAAGCCAGGTCATACTCGGGGCTGACGTTGAGATTGAGGAACTTGCTGACAGCAGGCTTACGAAGGTCAGCATCAATAACGAGAACGGACTTGCCGTTCTGAGCAAGGCTGAGAGCAAGGTTCATTGAGAACGTTGTTTTACCTTCGTTTTCACCGGCGCTTGTAATAAGAATAACCTTGTGGTTCTTTCTTGCACAGAACGTTTCAACCTTTGTTCTGATAGCTTTATATGACTCTATGAATGAGAAACCGAGCGTACGATCCGAGAGAAGCAGACGGTAGCCCTTGTTCTTCTTTTTGCCCTTGATGCGAACATTGCCGACCGTACCGATGAGGTTGGATTCGAGCTTGACCTGAATATCCTCAACCGTCTGAACCGTATCACGTGCTGCATTTGCGATGATAACACCGATAAACGCAATTGCGAAACCGGCTATCGCGCCGATTACGGAGAAACGCATCGGAGACTTGCTGATATCGGGATCCTGCGGATAAAGAGGTGTTTCGCAAAGCTGAAGCGTTGCGTTGGGATAAGCGTAATCGACAACGCCCTGATAGCACTCTTCAAAGCCTGCGGCAATTTTGTAAGAAAGATCCGGGTCAGTTGTTGTGATGCGGATTATAATGATGTTTGTATCAGGCTCTTTTGTAACCTTCATACTTTTTTCAATCTGCTTGATGGTTGTGTTACCGCCGCAGCTCTGTGCTACCTTCTCAAGCATCGTACGGCTCTGAAGAATGTACTTGAAGGTATTGGCAATCTGAACAGAGCTGTTAATATCACCGGAAGAAACAACGTTGCTTGCTTCCTGGTTGTAGGTAGTGAAGCTCATATCAGAGGTATAGGTCGGTGTTGTTGTAGCCAAACCGATACCGAGGCCTATTGCCGCCATAACTGCTGCCGATACAACAAGCAGCCACCATTTCTTAAGCACTGTTTCAAGCAAAAAAACAACGTTGATTTCTATGCCCTTAGGTGCGCTTGTACTGTTTGAGTTGGAATTCAATGTCATCGTCCTCTCTTTCAGAATGTATCACAGTTAGATTAACCGTATACTCTTTGCTTGTATTTCAGATATATAGGTGTACCGCTTGAATGGTCATCGGCGTTGTTTATTGCACAGGTGAACAAATACATACAGCACAGTGCCATTTGCATATATATCGAGTAGTAACTGACCAGACCGTACTCGCATATCATTATGACCACAAGCAGCGCCAGCATCATTTTTGCCATCGAACTGCCGGTTTTACGCCACGCTTTAGCCAGAGTTGCCAACAGATAAAAATAGTAACCGTAAAACAGCGTAAAGCCAACTATTCCGAGGTCAGCAAGAATTTCGTAATAGTTGTTGTGCGCATACGTCCACACGTCTATACGGCGGCCTATCTGCACAGCAAAATTGTTTATGCCATAACCGAGAATCGGCCTTTCAAAGAACATATCCTGCGCATTTTCGATAAACCGCTGACGCAGCGAAATACTGTAGTCGCCGCCCTCGCCCAGCAGATATTCGGTCATAGATTCGAAACGTCCGCCGATCGTTCTGTAAAACTCGGGCACAGACATTATCAAGTAGCTCAGCGCTATAACCAGACCAAACGTCATTAATACTCGCGGGACCACATTACGACGCTGTATCCTCATCAAGCCCATCATAACCATACCCGCAACCGAAGCAAGCAGTGACTTTCTGGAGCTTGTAAGAATTATAATGAACAGCTGCAACGCAGTGACAAGGTAATATCTTTTCTCGTTACAGTATAAAGCAAAGTACAAAGAAATTATCAGGCAGATCGTAAAAATCATACCTACGGTATTGGGGTTGAGACTCAAAGCTGTCCAACCGAGGAAGCCTTTGAACCATTCATCAAAAGGTGTATTTGCCAGAGCATATACCGCCACAAAGGCGCCGGCCCACGAAAACATACGCATACACCTGAACAGACCCGCCCTCGTTGCATAGTTTTGTGACATAGCAAACGTAATAACCAGGCTCTGTATCAACCTTGAAATTACCTTAAGGCTGGTTTGCGGATTAGTCGCCCACAGTGCCGACATCAGCGACAGCAATGTAAACCCTCCGTACCACAAGGTAAACGCCGGGATGACAGCGCCGCCTTGCGTCTTCAAAGAAGTGAGCAACTTAATACACGTCAAGCCAAAAAACAGGAAGAAAGTGATATAGTAGAAATAGCTTTCTCCCTCTTCTCCGCCGTTTGTAAACACAGCACAAATCAGCAAAAGAAAAGAAAAATCTATAAATAAATCCAGCCCCGGCCTGTCTTTTTTTATTCTTAATATTCCGTTACTGAAAGAAAACATAAGAACCTCTTATTTGCCGTCGTTAATCGTTTGTTTAGCCATTCTTCGGTTAGCAAGCAGCTGTTTGAACTCGCTGAAAACACTTGCAGGTGAAGCAAAAAATGTTTTGACACCGTAAAGCATTGCGTTGAACGGCTTTCCGCTGCGCATATATGCAACCGTCAGAACCGCGTAGTGTCTGAAACGGACATACTTGCGTTCCTTTGCGGTGAGAAGGCCAAGCTTGGTCTTTTTCAGCTCATAGAGCGCATTTTCACCGTTAACCTTATTCTTGCCGAGTGATATTCTCTCTTCACCGTGGATGTACTGAATTATATACGAAACCGGGAAATATCCGGTTTTTGCACCGTGCTCAAGCATATCCCACATAAGCATAAAATCCTGACCCATCGGCACACCGCGGAAACCGTCAGTTGAGAGGATAAAGCTGCGCTTTATCATATAGGTTGAGGTAGGACAAAGCGAATGGATAATGTGCTGACGGAACAGTTCCTCATTTGAGCAATCGTTGACGTAAGAGTGTCTGCGATACTCGATAAGCTTACCCTCTGCGCTGTGGATAAACACGTCGGTAAAGCTCATATCAAGGTCTTTCTCAAGCATAAAGGCAAGCTGAGTTTCAACCTTTTCGGGGAGGTAAACGTCGTCGTCGTCGAGGAAAGTAACGTATTCGCCGGTAGCAACGCGGATACCCTCGTTACGGGCAAAGCCGCCGCCCAAAGGCTTTTCGTTACAGATATACACGACGTTGTCGTACTGCTCGTATTTTTTCATCAGAGCCTGTGTATCGGCTCTTGCGGGGCTGTCGGGAGCATTGTCGTCAACAACAACAATTTCGGTATTGCAATGTGTCTGTGCTAACAGAGAATCTATAGTGCGGCCGAGAAAATGCGGCCTGTTATGAGTCGGAACAATTACGCTTACTCTTACGGACACCCAATACCACCCCCAATTTTACATTGTTTTCGATACATTATAACATACAAAAAAGAAAATGTACACACCTTTTTGTTATAAATTTTATTAATATTGTGCGCGACAGTACAAGTGCCGCCCGGAGCTGACCTACTCAAGACAAATCGCTTGGTAAAACCCACCCCGAAACGGCACTTATGTTTCATATTCAACTGTCCAAGTCTATTTCGCTATAGTTATGTATGTAAACATCCGAAACAGATTTCAGCCCCTCGGCATCGGGCTCGGTCGAATCAAAGATTCCTACAAGATTATAACCGTTTGCCTTTGCCGTTTTGGCGGCATACAGGGCATCCTCAAATATCCAGGTAGTTTCTTTAGCTGTGCCGAGTGATTCACGCACGGCATCGTAAACCTTGGGTTGATTCTTGGATGCACCGACGGTATAGACCGAAAGGATTTCAGAAAAATAACCGAGCAGACCGTATTTTTCGAGCAGCGGTCTGAGCGCACCTTCGCTTGTAGCGGTTGCAATTCCCATTCTGACGCCCTTTGACTTCAGCTTTTCGAGAAATTCGATTATATCGTTTTTCGGCGTTGCTTCCGCCATATAGCACTGCTCAATAAAGCCGAAGAAATCGTTGAAAAGCTCCTGCGAGGTCATTCCCATATTAAACTTTTCGTTCGCAAGAGCAAGTGTTTCCTGCAGATGAAGTCCCGCAAAAGTAGCGTCATCCTCCGCCGTAAGCACAAGACCGTGGTGGGCAAAATACCGTTCTCTGATTCCGCGCCATATCTGCATTGAATCGAACAGCGTACCGTCAAAATCAAAAATCGCTCCGGTAATTTTCATTATATGTTTCTGCTTCCTTTACTCAATTTCATCAAGATTTGCACCCTTTGTTTCCTTGACTCTGAGTGCAAAAAGAACTGCGGCAACAGCCACTGCGGGCACGGATACGGCAAGGCAAGCCCACCATATCGGAACAAGCGTGATACCAAGAACTATCGCGCCGTAACCGACAACCAGACCGATTATAACAAGAAGTCCCTCTGCACCGACAACGGATGCACGTATATCCGTCGGCACTTTTTCGGTCATCATAACGTTCATATAGTCTCTGCCGATCCAGTATGAACCCTGATAGAGACCTGCAAGCGCACCGATAAGGTACGGATTCCAACCGAGCAGAATGCCTGCAACAAAGAGAATATAGCCTGCAACACAGGTTGAAGAAAAGAGGATAACCGTTGTTTTTCTGCCTGCTCTGTCAGCGATAAAACCGGAGAGGAAGGTTATTGCAGCATACACTACCGGCACCATAAACAGCGCCTTTGTAATGCTGCTTGTGCTCATACCTGCACGGTGCATTGATGACTCGAAATACAGCGCGATTGCAGGCATTGCGGCATCAAAAACAATATGCGAAATTATGAGCATCTTCGTATCTTTATTTGCAAAGATATACTTTACACCGTTGAAAACGCCCGATTGATTACGCTGTGCCTGCTTGAGCTGCTTCTGCAAAGCCTTTTCACGCTGCCGTTCTTCATACGGGCGTGAAAGATAAGCTATCCGCTCATTCACAAACACCTTTGTATCCCTTGCAAAAAGAAGCACAAGCGCACTTGCAACAACACCGACAAGGGCAGGGACAAGGAAAATCTCGCGCCACTTTGTAGCATCATCACCCATCAGCGAATCACGCAGGGCGGGAATCAGAATAACACCGAGTATGCCGAAGCTTTTGAGGAAGCTGTATATCTTTGCACGGTGCTTATCCGGAGCCTCCTCGAGTATATAAATTATCTGTATATCGTGCCCCATAAAAAAGCTGATGATCGCAAAGCCGACGAGGAACATTATGTAGCTTGATGACAGGTGGATAACGAGCAGACCTGCCGCCATACCGAGGGTTGAAAGCACAAACAGCGGCTTTCTGCCCCACTTATCGGCAAGAGCCTTATAAAACGGAGTGAACAGACCGAGCACATAAGTGAATACACCTATGCCCGAATGAAATGCAAGTCCGTCCTCATAGGTATAGTATTTTCCCATAAACGGATTTGTGACGAAAAACTCCGTAACAAACGATGACTGCACCGTGACGGTAAGGTTGCTTGTGACCTCATCGATAATGTTGACAACGGCAATAAGCACAAGCAGCACAAGGAAATACCTGCCCGAGCTGCCCTTATTCTGTATTCTCTTCAGGTTTGAAAGCTGTCTGTTTTCTTTTTTACTTATCTTGGTTGTTGATTTCAAACATACCACCCCTTTTATCCTCGTGTATTATAACACAGATATCCTTTGATTTCAATTAACGCCTGACAGTTGTGCGCATAAAAATAAACCCCATTGAGCAATGGGGTTTAACGTTTTTATGCCTTGGGGCCTATCTGCAATTCATCCGCATAAGCCTTCATTGCGTTGATACAGATTTCCGCAACGTCCCTGACCTCCATACCGAGCATTTCACAGCCCTTACGTATAACCTCACGGTCACACTTCGCGGCAAATTTCTTATCCTTGAACTTTTTCATAAAGCTGGAAACTTCCATATCGGTAATACCCATCGGGCGCATACGTGCCGCCGCCTGGATGATACCCGTAAGCTCATCAACCGTAAAAAGTGATTTCTCAAGGTTTGTAATCGGCTCAACATCGTTACAATGGCCGTAGCCGTGAGCAAGTATTGCACGCACCTCTTCCTGCGCTACACCTGCGGCAAGAAGGTCATTTTCCGTATGCTGCAGATGCTCGTCGGGATGCTGCTCGTAATCATAATCGTGGAGATAGCCGATGGCCATCCAATGGCTGACATCCTCGCCGAAATGCTCAGCCATTCCGCCCATTGCAACAGACACGTTTTTTGCGTGGAGGAAAAGATGGTCTTCGGTTGTGGTTGTACCAAGCAACTCTTTGGCACGCTCTAAAGTAAGCATAATTAAAGCTCCTTATTTTTCTTTTTATGTATTATAAAACAATATATCTATGCCGTCAACTTTTAAATCAAAGCTTTATTCTTACAGTTTTGACTTCCCACGGTCTGAAGGTCATTTCATTATCGGTCAGCGGCTGAGTAACATTACCAAGTAAATCAGTCTGCGCATCGACAACACCTGTAAAGGGCTTGAGCTTTGCAGGTGCAGACTCATCGGAGAAGTTACACATACGAGCAAAGACAAAGCCGTCCTCGGGGTAAAGTGAGGTAAGCACAACCGTACCGGTATCACAGCAAAGGTCAGCTGCAGTAAGCTCCGCCATATCTCCCTCACCTGCTTTAATAACAACTGCCTCGGGCTGATAAGCGTATGACATAGCGTTTGTGTGGATTTCAACATCGCTGACACTACCGTCAAACGGAAGAATCGCAAACTCATCCTCAAACTCACCCTCAAGGATTCTTGTGCCGCACATATACTCGTTTGAATAAAGCAGCGGAATGAGCATACGGTTGCCCTGAATTGCGCTGCCCATACAGCCGCGGTTGAACACGGCAAGGCCGTTTTTGCTGTCGCGCAGACTCAGCCAGTAAATGCCGTGCATATATGTTGTTGAGTTGAAGGATTCCTCTGCCGACACCTCTGTATCAATAAGAATAAGATCATCGGGATACCAGTATTCCTCTGTTTTGAGAACGGCACCGTTCCAATCGGAGATTGAATACGGCAGGTCGCGCACCATTCTTCTGTCGCTGTCAAGGCAGGCGTTCATAACAAAGCAGAGTTTATCCTCGTGGTGATGTCCGTTACGCGTGAGAGGCACGGGTCTGCCCTGAGTAACGTCTGTTCTGCCGACGAGCTGACCGCTCATCTTAAACCTTGTACGGCAGTCAATACGCTCGCTGCTGTCGGTAAGTCTCATTTCAAGGATATAACCGATAGTGCCGAGCTCACCCGTCTGCACAGCAACAGCGCTGTGAGCATCAAGCTCGACCTGCCAGGTGCCGACGGAGGCTCTGTCCTCTCCGTCTACCCATGCCGTGAAGAGTGCTCCACCGTCGTTGTCAAAAATCTTTCTGCCGCTCTTGTCAGCAATATAAGCGATACCTTTTTCATTGAGGCTGACCGTGTAGAAGGGTGTTGTAAGCTCGCCTGTGCTGCAGTTCCACGAAAAAGCTGATTTCCCGCAGGCAGCAGACTCACGCAGGGCATATCTCTTAACTGTAAAGGGAGGCAGCTTTACGTGAACACGAAGCTTACCCGACCTGAATTCGCTGTCAATTTGAGTGTCCGCATCAAAAACGCCGTAAGCTTTGTCGCATTCAACCTCAACCCACTCGTCGACAGCAAATGAATGGAGGTTGGTGACAAGAAGTGATTCGCCGTTTTTATCGGCAAAACGCTCTGCAAGCGCAGAAAGAGACTGAGCTTTGACTGAGTCGGAAAGCTCAAGCGACTCCGGAATAAAGCGGCGAGACAAATCGAGCAGACCGCATATCGTAACGTCGTGATGCTGTGCTGCAAGAGCATACTTCCACGCATCCTCATTTTGCTTTTCAAGTGACTCACCGCCGAGCATTACACTCAATGCATTGAGCTTCTCTGCCTGCACTGCGGCAACCTCACTTGCGCGCACACCATTGAAGATTTCGTTGCCGCAGTAGCCCCAGGGCATCTGCACGTGGAAATCGTTATCGGTAGTATCGAGCACTTGCGTTGCCTCGCCGTAAATCTTCGGAATATCCTCAAGCAGAGCATATTCATAATTATCCTTGCTTTCAACATATTCTGTCAGCCTTTCAATGGGCTGGCAGACGTCATCATAGCGTGAAGCCAACAGCGGCTTGTATTTTTTGAATTTTTCCTCAAAATCCTCAAGCTCGTAGCCCGCCTCACCTTCTGACCAACGTGAAAGGATCCAGTTGTCAAGTGTGGTGCAGTTATATCCTCTGCCCTGCTCGGGGTAAGTCGGCACGGCAGGAACAGCGGTTTTATCCTTACCTGTCCACAGTCCCCATGCACAGTCAAAATTTTTCGGATAGCCGTAGCCCATAACGTGAGAACGAAGCATTGCCGCTTCATAACCGCACTGGCTGATAAGCTGCGGAGTCTGATTATGCAGAGCAAACTCGGATATGCTGTAAACATTCGGTGTAACACCGAAATAATGCAGGTTTGTTTTTACTGCGTATGAAAGCTGACGCGCATTGGATTCCTCAGAGATCGTAAGCGCAAGAGGCTGACCGTAGGTTGTAGCACCCAAGCCTACCCTGCCGGGATATTTTTTAAGCAGACGGCCGACAGTTTCTACAATCTCGGGGTCGCAGCGTGTGTATTCATCAAACGTAAACGATTCATAATCAAGGCCTATTTTAAGCTTCGGGTATTTATCTAGCCAGCGCTCAATATCCTTGAGTCTGGGCTTGAGCCATTCACCCCAAAGAACATAGCCGCCGTGTTCATAAGTGAGAATATACATTTTATTATCCATTGCAAACACACCTCCGTACAGTAATCAAATTCATATTATCATCACGAAACGTAATTGTCAATTTCAACAGGGATAAAACTTTGTAACGAATAAAATAACATCTCCTACCGATTTTCAATTGACGAAAAAAGAGAAATAATATACAATGTGGTTACAAACCAAACTTTGGGAGGTAAAACAGACAATGAAAAAAAGAGCTTTACGCGCGATCTCTCTCATACTGTGCTTTGCCGTTATGTTCACGGGTGCTTCAATCGGTTCGGGTGCAGCACAGCCGCAGGAAGAAAACGCAATAGTCACAGCAGTTGAAAAAGGCTTTTACAACGTACTCAACGTTATCGTTGAAGGGCTTGTAAAAACGATCTGCACAATTTATTTAGACCCCAATGACTGGGAGCACATAGACAGCTACAACGCTGAAGATATAGGCTTCCTGCCGGGTAGAGAAACATACCGCACAGAACCTGCCGAAAACGCTGTATGGAAGCTCGGCTACGCAAAAAAGAGTATCGTACCGGAAGATATCGACAGCGGCAAATACAACCTTGGCAGAGACCTTCTCAACAAATATGCTCAGGGTGTATACGATGACCAGTGCATCCGCGTTGCGGCAATTGACGACAACAGCGGTGACGGCATAGTTGTGCTCGGTGCTGTTGATGCTCTCGGCGTTACTTCAACAGACACACGCGCAATGCGCAAGGCGATACTTGATTACTGTAAAGAAAAGGGAATCAAGGTTGCAAGCATCAACATCAGCGCAACCCACGCACACTCCGCGCTCGATACACAGGGCGTCAGCACAGAGTTTTTCACAAAGCTCCTTGCAGCCTTCTGGCTCAACCTTTTCGGCCTTGATATCACAATCCCCGGCCTTGAAACAGCCGAGGCATTCAAGCAGCACTTTGTTGACACCTCAGTTGAAGCAATCAAGGCTGCCGTTGACGGTATGGAAGAAGGCAAGCTCTTCTTTACCCCCATTGATATGAGCGAATACTTCAAGGATAAGCGCGATCTTATCTCCAAGGAAGACCTGCCCGAAACAGCAAGCTTCTGCTTTATTCCCGCATCGGGCAACGCACCCACATACATCAGCGACATCACCTGCCACGCAACGTCATTCAGCGCAAGCAACGGCCTCGTCGGCTCCGACTACATCTACTACATTGACGAGTACATCAAGTCAGCAAACGGCGGTAACTTCATTATGATTCCCGGTGCCGTCGGCCAGGTATCACGCGATATCGAGGTTGACACAAGCGGGATGACCGAATATGAAGAAAAAGGTGCAGATGCAAGATATCTGGGCAAAAACCTCGGCAAAATGATTGTTGAAGCCGACTACTCAAACGAGCTTGAGCCGATTGTCAACGTAAAGCACAGAGAGCTTTTCATCACACCCGAAAACAGCATCCTTACTCTCGCCTGCGAAATCGGCCTTGTTAACAACAAGATTTTCTACACAGGCTCAGGCTTCGGCAGAGAATACTGTATGGCAACCGAGATGGGTTACCTTGAATTCGGCAATGAAATCGGCCTTGCACTCTTCCCCGCAGAGCTTTATCCCGAAGTTTTCTGGGATGATGAGATTACAGGCGGTGCAAACTGGGACGGCACCGAGTGGCCGTATGACAGCCTTGCAGAATCCGTTGAGGGTGTTGACGTATACGCAGTCAGCCTCACAAACGACGCTATCGGCTACGTCCTCACCGACAACAACTTCGCATTTATGGGTCACATCATCGGCGAAGAAATTGCAGACGAAACGCTTTCAGTCGGCAAGCACACAGGCTCATACCTCGTAACCGAATACTTCGCACTTCTCGACTCGCTTAAATAAGTACATCCGAAGCAAAAGAGCTGTCTCGTCTGAGACAGCTCTTTTTTCGTTACTTTTCTATTTTCTCTTTTTTCTTAGGCTTTATTGTGGCGGCATAGGCGCTGTTACAAAGACCCAGCACGGCAGAGATTATGAACAGCAGCTCCATACCGAGAGTCTGCCATATCCAACCGCCGAAAAGGGCGATAAAAACTGTAATGACGTGGTTGATTGAAACTCCTGTCGAAATCGTCGCCTTGACCTCCTCCTGATTATCGGCAAGGTCCTGCACATATACGTTTGAGGCCATTGACGCAAGAGAAATAACCGCATCGATTATGTATGCACAGCAGCAAATAGCAAAAGCGACGTTCTGCGGGAAGAAACGGTGTGCAAAGCCATAGGCAAAGCAAACTGCTACAAGAATAATCGTATCGGTAACCATAACCACCTTGTAACCGATACGGTCAATTATTCTTCCTACAATGGGCGAAGCAAAAAAGCAGGTAATTGCAGAAACCGCAAACAAAAAGCTGATTGTCGCGGCGTTTGCACCGTAAAAAAGGATCAGCACATACGGGCCGAAGGTGAAAAACACCTGCTTTCGTGCGCCGTAAAACATTTCGAGCATATAGTATTTGGTGTATTTTTTGTGGAAATAAAACCTGCGTTTGGTCGAATCCGTTTCACTTTTGCCGGTAATACAGAATGAAAACACGGCACTGATTAAAGCAAGTGCGGCAGCAACGGCAAAGAAAAGCTTGTATGTGCCCGTGCCGCCTGCCAGAAGCGAAAAGACAGCAACAACCGCGATATAACCGACAAGCGTACCGATCTGCGTTGCGGCATTCTGCGCACCGAGTGCGGCACCGCCGTGACCTTGGCGCGCATATTTGAGCGACAAGGTGTTTTTCATACCTATCTGAATATGTTCACCCAATGAATACATTGTTATCGAAAGAATAACAAGCACCTTTCCCGGCGGCAGAAGTGTCATCATACCCATACCTGCAAGCAGGAAAACCGCACCTGCCTTATACATTGTTTCGGCAGAGAGCATATAGCAAAGTGCAAGTATCAGCACGAGCATAACGCCCGGTATCTCACGGAAAAACTCCGCAACGCCTCTGCCCATTTCGCTCAAGCCTACGATCTCAGCCAGATAGTTGTCGAGCATACCCTTGTAAAGTCCGTAAGACAGACCCGTTACAAGAATAGACAGCAGAAGCATTTTGTAATTTTTTCCGTCATAAAAAGTTTCCTTTAAGCGCGGCAAAAGTTTCATACTATTTTTTCATCTCTTTTCTGAAGCATTATAACCATTTCAAGCGTTATTTCATTATCCCGACTGAAGCTTGTAAATCCTCACCATAAATTACATTCTGTATTTTCGGATAAAAAATGACGGTGTGCAGCTCCATGCATGGCACAGACTGTTTATCATTCTATCCTCGTACGGTGAAAAATCAAGGTCATCAGGAATGTACGCCTCCCAGAATGTGTCTGCACCGTGCTCAAGCATTCCTCCCCAAAACTTCTTAAGATATTGAACAGCTTCAGCTTTCATACCCAGCTTTAACATAGCTTCTGCTACATAATGGCGCATATACGGAGTGACAGGTTGTTTGGCGTTTTCATTATCAAGGCAGGAAAGCAAAATATCTTTCGTTTCTGTGCCGCTCATTACGCCGCCCAATATCATCCACACTTGAGAATGGACGCTGAACTGTCCGTTATCCAAATCATTTATAAAAGCGTATGCATTTTCATCATAAAGATGTTTTTTAGAAGCGGAACGGACTAGTGAAAGAAGCGATGAATATTTCTTGAAATCCTCGTCACCGATCGCTTTCAATAATTCGGAAAAACGCTCAAGAGTATAAAGATATACACCCTGCAAAGCCGTCAGTTTTTCCAAACCCGGACACCAGTCGATAAAAGCAAACCAACCGTCCTGATTTGTAACGATCATATTTTCATCAAGTATTGCTTCAAAGCTGTCAAGTTGTGATTTGCAGATTTTAATAAGGTCATTTATAACGCTTATGTCTCCGGTATGCTCATAATAATCGCATACACTTACGACATACAAAAGTGCGTAGTCTGCAATATGTGCTTCGCCCGAATGAAAATAAGGTGTTTCATAAACAAATGACGGCAGAAATCCTAGATTATTACATTCACCCGCAGCAAAAAGATACAAGCATCTTTTTACGATTTCAAGGTTGTTAAATGTGTAATAATTCGCAAGCGCTTCAAGTCTTAAATCGCCAATCCAAAGACGTCGGTCTCGCTTGGGTCCGTCCTCAAAAAAGGTCTGCATGCATTCTTTGAGAGTGTTGGTTGCAACAAGGTCAATTTTATTCAGCAAAGTATCCTTGGTGTTTGCAGGCTTAAGAACGGAAACATCGGCACCGGTTGAAGCACGAAAAGAAAAGTCAAACAGCTTTATAGGTCTGTTGGCTTTTTCTACCGTTATTTTTATGTATCTGCAAGCGTACCTTCGTGGCAAGGTCATTTTTTGAGGAAAATCGAGGTTGATTATTTCTTC
>JAZUSN010000072.1:0-15281 GCA_045606785.1 Acutalibacteraceae bacterium | reverse complement strand
ACATACAGAATGGTTTGTGATTACAGAATACCCAATATTACATTACCTGCCGAAGCAAGAATGCCACTCGGTGCGTGGGGATTAAAACGCAAAGATTATCTTATGCATCACAAACGAGTACAGTTCAATATTTTGCTTATGAACGGTACATTGTGGACTCACCTCGCAGAGATTGATGAACAAGCATCAGATATGTTTTCTCGGCTGGTAGAACAGATGAAGATTAATGAGGGTATTACGGAACAACTCAAAGCAGACAACCAAATGGAGTGGATTGCCCGTATGAATAATATTGAAGCACGGGCAAGAGAAATTGTTAGTCACGAGTTGATTTATTGTTGAGGGTATAATATAAACCAACTGATAAAAGCATACTACAAACCATTAAGAATTACATTTTACCGTTTAAGCTTTCCTGAACACATATTGCTTCGAACAAACAAAATCCATTAGACAAAAGCTAATTTTGTACGGCTCAGACCGATAAGAATCAGCTAAAAACAAATCACTAAATAAACTCAAGGTTTCAACAAGTAAGCCGCACGGATATGATAATTCGTGCGGCTTGAATTGATTTATCTGTGAGGTGCAAGGGGCGACCCCTTAATTGCGGATTTGTATGCACAAATCCATTGCTCGCTAAGACCAATACTTTATAAAAACAATCTGTACAACAACATCAGCTTTGTCAAAGCTCGGCTCCGTTTGTTTCAATGATTTTTTTATACTCCCAAGCAGAGTCTTTGATTATTCTTTTTTGAGTTTTATAGTCCACATACACAAGACCGAAGCGAGGCTCATATCCCTCGGCCCATTCAAAATTATCCATAACGGACCAATGCTGATAGCCCAGCACGGGAATGCCCTCAGAAATTGCCTGACTCAGCTGACCGAGATAACGTCGGATAAAATCTGTTCGCTGCGGATCATGAACCTTGCCGTCTTTATCAATTATATCATTTGCGGCAAGACCGTTTTCGGTAATCATTATCGGCAAACCGTAGCGTTCATACATGAACTTGACATTCCAATACATACAGCGTTCATCTATTACCCAGCCAAGAGAATTTTTCTGTGTACCTTCGGGCGGTATTTCTTTACCGTTTCCCCATCCGGCATAGTTAAACGATGTGTATATATTGAGCCCCATAAAATCAAGAGGCTGACATATTGCCTCCATATTCTTTGCATCGGAATGATAAATTCCGTAAGCCCGGACAGGCTTCCCGAGTATCATAGGATCCATCCACCAACGGTTACTCATCAAACCGTTAGAGGTTTCGGTTGTCATTCGCCTTGCTTTTTCAATTGCATCGGGAGAATCATTCGGCGGAACAAATGCCCCCGAAGAAAATGCAACGCCAACTTTAGGCTTTTTCTTTGAATATCTGCGGATTGTTTTTACCGCTTCTGCGTGAGCAAGCATACAGTTTTTTGAAAGCCGTGAAAGTGCGAAATAATTACGCTTGAACGGTGCATGAACACCCTGCATATATCCGTTCATAATAAAGCAGCCCGGTTCATTCATAGTCATCCACCAGCTGACTCTGTCGGAAAGGGCATCAACAAGAATCTTGGTGTAATCTCGGAACAGAGGAATAATTTTTTCACTCATCCATCCGCCTTTTTCAAATACCCATATTGGCATATCCCAATGGTAAACCGTAACCATAGGCTCTATTCCTGCAGAAACAAGTTCATCAACGAGGTCGGAATAAAATTTTATGCCTGCTTCATTTATTTTACCTTCTTCGGGAATTACTCTTGACCAACTGATGGAAAAGCGGTAGCTTTTAAGTCCGATTTTCTTCATCAGAGCAATATCTTCACGAAATCTGTGATAGTGGTCGCAGGCATCGTGACAGTTTTCACTGTTTTTTATCTGTGTCGGATTTGCAGCATCCCAGATGCTCGGAGTTCTGCCATCTGCATTCCATCCGCCCTCAATTTGTGCGGATGCGGATGCTGCTCCCCAAAGAAAATTTTGGGGAAATACTGTATCGCTCATAATTCTTATCCTTTCAATCGAAAATCCTTGCAGGCTTCACTCTTGAAAACCAGTTCAAGAACCCGTCCCGCAGACAAATTCAATGCAGCTTTGTTGAGTCTGCCGTTTTTCAATTCTTCTTCAAGTTTTTTTGCAACGGCTTTTGTGCCGGGCATAATCAGGTCATTACCCGCATTTATTGCCTGAGGATATGAGCATTGCTCAGTTGCATTCCAATCGCTCATTACCAGACCGTCAAAGCCCCATTCATTCCTGAGAACACGAGTGCAGAAATCATAACTGTTGCAAACATATTTTCCGTTGACACGGTTATAAGATGACATAACAGTCCAAGGTTTCCCCTCTGTAACAGCAATACGAAATGCACGAAGATAAATTTCCCTCAATGCTCTTTGAGAAACATTGGCAGAGACATTCATTCGATTGTCTTCTTGATTATTGCAACAGAAATGCTTTTGAGCAACGCCCACTCCGCCGGCACTCTGAACGCCTCGGGTGATGGCTGCCGCTATCTTGCCCGAAACAACAGGGTCCTCAGAATAATACTCAAAATTTCTGCCGCAAAGAGGATTCCTGTGAATATTCAGTCCCGGTGCAAGCCAGACAGAAACGCCGATTTCAAGCATTTCTCTGCCTACTGCGGCACCGATTTTTTCTATCAGCTGTGTATTCCAGGTCTGAGCCTGCACGGTTTCGCTTGGCCAGGCGGTCATATAGCGATAAACGGTTTTGTATCTGCCCGGAGCTTTTTTCAGAATCGGGCTGATTTTTCTGAGCCAACCCCAATTCCAATCTTTTGGCAACCCGTCGGGATAACGAGGAATTGCATTAGCTGTCAGAGAAGCCGATTGATTTACATTCAGACCTGCAGGCCCGTCTGCCATTGCAATATTGGGAATACCCTTTTTCAACAGCTTTGTACAGGTGCGTCCTGCCGCCCCCATAACATTGTTATAGCAGCGTATATCATAGCCGCCACCGGTTACAAGGCGGATTTTATCCCGTTCCGAGAGGCTGTCAAGCAAAGACTGTATCGGAGAAGAAAATGTTTTGATAATTTGTTCAGGAATATCTTTTCCGATAGGTTTTACTGTTTCCAAAACCTTTTCTTTTAAATCAAATTTTCCGATTTCGGTATTGTTCAGAAAGACGGTGTATTCTCCCGATTCTAAAATAAATGCTGATTTATCTTCACAAAAAGAAGCAATATCCGCCAAATTGAATTTGACAGTGATTTTTTGAGTTTCGGCGGGTGAAAGTGTTTTTGTTTTTGCGAAAGCAACAAGACTTTTCTTCTCACAACCGTTTTCGCTTTCAGGTTTTGAAATAAAAACCATTAAAGTTTCTTTGCCGTTATATGCTCCCGTATTCGTGACGGATACAACCGCTTCGCATTCGCTGATATTTTCGGTTTTATATGAAAATTCCGTATAACTGAGTCCGTGTCCAAACGGATATCGGGGTTTTATATTATGCTTGTCAAACCATCTGTAGCCAACATAAATATCTTCGTAATATTCTTCATTTTCCAAATCACCGTTTCGGTGGCCGAAGGTTTCGGCGCTCGGATAATCTTCGTATTCTTTTGCCCAAGTGTCAGTAAGTCTTCCGCTCGGAGTAATCTTGCCTGTTATCACATCCGCAAGCGCATTGCCGCCTTCTGCACCGCCTTGACCTGACAAGATCACTGCATCGGGTTTGATTTCATCAAAAACAGACAAATCCATAACGCTGCCGCAATTAAGAACAACAATAAGGTTTTTATAGTGTTTGCGCAGCGTGCGAAGGCTGTTTTCTTCAATATCGGAAAGAAGAAAGTCACCTTTTTCTACTCTGCGGTCATGACCTTCTCCCGCCTGTCTTGAAATAACATAAACTGCGTTATCGGTTTCTTTCGTCAGTTCATCCTCAAGAATCGGAGTGCAGGAAGGATAAGGCTTCGGATGTTCTCCTATATAAATGAACATCTGCATAGTCTGAATGGGATTATATTTTTTAATCTGATTTTCAAGCTCCGCTTTCCAGGTGGCAATTTCATCCTCATATTTCTTCTGAAAGCGGTCCATCCATAAAGTATCGGGATATGTGAATCCCGCATTTTTCAAACCATCTTCAACGGTAACGCTGTAACGCTCCTGAACATCACCGCTGCCCGACCCGCCTTTAACTGTCATTCGGCTTCCCGGACCGTAAAGTGCAATTTTTTGAGGATTCAAAGGAAGAACTCCGTTATTTTCGAGCAACACAATACCCTCTGCCGCAGCTTCTCTTGCCAAAGCACGGTTGTTTCGTTCTCTTTGAGATTCATTCGGTGAATCGGTACCGAGCAATTGAAATTTCATAAAGACTGCTCCTTTGTAATCTTTTCAGAATGTGTATGAGTTCCGCTTGTCAGCCTGATTTTTTTGCCGCTCGGCATAATCAACTCGCATTCGGTTGAAACAGGGACCTCCGTGGTTATTATGAATTCGTCGTTTTCGGTATACCTGCTCACGTAAATCATACCGTAAGGTGTCTGAACACCGCCTTTTGCCCAACCGATTCCGCCACCCGACACGGGTTTGACACAGAAATTACGATATCCGCCGCTTGTTGCCTCGATTCCGAGGATGCGGCGATAGAAAAAGTCTCCCACGGCACCGTATGCATAGTGATTCATAGAAGGCTCACGTATTTCGCCTTCGGGAGTTATGGTATTCCATTGTTCCCAGAAAGTCGTGCCGCTCATTTTCACGCAGTAGAGCCACGACGGACAGTCTTCCTGAAACAGAAGACGAAAAGCTGTATCTTTATGCCCGTTATCTGCAAGAGCAAAAAGAATATAGGGAGTTCCGGGAAATCCTGTTGACAGACGGTAACCGTTATCTTTCACCAGTCTGTTCAGGTTGTCAGCCATACGCTGTCGGTTTTCTCCCGCTTCCATTTCAAAATAAAGAGGCAACACATATCCCGTCTGAAACTCTTTTCTGAGCTTTCCGTGACCGTCGGTCAGAACATTGCGGAATGCCCGACAAATGTTTTTCTGCAAATTTTTATAGTATTTGCTGTCTTCGGTTTCACCGAGAATTGTTGCAATTTCTGACATAATATAAGCAGAGTTGGCATAGTATGCCGTGCCCATCCATTTTCCCCTGTTCAGCCAATCTGTTATTTTCCCTTCGGGAGCACACCAATCGCCGAACTGAAAAAGCCATTTAAAAATATATCTTCGGTCTCCCGGACCGTAAAGCGATGACCAGAATTTAACGGCTTTCATAAATTTTTTCATACACGGATATTGCTGACGGAGCAAGCGAGTGCTGCCCCGTGCCAGATATTCTGCCCACGGAACCAATATGCAGCTGTCACCCCAACAGGCTGTAGCCACAACAGGAGCTGTATTTCCGTGTCGGGGAACAACCATCGGAATGCCTCCGCCGCGACCTTGCTCAAGACGGACATCTTTCAGCCACTTTGCAATAAAGCGGCTTAAATCAAAGTTATAACAGGCGGTAGAGGCAAAAATTGAGATGTCGCCTGTCCATCCTTGTCTTTCGTCCCGTTGAGGGCAATCCGTGGGGATATCGACAAAATTGGATTTGCCGGCCCAAAGAATGTTATTCTGAAGCTTGTTGAGACGGAGATCCGAACATTCAAAGCTGCCTGTCTGCGAAAAATCCGAATACAGAGCATAAGCAGATACTTCCACATCTTCAGGTGATATTCCCGTGATACCGATATAGCGGAAGCCCATATAGGTGAGTTTCGGAGAATATGTTTGTATTCCGTTCTTGCAAATATAAACAGCTGTAGCTTTGGCAGTACGCAGGGATTTTGTATAAAGCCTTTCGCCGTCAAGCACTTCTGCGTGGCGAACGGTAATTTTTTGCCCTTGTTTACCTTGTATTTTTAAAGAAACAACGCCGGCAAAATTCTGACCGAAATCATAAATCAGTTCCCTGTCACCGTTGTGAAAACTGCTGACAGGCTTCAATAATTCGTGTCGCTTGACCATATTACCGTTGCTGACAGTTATCCGGGGATTGAATTTCAGCTTTATAATATCGGCAGGTTTCCACTGGGCATTATTCAAATTAACGGTGGCGTCATAAGTTTCTCCGTCATAAAGGCAGGCAAAGCGGTAGTTGCCTTGCATAGTAACAAGCCAGTTTTCGTCTGTTATGATTTTTTCTGTGCTTGAATCGGAATACTCCAGAAAAAGTTCAAGCAGAAATGCCTGACGGTCAACGGTGATTTTATTTTTGCTTTCATAAGTAAATCTGCCTGCTGCCCATCCGCCCGCAACAACAGCAACCAATGTGTTATCATGCCTGAGTTGTCGGGTTACATCATAGAATTGATATTGAAGATTTTTTCTGTAGCTTGTAAATCCCGGAGCAAAATAATCCTCACCAACCTTTTCATCGTTGAGCATCAGCTCATAAATCCCCATTGCGGTTGATGTAATATACGCTTTTTTTATAGGCTTGTGAATACTGAATTTTCTGCTGAATGTCATCGGCACGGGAGATGTTTTCTTGCCGAAATTATATGATTTATCGGTAATCCATCGGGCATCCCAAGGCATTCCGAGCCGTGCGGTTTGAAAGCTCGAACCGCTTACCGCACTGTTGCCGTGATTATCCGTGGCATAAATTTCTATCGGACAAACCGTAAAAGGTTTCAGACCAATTCCGTCAAGCGGAATGCAGACCTGATTTGTTCCGCAATCAAAAACCCGATCAAAAACAGTCACCTTTGCAGACTGCAAAAAAGTATCCGGGATATCGCTGTGAAGTGCAAAACCAACTTCAGGCACGGAATTATCCGTAACAATAGAGTTCTTTTGATTATCAACAGTGATATCTCGGATTTCCAACATATTTATTTCTCCTTAATCGTAAACGAGAGTATGTCTGCTTTGCCGCTTGTAACCTCTATTGTAATAACATCACGGCAGTTTCCGCTTAAGCAAGTGCTATTATCAGCATTCAATTTGTTTCCGTTTATCGATAATTCGGCATCGCCTTTGTATTCAACGGTGATTGACTCAGCATTGCTCAAATCGAAATATTTGTATACCACTTTTGTTCCCGATGTTATATCGGCAAGGCAGGATATTCCGTTTTTTTCGGTTATTCGCGGAAGAGACTGCTGATTACCCAAACCCAAACGGATATGTTTTTTTGTAATCAGATTGCAGCAGATTGATGCAGGAAAAGTTCCTTTTCCCATCAGCGGTTTAGCATTCAGTCCCTGAGTGGTAATTTCAACCTGACGGATTGTGCCGTCGCTTGCAATTTCAATCGGCTCGGCGCACGCCTGTCTTGAAAAATCCGTATTGTTTGTGCATCTGTGGTAAAAAATATAATATTTATCGTTTATGCACTCAATTCCTCCGTGAATTGTGCCCGAATTGTTTTTCGGTACAGTGTTTCCGTTGAAACCGAGGTCGCTGTTTGAAACTATAACACCCCGATATCTGAAATCTCTGTCAGGATATTCAGAGGTTGCATAAGCAAGCTCGTTGTTTTCGCCCGAAGAATAGACAAGATAATACAGATTGCCGAATTTTCTTACAGACGGGGCCTCGTAGAATGGATGATTATATAATTCACTTCCTTTTGCGGCGGTTGTTTTGCTGTCAAGAACTGCTTTCGGCTCATATTTCACCGTAAGCATATCATCCTCAAGCTCTGTCACCGCACAGGAAAGAATGCTCGGCTTTGTATTTTTTACCTCTGCATATGACCTGTGTGTCAGCTTACTGAGAACAAACCGGTAAAGAGGCTGAAGGATTTTACTTCTGAAATCTCTTCCGAGCCCCCAACCGTAGTAAAGATAAATTCTGCCGTTGTCATTGAGAACCGCAGGATCGTTGGTCAGATATCGGAGCACAGTTTTTCCGTCTGGATATCGTACATCGCCCAGATATTCAAAAGGTCCGCACGGACAATCGGAGACTGCCACAGATAACGGACCGAAAGGAGTTGTATTCGGTCCTGCCGAAAAATAATAAAGATAATATCTTCCGTCATTGCCCACAACACAGTCAGGAGCATAGAAATCCACGCTTTTAACCGGGGAGGAACGGGGATCCTGCGTTTTTTTGTAGGTTATTCCGTGGTTTGTCCAATCGGTAAGATTGTCAACAGGCGCAGACCATATAGTATAGTTTTCAACGCAGAAGCGTTCGGACCCTGCAGCATCGTGGCTGCCGTAAAGATAGACACGGTCGCCGAAAACGTGCGGTTCTCCGTCAGGCACATACTCATTGAGCGGAAAAATCGGATTACAGATATAATCTTCCATTATTTTGACCTCACAGTAATCAGAACAACATCGTTTGTACGAAGTGAAAGCTTGACATCGGTTTTTCCGTTACTTACGGCAAACGGGATTTTTTCTTCACGAAGGCTTGATTTCTCTTTTATTTCGGCAACCTGCGATTTCGTAAGATTATTGGGAGAACCCATTTCTTTCCAGATACGCTTAGGATTGCAGTTATCATCGTCAATTTTCTGCACCGTTACATCGGCAGCCTCAAAATCAAAAGTTATGTCAAGCTTTATCTGCTCATCTTTGCAGTAATCACCGTCCTGCGGCGTAATGACAAGCTGAACATTTTTACCGTCGGTAAATGCTCCGCAATCAACATTCCCCGTATCAGCAAGCTCAAGGCGGTTCGGATAAAGCTGACTGAGCATTTTAAAGCCCCAGAAATTAGGCTTGGGAATGCCGTCGGAAGAAACAACACCGAAACTGCCCACAAAGGGTCGGGGAAGCATAAACTGTTCTTCAAACAAGTCGGAGCAGCACCAGAACATATATCCCTCTGCACTGCCGTCAAGGTCAAGACAGGTTTTTACCGCAAAAGCAGCAGAATATTTTTCATCGTGAACAGGCGAACCGAAAACCGCCATTGAATTCCACTCGGTTATTATAAGCGGTAAATCTCCTGCCTGCTCTTTTGCTTTCTTATCCATTTTTTTTAAAATGCCTTTTTCCCACCGTTTCCAGTCATCGGGCAGAAAAAACATCTCTGTCATTGCTTCGCTGAGTTTTTTATTGTTTTTTACCGCATTCCTTGATGCGGAAAACATTTTCTTTACATTGGAAAGATTAATGAAATTGCCGAATGCATCACCGGGATAATGGTGCGTGGACACAAAATCGCACGGCACATCATTCTCTTTGCAGAACGCAAGAAACTCGGGAATCCATTTGCAGGCACTTGTTGAAGGTCCGCCCACACGCAGATTTCCGTCAACGCTTTTTACCGCTTTGGCGGTAGCTTCGTACAGCTTGAAATAATCCTTCCGGCTGCCTGCAAAAAAGCAGGAAAGGTCGGGTTCGTTCCAGACTTCAAAATACCAGCTTTCCACTTCATCCCTGCCATAGCGGTCAATCAGGAAACAGATAAAACCCGTAATATATTCCGACCATTGTTTCGGGGATTTCGGCATTGTTATGTTAGGGTTATAGCGAAGCCCGAGCTTCTTGCCGCTTGCAAGAGCGGAAGGCATAAACGACAACTCAACAAACGGTTTAACGCCGACTGAAAGCAGATTGTCATAGATATGACCGACCTGACGGAAATTTATTTCTTTGATTTTGTTTTTGCCGGGCACGGTTCTGAACATTCTGCAGTCACCCATACGCTGATAGGTCAGCATATCATCGTCAAGCACACCGTGACAGCGGATTGTTTTGATGCCGAGTTCGTCGTGAGCGAGCTTGATATGTTCAATGATATCCGTACGGTGAAGAAGATAAGCGTGACAGTTTCCGAAACCTGCCTGCCACGAAAAATTCGTCGGTTTTGTATTTGAATTACGGCTGATATTTATTTTCATTTCCGTTCCTCACTGTTTTATTTATCGTTTTACGACTTTCTTTGCTTCTTTTTTCATTTTCTTTTCAAGATATTTTGCATTTTCTGTGTCAAAATCAAGATTTTTCTTCTGACAGTATGCCTTTAAATCCTGAATTCTGTTTTCTTCAAAATCCGCCTCTGCCTGTTCCTTTTCAATACGTTCAAGTTCATCGGGATCAATCCATTCTTCGCCTCTTGCAAGAACAGCCTCTTTTTTGCGGCGGATAAGCTCTGCATTGATTGTCGGCAGTTGCTTTTCAACATCAACAAACGGAAGCAGGATAACAACAACTGCAGCAAGTATAATATCAAAAAGATAGAATGCGGCGGTCATATATTTTATAACTTCAGGAGAAGGAATGATTCCTTCAACGTCAACGAATCCGAGCTTCAGAATGGATGATTCATAGCCGCCTGCAAACGGTGCGTAAATAAGCCATTGAACCGCCGTAATTACGGACACACCAAGCAAGCCTTCCAGACGAAGCTTTGATTTGTATTCAATGCTGTCAAACGCAAAGCAAAGCAATGTTGCGAAAATATATGCGTTGGGCATCCAACCGATATTCCTGAGAAATCCGCTGATAAGTGCGGGAACGAGCTTATCGGGGAATACCCAGCCGATTATGCTTCCCACAAGCACCATTGCATATCCCGCAACGGTAAGGTTGCGTATACCGACCTTTTTTGCGATGGGGTAAATGGCTATCGCACCGATGCCGAGCGGAATTCCCGTTACAACCTGATAAATGGTATACATCAGAGGATTTTCGGCACCGCCGAGAAGAAATTTGATATAGAAATACTGAACATTACCGCCTTTGAAGTTATCAACAATACCCGTAACCGTGGCGATAATTATCAGAATAACAAAATATTTATTGGTGAAAAGTGCCTTCATCTGCTCACCGAGAGGAATACGGTTTTCGCTTCCGAGGCTTGCTCTGCTTGCAACGTCTTCAATAATGCGTTCACGGGTATAGTAATATTCCATAAGAAGAAACGGAACGGCAACTGCAGAAATTACAGCCATAAGGACCATATAGCCTCTTATGTTCTTTTCAAGCCACATCGGAAGAACAACCATATTGATAACCATACCGATGATTATTCCCGAAATCAGGGTCCAGCTCATTTTTCTCAAAAAGCTTATCTGCGTTTTCTCGTAAGGATTTCTTGTGATAAGAGAGCAGATATTATCTCTGAACAGGTAGAAATATGTTGAGCCGACGGTATGGTACGCAATCAGAAGGAAGAAGAAATAATACCAATAATTTTCGGTGAGTGTTGTGTTCGGAAAAGCAAAGATAAGACTTCCGATTGCTATAGAAACAAATCCGAATATAATATGCCACGGACGCATTCTGCCCTGACGTGATTTGGTGTGTTGCAAAAGCCATCCGTTAAGCAGACTTGTGCCGACGGCAAGAATTTTGGCGAGAGTCATTACCACTTCGTATTTGCCGCCCATTATCCTTATCATTTCGATATTATCAACGCCGTACATTGCGCCGACCTGCTGGGTGAAAAACTTTTCAACAAGTGCCGCAACGGTGTTTACAACGAAAATCAGTCCGAGCGGGCCGATAACGTGACCAAGTATTTTTTCTTTCTTTGAAACGGATTGTGTGTGAATCCTGCTGTCCATAAACGGCTTTTCAAAAAGGCCATGTCGGAGAAGCTGTATCTGTTTCATACTTTTTCACCTCTGTAGGTTAATATTGTAATTATATAATATCATTCGCAGAACAGCAGGTATTGTAAAATCGTCTTAATTATTGTAATTATTTCTTTAGCTTTGATTTAACGCATAACTCCGTTCCTGATGCGTTTCTGTATTCAAGCGGAGTTATGCCGTAATATTTTTTGAATGTGTTCTGAAAATACGACTGGCTTGAAAAGCTCAAATAAGTGCTGATTTCACTCAAGGATTTATCCGTATACTTAAGCAGCGACTGTGCCTCGCGAAGTTTTGCTATTGTTACATATTTTGCTATTCCCATATCCATTTCACGTTTGAATCTGTCGCATATATAAGCACGGCTTTTTCCTATATGGTTTGCTATATCGTTTACAGTCAGAGTGATATTGAGGTTTCTGTGAATGAACTGAATGCACCGTCTTACATCAGACGAAATATTATCGGGGAGCTTGTTTTTGGCAATTCGTTTTGTAAAGTCAATTATCATATTGTACTGCAAAGATTTTATCGCCTCAATAGTTTGCAGCTTCTCGCACTCCTGAATATACGCATCTATAAGCTGATAGACCTCTTCAATATCTACTCCTGCAGGAATTGCAGCTTCTTTCCCTACCATTGTTGCCGTACCGATAAGAAGATTTTTCGCCTGACGTATCGGTGTGTCTGCAAGCTGACCTTCCCTGAGATTTTCGTTATCCAGAGCGGAAAGGAAGAAATTCTCAACAGCCTGCAAATCGCCTTTTTCTATCGTGTCAAGCATTCTGCGTTCAAAGAAATATGTTCCGTGATAAATGTTTTCTTCTCTTTCGAGATAGGCAGATTCAATCTGCTTTTTTGCTATATTATGCTCGTTGCCGGCACTTTCAAAATTAAATATATCGCATACATTTATAAGTTCGCCGTTGAGTGAATAATGCAGAAAAGCAAGCAGATTAGTGAATTGATTGTATGTTATTTTCGGAATACCGTTAAGAAACTGAAGCGCTTCGTCTATGTCGGTTTTCGTTAAGGAATGAATGCGTATAAATGCACGGGCAGCGGCATCGCTGATTGCAGTACTGTAAACAGGACCGATGATATAATACCCGTCTGAACAGGAAACATAACCGTAACAGCCCGAATCTCCGGAATCATACACGCAAGGTACGGCTGACATTTTAAATTCGTTTTTTATTTTAAGATACGGATCTTCTTCTCGCGAAAAGCCGACAGAAAAACAGTTGCTCCGGGAATCATAGTATGCAATTGGTATATAGTGAGAAGCATAAAACAGTTTGCAATATTCATCAGATTTCATCATCGTCACCTCGAAGATAATTTTACAATAATATGGATGATTTTGCAATACAAATTGTGGTAAGGATATATAATTAAGAAAAAGGAGGCGTTTGCCATGAGTAAAACATTTAAAATTCTTTGCTTGATTATTGTATGCGTAATGTCAGTTGTTTCTTTTGCAGCCTGCGGTTCTGAAAAGGACGATAATGCTGCTAACAGCACAACACCGACAGAGCAAACGAAAATCACTTCGGCAACAAACGAAAACATTTCCGAAAGTTCTGCAACAACCGATATCAGCACTCAAGTGAATGTGCCCGAAACAGTTGACGGCACTACATTAGCACGAACCGAAACAACAAGCCTTCAGGTTTTAACCGAAAACACAACTGTTGCAGAGAAAAAAGGTACTCTCTACAGGGCAGACTGCAACTCAAAAATCTGGGCAGGAATGCTCGGTGAATGTTATATGGAATTCAAAAACATTGACACTCCCAATGAATGGGGAGAAAAAGGTAAGGTTTATGAGCTCCATGTTACTTATGTAAAAACCGGCGAGGAGTACTCAATGTGGTCAGACGGTCATTGGTCGCTCGATGAAAGCGGTAACAAACTTACACTTACTCCCGTAAATCAAAGTGAAAACGGCAATGTCGGTGTTGCCGCAGGTCACTCAAAAACATTTACGGGCAAAAACGGTGTTTTCGAAATACCCGTAACCTTTGAACAGGGCGGAGCAACAACAGTTACTTTGAAAATAAAATAATCAGGTGAGAAAAATGAAAAAGAAAATATTTTTGATTCTTATTTCGGCAGTTTTGATAGCTTTATCGTGCGGGCTCCCGTGTTATGCAAGCAATTCATATACTATAGCTAATGTAAACGACGCAATGAACTTTATTGTAAAGCACGAGAATGTTATTACTGTTCGCAAGGCATCGCTCTATACTGCAGAAAAATATGTCGGTAAGGTTTATTTAATTGCTTTGAGAGGATCTGATTTCACTTGGAATAAAGAAGACCTGAACCGCACTCAAAACTGCCTTAAAAGCGGATTTTCATTTAACACCGATTATCTTGAAGCCGTAAAAAATGAAGCAATCTCAAAAATTCCCGAGGGATCTTTCGTTGTTCTTATCGGACACAGCCTCGGCGGAATGATTGCCCAGCAGTTTTCGGCAGATAAAGAAATGAAGAGCCGTTATAATATAATAAATACCCTTACCATGGGTTCACCTTTTGTAATTACAGGAAAACGTGAGGGCGATTTGCACCGAGTGGCAGACAGCGGAGATGCTGTTCCTTATCTCAGCCCCGTTCTGGTTGCCAACGCATTTTTGGGGAATTATACTTATGAATGCTGCGGTTACTTCGGTAATCCCGGCGGAGCTCATGTTGACTCATATCTCTATGCTGAAGAATGGGTAGAGTATGACTGCTTCGGAGTAAAAAACGGAACATCAAAATTGGTTTTCTAATATAGAACGCAGGTAACATCTTCAAATGATGTTGCCTGCTTTTTTCACCCGCTGTAGACTTAGGAATAAGAATTCTCGAAAACTGTTTTACGAACCGTGCCCACATAAGGTGCGGTTCTTTTTTGCCTTCCCGATTTTTCGGGAAGGCATTTTTTATCGTAAAGTTTTTTCGAAATCATGGTGAACAAAAGCACCTTCTAATTCCAAACAAGTGAGGAGTGTTGAAAAAAGTGACGGCAAATCTGCCGTAATCTTACAGCGAATGCAGAATGATTTTGAGTTTATGACGGCACTTTTGCCGTCATAAAAAATTTTTTTAAAAAACTTTCAGAAATGATGCCGAATTTAGCTTCTCCCAGTGCAAACATAATGAGAGGACTTTTTGAATTCTTTGTAAATATTTCGGAATTAGGGCGTACAAATGTCTTCTCTCGGTGGGAATAAGTGAAGGCTATTTTAATTTTTTTTGCAAAACACCCCACAAATTGCCCTCTCCCAGTGCATATATAGTGGAGGGTATTTTCAAAAAACTTTTTGAACTTTTTCCGAAAACGGCCAAATTTGGGTGTCCATTTCGGAGGTGTTTGTTCAAATAAGTGAAAGGTGTTTTTACCCTTCATTAAAAAGTTAGGAGTTGATGTCTATGATTTAGTACCAGCCGAAAGGCAAAACAAAACCACGGCTTTGTCCGTGGCATAAGTCTTAGCGAGCAATGGATTTGTGCATACAAATCCGCTCGTTAGGGACTTCTCGCCTGCCGGCTCGGTCGGTGCTTTTGAATGCAAAATGCATTCAAAGGTCTCCACCGGAGACCCGCACCCCTAATACCCGCAGAAAGGAGGTAGAAATGAAATACACCAAAACAATATTCTTCTATCTGGACGATGAAGAACTAAAAGACCTTGATGAAGAAGCAGACATTGCAGGAATAACTCGCTCAGAGTATGTTCGCAGATGTAT
>JAZUSN010000071.1:0-43163 GCA_045606785.1 Acutalibacteraceae bacterium | reverse complement strand
AGCACTTTAAAACGCGAAATAAGTATGCAAGAAAAGGCAAAAAGCACCGATAATGCTGACGCATATCGGTGCTTTTTAACGCGTTATTGTGTGCTTAGTTCACGATTTAAAGAAATACTGCCTTACCGGGTGTCGGCGTTTCGCTCGGCTTTTATTTATCGGCTGCATTGTGAGCCAAAGCATATTTACATTGAATCATTCGGGGAGCTTATGCTCTTTGAGGATAATTTCCTCATCGTAGAAGCTCCAGCTTTCCTTATCGAAAAGGTTGCCCGAAACAGCTGCCCACCTCGTCGGTTGGTACGTATTATCCAGGTGCTCTTTGAGTCTCCATACCGTAGACAAAACGACCAGCTGATCGTGTGCATATTTCTCATCGCTGTTTATTGGATTGCCGGTAAAAGGATTGACGGGGTTATCTATCAACCCCTGCGTTGCAAGGGTCGGCACGTCGGCGTTGGTCATAAACTCATCCGACGTTGCAAAGCCTTTACTGTCAAAATCCTTGACCAGAAGCAGCGGATAATAGGTTTCGGCTGTACGGCCAAAATAATTGTAATTATCAAACTCAAACACATCGGAAGAATTGAAGCCGCGACCGTGGTCAGCTGCGATTATGATTCTTGTGTTATCATAAACGCCGTTTGCCTTCAAATAATCGAGCCAGTTGCCAAGCTGAACAAGCGCAGCCATATTGACGTGGTAATGTGACATCTGATACGTATTTGTTACGTTTATCGACTGACCGTTCAGAGTGAATCTGTCGGCGTGTTCAGCGTCGTATTTTGTGTTATCAACTACGTCCGTCGGAATATAATCGGGCGCTTGAAGAAGTGCAGGCTCGTGAGTCGTATCGTTTGATAAGAACAGATATGTGTTCTGATCGTTCGAAGTTACCTCGGTCATAGTTGTCATATTGTTCAGAACAGTATAGTTCTTCAGAAACGGCTTGCTGTGTCCCTTTGCGGTGGAAACACTATCCATAACGTGAGTGGAATACAGAACCTCACCAGATTCCTCGGCATTCCAATAAATACCGCTGTTATAGAAATAAGGCTGAGCCGTGACAGGCAGGCATTTCATAATGCTGAAGCAAAAGATATTTCTGCTGTTCATAACATTGCTCTGCTCTTTTTGTTCGTCCGATTGAAATTTACCCTTTGTGATATATGCGTCAATTTCCGGATAGTCATCAAAAATCGACAGATCAGGAGTGTAATGATAATTAGCATAGGTAGGATCGCATACCGTTACGTCGTAACCGTTTTGTGAAAAAAGAACAGGCATAACCTTCAGCGCCTCATTGTGCTTATCCACCATCGGAACGGTGTCTCTTTTGTTCATTTCAACGGGAGTGTATTCATATCCGCCGAACAGAGGCGAACTTGCATAGTTTGTCGATTCGCCGAAAGAAATGGTATTTGAATAAAACGTAAATCCGTCAAACTTTTCTTTAAGCTCCGGCTTTTCATTGAATATATACGGGGCGTACGTTCCGACCGCACGGTCGAGCATAATAACAACAACGTTCTTACCGTTTTTGTTAAGCTTAAAGCTCGGCGTTTCAACACTTGCACTAAGGTCTACTAAATCAACCGACTTTTTGATAGTGTATACATTTACAGCGGACATTACGCCGATTGCAAGTGTTGCAACCATCAGCACGCTCGTTACCGCTTTTTTCCATTTTATTACGGCAAACATCAACACGACAAACAAAACTGCAATAACCGCAATATTGATAATATGCTCACTGATCTCAAACGTCATATTTCCGCTGTATACAAGGTTTGAGGAAATATTGCCGAGCTTCCTGCCAAAGAACATATAGTTTACAACCATCACGCCTGACAGCACCCAGACAAGGCGGTCAAAAATGACTTTAACGCTTGGCTTTGACAGCCAGTAAAAAACTCTCATCCATATAAGGAAAGTTCCCACCGAGTAACAGAATGAACTTAAAACAAGCCACAACGGATGATAAAAATACGTTACATCAACAAACTCCTGCGGTGAATCGGCAATCAGCGCCGAAGAGATCAAAGCGCCGCAAAGTACCGCCAAAAAGCACGAGCCTGCAGTAAACAGCTTGTTGTCCGGCTGTGTCGTTACGGGCTTGATATGCTTTGATGCGAACTTTTTGATTACAGGGATAAACAAACCGACCTGAAGAGATAAACCGATTGCAACAAGCAAGCCTTTTTTCACCAACGAGCCGCCATACATTAAAACAGTATAAACAATCAAAGCAATTCCCGCCAAGGACGCAATTATGCTTATGACTTTTTGCGGATGCTTAACCTTGTAAAGAATTGTTTTGCACAAGGAGAAGAAATTATTACACGTCCAGTAAAAAACAAGACCCGAGGGTGACGGATAGAGGAAGATGAGGAAGAATATTGCCATTCCGTAAATCTGAATCTTGTTTTTAAGCGGGAAACCCTTGAGGTATATCGTGCTTGAAATGAAGTTGATAGCGGTCATAACAATTGGCAGAATGTTGATTGCCACACCGCCTATAACCAGAAGACCATCGGGCTTGCCGAGGTCCGCAATGGGACCGAGAGATGCATTATCCAACGCCTGAAGGTTGGAAAGGAACCCGTATGCCGCCATAAAAAAGGGAATTTGAAGCAGCAATGAGGTTGATCCCTTTATCGCCTGCGTCGGCTTGTAGTTATTCTGTCTGTAGTAGGTCTGGAGCATCATCATTTTTTCGTCGCCCGAAAACGACTTTTTGATGTGGTTTACTCCGTCACGAAGCTTTTTTTCAATGTCGCGCGCTTCCTCCTGCATTACATCGGCACGCCTGTACAGAGGAAATACAAGAATATTTACGCCAAGACTCATTGCAATTATTGCAAGTGCCGGAAAGTAAACTATGCTGCTTGCAACCTGAAAAATGCACTCAAACAGCAGCTTCAGCGGCCCGAGAACCAATGTTTCGAGTATTAAGCCAAATGTCATCTTTTTTCCTCCTTTCCGGCAGACAGCTCTTCGTACTTAGCTATAAGATATTCTGCAACTACTTTTCCGCCTTCTCCGATGTTAGCCCAGGCTTCTCGCTTCACAGCCTGTATTCCTTCAGAATAATGCTCATCGGTAAGGCACTTATCTATAAGACCCTTGATATCGTTCATACTGTCTTCTGTCAGCTCGCAGCCGATTCTCGGCAAGGCTGAATAGACCCACATATCATTATCCTTAAGCCACCAGGCATCATATACGCTTAAATCAAAGTTCGGAGAAGTGTATATTACGGGCTTATTGTGCACCAACGCAAAATCAAAAATGACACCCGAGAAATCGGAAACAAGGATATCCGACCTGTGAAGTGCACTGAAATTATCTGTATCTCTATTCCACTCAAGCTGATCCGACTCGGGGAATTCAGCCATAAGCTTATCAAGCATTTCTTTTTCAGATGTAAAAGACTGAGGATGAGGGCGCACAATAATATGGTAACCCGTTTTTAACAGCAGCTCGATAATCTTACCGCCGTAAACCGAAAAAATAGCACTGGGGCCCCAGGTGGGCGCAAGCAAAACCGTGCGCTCGTGCTCCCCTATCGGCTCTGCAGCCTCAAGGGTTGCCGCCATTTCATCAAGATAAGGGATACCGCCCTCTGCAAGCTCCTTTGCGGGCAGGTTACGGAGCTTTTCAAGCGCTCTTATATCCTTTGCCTGGAACTCACCCGAATAAAGAATTGAATCGTAATAGTCAATTCCGAACATTCTGTAAAGTGTAATTTCGCCTGCAGCGTGAGGTATATGCACATAGTACATAACCTGCTTTGAGCGCTTCCACTGATAGACCTCAAGGCCCGGAGTTGTGGAAAGCAAAACACCTGCGTTAAGGTAATTGAGCCTTGTGAAAAGCTTATTTTTTTCTTTTATACACTCTGTTTTTACGCCCTTATACTCACATTTCAAAGCAGGATCATCGGGAGAAGCTGTTATGTACAGCACCTCCTTACCGCGCTTATCCATTTCACGGCAGATTGGCTCAAATATTTTCCAGTATCTCTTATCGTCGGAAAAGATTACAAACGGCTCTTTTTCGAGCGATGCATCAGCCTTACCGCCGCCGAGCTTGTATCTGAGCTTGATAGCCAGCATTCTTACAGCGTAAAAAGCTGCACCAAGCACACCTATAAGCACCGTAAAAAGCATACTTCCCGTACCGGGGTCAATGTACAGTAACATAATAAACGACTCTCCATCCATTAGCTGATTTATAGTATACATATCTGTTTGTGTTAATCTTTACTCTTTATTATATTTCTTTTAAAAAGCGGTGTCAACCATTTATAATGCTATTTGATTATTTTAGCATTTTTACACAAAAAAGCGGCGTACGCTATGCACGTACACCGCTTAAAACTCAATTAAGATTTGACGTATAAGGCACGACCCAGAAAACAAGAAGCACGGCAGTTACGGCAGCACCCAGTATAATTGAGGCAAGCACCGTACGCTTTGTCTTTTTGATTTCTTTTGCATCCTTTTCAGCTTCCGGGATCACAAAGAGTGCTTCACGCTGCTTCTTTTCCTCGGGTGTGACCTTTGTGAGGAGTGTGCCGACAAGCATACCTATCAGGTTTGCTGCAAGGCCGATGAAGAACGGATCCAGGAAAACGGGCAGATCAAGCTTTGCAACGGATGCAACAATCTTCATTCCGCCGCAGCCTATAAAGCCACAAAGCATACCGCAGAAAGCACCTGTTTTTGTAACTCTCTTGCTCCAGATGCTTGCAATACATACGGGAAGCCAGGAGCACGCAACAACGGTTGCACCCAGGAACATAATCCAGAAAACCTGAGGCGGATTGAAATATGCAAGCAGCATAACGATTGCCGCCGCCACAATAACTGCAATTCTAACTGCGTTCAATTTTTTGCGGTCGTTCTCAACAGCCTTCGGTTTTACAAAATCGTTCACAACCGACGTACCGATTATTGAAAGGAAGGTCGTAGCAGAAGAAATACCTGCCGCAAGAATACCCGTAACCATTACGGCACCAAGGGCTGTGGGCACAAGGTTTGTCGTTGCCCAGATGATAATGTGTGACTGGTCTGCAAGCTCAGGTGAGAAGTAATTGAGAAGTGCTGCACCGCACTTAACAATAAACTCAAGAACAAACACGAAGAATGCTGCCCAAATTGAAGAACGGATTACGGAGTGCTCGTTCTTTGCCATAAGATATCTGCTTGCCTGCCACGGAGCAACCATACATACAGACATCCAGACAATACCGTAAGCAAAAGCCCAAACCATATTCTGGCCGCCTGTCGGGTAGAGATAATCGGGGTTGCCTGCCCATGAAAGAATTTCGGGCTTTGTCTGTGCAAGATTTTCAACTATGTTGAACCATCCGCCGCCCTTTGCAGTGCAGATAATTATAACAACAACTGTAACAACAGTGAATATACCGAACATTATCGTATCGGTAATCAGAACACCCTTTGAGCCTGATGCAACCGTGAGGAGAGAGAAAGTAATCAGCGCAAGGATAATGCACAGTTTATAATCAAGACCTGTAACCAACGACATCAGCGTACCGATACCCTGAATTGTAGAAAGAAGGTAAACAATAATCGTTACAAGCTGTGTTACCGCCGCCAGTTTTTTTAAAGCGGGAGAATCAAACCTTTTTCCGAAAAACTCGGGAATAGTGTTACACTCACTTCTTCTGAGGAAGCGTCCGAAGAACACACCGCCCAGTACATATCCGACGATGAGCATTGCGCCCAGCATCATAAGCGGTGAAAAAATACCTGCAAACGATTCGCCTGCATCACCGAAATACAAACCCGTTCCGCAGTAAGAAGCAACAAGTGAGCCTACAAGAAGAAACGTGGGAGCACGTCTGCCGGCAACAAAGAAGTCGCTCGTGCTTTTGACACCCTTACTGATTATAAAACCGATGACAACATAGGCTATCATCGAAATGACCATACCGATAAGGAAAACGTTATTCATTACTTGTCACCCTCCTTATCCTTTGCTTTATCCGAAACATCAACGTCGGCAAAATCTTTCTTGATTCTGAAATATGCCAATATACCGGCCGCGGAAATCCATACTCCGACAAAAATTGCAATTACATACTCCATTTAATTAAACCTCCTCAGCTAATCTCATAGCTTCGTCATAGTATTTGTTCATCTTCTCAAACCACAACAGCTTCCAGTCCGAGCAATCGTTGCCCGACCTATCTTGAAAAATTGCCCAAACGAACCAATAGTAATAGTTGACGGTAGCGCACCTCATAATATGAAGTTTTTCCTCCCGCGTGGGAGTTCTGCCAAAGTAGAAAGCAAGCCGGCGGTCAACATCATCAAGCGGTGCATTGTCAGAAGTGAAAAGCTTGCTGATATCGTAGCCTTTGTCGGAATCACCTGCATACTCCCAATCTATGACATAAAGACTGTCCGCAGATACGAGAAGATTCGGCTCATAGATATCATTATGGCAAAGAACGGTCTGCCATCCGTCTTCTTTATTGCGTTTATTTAAAAGCTCTATACGCTCTCTGAGTGATGCAATTTCATCAGCAGCCTGATAGTCCAGCATTCTGAGTCTGACAATCAGTTTGTCTGCTTCTTCGAAATAATCAAAAGCTGAGCCACAATGCACATCGGAATCGTGCAAGGTTTTGAGATGGGAAGAAAGCTTCCGAATGTGGTTATCATTCGAAAAATTGAAAGGCTCCGTAATGTTGATAAAGTAAGAAATCTTCCAGCCTTCATCCTCGTCTTCGTACAAATATGAGCTGTCCAATCCCAAGCGCTTGGCTGTTTCAAGTGCGAACTTTTCTCTTTTTCTGTCAATATATCCTATTGTGTTCTTGCCGGGATTTCTGTAAACATATCTTCCGCCGCGAACGGTAAAAGCAAAGGAGTTGTTGGTAATTCCCGCATTTATCGGTGTTATATCCTTTATTTCACGCGGTTCGGCATTCAACACCTTGCAGATATTGCGCGTAATTTTCAAATCGTTGTGTACGAGATAATCGGGGTCAAACTCACGCAGATTTTCTACCGAGTCGAACTCAAGAATATCATCATCAGAGCACTTGACTACATACATAGGCAGCTTATCAAGGTTTTCTGCATAAATGCCCTCCCAGTAAAGATCCTTCGTACCGGGCTTATCGTAATAATCCTCAAGTATCGGCACGAAAACATTATTAAACTCTCTGCTCAGAAAGGCGTGACCCTGCATAGTCCACATATCCTTACACGGCTTTGCGGTGGCTGTTATAAGACCCTGCTTATCAAAAATCAATCCACGCTCCGTTCTGCTCAGTCCCTTGAGAAACTGTGCACAGTAGCAGCTGTGATACTCGTGAGAATTAAACAGATTTTCGGGATAGTAATTATCCGAGCAGCAGATATAAGTGCTCTTCATATAATCTCTTGCCGCATATATGCTCGAGTGTGTGTTTTTAACCTTATACTCTTTATTGACAACGAGCTTTACATTAAACTTTTCTTTGAGATAGAGGAACTTTTCCAGCATATGTCCGACAACTACTACAACTTCTTCAACGCCCGCCTCTTGCAGCTGTCTTATCTGCCTTTCGATAAGCACCTCACCCTTGACAACAGTCAAGCCCTTGGGAAACTCATAAGAAACAGGCACAAACCTTGTGCTCATTCCTGCTGCCAGGATAATAGCGTTATCTACCTTATATCGGTCGAGCTCTCTTCTACCCTCTGCCGTCAGACAACAGTCATCATCTACCAAACTTGCTTCTCTCAACTGTTTAAGAACCTTATTCACCGTTCCGAGAGAAACATCGAGTATTACAGACAGCTCTCTTTGCGGCAAACATCCACGTTTATACAGCAAATAGATCACATCAAACTGAATCTTTGTCAACACGCTTACTCCTTTGCGTTCATTTTTTACATAATTTTCATTCGATATGAACACAATAACACTTTCAAATTAAAATGTCAACCCCTTGAATGATTTAATTTTCAAAATAAGCAAAAACGCTTACAGGCGGCTTTTGAGACCGTATGTAAGCGTTTTACTTATTGCATTTTAGTTATTCGGTCAGAACATCGGTTCAGCGAGCATCGTTTTCATCAAATCTGTCACCGCATTCGGGGCAGAACTTCGGCGGATTGTGGGGGTCTTCGGGCTTCCAGCCGCATTTGTCACACTGATAAAGCGGTGTTCCCTCGGGCTTCTTCTGTCCGCAGTTGGGGCAGAACTTGCCTTTGTTTACTGCTCCGCAAGCACAGGTCCAGCCTTCTGCTTCGGGCTTCTTTGCTCCGCATTCCGTGCAGAATTTACCGCTAACTGTAGCACCGCAGGCACATTTCCATCCCGTTGCAGGAGCTGTTTGTGCAGGTGCAGGTGCGGGTGCAGCCTGCTGTTGTGCCATTTGCTGCTGTTGCTGCATGCCTGCCTGATACATCTGTGCAGCGTTGAAGCCGCCGTTGGCACCCATTGCCATATTCATTCCCATAAAGCCCATCATTGCTCCGTTGGGATTGTTGGCAGCAGCCTCCATAGCATTTGCCTGTGCATCAGTCATTCTGCCCGCCATCATAAACGGATTTGAGCCCATTGTTGCGGCATCTTCCATCTGATTAATTTTCTTCATATCCTCTTCGGTGAGGGTAATAGGATTAAGTGCGATGGATTCAACCGAGATACCTCTGCGCTGTGTCCAGTCAACAGCAAGAGCCTTATTAAGAGCATCCTTGAGCTCAGTTGTGTGCGCAGGAATCTGTGCAGGGCGAAGCTCAAGCTCTGTAAGCATTGCGAATGCAGGCTGAAGAGCTGAAATAAACTCTGTTTTTAACTGATTGTCAATTTCTTCTCTTCTGTATTCATCGCTTACATTACCTGCAATCTTTGTGTAGAAAAGAAGCGGGTCTGTAATTCTGTAGGAATATACACCGTTACATCTAACCTGTACGGAACGGTACAGACCAAGTCTTTTGTTGGCAACCTCAAACATAAAGGGATTGGGTGTACCGAACTTGTTGTCGAGAATTTCCTTTGTGTTGAAATAATAAACTCTCTGGTCCTTGCCGGTATCACCGCCGTATGTAAATCTCTTACCGACCTGCTTGAAGGTTTCCTTGATAGTGTCGCCGAGCTTACCCGAGAAGATTGAAGGCTCCGTTGAAGAATCATAGGTAAATTCACCGGGCTCTGCACAAACCTCAACAACCTTACCCTGCTCGACGATAATCATACATTGACCATCTGCAACGGCAATACCCGAGCCGTTGGAAATAATGTTATCACTGCCTCTTGTGTTGGAAGAACGTCCGCCTACTCGCTTCTGTCCTTTAACCATAAGCACGTCGTTTTCAAGCGAATCACAGTAGAAAAATTCTTTCCACTGGTCAGCAAGTACACCGCCGAGTGCTCCTATTCCTGCTTTAATAAGTCCCATATCATATTTCTCCTTTCGGAAGCAATTTTATTTTAGCTGCTTTTATTATAGCAAATCTTCTGACAAAAATCACTACATTTAAATCAGATTTCAATAAAATTTAATAAAAGCTGCCTTTTTGCCAAAAGACAGCTTTTACCGATTTGAAATTACAGACTGTTTATCATATCAAGATGGCTTATATAGTAACTGAAAACGTCACCGTTGACCTTTGAGAATCCGCCCTGAAGTGACATATGGTCACCTCTGTAAACGGGCATTATATTCCACACGCCTTTGCCGATATTATCGGGGTTAAACGGAGCAGACGGTGCGCTGCTCGGAGCAAGCGCCGAAACAGTATTGACAAGGCCGTCGTTCTCAAGCCAAGTTTCATCAATCTCAAAACCTGCCTCAGTTTTGCCTATGTAGCGTCCCATCTCGTTTGCACTTGACTTAAACATACCCTCCATAATTTCAGCGTCTGCGCTGTATGTGCCGTCCTCATTTTTATTCGTTGCAGAGCAAGCAATTGAGAAATAGTAGGTTTTAGGACTTGTGTAAATCGTCTTATTCAGCTCGAGTGCGTTGTCGATATACATATCATAGTCAGCGCTGTCAATATCCTGCGACATCGAGCCGTATGCACTTGTGCCGTTGTGCGGTGCAGCAAGGCTTGTCACGGAATAAATCCAATCCTCTTTACCGCCTGTAAATAGCGGAGATACGTCATCCGGGCTTGCTTTCATCTCTTCCTCGCTGCCGACAGCCATAAGCGAAGCAAACACGCGTACCGTCGCGCCACCGAAAGAATGACCGAGAAGATTGATTTTATGCTCACTGTCAAACTCCTCAATGAGCTCCCTGCCTGTAAAATCCCTACCGTATCTGTCGTGACCGCAGCGCTCGCTGTGTGCCTTGCCGTAATCGACGACGGTACCTGTCAGCTGAGCATAAAGCTCACACGCTCTGTCCCACGCACTTGCCGTGCCGTCAACAGAGGCGGCATAGCAATCGTATCCCTCCTTATTGAGCTGACTGAGCATATCGCCGTTGAGCACGCCCCAATAAGGGAAAAATTTATAGTAAAAATCGTAGCTGCCCCAACCCATAAGGCCATGCACCCACACGTAGCTGTAGTTTGTGTTCCACTCTGCCTTATCCACCTCAGGTTTTTCCTTCGGAAACAGGCAAGGGAAAATCAACATAATAATTGCAAGCGGAATTGAAATAATCTTTGCCATAGTCAAACCTCCGTTAATTCCGTATTGGAAATAATATAGCACACCACACGAAGAATTGTCAATAATCGACCTGCAAGCTTATACTGATGTTAAAAATTTTGTCAATAAAATGTGACAATTACGTGAAAAATATTGAACTATGTACAAAATGTGGTATAATATGCTCATCCATAAAATTCGAAAGGAGAGAAATCAATGGATAAGTTTTTCAAAATCTCGGAACGCGGCTCTAACGTCAGAACCGAAATCATTGCCGGTCTTACAACTTTCTTTGCAATGGCATACATCATAGTTGTAAATCCCAACCAGATTGTCGGTTTCAGCTTTGACGTACCCGGTGTTCCAAAAATCTGGAATGCGGTTTATATCGCATCAATCATAGCAGCAGTTATCGGTACTCTGCTCTACGCTTTCTATGCAAAGCTTCCTTTCGCACAGGCTTGCGGAATGGGTCTTAACTCATTCTTCTTCACCTCGTTCGTTCTGCCGCAGATCATTAACGGCGGCGACGTAATCAAGGGCTACCAGGCTGGTCTCGTTATTATCCTTATTTCAGGTATTGTTTTCCTTCTTCTTTCAGTTACAGGCTTGCGCACCTACATTGCAAAGGCGATGCCCGACTGTATCAAAAAGGCAATTCCTGCAGGTATCGGTCTTTTCATTGCATTCATTGGTTTCCAGAACGTAGGTATCATTCAGGCTAACCAGTACACACTTGTACAGTTTGTTAAGATCAACGGTGCAAAATGGGCTGATATTGCTCCCGCCATCATTGCGCTTCTCGGCTTCGCTATCATTGCAATCCTCACAAAGCTCAAGGTCAAGGGCGCTGTTCTTCTCGGCATTCTTGCAACAACGGTTATCTACTACCTTGCAACATGGCAGCTTCCCAGCTTTGATATGACAAGCTTCACAACACCCTTTAAAGATTTTGCAGAAATAGGTATCACAGCTATCTTCAAGGCTGAATCCTGGAAAAACGCTTTCTCCGGCGAAATGCTCGGCAGCATCTTCTCGGTAATTATGCTTATCGTCACATTCTGCCTTGTCGATATGTTCGACACAATCGGCACACTTTACGGCGCAGCTTCCGAAGCAGATATGCTTGACGAAAACGGTGACCCCATCGACATCAACAAGTCAATGGCTTGCGACTCAATTGCAACAGTTTCCGGCGCAGTATGCGGTACATCAACAGTTACAACATTCGTTGAGTGTGCTTCCGGTGTTGCAGCAGGCGGCAGAACAGGCCTCACAAGCCTTGTAACATCACTTTGCTTCATTGTTTGTCTCTTCCTTTCACCTCTTGCAAGCATCATTCCTGCAGCAGCTACAGCTCCTGCACTTATCTTCGTCGGCGTTCTTATGCTCAAGAATTTCTCCAAGGTTGATATGGACGATATGAGAAGTGCTGTTCCCGCATTCCTCACACTCGTTATGATGCCCCTCACCTATTCTATCGCTAACGGTATCGGTATCGGTGCAATTGCTTACGTACTTATCACACTCTTCACAGGTAAATTCAAGGCTAAGGATATTGCTGTTACGGTAATAGCTCTCCTCTTTGTCTGCAAGTTTATTTTCGGTGCGATCTAAGTCCACACAACCACAACTGCCCTGCATTTCGCAGGGCAGTTTTTTATTTGACTTTTTGGGTATTGATAAATCCGGTTTCTGAATATATAATTGGGATATTAACTTTGCAAGGAGATATTGCTATGGTAAGAATTCTGGCTTTAATACAGGCTCTGCTTATGCTGATTTCATCATTTGCTGTGCCCGATTCAAATTTCAAGTTTATGGTTGACCGTGCAGCACTTGACATAACGTCAACAACAGACATTGAATTTGATTCTGTTACCTCTGCTGAAATGCAGATTACTCAGGCAGAAAAAGACAGCTGCCGCGAATGGTATGAGGCAAACGTGCTCAGCACCGAAAATCCTGCATACAACTTTACCGTTGGCGGAAAGACACTTCAACGCAGCCTTGCCGATTGGGAATTTTACGTAGGCAAAGAGAGTGCCGAGGGTGAGGTTTACCGCGGCGGCAAAACAACCTACATAACGCTCACTCACCGTAAGAGCGGCATCGTTGCAACGGTTGAGGCCACAATTTACGAGCAAAGAGCAACCTGCGAATGGACCGTTTTTCTCAGCAACACGGCAGCCGATGATTCCCCGGTTATCACAAATTTTTATGCGGCAGACTGTGTTTTGCCGATAAAGAGTGCCGACGTATACTTTAGCAAGGGCAGCGAGCCTGCCGCAGAAGATTTTCAACTTATGAAATCACCCCTCGGCTTGCTTGCAATGACTTTTACTGCCAACGGCGGCAGAAGCGAAACAGCACTTCCGTTTTTTAACATAAGCGGCAACGATAACGGCGCTGTATTCTGCCTCGGTTGGTCGGGTCAGTGGTATGCTTCGCTTTCAAGCACCTTCAGCGGTGTAAATATCAAAGCCAAGCAGCAAAACCTCAAGAGCTGTCTTAAACCCGACGAGGAAATCCGCTCACCTCTCGTTACCCTCACCTTCTATAACAGCAGCAACCCCGTAAAGGGCTTCAACGCTTACCGCAACTGGACCAGAGACTACGTCTACCCGGAAGGCACCAAGCAGATCACAACATCAGGTGTCGGTGTTGAATGGCCCGAGTCAACAATAGATTCGCTCGTTGCAAATATCGAATCAATCCCCGACTGGTTTGCTCAGGCCGTCGATTATTACTGGGTCGATGCCGGCTGGTATCCCATCAAGACAAATTGGGGTGACAGCGTAGGCAGCTGGAGAGTCGACCCTAAAAAGTTTGACCGCAGCTTCCTTGAGGTTTCGCAGGCAGCAAACGAAAAAGGTATAGGCTGGCTTCTCTGGTATGAGCCGGAGCGCTGCGCTGTAGGCACGGACGTATATAACGAATGCATCAAACACGAGGGTTGGCTGATAGAAAAGAACGAAGAGCGTAATATGGTAAACTTCGCAAACGAGGATTGCCTTGCTTACATAACAGGCGTTATGCTTGATTCTCTCCGCGATAACGGCGTTAATTATCTGCGTATTGACAGCATTCCAGCACCGTACGAATTCTGGGAAAAGGCTGATAAAGCCTGGGATAGCGGCAGAAAAGGCTTCACCGAAAACCACTACGTGACAAATCTCTACCGTTTCCTTGACACACTCACAGCTGAAATTCCCGGTCTGATGATAGACAACTGCTGCTCCGGAGGCAAGCGCATTGACGCTGAAATGACAAGGCGCAGTATTCCGCTTTGGCGAAGCGACTATAACTGTATGGACGGTGACGGCAACTCAAAACCCGATATCCTTGAAGCTACACAGTCACAGACCTACGGTATTTCATTCTGGCTGCCCTACAACGGCACCTGCGCTTACGTCGAGGGCGAATATGCAGACCGCACCAACATTATTTCCTGCTCACAGCGTCTCGGCTATCAGGACATCAGAAGCTATATGGTCGGCAACTACTATCCGCTTGATAACGGCGGCCTTGATACGTCAGCTTATCTTACAATGCAGTTTGATAAGGATGCTCAATCGGGTACAGCACTTATCTACAAGCGTGAGAACGTAACAGACAGCACATACACGCTCAGACTCAGCGGACTCGACCCGGAAAAGACTTACGAATACTATGACTACGATACGCCTGATATCAAATACGAAAAGAGCGGCAAGGAGCTTATGGAAAGCGGTGTTACGCTCACAATCAACGAAACACCTAAAGCTGTAATTATTCTTTATAACGCAAAATAAATTGAGAAAAGCGGTGAAATTACTCACCGTTTTTTCACATTTCTTATTTACAAATCGTAAATCTTTTGGTAAAATTATAAAGTTATTATCTTTTTATCGGAGGTCGAAAGCAATGAAGAAAAATCTTGCCTTTTTACTCAGCGTCGTTATGATGCTTCAGTTGAGCTTAGGCTCAATCGCCGCATTCAACGCACCGCATCTCAACACGGAGGAATGGAAGATGTTTTATCAGTCACAGGTTGAAGACAACACCCTGCCTATGCTGAACGTCGGAGCAGATGAAACCCAGGTCAGCCTTTGCTGGCACGCTGACAAGAACACAGCAAAAGCAGAGGTAAAGCTTTCAGTAAACTCAGATATGTCTGACGCCAAGGTATTTGAGGGTAAAACAACAGCCGCAGAAAACGATGCTCAAGTCGTTTGCAGAGTTACCGTTACGGGTCTCAAGGAAAACACAGTATACTACTATCAGTGGTATTCCGACAACGGTTGGAGTGAGGTCAAGAAGTACGAAACGAAGTCATTCACAGACCACAAGGCACTTGTTGTGGGTGATATTCAGATTGCCGAGGATTGGCGCCCTGAGGGAGACCTCTCTCAAGAATCCATCGGTCGCAACTGGAACACCGTGCTTTCAACAGCACTCACACAAAACCCCGACATCAGCTACCTTGTATCCCCCGGCGACAACACATCAACCGGCGAAACAGCAAAAGAGTGGCAGACACTTCTTATGCCCGAGGCACTCAGAGAGCTGCCCATTGCACTTGCAATCGGTAACCACGACAAAAAGGGCTTGATGTACAACTATTACACCAATATGCCCAACGAATACTATGGCAGATTCTTTGCAGGTCTTGACCGTGATTTCTGGTTCCGTCACGGCGACGTGCTCTACCTTTTCTACGATTCAACGTCGGGTAACGCACCCGACCACAAGGCAATGACAAAAGAGGCAATCCGCCTCAACCCCGATGCAAAGTGGAGGATCGGCGTTGTTCACCACGGCATATACGGCGCAGGTGACTGCATCGGCGACGCTGAAACAGAGATTCTTATCTCCACCATTTTCACACCTATTTTTGAATCATACGATCTTGATCTTGTTATCACAGGACACACACATTCACAGGGCCGCTCACACTTTATGGAAAACAGAAAAGTTGTCGGCACAGCTGAAAGCGGAAAGAGCTACAAAGATCCCGAAGGTATACTTTACCTCAACTCAAACTCTGTATGCGAAAGGCCGATTAACGAAAGCTACGAGGCTGAGCACCTTGCATACAGCTTCCTCGATAACAGCACCACAACTTATTCCACACTTGAGTTCAAAGGTGATCAGCTCATCCTTGAAACAAGACGCGGCGACAACGGCGCGCTGCTTGACTCAGTAACAATTGAGCGCACAAAAGAGCACAACGAAAACTCATTCAGCAACGTTATGAAGCGCGCAGGCTACACGGTAATTGAGGCACTCGGCTTCATCTATACAATGGTTGATAACCTTGTCAGAGCACTCAGCTGACGTTCCATCGGAGGGAAACCATGAAATCAAGTAAAAAATCAACCGAAACGCTCGTACTTGCCGCGATACTTACTGCGCTTGTTGTAGTGCTTCAGTACCTCGGTTCATTCATCCGTTTCGGTCCGTTCTCAATTTCGCTCGTGCTGATTCCGATCGTTATCGGTGCAGCAACCTGCTCAACCAAAATAAGCACCTGGCTCGGCTTCGTTTTCGGCGTTGTTGTGTTGGCGATGGATGCGTCTGCTTTCCTGGCTATAAGCGTGCACGGTACAGTTATCACCGTGCTTCTCAAAGGTATATGCTGCGGTCTCGCCGCGGGACTTGCATATAAGCTTCTCGAAAAGAAGAACAAATACGCAGCAACGGTGCTTACAGCTATCGTCTGCCCCATCGTAAACACGGGCATATTCTTCCTCGGCTGCAGATTGTTCTTTTTTGAAACCATTTCACAGTGGGGCATCGCAGAAGGCTACGAAAACGCAATACAGTATATGTTCCTCGGACTTGCAGGCGGAAACTTCCTCTTTGAGTTTGCCACAAATATTCTTCTCAGTCCGATAATAGTCAGACTGCTTAACATAAGGGACAAAAACAAAAAATGAGATTAATTATTGATGCAGATGCCTGTCCTGTTGTGGATATCGCACTATCTGCCGCTAAAGAACACGGCATTGAATGCGTGCTGATATGTGACACGTCACACGTTATGCAACGAGAGGGCTGCACCACCGTAACGGTTGATAAGGGCGCTGACAGCGTAGATTTTCGCCTTGTTAATATGCTCACGCAGGGCGACATTGCCCTGACGCAGGATTACGGACTTGCGGCAATGTGCCTGAGCAAAAAGGTGCACGCACTCAACCAGAACGGGCTTATTTACACGGATAAGAACATTGAGCAGCTGCTTTTCACACGCTACGTAGGCAAAAAGGTCAGAGCCGCAGGCGGCAGAACAAAGGGCCCGCCAAAACGCACACGCGAGCAGGATGAGGCTTTTCTCAAAGCTTTGACACAGCTCATAAACGAAATCTAAAACCGTCAACAGTCATAACGCCACTCAGTGGCGAAGGCTGCTGACGGTTTTAATTTTATTTACCGTTATAAATATCGTAATCGGCACAGGAGGCGGCAAGCGACAAAGCAATTTCGGCAAACTCGCGTCCCGTCATCGGGAAATCCTCAATTATCCACTGCTTGAATATACCGATAAAGCCGTGAAGACAAAACAGCACTCTGTACTCTCTTTCAAGCGTACCCTCCCTAAAGAAATCCTTGGGATAACGGCTGAGCACAGCTCTGACAACACGCTCAACAAAAGCATCGCTGTCCGACTGTGCGATAAGCACGTTGAAAAGACGTTTATTCTCAATGACAAAGTCAAACATCTTTTCCATATTTTCGAAAAAGCTCTCAAGCGATTCCACAACCGTAGGAAGCTTTTCAGGCGTGGGGATATAAGATATTACCTCATCCTGCACCTCACGCAGCAACATCGGCACATCCTCGTAATATGAATAAAAAGTCGAGCGGTTGATTTCGGCTGTATTACATAAATCGGTGACGGTAATCTTGTTAAACGGCTTCTTTTCAAGCAGCTCTATGAGCGCCTCTTTAATAAGTCTTTTCGTCAGTTTAACTCTTCTGCTCTCCTGCACCATTAACACTTCCTTAAAAAAATTTAAATTTTTTTCATATTTTACCGACAATCCGCTCCTTTTTGTCGGTTTTAAAGCGTTTTTAGAAAAATCGACTGTTGAATTCTCAACACATTGTTGTTAAAATAATAAATTGTTTGGGCGTTTTTGTCAAGCTATTAAACATTGATATATCAATTAACAAAAATACACAGGGGGAAGAAGTTTGTCTAAGCTTTATAAGGAAAAAAGATTCAACAATTTCCGCGATATTATTTGCAACGGCGCAAAAGAATTTGCAAACAACACCGCGTATGTTGTAAAGAAGAGCGAGGGTGAGTACATAAAAGTAAACTACACCGACCTCAAAAAATACTACTACGCATTTTGCACATATCTCATCGAAAAAGGTATGCTCGGCCAGAAAATCGCCGTTATCGGTGCAAACAGCTTCCAGTGGGCTCTCAGCTACCTTTGCGCAGCAACAGTAGGTGTCGTTGTGCCGATTGACAAGGAGCTTCAGCCCGAGGACGTAAACGCTTTTCTCGAATCTGCAGACTGCAAGATGGTGTGCACAGACAGCGCAAGAATAGAAAAGCTCAGAGAAATTGCAAACGACCAGATTCTTTACACGGATTTTGCTGACGTAATCGGTATTGCATCCTCTCACCACACAGATGAAGCAGCCATTGACGCTATTAAAATAAACAACGACGAAACAAGAATCATCATCTTCACATCCGGCACTACAGGCAACTCAAAGGGCGTTTGCCTCTCACAGTACAACATCTGCTCAAATATTTACTCAACCGTACAGATGGTTAAGGTAAACGATTTTGACAGCACCTTATCGATCCTTCCCCTGCACCACACATACGAGTGCACGCTCAACAACGTGCTTTTCCTCACAAGAGGCGCCTGCATCACATACTGCGACGGCCTCACAAAGGTTGCAAAAAACATTGCAGAGTATCAGCCCTCAATCCTCGTTGTTGTGCCCGCACTTCTCAAGGTGCTCAACAAGCGAATCCAGGCAGGAATCATCAAGGATTGTCCCTCAATCTACCGCAAACACTTTGAAACGCTTCCGCTTTCAAAGGCTCTCAAGAAATGTCCCTTCTTCATCCGCAAGATAATCTGCAAAAAGGTAAAGAAAACACTCGGCGGCAAAATCCGTCTGTTCATAGTCGGTGCAGCTGATCTCGACGTTTCACTTGTTGAGGATTTCGATGCACTCGGCATCCGTACACTTCAGGGCTACGGCCTTACGGAGTGCGCTCCCCTGCTTGCAGGTAACAACGATTTCCACCTTAACAAGGCTTCAACAGGCCCTGCAATTCCCGACGTTGAGCTTAAAATCGACGACCCCAACGATGAGGGCGTCGGCGAGATTCTTGCACGCGGCGACAACATTATGCTCGGCTACTACAACGACCCCGAAGCAACCGAAGCTGTATTCCGTGACGGCTGGTTCTGCACAGGTGACCTCGGTTGCCTTGATAAAAACGGCGACCTTTATATCAAGGGCAGAATCAAAAACGTTATCGTAACAGAAAACGGAAAGAACATCTACCCCGAAGAGCTTGAGACAAGACTTTCCGAATGCCCCGAGGTTGGCGAAGCACTTGTTTACGCTTCCGAAGAAAACGGAGAAACCTTCGTAAAAGCAAAGATTTTCCCGAACCTTGAATACCTCAAGGAGAAGCTCGGCAACAAGAAGCCCTCGGAAGACGAAATCAGAAAAGCTGTTCAGAGCGCAATCAAGACAGTAAACAGCAAAATTCCCAACTACAAGCATATCAAAATTGTTGAGATTCTTTCCTCAGCACTTGAAAAGACAACAACGCAGAAGATTAAAAGATTCGGCAAAAACGTTAAATAAAAAAGCAACCGCACATCATCACGATGTGCGGTTTTCTTTATCAGAAGATTCCCGTTATAAAAATTTCAATACCGATTGCAATAAGAATTACACCGCCGAAAATTGATGCTTTGCCCGAAAGCTTTGTGCCGAACTTCCTGCCGATGAGAATACCGCAAAGGCAAATAAGGAAGGTTACCGCGGCGATAAGCGCCGCACACACGGCTGCCTGCGTTAGATTGTAATCGGCAATTGTAAAGCCGACGGACAGAGCATCAATCGACGTTGCGATGCCCTGCATCAGCAACATACCTATGCCGACGGCAGGCTTTTCCTCGCTCTCGCACCCCTTGCACTTTATGCCGTCTATCAGCATCTTGACGCCGATATAAAGCAGCAGCACAAGCGCAATCCACGGAATCAGCTTTTCAAACGCGCTGAAATACTGAACCACAGTATGTATACATACCCAGCCTATCAACGGCATAAGCCCCTGAAACACGCCGAACATTCCGGCAACGCCTGCCATCTTCGGCTTTTTCATTTCAGGCTCATTCAGTCCGTTTGCAAGAGACACGGAAAACGCATCCATCGCAAGACCCACACCGAGCATTATGCTTTTCATAAAGAACTCAAAATTCCACATAACTATCCTTCAGTCAATCGCCGTCTCTCACACTCTTAAGTAACTCGGCATCGATTTTTCTGTCCTTAAAATAGTATTCTTTGTCGCGCTCGTTTATTTCACGCAGTACCCTGCACGGATTGCCGACAGCAACAACGTTTGACGGAATATCCTTTGTAACAACGCTGCCTGCGCCTATTACGCTGTTGTCACCAATTGTCACACCGGGCAGCACAACAACACCTGCACCGAGCCAACAATTTCTGCCGATGTGTACGGGCATATTGTACTGATAAGCCTTTGAACGAAGCTCGGGGTCAATCGGGTGACCTGCAGTTGCAACAGTAACGTTCGGACCGAACATCGTATAATCGCCGACGTAAATATGCGTATCATCAACCATAGTCAGGTTGAAATTCGCATAAACGCCCTTACCGAAATGAACGTGGTGACCGCCCCAGTTTGCGTGGAAGGGAGGCTCAATGTAGCAGTCCTCCCCTATTTCGGCAAACATCTCCTTGAGCATTGCAGAACGCTTATCAAGCTCACTCGGACGTGTGAGGTTAAAATCATAAAGCTTATCAAGACATTCAAGCTGCTCAGTCATAACGTCATCACCGCTCGGGTAATAAAGCATACCGCTGTGCATTCTTTCTCTGTTAGTCATATTTTCCTCAAACAAAATCAAAGGGATTTGTGTCTTTATCTATGCAGCGGACATTGATTTCAAACTCAACTCGGCTGTCATCCCACACACGTGCAGGCTCTTCCTTGTCGTAGTAATTTTCTCCGCCATGACCGCCTGCAGGGATAATATGCTTATCCGCATTTACAACGACCTCGTCAAGCGCAACAAGCTCATCATCGTGCTTTGCAGCCTCGAGCATTTCGGGCTTGAAGTGTGTTGCATTGAAGTAGAAGCCGTTTACATCCTTGACATATACCATTACACCGTCACCGTTTTCGTCGCAAAGCGTACCGAAACGTGTTTTTGCGTGAGCAGAGTTTTCCATCGGACGGACGTAGTGAACAAAATTATCCTTTACCTTCATACCGTAAAGGCCAATTCTTGATGCTTCCATTCTGTCCGCATAAGCTTCACCGGGGCCAAGACCGTAGAAGCGCATATTGTCATACGCCTTATCGAGCACCAAACGGAATCCGAACTTCGGAAGAGCAGGCGCTAGCGGATTCTTATCGCCTGCAAAGCTGATTTTGACAGCACCGTCAACCGTAACGCTGTAAGTGAGCTTACCCTTGAGCACGGGAATAACACTCGGACCGCCGATTGAAACGTCGCAGATAACTTTCACGTTATACTCATCCTGCTCAACCGTGCAGGAGTATGTTTTCTGTGTAATTCTGTCAAGACCTGCGCTGCGACCGTCATTTGCTTCGCCTGTAATATTCTTCCAATGTGCAAACCAGGTTTCAACGCATACGGGCTCAGCAAGAATATTTTTGCCATTCTGGATAATCTGCTTGAGTGCACCGTAGGATTTATCAAAAACAAGTGTGCTTGTTGCTGTTTTTACTGTAAGATAACGTCTGCTATCCTCTGTTTCGAGCCCCGAGCCTATAAAGGCACATCCCTTTACAGCTGTTGCAAGTTCGAACTGCTCAAAGCCAATTTCATAGCCTTTTTCTGCCCATACTTCATCATTTTTGCTGACAAAAGAGAGATTAAGCAGGCAATTGCCCTTAAGATTCTCTCTTTCAAACAGCTTGAGCTCTGCACTTTCACGGGGAGAAATGTCAAGTGTTTCTACTTTACCACTCTTTATCTCAACACCGTCGCAGACAATGCTCCATACAAGAGCCATATCGTCAAGTGACGTGAAGTAACGCTTGTTAAATATTGTAACAGCGCCGTTTTTATATGTAGTTGTGAAGGGCTGATATGCACGCTTCATATCAAAGTAACCGGGGCGAAGCTCACGGTTGGCAAAGACAAGACCGTCAATGCAGCAATCCTCATCATTCGGATAATCACCGAAGTCGCCGCCATAGCGGTAGCCCGTCTTATCGCCGTTTTTAACAGCAATCGAATGGTCGTTCATCTCCCAGATACACATACCGAAGAGACTGTCATACTTATCTGCAAGGCGGACGTGGCCGAAGATATTACCGGTAGAATATGAGCAAACATACTCGCAGAAATAGAAGGGCTTTGCAGGATTATTGTTGAGATATTTCTCTGTATAATCAAGCTCGGCATACATTCTGCTCTCAACATCGGAGATATCGGCAAAATTCTCCCCCTCGGGCACTGCCTTGAATTCAAGGTGAGAGTTTTCATAGTGAACAATAGCTCTGCTGTCGCGGCTCTTTATGTACTTGCCCATTGCTCTGTGATTCTTACCGCAGCCCGATTCATTGCCGAGTGACCACATAACAACACAGGCGTGGTTTTTATCACGCTCAAAAAGTCTTGCCGCGCGGTCAACGTATGCTGCCTCCCATTCATCAACAGTAGAGAGCATTGACCAGCGCATCCAATCCCACGTATCGCGGTATTCAAAGCCCATACCGTGAGTTTCGATATCTGCCTCATCAACAAGCATAAAGCCAAGTTCATCGCAAAGGCCGACAAATCTCGGGTCGTTGGGATAGTGAGAAGTACGGATGCAGTTGCAGTTTGCACGCTTGAGGATGTAGAGATCCTCGAGCATTTCCTCCATACTTGCAGTATAGCCGCCTGTCGGGCTGGAATCGTGGCGGTTTATGCCCCAAAGCTTGACCGCCTTATCGTTGAGGTAAACAACGGCACCCTTTATCTCAAGGCGTTTAAAGCCTATTTTCTGGGCGATTACTTCATTGCCTGCAAAAATAACAAGAGTATAAAGCTTAGGATCTTCCGCATTCCAGAGAATTGGAGCATCGACGTTTATTACGCTGTCGCTGCCGCAGTAAATTTCATCACCTGCAGGTGAAAGGAGCTTATACGTAACGTCGGTCTGACCGTAAAGCTCGGTTTCAACCGTAACGGAAGCTGAATCAAGAGATTCGTTCACGTCCACACGTGCATAGAAATCGCGCACACAGTTACTGTCGCGGCTGAGAAGATATACCTCGCGGAAAATACCTGACAGACGGAAACAGTCCTGATCCTCAAGGTATGAGCCGTCGCACCATTTGACAACAAGAACGTCAATGCGGTTTTCGCCACTGACGAGCTTATCGGTAATGTCAAACTCACTTGTGCAGCGGCTGACCTGGCTGTAGCCGACAAACTGCTTATTGACAAAAAGATAGAAGCAGGAAGAAACACCCTCAAAGTTTATGAAAACCTTATCGCTGAAATTTTCGGGCAGAACAAAGCTTCTGCTGTAGTGACCGCAGGGGTTTTCATCGGGAACGTGAGGAGGATCAAGCTGGAAAGGATATTTGAGGTTTGAATAAAGAGGAACGTCGTAGCCTCTGTCGAGGAGAAGCTGCCAGCAAAGAGGAACGGTTATTGTTTCATTGAAGCTCTGCTCAAGGAAATCCTCTTCGATATCTTCAAAGCTGTTATAGAATTTAAAATTCCACTCACCGCAGAGGTTGAGGAATCTGTCAGAACCGTCTCTGTCAAGAGAAACGGCATCAGCTTCATTACTGAAGGGCACAAAATATGCACGGGGGGCTTCACAACCGACGTGAAGTGATTCGAGGTCTTTGTGGTAAGCTTTAAACTGCATATTGTTATTCTCCTTATCTGTTGATTTCTATTGAAGGCTCGTCACCGTAGCCTGTAATTTTTACTTTGCCGTCATTGATTTCGACAACCGCGCAGGTAACTGCAGTGCCCATACAAAGAGCCTTGAAAACAACGTACGGTATGTTGCCGATTTTTGCACTGTGACCCGCATGATAGTGTCCGCAGAATACAGCAGCAATCTTTTCTTCATACTCAAAAAGTATATCTGTTATTTCGTCGGCGTTGATGATTATATGGTCTTCGTCATCTGTGTCACCTTGCGACACAAGGGCGTGAGTCATAACAACAACCGGCTTTTCGGATGATGCAATTTTTTCTCTCATCCAGCAAAGCTGCTCATCGTCAACAAAACACATCGTCCATTTAATCTCTTTTTCGGGGTACGGCTCGTCTTTGGAGTTCATTGAGCTGTCAAGCATCAGGCAGAGATATTCATCCGTTTCAAATGAGTAATATCTGCCTTGCATACCGATAAGGCGCATAAACTCGCGCTTATCGAGCGCCGTATCGTGATTGCCGAAAGTAGGATAAAAAGGGATGCCGAATCCGTCAAGCATCTCTCGCATTTCTGTAAGGCCCTGAGTCTGAGGCTTGTATCCGTCAAAGCTGTCTACTATATCGCCAAGGCAGACAATAAACTCACAGCCGTCCGAATAATTTTCTATTGCGTTTCTGACTTTACCAAGCGACATATCATGGTAACGGTTGTTGTCACCCACCGGTTTATCCGAATAATGAAGGTCTGTAACCAAAAGAAATTTCATCGGTTTACCTCCTTTTATAACTATTTAACACATTATATCAAAATATTAAGTAATATACAATGATTATAAAAAATAAAAAAGCCTCCCGCAAGGAAGGCTTTTGAGAAACGAAATATTACATCATCATTGCCGCAACAATTCCGATGATGTAAATTGTTAAAAATACAGCTGCCACAATTATGCCTGCGATGAAGCCCTTGAGTGCACTCTTGGCAAGGCGGGGCTTAGTGGGCTTGAGAACAAAGTAAAGAATCAGGCCGACAATACCGAAGAAGAAGCCGAGAGACCAGAAACCCTTATGTGTTACGTTGATATCGTAGGGATCGGGATCGGGCTGAGGTTGAACCGGAGGAGCGTATACAGGCTCCTGCTGAACCGGCGGCGCATATACGGGCTGAGACTGAACGGGAGGAGCATATACGGGAGCCTGCTGCTGAACGGGTTCCTGCTGAACGGGTTCCTGCTGAACGGGTGCCTGTGCAGGTGCACACGCTGTGCCGCAATTGCCGCAGAAAGCAGCGTCGTCGCTCATAGGATGATTACAAGACTGACAGTATTTCATAGTTAATTCTCCTTTAAAGATTTATTGAGTATGTACCTAAATTTATATTACAACTTGTTTTGAATATTGTCAATATAAATGAAAAAGAGACTGCCGTTAAGCGACAGTCTCTAAATCAATCAAATCTGCATCAGACAGCACGTGTAACCTTACCGGAACGAATGCAACGAGTGCAAGCGTATACCCTTTTGGGTGAACCGTTTACAACAGCCTTAACGCGCTTGATGTTGGGCTTCCATGTTCTGTTTGAACGTCTGTGTGAGTGCGATACCTTGATACCAAATGTAACGTTCTTACCGCAGAATTCACATTTTGCCATTTGCGGCACCTCCTTAAGATAAACTTTAACTAAACGAACATTAGTTATATTAACAGATTGCAAACTAAAAAGCAAGTGTTTTTTCGTATTTTTTTAATTGATATTGAATTATTCTTTTGTGTATTTTGCCAATTCCTCACGAAGCCAGGCACAAGCGGCAGCCGCACCGTCATCATCTGCAGGAAATTTCTTTTCAACCATCTTCTCTTTATCGGCATTGTCATACGACTGCCAGCCGATATAGTAGCTTGCCGCAACCTCATTCTCCCCTTCAGCTGAAGCGGAAACGGTGAGTCTGTAGCGGAACTGATCGTCGAAAACACCGCTGTTTTCCTTGAGGGCAACTGAGCCGAAATATATATTCGCCTTGCCGCCGATAGGAACAGCACCTAAAAGATATTCAAAACTAAGCTCGGGTATCATAACTTTCTCCTTAATATGCGGCAATCTTGCTGATGAGCGCCTCGCCTCTTGACGCCTCAACAATAACCTTGAAAGCATCACAGCGTACGTTCTCTTCAATGATCCGCTTGAAGCCTATTGTCGAATAATTCGAATAAACACGCTCCCAAATTCCGTTTCTGCGGCTGCAGATACGGAATGATGAAACGCGCTGACCCTTTGCAATATCCTCCTCAAGCTCGAAAAAGCTGATGTTTTTCTCACCGTCGAGCTCAACGAGGTACTCACACTGAGTCGGGCCGAGAGCAGTACGGGTAACAGTTGCACCCTGGCAAAGGTCTTCGCCAAAGCTTGCTCGGATCTTATCGCCAAGCTCCTTGAGCCTTGCGATATCGCGCGGATCAAACCTGCCGTTTGGCATAGGCGGAATGTTGAGATTGAAGGCAGCGTTGCCGCCGACTGAATTTATATACGTTCTGAAAAGCCTTTCAAGAGAATGCGGTTCTTCCTCGGGATGATAAAACCAACCCGGACGAATCGACATATCAATCTCCGACGGACAGAATACAAGCCCCTGCGAATAAGCAATATTATCAAACGAGCCTATATCCTTATCGCTGTTATAGGCGTTATTAAGCTCACCGTCGAGCAGCCTGCCCTCGGTCTGCTTCGGACAGAAGCCACAAAGCTCGTAGGGCACAACAGCCCACTCCGCAGCACGCACGCTTCCCGACTCATTACCGCACCAGCGGATATCGGGACCGTCATCCTTAAAAACTGTAGCATCGGGCTGGTATTTACGGACAAGCTCAAAGTACGACTCGAAATCGTAAACCTGCTTTTTGCCGTCGGGGCCTTCACCGCAGGCACCGTCAAACCAGACGTGGAAAATCTCGCCGTAGTTTGTCAGCAGCTCCGTGAGCTGTGCACGGTAAAAATCGTTGTATTTATCAGTACCGTAGTATTTGCTGTTTCTGTCCCAGGGTGAGAGATAAAAGCCGAATTTTATTCCGCCTTTGCGGCACGCATCGGCAAGCTCGCGTACAATGTCACCCTTGCCGTTTTTGTAAGGGCTGTTTTTGATGCTGTGCTCCGTGGTCTGAGTCTGCCACAGGCAGAAGCCATCGTGATGCTTTGCTGTAATAACAGCGCCCTTCATACCTGCTGATTTGATTGCTTCAACCCAACTGTCGCAGTCGAGCTCTGTCGGATTGAAAATCGCAGGGTCTTCCTCGCCCGTACCCCATTCAAGCCCCGTATACGTGTTGGGGCTGAAGTGGATGAAGGCATAGAAAGGCGTTTCCTTCATATGCATAAGCTGACGCTGTGTAGGCACTACCCTGCCTGCGTTTTCGAGGAAGGCTTTTATATCTGTCATTTTGTTACAGTTTCCTTTTTAGCTGACTTTTTCTCTGCAACGATGTCTGTATAGAGGTTATTAACATTGTTCTTACCTGTGTGATGGTAGGGCCAAACGAGGAGAACTACATATACGATTGCGCCACCGATCGTGTTGCAGACGATGTCTTCCATTGTGTCCATAAGTGCCCAGCGGATCTGGTATGTTTCAGCAGTCCAGCCGTCACCCATAACAGGGGCAACATGGTCGATTATGTGAGGATTTGCAAGGAAGTCATTACCGTAATCCTGCGCAGCCTTTTCTGCTGCTTCACGGCACCAGTGCTGAGCATCGGAGCCGAAGAACTGGTCGAGAACAAATTCAACAATTTCCCAAGCGTTACCGCAGATAAAGGAGAAGCCGAAAGCCGCAATTACGACAAAGGGAACGTGGCTTCTGACCTTATCACGGTGCTGCATAGCAACAAGAGCCTCATAGCCGAAGAGAGCGCCTGCCGCACCGCCGAAGATATGGAAAATAAGATCGTAAAACTGGAAGCTGTAATAAAGGTTGAGATACGCACCGCCGAAGGATGCCATAAAGAAGCCTAAAACGGAAATATCCTGGATGTATGACGGCAGATAGCGCATAAAGTTCTTTTTGCTCATTGCCATACAGATCTCCCAAGCGAACATACCGACAAGGTTTGCACACATCTGTTTCCACTGATTGGAATCAGCGGTTTTTCCTACTTCCGTAATGCCAAAAACCGTATCTGCAATACCGAAGATCATAATGCAGCGGAAAATCCACCACCATATGATCTCCCACGTTTTTGCATTTGATTTGATTCTTGAGAAATAATCTTTAACAGTATTCATAATCTTTCTCCCTCAAAAGAAGTTTTATAGTTTCTCGATAAGAGCCGCAATCGCGTGCTCATCATTTGAGCATACCGTCACATCTGCCGCTGCACGCACACTATCAAGCGCATTGCTGACAGCAACACCCACGTCGGCACATCTGAGCATAGTGATATCGTTTTCGTAATCACCCACACAGATAAGCTTGTCGGAGCGGGTATACTGCTTGAGCCACGTGACCGCATTGTGCTTGCCGCCCTCGAGCGGATAGTATTCCATACCGCCCGGCCAGCTTCGCTCGCAGTTGTATCTGCCCTTTGAAAAGGGCACGAAAAACGCCCGTGTCTCTTCGGTGAGTTCTTCACCGGGCAAAGACATATAGGTCATTTTAAAAATTCTGTTTTCACCGCTGATTTCAATTTCTTTTAATTTTTCCGTTTCACCTCTTTTAATCGGCACAAAGCCCTGCGTTGTGTTGACAAGCAGCATCGTAAGCTGCGGACAGCTGTCAAAGACAAGCTGAGCCTCGTCAAAACAGGACTTATCCATTTGGGCATATCGGATTATTTTTTCGCTGCCGTACTCTGATATGACACAGCCGTTGAGCGAGATTACGTATGTATTGGGAACGAAAACATGCTTGTAATCGTTCACGAAATCCCAGTATCTGCCGGTTGCAACGGTGAAAAGACCGCCGCCGCGCTGAAAGCGTTTTATCGCCTCGGCATTTTCACGGCTGAGCTCCTTATCGGTTGTGAGCAGCGTACCGTCCATATCGGTGCAGATAAGGCACCCATCATAGCGTTTATTCAAAGCGCCCTACCTCTCAATAATCATAAAATCCTAGTTTATAGTTTATCAAATAATGTCACAAAAGGCAATAGTCAAAACATATCTTAATAATTTTTAATAAATAATAAATGGGAATCAACCCTGCTTGCAACAAGCAAAAAAGAGCAGCATAAAGCTGCTCTTTGCTGAAATTCACTTCTTCTTTTCGGGGAGGTTGGTGAGAATTATTGCCGCGAACATAACCGCACAGCCGATATACTCACGCACCTCAAGGCTGTCGCCGAGTAACATCCAGCCTGCAAGCACGGCAAACACCGACTCAAGGCACATAAGCAGCGAGGCAATGGCAGGGTTGGTGTGCTTCTGGCCGATGATCTGCAAAGTATAAGCAACACCGCTACTCATTACACCCGAATAAAGAATCGGTATAATGGCGGTGTTAATGTTTGCAATACGCGGTGTTTCAAAGATAAACATACATACCACGGACAATATACCGACAACGAAGAACTGCGTTGCGGAAAGGATAACTCCGTCAACCTTATCGGTAACGCTGTCGATATAAAGAATATGTATTGCAAAGAATACGGCACAGCCGAGTGTAAGCAGCTCGCCGACACCTATCGTCATCGCAGAATCAACACACAGAAGGTAAGCACCTGCACAGCCCATTATAACAGCAAGCCACACGAGAAGGCGCTGCTTCTGCCCGAGAAACAAACCGAATATAGGCACTAGCAGCATATAAAGCGCCGTAATAAAGCCGATTTTGCCCGAAGCACCCTCGGGGATATAATTGAAAGCAAACTGCTGAAGATTGCTTGCGCAGAAAAGAATCAGACCGCAGATTATGCCGCTTTTGATCTGAACGGCTGCGTCCTTTTTCTTCTGCTGCACGGTACGCGTATCGCTCTTACGCTTCTTCAACTGCATAAACAGTATCAGCGGCAGCAGCACGGCAGCACCCATAAGCATACGTATGCCGTTGTAGGTGAACGCCTCAACGTGCTCCATGCCGACATCCTGGGCAACGAACGACGTACCCCAGATGACAGCAGCAAGCAAGAGCGCGATATTGCCGCCCATAGCTTTTTTCTTATTTGTTACCATACGGTGTTTACCTCTTAATATTTCATTGCGGCGCTTGAGTTTTCGCGGGACATATCTGCAAGGAATACTGTTTTATGGCCTGCAACCGAATCAAAGATCGACGTGCAGGAAATTGACGGCTCTCCGCCCTGAACGTAGTTAACAAAATCCTCTGCAAGGCCTAAATCTCCGCCGCCGTGACCGCCGCCCTCGACGAAAGCGGACAGGTCGATAAGTTCTTCGTCATATGCCTTACCCGGCTCGGGATTGATTTTAGCAACGTGAATCTCGCTGTTTTCAAACTCACCGTAGATCTCGCCCTTTGTGCCGACTATCTCGATTCTTCTCAGCGGTCTTGCGGCACCTGCAATCATATTGTGTGTGCCTGTAGCACCGCTTTCAAAATTAATCATAACGCTCTGATGGTCTACAACGTCATTATCGCACCTGAAGATACACCTGCCGTAGGGGCTGTCGCCCTTGAGAAGATTGATCTTATCCTCAATCGTCGCATTCTCCTTATCCTCAAGCGCTGACCAGACGTAGAACTCCCATCTGTCGGGATGGTCTATATAAATACGCTTTGCGGAATAAAGGCAGGTATCAACGTGAGGGCAGTCAACAAGGCACTTTGTGCCTGCGCCCTGCGGTGCCATTTCCGGCTTATACTGGAAGATCGAGCCGCAGCTTGAAACTGTTTTAGGCTTATCGCCGCCCATCATCCACATCATAATATCAAGGTCGTGACAGCACTTTGCAAGCAGCATAGAGGTTTTGCACTCCGCCTGTCTGCTCCACTTACCTCTGACGTAAGAGGTTGAAGCGTGGTGATAGCTGACGTGCTCAAAAGTATTGATGCTGATTATATCGCCTATTTCGCCTGCAAGCACACGCTCCTTGATTGCGATATAAAACGGTGTGTAGCGAAGCACATGGCATATCATAACCTTGTTGCCATATTTCTTAACGGTACTGACAAGCCTTTCAAGCTCCTCCATATTAACGGCAAAGGGCTTTTCAAGAAGCATATCATAGCCTGCCTCAAGCAGAGGAATTGCCGTTTCAACGTGCTGATGATCCATCGTGCCGTTGATTACGGCATCGGCAAACTTCGGTACTGCCGCCAACTCTTCAGCACTTGAAAAGCAGTTTTCCGCAGGGAAGCCGAACATCTTCCTTGCCTTTTCGCAACGGTAAGGGTTAGGGTCTGCAATTCCGACAATTTTAAGTTTTTCGGGTTTCTGCAAAGCAAGCTCTGCATAAGTAAACGAGCGGTGACCTCCGCCGACTATAATTGCTGTTACGGGATTTGCGCACATAAGAATTAACCTCGGATCATTTAAACATATACCAGTAATGATAGCACATCGAAAAAAATAGTCAAGCGATATATAATAAAAAAACAGCCGAGATCTTGCGACCTCAGCTGTATAACTTTGGGTTGATCAGAATATTGTGATAATGATCTTTGCAGCAAGAGCAACTACAAAGAAACCGACACCGAGAATCTTTGTGAGCTTGACAAGCTTTGCTTCCATTGTGCGGCCCTTGTTCTTACCGAAGAATGTTTCAGCACCGCCGGCAATTGCACCGGAAAGACCCTGTGAGTTACCCTCCTGAAGGAGAACGAGTGCTGTAACAACAATTGAGAGAACAATAAGAACTGCGCCAAATACGATTTCATACCATGCCATAATAACCACCATAACGCCTGCAAAAGCAGAACGATTTACCCTTTCTTTTAAGATAGATATAACATTTTCCGTTTTGATACTCGAGTATTCTACCACATACTTTCAGATTTTGCAACACTTTTTTAAAATTTAAGCAAAATATATGGGAATTATTTCATCGCATATACAAAAAAGCTTCGGTCAAAATACTGTAGACGGACAAAGTTGAGTTTATTTCTGCGTTTGCATCGGCTTTCCCCGTCAGCTGTTAACGGCGGGGAAGCCTGCTTTAACAGTTACATAAACATTATATAAGTGTCATCTGCTCGCCGCTGTCCTCCGCACTCAGGAGTGCTCCGGTTGAAGGAAGATTCTTTGTGCGGTAGCGGTAGGGCTTGGCAAACTCACCCTCAACGTAAGGTCTGACAGTCATAAGTCGCTGTCCTTTTTTGAGCGTGAACACGGCTACACCCTGAGTATCCTTAGTCGTCTTTGAAGAGATGACTGCCGTATTGAAGAGCAGATGCCTGCCTGCGCTTGAAATCAGCACAAGCTCTGTATCCTGCTGAAGATATAAAGCCGAAACAAGCGGAGACTTATCGCAGAATGCCTTGATGAGCTTTTTGCGGTTGGTCTTTGTTGCATAAGCAGATATATCTACCTTTGCAACCTTGCCGTTTTCAAAGAAGAAGAGCATATTGCCGCTGTACTCCTTGAGCAGAGCCATATAGGCAACAGTTTCTTCGGGCTCCATATCGAGCTTTGAGGGGACGTAATCGCCAAGCACACTCGCCTTAGTAAACTCGAAATCATCAGCCTTTGCTTTATACACCTGATGCTTGTTTGTGAAGAAGAGCAGCTCAACGTCATTAGTTGTGTCGTAGGCAGCGATTATTTCATCGTTTTCCTTGACCTTCTGCTCACCGCTCATACGAAGTGAGAGCGGAGTAATCTTCTTGAAGTAGCCTTCACGCGAAATAAAGAGGTGAACAGGTTCGTTTGATACAGGCTCTTCCACCTCATCCTCATCAAGCTCTGTTTGGTAGATGATCTCACTGCGTCTGGGTTTGCCGAATTTCTTTACAACATTCTGAAGCTCGGCAATTATTATCTTTTTGACGCGCTGACCCTTTGCGAGGATTTCTTCAAGATCCTTAATGGTATCGGTAAGGCTCTCAATATCCTTGGTGTGCTTGAGGATATACTCACGGTTGAGGTGGCGGAGTTTGATTTCCGCAACGTACTCAGCCTGAATTTCGTCAATACCAAAGCCTATCATCAAGTTTGTAACAACCTCTTTTTCTTCGTCGGTGTTACGAATTATACTGATCGCCTTATCAATATCGAGAAGTATCTTCTGAAGTCCCTGCAGCAAATGCAGCCTGTCGCGGCACTTCTGCAAATCGTAGAAGGTTCTGCGGCGCACGCATTCCGTACGGAATGCGATCCACTCTGTAAGAAGATCCTTTACACCGAGCACCTGAGGCATACCTGCGATAAGAACGTTGAAGTTACAGGAGAAGGTATCCTCCATAGGCGTCTGCTTATAAAGCTTGAGCATAAGCTTATCCGGGTCAACGCCGCGCTTGAGGTCGATCGTGATTTTAAGGCCGTTTTTATCGGTTTCGTCGCGCACGTCGCTGATTTCCTTGAGTGAGCCCGCCTTGAACTTCTCGATCATTTTATCGATTATAGCTTCCGCTGTTGTGGTGGGAGGAATCTCAAAAACGTCGATACAGTTATTTGATTTGTCGTACTTATATTTTGCTCTGACCTTGATGCTGCCTCTGCCGTTTCTGATTACGTTATCCATCTCATCGCGGTTATAGATAATCTGACCGCCGCCGATAAAATCGGGAGCCTTGATGGTTTCGGAAACGTCAAAATCGGGATCTTTGATAAGCTCTACCGTGGTGTTACAGATTTCTTCAAGGTTGAATGAGCAGATTGAACTTGCCATACCGACGGCAATACCCGTATTTGCATTGACAAGCACACTCGGGAAAGAAACCGGCAGAAGTGTCGGCTCCTTCATAGAGTTATCGTAGTTATCAACAAAATCAACGGTATCCTTATCAATATCGCCGAAAAGCTCGGAGCATATAGACTCAAGCTTTGCCTCGGTGTAACGTGAGGCAGCCCACATCATATCACGTGAATACGCCTTACCGAAGTTACCCTTTGAGTCAACAAGCGGATGAAGCAGAGCCTCATAGCCTCGGGAAAGACGCACCATTGTATCATAAATAGCGGCATCACCGTGGGGGTTGAGCTGCATTGTACGGCCGACAATGTTAGCCGACTTTACTCTCGCACCGTTAAGCAGGCCCATCTTATACATTGTATAAAGGAGCTTACGGTGAGCAGGCTTAAGGCCGTCAATTTCGGGAATCGCACGGGACATAATAACGCTCATTGCATAGGGCATATAGTTGATTTCGAGCGTATCTGTAATGCGCTGATTTACAACCTCACCAGCACCGAGGATATGTGCATTCGGATTCACTTCAGCCTTAGGCTGTTTTTCGGGCTTTTTTCTTGCCAATTAAACACACTCCCCTTTCTCAGCTTACGTCGGCCATATCGATATAAAGGTGACCGTTTTCCGCAATATACTGTTTTCTGCCGGCAAGGTTATCGCCGAGCAGAAGATCAAATTTTTCTGCCATTGCCTCTGCAAAATCGGGCTCGATTCTGATAAGGCGTCGTGTTGCGGGATTCATCGTAGTGAGCCACATCATATCCGCATCGTTTTCACCAAGACCTTTAGAACGCTGAATGGTAAATTTCTTACCCTCAAGCTCTGCGAGCACGTCTGCCTTTTCTTTCTCTGTGTAGGCAAACCAGGTCTGATCCTTGTAGGTAATCTCATAAAGCGGAGATTCCGCGATAAAGACATATCCCTTCTCGATTAGAGTAGGCATAAGTCTGTAAATCATAGTGAGGATAAGCGTTCTTATCTGGAAGCCGTCAACGTCGGCATCGGTACAGATAATAACCTTATTCCAACGCAGATTATCAAGGTTGAAGGTAGACAGATCCTTTGCGGCCTTGCCCTTGACCTCGATACCGCAGCCCAGCACCTTGATAAGGTCGGTGATGATATCGCTCTTAAAAATCCTTTCATACTCACACTTGAGACAGTTGAGTATTTTACCTCTGACGGGAATGATTGCCTGGAATTCCGAGTCTCTGGATTGCTTACAGGCACCCAATGCAGAGTCACCCTCAACGATGAACAGCTCACGCATAGTAACGTCTCTGCTTCTGCAGTCAACAAACTTCTGCACTCTGTTTGCCATGTCGTTACTTGTTTGCAGATTTTTCTTGATAGTCTGGCGCGTGCTCTCTGCCTTGACACGGCTTCTCATATTGATGAGCACCTGGTCGCATATCTTCTCGGCATCAAGCTTGTTTTCAATGAAATATATTTCAAGCTGTTTACGCAGGAAGTCCGTCATAGCCTCCTGGATAAACTTGTTTGTGATTGATTTCTTAGTCTGGTTTTCGTACGAGGTCTGTGTTGAGAAGGAGGACACAACAAGAATCAAGCAGTCCTCAATATCCTGAAAACTTATTTTAGGGTCTGTTTTTGAATACTTGTTGCTTTGCTTGAGGTAAGCATCAATCTGCGAAACAAATGCGCTTTTTACAGCCTTATCGGGTGCGCCGCCGTGCTCAAGCCAGCTTGAATTATGGTAATACTCCTTAAGCTGTGTCTTGTTTGAAAAACGCAGGGCAACATTTATCTTGAGCTTATAATCCTTCTGATCCTCTCTGTCACGGCCTACGCGCTCCGCCGTCCAGAGCTGAGTCTGACTCATTGCACTCTCGCCGCCCAGCTCGTCAACATAATCCTTTATACCGTTTTCGTAGAGATACTCAAACGTTTCAAATGAGTTTGCATTTCCCTTCTGATTGCGCAGAATAAAACGTACGCCGGGGTTGACGATCGACTGACGCTTGAGTGTTGACTGAAAATAGTCAAGCGGCACGGCAATATCCGTGAAAACGTCAAGGTCGGGCTTCCACTTGATGCGTGTGCCCGTGTCGCGCTTTGCATACTCCTCTTTGAGCATTTTGCCGGAGGGCTTACCCTTTTTAAACTTAAGCTCGTAGCGGTAGCCGCCCGTTTTGATTTCCGCCTCCATATACTCTGAGGCATACTGAGTTGAGCAAAGACCGAGACCGTTGAGACCGAGCGAATACTCATAGCTGCCGCCGTCGTTGGTATCGTACTTACCGCCTGCATAAAGCTCGCAGAAAACAAGCTCCCAATTGAACTTTTTCTCCTTCGGGTTGTAATCGACAGGAATACCTCTGCCGAAATCCTGCACCTCAACAGAGCCATCCGTAAAACGGGTGACTATAATCTTATCTCCGTGACCCTCACGAGCCTCGTCAATTGAGTTTGAGATAATTTCAAAAATGGAGTGCTCACAGCCCTCAAGTCCGTCTGAGCCGAATATAACGCCCGGGCGCTTACGTACACGGTCCGCACCCTTGAGCGAGGTTATGCTTTCTACTCCGTATTCTGCTTTTTTAGGCATTTGTTTACCTCTCTTTATACCGCATTTTGCCGACACTACCTCTGGCGGCGTGCCGGCAAACCGTAATTTTTATTCTTCTGTCTGTTCTTCAGCTGCAGGCTCTTCAGCTACAGGCTCGTCAGGCATACCGTAGGTGCCTGTCATAACAGCCTTGAAGGTTTCGCCGTCCATCTTCTCATTCTCGATAAGATACTGAGCAACAGCGTGAAGCTTATCAATATCCGTTCTGAGAATATCTTCACAGCGCTTGTAGCCGCCCGTGATGATAGCGTTGATCTCCTCGTCGATCGAGCTTGCGATCTTTTCGGAATAGTTACGTGTCTGACCGTAATCTCTGCCGAGGAAAACCTCGTTATTGCCTGAGGTGAAAGCAATCGGGCCGAGCTCATCGCTCATACCGTACTTTGTAATCATACCTCTTGCAATCTCTGTTGCACGCTGAATATCGTTTGATGCACCTGTTGAAATATCGCCGAGTATGATTGCTTCGGCAACACGTCCGCCAAGTAGTGTTACGATATTATCGAGCATATCCTTCTTTGTGGTATAGCTTCTGTCCTCTGTAGGTATAGACATCGTATAACCGCCTGCCATACCTCTGGGGATAATTGAAATCTCGTGAACGGGATCCTGTGATTCGAGGTTGAAGGTTGCAACAGCGTGACCTGCCTCGTGGTATGCTGTCAGCTTCTTTTCTTTATCAGTCATCTTGTGTGACTTCTTTTCGGTGCCGACAACAACCTTGACCGTAGCTTCCTCGATTTCATTCATTGTAATTGCCTTCTTATCCTTTCTTGCGGCAAGAAGAGCAGCCTCGTTGAGAAGGTTTTCAAGGTCGGCACCGGTAAAGCCTGCTGTTGAACGTGCGATAACCGCAAGATCAACGTCGGGACCAAGCGGCTTACCCTTTGCGTGAACCTTGAGCACAGCCTCTCTGCCTGCAAGGTCAGGATAGTTTACGGTTACCTGACGGTCAAATCTGCCGGGACGCAGAAGTGCGGGGTCGAGGATATCGGGGCGGTTTGTTGCGGCGATAATGATAACGCCTTCGTTTGCACCGAAACCGTCCATTTCAACAAGCAGCTGGTTGAGCGTCTGCTCACGTTCATCGTGACCGCCGCCCATACCTGCGCCTCTGTGACGGCCGACCGCATCGATTTCATCAATAAAAATGATTGCAGGTGAATTCTTCTTGGCCTGATCAAAAAGGTCACGTACACGGGAAGCGCCGACACCGACGTACATCTCAACGAAATCCGAACCGGAAATCGAGAAAAAGGGAACGTCAGCCTCGCCTGCAACAGCCCTTGCAAGAAGAGTTTTACCTGTACCGGGAGGGCCTACAAGAAGCACACCCTTGGGAATTCTTGCGCCAAGCTCGTTGAACTTAGCGGGATTTCTGAGAAACTCAACGATTTCTGCAAGCTCCTCTTTTTCTTCATCGGCACCTGCCACGTCCTCAAACTTTGCCTTACGTTTTTCATCCTTGGCGTTTTTGGTACGCGCCTTGCCGAAACTGAGAGTTTTGTTGTTTTCATTGTTGAAGCTCTGGCTCATACGGCGAACCATTATGAACATAATTCCGCCAAGCACGAGCATCAAAATAAATGTCGGCAGGACATTGAGCAGCCACGAGCTCTCGCTGCCTCGCTCATAGTCGTACTTGATTGGTGCATCGGCATGGTTTTTGTTGTGCTCAGTAACTATCGGGTGAATATCGTCCACAAAAATGGAAACGTTGGGAACGGTATACTCCTGAGGAACTTTACTATCCTCCTCCATATACACGAGCAGACCTGAGCTCAGATTAAGGCTGTACTCCGTAACCTTGCCTGCTTCGAATTTGGCAACGATTTCGTAGTATCGGGTTTTCTCACTTCTTGATGAAGTAGTTGCGAACCAGAACACGGTACCGATAATGAGTACGGGAATGATAAGATATATCAGCGCCGTGCGCAACTTTTTTTTCTTGTTTGCGTCCATCTTATTTCTCCTTCCTGAATATTCTTTTAAAGCAAATGCCCGGAATATATTTTTGCAAATCCGTTGGACGTATATTTACTGCTCAAAGCTTAACACAAGCACGTTGCCGACAGTTTCGTCAACAGCCGCTCTTTCCGCAACGCCGACACCGTACACCCACAGCACGCCTTCATCATCGCGCAACACGGGTACGCTGTGACGCAATTCGGGCTGAACGTGCATTTCGTTGAAAATCCGACGCAGAGGTTTTGTAACTCCCCTACCCCGTAAACGGATTTTGTCGCCTTCGCGAATTGAACTAAAAAGCAACTTACCAATTATTTTATCATAATTTATTGCATTATCCAAGAGCTGTTTGTTAAAATTTTTAACTAAAATACTGTTTTTTTCACAGTAAAGCATAATTTTTACGTTTCCTGCAGGCAATTCGTTGATTCCCTGCACCGCATCAACACTCCATTCGCCGCAATCTGCCGCTACCCTACGGAGGATTCCGTCGGCAACGCGAAGTGAAACACCGCCGCAGACTTGAGTGTCTCCGCCGTCTGCAAGCAGCTTGCACACCGCTTCGATATGGTGCGCCTGCGCCCTCTCGCCGCTCAAGCTGTAAATAATACGTGCAACCGCACGGCGCTTGAGTGACGGATGAAGTTCAGCAAGCGGCCCGACAAGATACCCCTCCGGCAAGACCGCACGCTCGAGTGCAGCGCTGCTGAGCATATCAAGCAGCTCCTCATCCTCACGAAGTGCATCCACACACCGCGAAAATGCCGAATCAAACGCAGAATTGAGCGCTTTCAGCTCCGGCACAATGCTGTGCCTTATTCTGTTTCTTGTGTATTCATCGGACAGATTTGTGCTGTCCGTAACATAGCGTATTCCTTTTTCCTCGCAATATGCCTCAATTTCCGCACGGGAACAATCAATCAGCGGACGGATTATATTGTCACGCACGGGTGGAATCGAAGTGAGGCCTTTGAGCGAAGAGCCTCTTGCAAGATTGAACAAAAACGTTTCCTCACAGTCGGACAGCGTATGGGCGGTTGCAACCTTGGCTTCGGGTGCAACGCTTGCAAAAAAAGCATATCGCTCGCGTCTGCCGCACTCCTCAACGCCGATACCCGCCTGCCGGGCAAGTGCAGGAACATCTGCCCTGCCGACAAACAGCTCGACACCCATTTCACGGCAGACATCAACGCAGAATTTCTCATCGCGCATCGCCTCTTCACCACGTATACCGTGGTTGAAATGAGCAGCCTTGAGAGTGAGTGAATATTCGTTTTTCAGCTCATATAAAACATTAAGGAGCGCCATCGAGTCAGCTCCGCCCGAGAGGGCTACCAGAACGGTATCCCCCGGAGAAAGCATATGATGACGCTCTGACGTTTGTTTGACTTTATGGTTCATTACGAGTTTTCTCCGCATTTGAGAAGAGAGTGAATGCACCGTTCCAATGAAGCGGTACTGTTTCGAGCGGACCGTGTCTGTTCTTTGCAATAATAAGCTCTGCCTCATTCTTCTTTGCAAGATCTTCTTCGGTAAGAGGACCGTCCTTCTCGTTGATATAGTAGAACGGACGGTAGAGCATAAGAACGATATCGGCATCCTGCTCGATAGAACCCGAATCACGAAGGTCAGACAGCATAGGCTTATGAGACTTGCCTCTGCCTTCGGTAACTCTGGCAAGCTGTGAACAAGCTATAACGGGTATATTGAGATCCTTTGCCATAAGCTTAAGGTTTCTTGTGATATCGGAAACCTCCTGAACACGCTGACCCTCAAAATTCTTATCTGATTTGAGAAGACCGAGATAGTCAACAACAACAGCGTCAACGTCACGCATACGGCGTATACGCGCCTTCATTTCGGGAACCGTGATCGTAGAGGTATCGTCAAAGAAAAGGTTACAGTTTGCCAACGAACCGACGGCAACACCGATACGCTGCCAATCGTTATCGTCGAACTCACCCGAACGCATTTTCTTGACGTCAACCCTTGCCTCTGTTGCAAGCACACGCTCTGCAAGCTGTGCCTTGGTCATTTCAAGCGAGAACATAACAATCTTTTTGCCGCCGACAACCGACATATTGCGTGCAAGGTTGAGCGCAAAGCTTGTTTTACCCATACCGGGACGGGCGCCGATAATTACAAGGTCGGATTTATTGAAGCCCGAAATATACTTATCGAGCAGAGCAAAGCCCGAGGGTACACCCTTGTGCTTTTCACGCTCTACAGGGTCGGAAATAATTCTGAGCTTTTCGAGGACCTCGTTGTTGATAACGTCATCCACACGAGACGGAGCGTCCGTGCTCCTGCCCTGTCGGATGTTGTATATCTTCTGCTCTGCCGAATCAAGAAGAAGGTCGGCAGAGTTATCTTCATTCATAGAGGTGTCGATAATTTCACGCGCCGTTGTAATAAGAGTACGCTTGTAAAACTTTTCACGCACGATTTTTGCGTAAACATCGACATTCTGTACCGAAGGCACCGACTGAGCAAGCTGATAAAGATAGGTTTTACCGCCTGCATCGTCATATACGCCGTCCTGCTTGAGATGCTCAAGCACTACAAGCGGATCAATCGGCTGAGCGTTTGTATCAAGCAGCATCATTACCGAATAGATAGCGCGGTGCTGAGGCATATAGAAATGCTCTGCCTTGAGTACGGTCTGAACGGTAGGCATACAGCGTGGATCTTTGAGCACGGAACCGAGCACTGCCTGCTCCGCCTCAAGGCTGTAGGGCATATTCATACCGTCATAGTTGGTCTGAGTGCTTATCTCCACACTGCACCCTCCTTTCACTTAAAATCAATCATTCACAAACCTGAACGTAGAATGAAGCCTTTACGCCGTGGTTGAGCTTTACGTTTACGGTGTAAGTGCCGAAGGCCTTGATATCGTCAACGTCAAGTCTCTTTTTGTCAACCTTTACGCCAAGCTCCTTCTCGAGCTGTGCGGAAATTTCTTTAGCCGTAACAGAGCCGAAAAGCTTGCCGTTCTGACCTGCCTTGGCGGTGAGCTTTATTGTTTTACCCTCCATCTTAGCGGCATCAGCCTTTGCATTTGCGGTTTCTGTATCGATGCGGTATTTCTCCGCCTGCTCTTTATTCTTAAGTTCGGACATAGCCTGTGCATTAGCCTCTGAAGCAAGGTTTCTTGCAAAGAGGAAATTTCTTGCGTAACCGTCGGAAACGTTTACAAGCTCACCCTTCTTGCCAAGGCCCTTGACATCCTGCTTGAGAACAACCTTCATTGTCCGTACACTTCCTTTCTGTTTGAGTTTAGTAATAGTAAATCAGTTTTTGTTTTCGATTTCTGTAATGAGGTCCACCCTGCGTGCGTGTCTGCCGCCTTCAAACTCTGTATCGAGGAAGGTGTCAACCATCATGCAGGCAAGACCTGCGCCGATAACTCTGCCGCCCATTGCAAGAATGTTGGCATCGTTATGAAGTCTTGTGTAATGTGCGCTGAAGCAATCCGAACAGCAGGCACAGCGGATACCCTTCACCTTGTTTGCGGCAATGGATATACCTACGCCTGTACCGCAGCACAGGATTCCTCTTTCACATTCGCCGCCCGTGATTGCAAGCGCAACCTTTTCGGCAATAATCGGGTAGTCGATTGCCTCGCCCGTGAAAGTACCGTAATCGCGGTATTCAACACCCTTTTCGTCGAGGTGTTTTTTAATTGCTTCTTTAAGCTCGTAGCCGCCGTGGTCAGCTCCCAAAGCTATCATCATTCAGCACTCCTTTTCTTTTTGAGTTCACGCTCAGCCTGCGGCACACGCAGGTAAACGGGTGTAAGCTTATCTGCCGATACACGCTGTAAGCCGGCATACTCTGCCGCAAGTGCAACGCCTGATGCACGTTGATACCTGCACGAAGCAGGTGCAAGGCGCACGTTGTCGCAGATGCTATTCAAGTAATTATAGCACAGCTCAGCGCCATCGCCAAGTATAATTACATCTTTTTTTAAATTTTTTAACATTTCAGGCAGTTCGGTAATCATAACCGCCTTATCCTCGCACAGCCTTTCAACCTTTTCGCCGCAATCAAACATCGCCATATAGACCTGAGAGCAACGCGCATCCATAACGCACAGCGCAACACAGTTAATTCCGCTGAGCATATATGCCATAGCCTCAAGCGTTGAAACACCGCAGCACTCCTTACCCGCAAAGGCTAAACCCTTTACAGCAGCAATACCGATGCGTATGCCCGTAAACGAGCCGGGCCCTTGAGCAACGGCAACAAGGTCGATATCCTCAAGCGAAACGCCTGCCGTATCCATACAGTTTTTCACCATCGGCATAAGAGTCTGAGAATGAGTCAGCCCTGCATTGATAAAGTTTTCACTTACAATTCTGCCGTTATCCGACACAGCCGCACTTGCGCTGACAGCCGAGCTTTCAATCGCCAATATTTTCAAACCGCTCATCCCCTTCAAAAGTAAAAATTCTGTCTGTTTCGTTTTCGCCTTTTTCAATTGTCACGTAAAGAGTGTTATCGGGCAGTACATTTTCGATATTCTCGCTCCATTCAACCGCAAGCACGGCATCATCCTCGAGATACTCGAAAAAGCCTGTTGTGCACAGATCGTCCCAACCGTCGATACGGTACATATCAAAATGGCAGAGCTTGGGCGAGCCGTCATAGACATTTACAATTGCAAAAGTCGGACTGCTGACGTGACAGTCAAGCCCCATACCCTCTGCGATACCTCTTGTAAAGGCGGTTTTGCCCATACCCAGACCGCCGAAATATGCAACAACATCACCCCGACGCAGTTTCGCGCCGAGAGCGATTCCGAGACTGTGTGTAGACTCGGGACTGTTGGTAATTATTTTTCTCTTCATATCTTCTCACCCTTTGTCCGATAAATTATAACACAGGCTGTCAAATATATAAAGTATTACTTGTAATTTTTTTCATACTGAGATATAATATTGTCAGATAATTCTTTGAAATTGTGAGGTGATGGAATGCAAAGCATACAGAAATTCATAAAAGAAACCGATCTTTATATGCTGGCGCTTTGTGTTATCGCTTCGGTTGCGGG
>JAZUSN010000070.1:0-3998 GCA_045606785.1 Acutalibacteraceae bacterium | reverse complement strand
ATAGAGTAGCCGGCTAAAAATACAAGTTCTAAAGAACGTCCACGTAAATAAACAACCGCCATACCGTGTACTTCGCCGGTTAGGTTCATCCAAGTTGCAATATTTGGCGCGCCTAAACATAACACACCAGTACATACCAGACCTAAATTTGCCAACAGTAGCATAAGCGATAAACAAGCGCTTCTCGCCTTGCGAATACGCTCAGCACCTATTAAATTGCTGACCAGCACCGAGCAGCCACCTGCAATTCCCGTAAAGAGAATGGAAAACAGATTCATGACAATACTGGCCATTCCGGTTGCGGCAGCTGCGTCGTCTGAATAACCGCTAAGTACAATCGTGCTGACGGTGCCTATCAAAAAATTGAATATAACCTCAAAAAACATTGGAATAGCCAGCTTTATAAGGTTAAGACTGCCCATGGAATTGGTAACCGTCAAAACGTCTTGCAGTTCGCCCGAAGACTTTTTAAAATAGTTTTCATCTATATATCCGATCTTATTTTCAACACCGATTGTGCATCGGTGTTGCCATTTATTTTTTGATAATATAAGCTGCATATTCACCGATCGTGAAGCTTACGCCGCTTTCATCTTTTTCGATAGCTACGTAAGCCGCTTCATAAGCATCAATAATGCTTGTAAAATCACCGTGCCAGCAAACCTTCTTTTTAACATTGTCTTTATTAACAAGCAGAACCGCTTTATCGCTTTCTGCCATAGCAATGCCTTTGTGATCGCCTGTCAGCACTGTGCCGTTGGGGCAGAGGATTGAAACAAGCTCTTCTCCGGAAGTCACACGGATTGTACCTGCGGGAAGCTTGGCAAATTCACCGTCAAACATCTCAGTACCTTCGGGAACATACCAGATAATCTGCGTTCCGCCCGCTGCCAAATGGTTGATTGCAATCAGCGTTTTATCAGTAACATCACAAGCACCCACTACAAAGTTTTTCCACTTACCCTTGGCCTGATGGCTTGCAGTATTAGCATCAATGTATGTAAAGTTGTGCTGTGCGTCAAGCATTGCAAACTGTGCGCCAAGCATGGCACCCTCACAAGCCTTCATCGTTGTCCAGCTGTTGTCACCCTGCTCACGAATGATCGGCTCGTAGCAAATTTCAATGCTGTGATATAAAGGTTTACGGTGACGCATCATCGTTTCAATCGGGTACAAGAGCAAGGTGTCAGATAGACGCTTACCTGCGATTTCTTCGGTTGCAAGTGTTACGGCATCAATAATTTTCTTCTTGGTGCCATCAACATCGTTGTCGGGATAGTAAGAAGCGAATATGTCAACACCAAACGCCAGCTGCAGCATAAGAGCGTTGTACATATCTGTAAGGGTAATTCTACCCATATATTCTAAGTTAGCACCCTGATTGAATCCGGATATCTCAGACATTAAGTGCCCGCGACCGTAAAGCTCGGAAATACTGCGAGCAAGCTTGGGAGTGAACGCCATACCCCAGACCTCCTCGGGGAGAGAAGTAAGGTTATCTATACCCGTAATGTGCATATGGCGAAGCAAATTGAAGAGGTTGCCCTCAAACATGACGTGCCAGGTAATTTGGTCTTCAAGCAAAATATGACCTGAGAAGTTAAGACCAACCTGTGCGCAGTAATCGGAAATCTGTGCATAAAACGCCAGCTCATTCAAATCGCTCATTAACTGATGATAGTCGTGACGGACCTGGCAGAAATGCTCACTATGACCTAAGAAAAGTGCGGTAAGCTCATCTTCCAAACGGTAGCCATAGGTACTTGCAAAGCGGTTAGCCACGTTTTTACCCCAGTTTACTACCGGGTAAAGGGGAATGGTTTCATCTATGGGGTGAACGATATTGTGCGTTTGCCATCCGTTAATATAAACACCTTGGTAGGAAGGCTCATCGGTAAAGATTGCCTCAACGATAGAGTTTTCGCCATCATCACCAAAAGCAGGAGAATAATACTCACCCACGGCTTCGGTGTAGCGACGATATGTATTGTTAATAAACTCTGCAATTGCTTCAGGATTACTAACGTCAACATAACGGCGGCTGCCGCCGTTGTTGTTATGCGCATGGGTACCTTCAAAAAGACGTTTGGAGTAGAATGCAAGGCACAAAAGATTTGTATCGGTATCGTTTTTGAACTCTACGGGATCACCCTGATAACGCGCGTAGGGGGTAAGAAGTTCATCATCGGTAGGGGTTTCGCCTGCGATCTGATAGCTTATGGCTGCCATAAACTTCTCGTGACCGTGAGGCAAAGACTGAGTCAGACTTTCACCGGGGGCAATAACGTGCCAAACCATTACAAGACCGCGAGCCTCAAAGTCGGGTTTTTTTTCTATGGTTTTGGTTCCTGCGATGCCGCTGGGATATCCGTTTTCATCATAAATCCACAAACGCATGCCTAATTCTTTGCAGATTTGAACCTTTTCCTTCATAAGCTCAAATTCGGTGGGATCGTTTAAATAATTCTCACCCCATGCAATGTTGGTTACAATACCGCCGTAGCCCTTAGCCTTCAACTCCTCAACGCGAGCGCGTATTTTAGCGCATTTCTCTTCATAGGTGTCTTCGGGTTCAAATTTAAAGTTGTGTGTCATTTTTAAAGGTTTAAAATTTTCTTTTTTCATAGTGCTAGTTTCCCCTTTTTTTATATATAAATATATTCATTATAATTATAACATATTAATACGAAGTTTGTATAGTGGCAATTAGCACAAGATATAGTTTAAAAATTTACACTAAAACACCCGCACAGCGTAAGCAAGGCGGGTGTTAAACAATTTTAATATTAAGCAGATAAATTAGTTAAAACAATCCATATCCAATGCATAGCCATCTTCCATAAATGCAAACAGTATTACTTTTAGCAAGATTTCCGGATTATATCTTTTGCGACCGTTTTGTTTTAAGCAATTCAATTATACCACCAAAAAGACTACATCCCTATCCTTTTTTGGATAAGTTTGTAGTCTTTTTTATTTAGGGCGTTTTTTTACAGCCCCTTTGTTTTACCTACTAATAAATATGTTTTTAATTACCACTTACACTCAATGGTGCCGTCTTCATTCATCTCTACACTTACACCGTATGGTGGGCAAAGCTCATTAAGCATTTCAAAAATTCTTTCATCCCTGCTAAAGCGTGGTAGACCCCACTCTGCTTTATTCTGTCCTCCACCGCTGCTGTTATTGTCAGGATTCACACTATCCTTTCTGCCAAACTTCATTTCAATGAAATTCATGTAATACCTGAAGTCCATTTCCGGTGTGATTTTCGGATTCTCCAGGGCTATGGCCTTCTTCATGTCATACTCCTGCTGAAACACAAACAGCTCATCCGGAAGAATCGCCTGCTTTATTGTTTCACTGGCAACGAGCAGCTTCATGATCTTCCGGAATTTTCTCTTGGAAGGGCAGGGAGAGATGGTAAAGAAGCTGTTCGTGATACTCACTGCAGAATGCGGTAGAACATCCTTAATTGCGGCATATATCGTATCTTTCATATCAAAAATAGGTACAGCCTTGTATGCCTGTCTGCTGTTGACCATCCTGAAGAATCCAGTGTAAAGTCTCTTGGTGTTGTTAAACATATTTCCGTCCTTTATATGTTGATAGTACAGTCCATTCCGGTCAGATCGATACCGGATGGGCCATCCAATGTGTTGTTGGTACTACCGGTTTTTTTTACGAAAAAAATTTGCCCGGTACAGAACTTGTATACCATTTGCTTCACCCTTGCATATCTTTCCACTAGTTTCCGATACTTTCGGAAAAATACCAACAATGTATTAGAGCCTGTCCCGGTCAGAGTGATCCGGAACGGGCTTCTTTCATTATTGAACATATGGAGGAGCTCACCATGATCAAACGCCAGTATATCGACATCAACGAAGTAATCGAAAGCTACCTGCCCATGAGCAAAAAGAAAGCCAGAAAATTTGTAATCCGATACCTGGATCACAAACGGATCGGCAACAAGATCTATGTGGACAGAATCAAAC
>JAZUSN010000069.1:0-29209 GCA_045606785.1 Acutalibacteraceae bacterium | reverse complement strand
AAACAAGGACACCCGACAAAAAAGTAAAGCCGAAAACCTTGAAAAATCAAGGCTTTCGGCGTTTTTTGTGGCGTCCCTGCCCGGATTCGAACCGGGGGCGTTCCGCTTAGGAGGCGGACCCTCTATCCTGCTGAGGTACAGAGACGTGTATGAAATTTTATCTATATTATCGCTCGCCTTTTGAGCAAAGGCGAGTGATTTAGTATAACCTTAGGAGGCGAACGCTCTATCCTGCTGAGCTACGGGCGCATATTATGAAATTTAGGTAAATTGGGCTTTGAAGGCATATCCCTTATATTTTCCCGAAAAGGCACCAAAGGGTACCAAACAGGGTGCCAAATTGCCGGAGGCCTTGACACAAGGTCGCGAAATCGGCGTCTTTCTCGCGTTTTCTCGCTTTCCCTGCAGTATCACACGGATAGAGCAAGACCTTAGGAGGGGCCCGTTATATCCATTTAACTATGGGGGCATACGAAATTCGGGCGGTTTGTTGCCGCCCGAATATATTACCACTTTATGTGTTGTTAGTCAAGATGTATGCCTTTATTTTTTGCCCCAAAAGAGGTAGTCTGATATGAGCAGCGCTCTCGTCGGAGCAGCCTCGACACCGCTGATGCTCAGTGGGGGAGCGATCAGAAAATATTTACCGGGTGAAACGTCCGTGAGGTTTAGTCCCTCAAGCAGGGGAATATCTGCGCCAAGGAATGCCCTGTGCGGACCTATCTGTGCGCCGTGTGTACCTACGGAGTTCGAATCCGTGCCGACGAGCTTCACACCGAGTGCGGCGAGTGCAAAAGCACCGCTGTCCGAAAAATAGGCCTTGCCGCCGCTCTTGATGAGCAGCCTTTCACAGTCCTCGCTGATATTGTCGTCAATAAAAGCGCCGTGAATCGGGCCCTCGGGCACCTCGATTACCGTGCATTCGCCGATAAATCTTTCAAGCTTGAGTGTTTCGGTTGTGCCGCCGTCCTCAATAAAATGGTTTGGGGCGTCAATATGCGTTGCGTTGTGCAAGCACATATACAGGGCTGTGAGGTTGCAGTCGTCACCCTCCTCCATTTTCTCATATCGCTGAATCCTCGGCTCGGGGTCCCCCGGATAAACTTCTGCTGTGAGGATGTCGCGGGAAATGTCAATAATATTCATCAGGCACACCTCATACAAATTTATTTATCAGCCGTTGAGTGCGGAGAAATTCTTCTTGTTCGCCTTGTAAAGCTGCTTGTATACTTCAAAATTCTTGTCGTATACAGCCTTGTTTGCAGGGTTGGGCTTGTATGTTGCCTCAACCTTAACAAGTGCCTTTGCTTTCTCCATGTTCTCAATTACGCCGAGGCCGACAGCTGCCGTGATTGCCGCACCGACTGAGCCTGCATTCTGCGGGCTGGGTGTCGTCTCAATCGTTCTGCCTGTGCAGTCTGCAAGAATCTGGCAGGTGAGGGAGGAAAGCGCACCGCCGCCTACAAAGCGTATCGTGTCTGAAGTTTTGATTTTCTTATCCTGTGTTTCGATAAACCAGCGAAGGTGGTAGCAAACGCCCTCAAGCACAGCGCGGATAAGCTCTGTCTTGCCTGTTTCAAGGCTGATATTGAAGAACATTCCTCTTGCATTCGGGTCTTCAAACGGGCAGCGGTTGCCGTGAAGCCAGGGTGTGAAGATAACACCGCCGCAGCCTGCGGGAACGTCCTTGATAGCGTCTGTCATATAATCGTAAAGGCTTGTGTAAACCGATTCCTTGCTCTCGGCAACATTCTCTTTCTTGAGGTAGATGCCGATCTCGTCAAGTGCAAGGTGATCCTTGACCCACTCAAGGCACTTGCCGGCTGTTTCAAGCTCTGCAAAGTAGTTGAAGTATCCGTCCTGAGCGCCGACGATTGCTGCAATCATAGCGGATGTATCAACGATGCTCTTGTCAACAACCGTACCTACCCAGCCCGATGTGCCGGAATAAACGTGTGTGTCACCAAGTGCAGTTGCACCTGCGCCTACACCGATGAGCGAAGCGTCACCGCCGCCGCCGAATACTGCAGTACCGGGGCAGAGACCAAGCTCAGCAGCGGATTTTTCCGTTAGCACACCGACCTTGTCGGATGACTTTTTGATTTCGGGCAGATGGGCGGGATTAACGCCGAGAAGCTTGCAGATCTTCTTGCTCCAGCCTCTTTTTCCGTTGCGGATATCGTAAAGCAACGTGCCGAATGCGGAATCCTGTGTCATGACACATTCGCCCGTCATTTTGCAGATTATGTATTCTTTAACGTCGAGCCACTTGTGAATCTTCTTGAAGTTTTCGGGCTCGTGCTTTTCAACCCACTTGTACTTGTATACGGGGTCCTTAACGCTTGCGGAGACCGCACCTGTGATAATGAGTGAGGGGATGAGCTTGAATATATTTGCACCTGCAATCTGAATGCCGTATGCCATATTTTCCTTGAGCTCTTCCTTTGCACGCTGATCCATATAGCTGAATGCGTTTCTTATCGGCTCACCGTTTTTGTCTACGATTACAAGGCCCTGCATCTGTGAACAGAATGAGATACCTGCAATCTCTTTCGGGTCAATTCCCGTGTCTGCAAGCACCTTTTTTGTTGTGTTGCAGATTGCGCTCCACCATTCGGCAGGAACTTGCTCAGCTGAACCGTCAGGCTTAACGTGGAGAGAATACCCTTCCATTGCCGCACCGATGAGGTTGACGGAGCTTTCTATTTCGAACAGACAGGTTTTAACACCTGTTGTGCCGATATCGTATGCCATAATAAGAGTTTTGCTCATATTTTGCCCTCACTTTCACACTACTATATAAGGAAAATATAACACATATTCTTCACGATTGCAACAAATTGCAGGGTAATTTTATGTATTTGAAGCCACGCTGTTGACCGTGGTGTCGGAAATATTGTATAATCGGTGCATCAAATGCTTTTGCGGAGTGATATTTAGAATGAAAGTTTACGGTGATATATCTGCTCTTGTCGGCGCAACACCGCTGATGAGGCTGGGAAAATTTGAAAAACAGCAGGGGATAGAAGCATCCTTGTTCGCAAAGCTTGAATACTTCAATCCGGGCGGCAGCGTTAAGGACAGAGTTGCCCTGCACATAATTGAGCAGGCTGAAAAAAATGGCAGGCTCGTACCCGGCAGCGTTATTATTGAGCCTACGAGCGGCAATACGGGTATCGGCCTTGCAATGGTTGCAGCCGCAAAGGGCTATAAGGTTATTCTGACAATGCCCGAGAGTATGTCGCTCGAGCGCAGACAGCTTCTTGCCGCTTACGGTGCAGATCTTGTGCTGACATCGGCTGCGCAGGGTATGAGCGGAGCTGTTGCAAAGGCAGAGGAGCTGGCCGCCGCTATCCCTCACAGCTTTATTGCGGGTCAGTTTACAAACCCAGATAATCCGCAGGCACACTACCTTTCAACAGGTCCCGAAATATATACCGATACCGACGGCTTAATTGATGTTTTCGTTTCTGCAATCGGCACAGGAGGCACGATAAGCGGTACGGCAAAGTATCTGAAAGAAAAAAATCCCGATATCAGAATTATCGGCGTCGAGCCTGCCTCATCACCATTGCTCACAAAAGGTGTGGCTGGCGCACATAAAATACAGGGCATCGGAGCAAACTTTGTGCCCGATACCCTGAACAGAGATGTAATTGATGAAATTATAGCCGTCAGCGATGAAACGGCTTATGAGTATACACGCCTTGTTGCAAAGGCAGAGGGCTGCCTTGTCGGCATATCGTCGGGTGCGGCGCTTGCTGCAGCTTGTGCCGTTGCAGAAAGAGAGGAGTACAAAAACAAAAATATCGTCGCGCTCCTGCCGGACAGCGGCAGCAGATACCTCTCTTCAGGCGTTTTTGAGTAAGATTTCTATAGCTTCGGTGTAGCCGTCAAAGCCTTTGCCCTTAACAGTTGCGATGCAGGCCTTGCGTATGAATGAAATCTTGCGGAATTCGTCGCGCTCGTCGGGGTCGGATATGTGCACCTCGACTGTCGGAATGCCTACAGCCTTTACTGCGTCGAGCAAGGCAACACTCGTGTGAGTATAGGCAGCAGGGTTTATGACTATCGCATCGGTATTGCCGTATGCCTGCTGAATTTTATCTACAAGTGCACCCTCGTGGTTGGACTGATAGAATTCAACCTCAACCTGCTTTTCTTTGCAGTAGTCGGCAATCATATCCGTCAGGTCATTATAAGTGCGGTTGCCGTAGATTTCCGGCTCTCTGATACCGAGCATATTAATATTCGGGCCGTTTATTATAAGGATTTTCATATCAGATCAAGTCCTTTCAGTATGCGCCTTGCGGTCTCTTCTTTTTCGGCTGCTACCTCAACCTTAATATCACAGACTGCTTCGTAGTGGGGCAGTCTTTTTTTGTGCATTTCTTCGAGGCTGTTGCCCTGGCTGAGCGGTCTGCCCTCAATATCGAGCTCGGCCGTATTGCGTGTGAGAAAAACAACAACCGAGTTTTGTCTGAGCGCGAGCTTGTTTGACTCCCTGATTACAGCACCGCCGCCCGTCGCAATGATTTTTCCGCTCTGACGTCCTGCCTGCTCTATGGCCAGGCTTTCGGCGTTGCGGAAGTATTCTTCGCCCTCACTTGCAAAAATTTCGGGTATGCTTCTGCCTTCATTTTTAACAATCAGGCTGTCGGTGTCAAGCATCTCCCTGCCGAGCATTGCGGCAAGATTTTTTGCCGCGGTTGATTTGCCGCAGCCAGGCATACCAACAAGCACGATGTTGAGCATCTGATTTTCAAGTTTTCTGACAATCTCAAGTATTGTATCGCTGTCGGTTTTAATTCCGATGAAGCTTTCTGCCGCTTTCGCAGCCTGTGCGCACAGCATTGTAAGTCCGTTTACCGCAGGAATGGAAAGCTGTTGAGCATCAAGCAAAAGCTTCGTTTTTGAAGGATTGTAAATCAGGTCGGCAACACCCTTGCAGCTTGTGAAAAGCTCTAGGTCAATCGGGCTTTTACCGTTGTTTGGAAACATACCTACAGGGGTTGTGTTGATTATATAGTCGGCATCTGCGTGTTTTGCAATATTATCATAGTTGTCGGTTTCACTTGAACGCGAAATAACCGTTACCGAGCCTGCATTTCTGTCTCGGCATACGCATACGGCTGTTTTGCTTGCACCGCCGCTGCCGAGCACGATGACCTTTTTGCCTTCAACGTCAAAGCCTGCGCTGTCCAGCATAAATGAAAAGCCGTAGTAGTCTGTGTTGTCACCGTAGAGTGAGCCGTCAGGTAAACGGGTAACGGTGTTGACCGAGCCGATTTTCTTTGCAGAATCTGAAAGCGCAGCCATATACGGCATAACGGTTTCTTTATACGGAATTGTAACGTTCATTCCGTCAAAATCGCCCGAAAGCAGAAATTCTTCAACCTCCTCGGGCTCTTTTTCATATAGCGGATATTCATACTCTCCGAGCATAGCGTGAATCTGCGGTGAGTAGCTGTGGCCGAGTTTGCGGCCGAGAAGTCCGAAACGCATAATGTTCACTCGCTTTATATAATTTCTGAGTAGCTTCCGAGATAAGTGAAGCTGTCAAGCTCGTTTTCAAGCTCGCAGATAAGGTCGGTAAGTGCGGTGGAGTAGACCGAAGCCTTAAGGTCAAAATAGAACATAAATTCGAAGTCGCTGCCTGCAATCGGTCGGCTTTCAAGCTTTGTGAGGTTTATGTTGCGGGCGTAAAAGCGCGATATGATTTTGTAAAGTGAGCCGGGCTTATGAGGGAGTGCCAGCATAAGGCTTGTGTGGTCAGCACCGGGATAGATTTCGGGCTTTTTGGAAATACAGATGAAGCGTGTATAGTTATTGCCTACGTTCTGCACGGCTCTCTTGATTACGCTCAGTCCGTAAAGTGAAGCGCATTCGAGCGATGAAAGTGCGGCGATATCGTTTCTGTCAGAGTCTGCAACAGCCTTTGCGGCAAGTGCGGTGTTGGCGTAAGCTGTGATTTTTACGTCCTTGAGCGTGGAAAGGAAGTGGCTGCTCTGGTTGATTGCCTGCTCGTGCGAGATGATTTCCTTTATGTCCTCAAGTTTTGTTCCGGGCTTTGCAAGCAGGCAGTGGTTAATCTGCACCCTTGCGCTCTTTACGATGTAGAAGTTGTGCTTTGTCATAAGGTCATAAATGTGGTTGACCGAGCCTGCCGTACTGTTTTCAATCGGAAGTACGCCGTATCTGCAAAGACCTTTGTCAATTGCGTTGAATACGGCATCAAATGAATTGCAGTAGGTTATGTTGGGCACGGTAAACAGCTTCTCGCAGGCAATCTGCGCAAACGCGCCCTCGGTGCCCTGGCAGGCAACGCTGGCTCGCTCGGGAAACTGCTTTTCAGTTTCCTGCAGTGCGCAGGCGATGATATCCTCATATTTTGATTTCGGTAATATGATTTTGCCCTGATAAGAGCGCGAAAGCTCCATAAGCAGAGAGAACATAACTCTTACCGAGGTTTCGTGTTCTTCTCCTGCAAGCTCCGATACGCGGTTGAGTAGCGCACGCTCACGGTTAGGGTCATAGATTCTTACGCCGTTTTCACTTTTGTATTTTGCAACCTCAGCTGCACATTTCATTCTCTCTTTGAAAAGCTCAACAAGCTGAGAGTCTATTCTGTCTATGTTTTTCCTTATTTCTTCAAGTTCCATTTCTATCAGCTCTTTCTAAGTAATAAGTCTGTTATTGCAATTGCCGCTGCTGCTTCGACACAGGGCACGGCACGCTGAATAATGCAGGGGTCGTGTCTGCCGCCTACGCACACCGTTGTGTTTTCCTTTTCTTTATATGATACGGTCTTTTGTTCCTGCGCAATAGACGGCGTGGGCTTGAGCGCAACGCGGAATATGATCGGCATAGCGTTTGATATTCCGCCGAGTATACCGCCGCAGTTGTTGGTGTAGGTGCGTATGTCGCCGTTTTCATCGTAATAAAATTCGTCGTTATTCTCGCTGCCGTACATATTGCATACGTCAAACCCTGTGCCGAATTCTATTCCCTTTACTGCGGGAATTCCGAAGGCTGCAAGTGAAATTCGGTTTTCAAGTCCGTCAAACATATGCTCGCCAACACCTGCGGGCAGGTTAACCACAGCGCATTCAATACTGCCGCCTACTGAGTTGCCGTCTGACTTTGCCCTGAGTATTTCTTCCTGCATTTTTTCTGCTGTCTCGTCATCAATGCAGGCAAAATTTTTTGCTTTCACCGCTTCCAATTCTTCGGGTGTTACGTTTACAGCGTCAAACGGCTTGTCCTCAACGCCGTGAATTGAAGCAATGTGAGCGCCTACCGTAATGCCCTTGCTTTCAAGCCATTGCATACAGATTCCGCCTGCAATGCACATGGGCGCTGTCAGTCTGCCGGAAAAATGTCCGCCGCCGGTTATGTCGTAATCCTCGCCGTATTTAGCTCTTGCGGTGTAGTCTGCGTGGCCGGGTCTGGGCGTATCGGCAAGTGAAGCGTAGTCCTGCGACCTTGTGTTTTTGTTGTATATAACGGCTTCAATAGTTTCGCCGTTGGTGACATAGTCGGTAACGCCCGATAAGAACACGGGCTTGTCTGCCTCTTTTCTTGCGGTTGAGAATTTGTTTCTTCCGGGTGCACGCCTTGCCATAAACGCATCAAGCTTTTCTTCATCTATACGGAATCCGCCGGGAAATCCTTCAATGATTACTCCGATACGCTCTGAATGAGAGCGTCCGTATATGGATATTTTTAAGTCTTTGCCGAATGTTGATGACATCGGAAAATTTCTCCTTTCAGTCAAGAAGCTGTACGATTGCACCGAGCTTTTTTATTTCATCAAAAAAGGTGGGGAATGATTTGTTTACAGCTTGCGCGTCGGTGATTGTAACCTCGCTTTTGCATCCGCTTGCCGCAATCGCCGTGCTCATTACGATTCTGTGGTCGTTGAACGAATCAACCGTGCCGCCTGTCAGAAAGCCGCTGCCGTAAACGGTGAGTGAATCATCCGTTATTTCAGCTTTGCCGCCGAGATTCTTAATCATTTCGCAGGTCGAAACAAGTCTGTCGCTTTCTTTTGCTTTGAGTCTTTCCGCATTGTAAAAGAATGTTGTTCCTTTTCTGAAACAGCTTGTCACGGCAAGCACGGGAATGAGGTCGGGAATGTCTGACGCGTCTATTTTTATCTCTTCGCTTTCAACTGAATTTTTCAGTTTTTCTGCAAGCTCAACAACAGCCTTGTCGCCTTGTGTTGAACTTTTTGTCAAGTTTAAACACTTTACAGAATTGCCGCTTATCGCATTTGCGCAGATGAAGAACGCTCCGTTTGACCAATCACCCTCAACCGTGTAGTTTTCGGGCGAAATAAATCCTTTTCCTGCGTGAATTCTGATAACGTTATTATTCCAATTTGCCGTAATTCCGAATGCTTTGAGCACGTCGAGAGTCATATCAATATATGGCTTTGACTGAATCTGTCCGCTTATAATAATCGTTGATTCTGCGCAGGTTGTGGGTAGTGCAAGCAGTAACCCGCTTATAAACTGTGAGCTTATTTCTCCGCTGATTTCATACGTACCCGCATCAAGCTCACCGCTGAGTGTCAGCGGTAGTGAATGGCTTGACAGCTTGACACCGTGTTTTTCAAGCGAGAAACACAGCTCTTCAAGCGGTCTTTGAGGTAATTTGCCTTCGCCGTAAAGTGAAACACCTTTACCTATTGCGGCTGCTACGGGCAACAAAAATCTCAGCGTTGATCCGCTTTCTCTGCAGTTGAGATGAGCATTTTCGCGTACCGATCTTATCGGCTCAACGAAAAATCCGTCTGCAGTTTTGTCTATTGTTGCACCAAGCTCTTTCAGACACTGTGCGGTAGCTTCAACGTCTACAGATGTTGTGCGGCAGACTATGCTTGTAGGCTTGTCTGCAAGTGCGGCGCAGATGAGTGCGCGGTGTGCCGCTGACTTTGATGCAGGCGCCGCCACGTTACCGATGAGCGGTGACGGTTTTATTACAGCTTTCATTATTATCACTTCATTCCGAGCGTTATAAGTTCTTTGAGTTCGTCGTGGTCGCATTTTTTCAGTATACTTTTGCCCTTTGCCGTTGGCAGTACGAGAGTGATTTTGCCGTCGGCATTTTTCTTATCCTTGAGTGTAGCCTTAAAAATATCTTCTGCGCCGTAATCACAGCGGCAGGGGAGAGCATATTTTTCAAGCAAGGTTAAAAGTATATCGAGTGCTTCCTCTTTGCAAGTTCCTTTTGCAATGCAGGCTTTTGTTATTGCTGCCATTCCGATTGCAACTGCACTACCGTGCGGAGTCTGATAGTCGCTGAGCACTTCAACAGCGTGTGCAACCGTGTGACCGAAATTGAGGAAGGCTCTTTCTCCCTTTTCAAATTCGTCTGCCGCAACGACCCTTGCTTTTATCTCAACACAGCGTGCGATGATTCGGTTGATATCGCTTTCCTCACCGAGAGTGTCAAGCAGTTCGCTGTCGCAGAACATACCGTATTTTATGACCTCGCCCATTCCGTTGCTGAATTCTTCATCGGGCAGGGTGTTCAGGCAGTCGGTGTCACACAGCACGATCACGGGCTGATAGAATGCACCGACAAGGTTTTTGCCTGAGGGGAGGTCTATAGCGGTCTTACCGCCTACGGATGAATCAACAGCCGCGAGCAGAGAAGTGGGTATCTGTACAAACTTAATGCCCCTCATATATGTGGCTGCGGCAAAGCCGCAAAGGTCGCCGACAACTCCGCCACCAAGGGCAACAAACGTATCGCTTCGGCTGAAATTTCTGTCTGCGGCAAAGCTGAGTATTGCGAGCAGGTTATTTGCATTTTTTGAGCTTTCACCGTGCGGTATTACAAAATCGTAAACCTCAAAGCCACTTGCTTCAAGGCTTTCTTTCACATCGGAAAGATAAAATGCGGCAACGTTATCGTCGCTTACAATAAGCACCTTGCCACCGAGTCCCAGCTCCTTGAGCTCGGCACCCGTGCTGTTTAGTAAACTGTTGCCTATCTTGACTTTGTACGGCTTTCCTGTTTTTACGGCTATTTCAATCATTTGCTGTCAACTGCTTCCTTCATTAATCTTCCTTCGCGTAGCAGCTCTTCGATTTTTTCGCTGTCTTCCGCTTTGAGTGCATCGCTGTATTTTTTCAGGTTTTCTATAAGGATATCAATTTCCGTTATCAGATTTTCGGAGTTTGCCATAAACAGCTCTGTCCACATCTTTTCGTTGAGCCACGCAACACGTGTCAGGTCTTTGTAGCTCCCTGCGGAAAAACCCTTGTGCACTTTCGAGCGGGGGCTTTTAACGTATGCGTTTGATACAACGTGTGCAAGCTGTGAGGTGTAGGCTATATTTACGTCGTGAATTGCTGCGGTCGAGAGCGTTACGCTGCCAAAGCCTGCGACGGTGAGCGCTTCCTTGAGCTTTGCAAGAAGGTGAAGGTCTTCATCGGGCTTTGGTACAAGTATCATTGTAGCACCGTCAAACAAATCTTCCTTTGCGTTTTTCAGTCCCGAAAACTGGGTGCCTGCCATCGGATGTCCGCCTACAAAGTGAAATCTGTATTCGGCAGCTGTTTCAAAGCATTCGGGGCATACGTTGGCTTTTGTGCCGCAAAGGTCAACCGCAACCGTGTCTTTTCGGATAAACGGAGCAATACTCTTTATATAGTTTACTACAGCATCGGGATAAAGTGCAACAAAAATATAATCGCATTCGCAAACAGTTTCGTTTGTCAGCGGTTTGTCAATGATTTTTGCCATAACGGCGTAATCTGTTACGCTGGTGTTTATGTCGTAGCCGAGCACGTCAACGCCGGCTCTTTTGTATGCCTTTGCAAGTGAGCCTCCTATGAGTCCGAGGCCGCATATACCTACTTTCATTGCTTTATCCTCCAAAATCATCAGTCAAGTGCTTTTACAGCCTCGCGTATTGCGAACACACGCTTGGCAACTTCGTCAAACTGTTCGGGTGTAAGTGACTGGGGTCCGTCGCAAAGTGCGCGGGGCGGGTCGTTGTGTACCTCAATCATAAGTCCGTCAGCGCCTGCAGCAGCTGCAGCCATTGCCATCGGCTTTACAAGCTTTGCCACACCGCAGGCGTGACTCGGGTCAATTACGATCGGCAGGTGAGTCAGCTCTTTGAGCATCGGCACAGCCGAAAGGTCAAGTGTGTTGCGTGTGTAGGTTTCAAAGGTGCGTATACCTCTTTCACACAGTATGATGTTTTCATTGCCGCCTGCCATAATGTATTCGGCGCTCATAAGCAGCTCCTTGAGTGTATTTGCAAGACCTCTCTTGAGCAGTATCGGCTTGTTTGTTCTGCCAAGCTCTTTGAGAAGCTCAAAGTTCTGCATATTGCGTGCGCCTACCTGGATTACGTCTACGTTTTCAAACAGAGGCAGATGGTTTGCGTTCATAATTTCGGTTACTATCGGCATACCGGTCTTTTCTTTTGCTTCAAGCAGAAGCTCAAGTCCTTCCGCCTTGAGACCCTGGAAATCGTAAGGGGACGTACGGGGCTTGAACGCGCCGCCTCTGAGCAGGGTTGCACCCGACGCGTTTACCTTTGTCGCAATTTCAAGCAGCTGTGCTTCGCTCTCTACCGAGCAGGGGCCTGCAATAATTGCGAATTCACCGCCGCCGATTTTAACACCCGAACAATCTACGACTGTGTCGTCGGGATGAAACTTTCTGTTTGCATTTTTGAACGGATCGGAGATTCTTTTGACGCAGTCTACTATTTCGAGACCCTCTATGAGGTCGGTATCAATAGCGGTTGTGTTGCCTACAAGGCCGAGCAGCGTCTGATACTCACCTTTTGATATATGAACTGTAACCTTTTGTTCTTCAAACCAGTTGATAAGGTTCTGAATCTGTTCCTGAGTTGCTTTGTTTTTGAGTACTACTACCATTGTGTTTTACCAGCCTTTCAAAAAAATAAGAGCCTTGCAGTGATTTAACTGCAAAGCTCCCGGAAAAACTTTTTTATGCCTTTTTCGGCGCAGCACAAATCACTTCTACCATTATTTCTCTGCGAAATAAAAGTAAAAGTAATAAAACTCGTATGCTGTTGTGCCTACGTTGCAAAGCATATTTGTGCCTCTTCCTATCAAGAATGTGACTGCATTATACATCTTCAAAAATCGGATGTCAATAGTTTTTGGGAAAATAATTTTATTGCTTTTAATCGCTAAAGTCTGCGGCATATTATTTGCGTTTTGTACTTGAAAAAGGTATGCAATCGTGATAGTATAAAACTTATAATGAATAAGTTTAGCGGGGGTGGCGCATATGCTCACAGGTTGTATCGATCTTCATACGCATTCCTACTGCTCGGACGGTTCTATGTCGCCCGAGGAGCTTGTCATTCACGCGGCAGAACGCGGTCTTACGGCAATTGCTCTCACCGATCACGATACTGTTGGCGGCGTTGCAAGGGCGATGGCTCAGGGCAGAATCAGCGGTGTTGAGGTTATTCCCGGCATTGAGTTTTCAGCACGCTCCGCAACACTGACGCATATCCTCGGTTACTGTATCAATATTGATGCACCCGGTGTCAGAAGCATACTCGATGAGGTCGTGGAAAAACGCATAGAGCGCAACGTAATGACTGCAAAGCTTTTGCAGGAGCTCGGGTTTGACGTTACCGTTGACGAGGCGGCGGCAATTGCTCCCGGCGGATTTATTGGCAGGGCACACTATGCAAAGCTGCTTATGGATAAGGGCTACACCTCATCTGTAAAGGATAGCTTTGATAAGTATCTGGCATCAGGTAAGCCTGCTTACTTCACCAATCAGAAGCTTGAGGCAAAACGCATAATTGAGGCAATTCACGCCGCAGGCGGTGTGGCCTTTCTTGCCCATCCTCACCAGATGAAGATGGGTGATAAGCTTGAAGCCTATGTCGAGGAGCTTGTCTCCTACGGTCTTGACGGTATAGAGGGCTATTACAGCGAATATGATGAGGCGATGCAGAGTGAGTATCAGGCGCTGGCAAAGCGTTTCGGTCTGATGCTTTCGGGCGGAACTGATTTTCACGGCAGTATGAAGCCGCACATTTCGCTCGGTACGGGTATCGGCGGTAACGTCCGCGTGCCTTACAGCCTGCTCGAGCGCATTAAGGATGCAGCAGGTGGAAGATGAACGGAATAATTGAAGAAAGTGTGTTTTCTCTTATTAATCGAGGTAGGGCAGTAGTTGCAATTGACGGCAACTGTGCTTCCGGCAAATCAACTCTTGCCGATGAGATTCAGCGTGCTTTCGGCGGCACGGTAATACGTGCGGACAGTTTCTTTCTTCCCTTTGATATGCGCAGCGAAGCTCGCTTGTCGGAGGCAGGCGGCAATTTCCATTACGAGCGCTTTAAGGCGGAGGTTGCGGATAAACTGAAAACTTCCGAAAGCTTTTCGTATGGAGTTTTCGATTGCAGCTGCGGTGAAATCACGCACAGCGTGCGCGTCGATGAGCAAAAGCTTATCATAATCGAGGGCAGCTACTGTATGCACCCGAAGCTTATGGCTGATTATGACCTGCGTATATTCTGCCGAACCGATGAAAGAACACAGCTCGAACGTATAGCAATACGCAACGGCGAAGCTGCACTTGAAGCTTTCAAGCAAAAATGGATACCGCTCGAAAACAGATATTTCGAGGTTTTCGGTATCGCTGAAACTTGTCATATAATTACACTTACATAAACATTCCGGAGGTAAAACATGAAAGACTACGTACTTCACTTGGAAAATTCCGCAGACGTATGGGAAAACTCAACTCCCGTCGGCAACGGCTCTATGGGCCTGAGCATCTTCGGCAGAACAGACAGCGAGCTGTTTGTTCTCAACGAAGAGACTGTATGGGATGAGAAACCCGATATGAAACCTGCAAGCGACTTTAAGGAAAAGGTTGAGTATATTCGCTCTCTCTTCCTTGAGGGAAAGAATTTTGAGGCCGCAAAGTGGGCTGAGGATAATCTTGAGAATGATTTCAACGTTATTGCTTCATTTGAGGTTGCAGGCAGAGTACATATAGATTTTGACAACAAATCAAAGGCAAAGGATTACAGCCGTGACCTCTCCCTTACTAACGGTATAGCAACCGTAAAGTATACAAAGAAAGGTGTTGAAACGCTTGAGGAGTGCTTTGCTTCATACGAAGAAAAGCTCATTGCCTCAAGATTTGCTTTTTCAGCTCCCTCTTCATTCACTCTCAGCTTTGAGCGTGAGTTTATCAAGAGCTATATGGCCGAGGATAATACACTTACAGTCTGTTGCGGTACGGCAAACGGCACGCACGGCTTTGCTGTCGGCATAAAGGTTGTAACGGACGGTGCTCTTTCAGCTGATGACGGCAAGCTTCGCGTTGAATCTGCAAGCGAAGCGGTGATTTATATCAGCATCGTTACTGATAATATTGCCGAAAACTATATCGAGGTCTGTAATGCAAAGCTTGCGGCAGCACCCGATTACGATGCTCTCAAAAAGGCTCATATCGAGAGCTTTTCTGCGATTATGTCACGCTCCGATATCAGCTTCACAGGCGATGAGGAGCTTGAGTCAATGCCTGTCAGCGCAAGACTTGAGCGACTCAAAAAGAATAAAAAAGCAACCGATTTCGGTCTGATGTCACTTTATTGGCAGTTCGGCAAATATCTTCTTGTCAGCTCCAGCCGTCCGGGCACGCTTCCTGCAAACCTTCAGGGCGTATGGGGTGAGCGTATGCAGAATCCGTGGAATGCGGACTACCACACAAACATCAACCTTCAGATGAACTATTGGCAGGCTGAGCAGGCTAATATATCCGAGTGTACGCAGGCTCTGTTTGACTATATGAACACAAATCTTCTTGTCGGCGGCAGAAAGGCTGCTGAAGAATATTACGGCTGCAAGGGTACGGTTACACACCACCTGAGCGATATCTACGGCTTTAACGGTCCGGCAGACGGTGTATGGGGACTTTGGCCGATGGGCGGTGCGTGGCTTGCTTTCCATATGTGGGAGCACTACCTTTATACTCAGGACCTTACATACCTTAAGGATACTGCTTACGAGTACATCAAGGCGTGTGTTGAATTCTTCCTTGATTATATGGTAGAGGATGACAAGGGCAGACTTCTCACGGGTCCCTCCGCTTCACCCGAAAACGATTATATCGGTGCTGACGGTAAACCCGTATGTATGTGTATGTCACCCACAATGGATGTCGAGATTGTAGGCGGACTTTTCAAGTTCTATATTGAAACGGAAAAACTGCTCAGCATCGACGGCGAAACTGCCGCAAAGGCTGCGCAGGCACTCGAAAAAATGCCCCCGATTCAGGTCGGCAAGCACGGCCAGCTTATGGAGTGGCTTGAGGACTATGAGGAGGCAGAGCCGGGTCACCGTCACATTTCACACGCCTTCGGTATTTATCCTGCGGACCTTATCACAAGGGCAACTCCCGACCTGTATAAGGCAATCAGAGTTACTATCGACCGCAGGCTTGCAAACGGCGGAGGCCATACGGGCTGGAGCAGAGCCTGGCTCATCAACCTCTTTGCACGTCTGCGCGACGGCGAGGCAACTTACGAGCATATCAGACTTCTTTTCACACGTTCAACTCTTCCCAACCTTTACGATACTCATCCGCCTTTCCAGATTGACGGCAACTTTGGCGGTGCGGCAGGTATGGGCGAAATGCTCGTACAGAGCCACGAGGGATTTATTTCTCTTCTTCCCGCAACCAGCAAGCTCCTTTCGGGCAGCTTCAGCGGACTCAAAGCAAGAGGCAATGTCGAGATTTCTGGCGAGTTCGAATGCGGCAAGGTTAAATCTTTCGAGCTTATCAGCGCTGAGGATAAGCGTATCGGCGTAGAAATAGAAAATGCCGCAGCAGTTTCCTGCGGCGGCAATGAATATAAGGCTGTTGACGGCTTGTTTATGCTCGATGTCAGAGCAGGCGAGAAGCTCTCCTGCACGGTTATGTATTAAAAACCGTCTGCACAGCCAGTATCAGTGCAACTCCGGGTGAGCCGAGCACGGCAGCTGTGCCGAGTGTGTACCAGTTAACGGCAAGCTGTGTGCCTATTGCAAGGCCGACAAGCTTTACTGCATAAAGTGCGGCAATCCCTTGAGCGGCACTTGCGATTATACCTTTTATCAGACATCTGCGTTTGAGCATTACCGCTGTCAGCGTCAGCACACAAACTGCGGCATATATTATGGGCACCGTGTTAACTCCCATAGTCCTGCAACCTCGTTTCGCTTGATTTAAGGTTTCTGTCTTTTGCTATTGAAAGCAGATAGCGGTATCTTGCCTTGAGTGCTTCAATTTCATATATTGTCGCATCTACAAGGTCATTGTCGCATTGCAGCTCAAACCTTTCGTATGCGAGGGAGAGCGCGTGGCTGAGTCGGTGAATTTCGCCGATAAGCTGCTCGTCGTCCTCGTTGCGGCACTTCTTTTTTGCAATCAATTGCGTTATCGTCATTTTCCGTCCTCCGTTTCACTAATTTATATGACTAGAGGATGGGCGGATATGCACAAAAATATACCTACGGAGGAAAATATTATGTATATGACAAAGCTCAGCCCCTTTTCGGTAAGAACTATCTGGGGCGGCAGAAAGCTTATTGATAACTACGGTATCAAAACAGACCTCGAAAACTGCGCAGAAGCATGGATGCTCTCCTGCTTTGAGAATTTTGAGAGTACGGTAGCTGAAGGTGAGTATGCAGGCAAAACACTCACTCAGGTTATTGCAGAGTGCGGCAAGGAAATTCTAGGCAGAAATGCAATGAATTTTGAGTATTTTCCCATTCTCATAAAGTTTATTGATGCAGCGGATGACCTTTCCGTTCAGGTTCACCCCGATGATGAATATGCCGCAGCATATAACGGCGGCTACGGCAAGACCGAGTGCTGGTATATTATGGACTGTGAGCCGGGTGCCCGTATCATTTATGGCTTCAAAAATAAGATTTCTACAGAAGAATTTGCAAAGGCAATTGAGGAAAACAGAATCGACGACGTTGTCAACTACGTCGAAGTAAAGAAGGGCGATTTCTTCCTTATTGAGGCAGGTACTCTTCACGCAATCTGCAAGGGTATTCTTCTGGCAGAGGTTCAGCAGAATTCCAATGTTACCTTCCGTGCATACGATTACAACCGCTTTGATGCAAAGTGTAACGGCCCCAGACCGCTTCACATTAAGGAAACGCTCGACGTTACAAAATGCGAGCCGCCCTGTCCGTCAATCCCGACCCTCACAAAGGTTGAGGAGCTTGACGGCGCTGTCAGAACAGAGCTTGTCAGCTTTGAGCTTTTCAGCGTAAACAAGGTTGAAATCAGCGGTACCTACAGCAGCACGGCTGACGAAGATTCATTCGTTCATATTATGGTGCTCGACGGTAACGGAACAATCTCCTGTGGCGATGTCAGCTTTGATATCACCAAAGGCGAGGGTGTTTTTGTTCCTGCAGCTGCAGGCGAATACGTTGTCAGCGGTAACGCAACAATTCTTGAAAGCAGAGTATAAATTACGTTAATTTTCGGAGAATACAAATGGCAGTTTTATCCGCACAAAATCTGAATATGTCCTTTGGTGACAGAACTCTTTTTGACGGTGTATCCTTTGAGATAAACGCAGGTGAAAGGGTCGGCCTTATCGGTTCTAACGGAACGGGAAAGACAACTTTGTTCCGTCTTGTTCTGGGTACGGAAAAACCGACCTCGGGTGAGATTCACCCCGGTAGAAATACGGTCGTCGGCTATATGGAGCAGCACGCCTGCCGCGATTCTCACAGAACTATCTATGATGAGATTATGACTGTGTTTGATCCGCTTATAGAGATTGAAAAACGTCTCGAGCAGCTCAACACCATGATTGATAACGGTGGAGATATTGACTATCTTATCGAAGAGCAGCTGCGTCTGACGGAAAAGTTTGAACGTGACGGCGGCCTTACCTGCCGCAGCAGAGCACGCTCAACCCTTATCGGACTCGGCTTTGCCGCAGATACCCATACTCTTACCTGCGATAAGCTCAGCGGCGGTCAGCGTTCAAAGCTGAGTCTCGGCAAGCTTTTGCTTTCCGAGCCCGACCTGCTTTTGCTCGATGAGCCTACAAACCACCTTGATATCGACAGCGTCGAATGGCTCGAAGCCTTCCTTGCCGATTACAGAGGAGCGGCTCTGATTATTTCGCACGATCGTTATTTTCTTGACCGTGTCACAACCCGTACAATGGAGATCGAGCATCGCAAGATGCGTATATACAAGGGCGGCTATTCCGAGTTCATAAAACAGAAGGAAAAAGATAAGGAAATAGCACAGCGCCACTATGATAATACGATGGATGAGGTCCACCGTATCGAAAAGATGATTGAGCAGCAGCGCAGGTGGAACCGTGAGCGAAACATCCGTATGGCTGAACATAAGCAGAAATCCATTGACAGGCTTATGGATGGGCTTGAAAAACCCGAGGCGGATGAGGCAACGCTCAGGTTTGAATTTAAAACTCTTGTCGAAACGGGTAACGATGTGCTTATCTGTCAGGGCCTTTCAAAAGGCTTCGGCGGTGAGCCGCTGTTTAAAAATGCAGACCTCTTGCTCAAAAAAGGTGAGCGTGCATTTTTACTCGGCGCAAACGGCTGCGGCAAAACAACATTCCTGCGTGTCGTTATGGGTGAGTATATTCCGCAGTCGGGTTTACGCAAGTTCGGCGAGAATGTAAGAGTAGGCTATTTTGATCAGACTCTCAGCGGACTAAATGACGATAAAACGGTGCTCGATGAGGTGTGGGATCAGTATCGCAGGCTTTCGCAGACCGAGGTAAGAAACGCACTTGCCGCCTTCCTTTTCAGAGGGGAAGCTGTGTTCAGCCGTGTGGGTGAGCTCAGCGGCGGTGAAAAGGCGAGGGTAGCCCTGCTCAAGCTTATGCTCGGCGGCTACAACCTTCTTCTGCTTGACGAGCCGACAAACCACCTCGACATCACCTCGCGTGAGGCTCTTGAGGATGCGCTGCTCGGCTACAACGGCACAATGCTTATCGTCTCGCACGACCGTTATTTTATCAATAAGCTCTCAACGCGCATACTCAGGCTCGGCAAAGAAAAAATTGAAGAATTCGGTAACGATTATGATGAGTATCTTGCCCGTGTCGAAGCGCTGAAGCAGGATGTTAAAACAGAAAAAGAAAAGGCTGCCCCGAAAGTGGACAGCTATAAGCTTCGCAAGGAGCGTGAAAGCGAAAAACGAAAGCTCAATACCGCTTTCAGACGTTGCGAAGAGAATATAGAAAACACGGAAAAGCTCATAAACGAAACGCAGGCGGAGCTTGAAAGTCCTGAAGCTGCTGCGGATTATGAGAAAATAATGTTACTTACCGCAAAGCTTGACGAGTTCAACAGTTCTCTCGAGCAGCTTTATGAAGATTGGGAGAATATTCAGCTGAAGCTTGCTGAATACGAAGATTAAAAAGGAGGAAAGCCTTTTATGAAAAACATTCTCAATGCAAACTGGATTAAAAGCCCCAAGCTTTCAAAAGAGTGCGAGATCTGCTATACAAAGCAGTTCAGCGCAGCAAAACCCGTAAAGAAAGCAAGCCTTGAGATTACTTCTCTTGGTACGTATGTGGCACGCATCAATGGTAAGAGAATCGGCGACCAGGTTATGACACCGGGCTGGACAGCTTACCGCAAGCGTCTGCAGGTCGAAACGTACGACGTGACCGATAAGCTCACGGATGATAATACACTCTCTGTCGGCGTAGGTCCCGGCTGGAAGGGCAGATACTTCACAGGTAACGAAAGATGTGCCGAGTATTTCCTCGGTGTGCGTGAAACGGCGCTTATCTGCGCTCTGACTCTCGAATATACCGACGGTACTCAAGACGTTATCGTCACTGACGATACCTGGGTTACCGAGCTCGGAAAAAACGTTTATTCCGACCTATATAACGGCTATAAGTACGATCCGCTCTATGTTGACCCCAAGCCGATGGATGCTGTTATTTTCCCGAAAAACAAGGATATTCTTATAGACCGTGACGGTGAAAAAATCATCGAGCAGGAAAGGCTCGAGGCCAAGGAAATCATCATCACTCCCAAGGGTGAGACCGTTATTGATTTCGGCCAGAATATGACCGGTTACGTTGAATTCAGAGTCAAAGGCAATAAGGGTGAAACCGTTACCATAGAGCACGCAGAGGTGCTTGATGCGCAGGGCAATTTCTATCGTGATAATCTGCGCGGTGCTCTTGCCAAGGCAGAGTTTGTCTGCGACGGTGAGGAGCATATCCACAAGCCCGACCATACCTTCTTTGGCTTCCGCTATATCAGACTCACGGGCTGGAGTGACGAAATCAAAAAAGAGAATTTCACGGCTATCGTCGTTCATTCGGATATGAAGCGTACAGGCCATTTTGAGTGCTCCGATGCAAGGCTTAATCAGCTTTATTCAAACATTATCTGGGGTCAGAAGGGCAACTACCTTGATGTCCCGACGGATTGCCCTCAGCGTGATGAGCGCCTTGGTTGGACGGGTGATGCGCAGGTGTTTATCAAAGCTGCAGCTTACAACTACGATGTTGAGCGCTTCTTCCTCAAGTGGCTTGCCGACCTTCGTGCTGACCAGCGTCCCTGGGGTACAATTCCTCACGTCATACCCGATATTTTCGACTGTGATGAGAATGCATCTGCTGCCTGGGCAGATGCCGCAACTGTTTGTCCGTGGCAGATTTATCTTTCATACGGTAACAAGGAGCTGATTGAAAAGTCGCTTCAGTCTATGAAGGATTATATCGAGTATATAGAATTGCAGAGCCGTGACGGTATCTGGTGTAAGAGCTGGCACTTCGGTGATTGGCTAAACCTTGATGCAAGCGATGTCGGCAAATGCGATATCGGCACGAACAAAGACCTTATCGCAACGGCTTATTACATTTACTCGAGCAATATTCTCATCAAGGCAATGCGCCTTTGCGGAGAGGATACCGCAGAGCAGGAGGCTAAGCGTGAAGCTTCGATCCTTGCTTTCAGGCGTGAGTTTATGCTCGACGGCAGAATCAAGCCCGAATTTGCAACGCAGACAGCCTGTGTGCTTGCCGTGCATTTCGGCATCAGCGATGATGTTGCTCAGACGGCTGCACAGCTCAACGAGCTCGTAACGGAGTGCGGACACCTCAAAACAGGATTCGTCGGCACGCCTTACCTGCTTCACGCGCTTACCGATAACGGCTATGCCGATACAGCATACAGCCTCATCCTTCGTGATGAATATCCGTCCTGGCTTTTCTCTGTAAAGATGGGCGCAACAACTATCTGGGAGCATTGGGACAGCCTTCGTGAGGATGGCTCAATGTGGAGCACGGATATGAATTCGTTCAACCACTATGCCTACGGTGCCGTTGCCGATTGGATGTACGGAGATATGGCAGGTATCAACGTTGACGAGGCAAATCCCGCATATAAGCACATCATCCTCAAGCCCGTTATTGACAGCCGCCTTGAATGGGTAAAAGCAAGTGTTGATACCCGTATAGGCATGGTCGCAAGCGAATGGAAGATTGAAGACGGCAAGGTTACATATATCTTCACCGTTCCTGAGCAGAGCACGGCAACAGCTTACCTGCCCGACGGTGTTCACGAGCTTGCAGGCGGCACTCATACGTTCACGGCTGCTTTGTAATTTACCTTTTCTTCACGAAGTTTGTCGATGTTTCGGTTGACACCGCGGTTTTTGTGTGATATATTCGTTTTATAAAAAATAATACGGGTAGAGGTTGCGGCTTTCAAGAGTAGCTTTGCATTGTATCGGGTATTAAGCAGGGCGAAAGGGTGAGCTGCCGAAGCGGAAGGGGCTTTCCCGTTTAAGGCTCTTTTTGCTGGGACGTCAGGATAATATCCTGCGTACTGTCACAAATGCTGTGGAGTGCTATCTATATCATTAATGTCATCAAAATGACACGGTTGGTATTTTTGTGCTCACCGTGTCATTTTTTGTTAAATATTTTTTAGGAGTGACTACAATGTCAAAGACAAGAAAAATCCTGTTGGCTGTTGTCGCGCTGGCAATAGTCGGTCTGCTTGCTTTTGCATTTGTTTCAGACGGTGCACTTGCAACTGCTCCGTGTGTCGATTGCGGCGGTGCAGGCCTTGTTGAAGAAGCTGCCTGCGAAACTTGCGGCGGCGAAGGTAACGTACGTGCATCATGGTGGGCTCTCGTACCTCCCGTTATTGCAATCGGTCTTGCGCTGATTACAAAAGAGGTATACAGCTCGCTGTTCATCGGTATTCTCGCCGGTGCTATCCTCGGTGCTGATTTCAGCTTTACCGGCACAATGGATATCCTCACAAACGACGGCCTTATTTCTGCCGTTTCGGGCACTGCAGGTATATTCATATTCCTCGTTATTCTCGGTGTTCTTGTTGCCCTTATCAATAAGTCCGGTGCTTCTGCAGCATTCGGCAGATGGGCAGAAAATCATATCAAGAGCCGTACGGGTGCAATGCTTGCTACCTTCGTTCTCGGCGTTCTCATCTTTATTGATGACTATTTCAACTGCCTTACAGTCGGCTCGGTTATGCGCCCTGTTACAGACAGCCAGAAGGTTTCAAGAGCAAAGCTCTCCTACCTTATCGATGCTACCGCAGCTCCCATTTGTATGATTGCGCCCATTTCTTCATGGGCTGCAGCAGTTGCTTCCTATGCTGAAGAGGGTCAGGGCCTTTCGCTCTTCATCAAGGCTATTCCCTTCAATTTCTATTCACTTCTCACTCTCGTTTTCATCGTTACGATCACACTTATGAAGTTTGATTACGGCCCGATGAGAATGCACGAGGTCAACGCAAAGAAGAACGGCGACCTCTACACAAGCGGTGAAAAGGCAGAGGCTGTTGAGGATTCTTACAATCCCAAGGGTAAGGTTATCGACCTTGTTCTTCCGATTCTCGTTCTCATTGCAATCTGCGTATTCGCTCTTCTTTACGTCGGCGGTATTTTTGACGGTGCTTCATTTATCGATGCTTTCGGTAATACAGATGCTACGGTAGGTCTTCCCTGGGGCAGCATTATTGCTCTCGTAATTGCGATTGCTTACTTTGTTCTGCGCAAGATCGTTACAGTCAAAGAGGCTATGGAGTGTATCCCCAAGGGCTTCATCGCAATGGTTCCCGCAATCCTTATTCTCACATTTGCAACGTCTCTTAAGAATATGACGGGCGTTCTCGGCGCACAGCCCTTTGTCAATGACGTTATGGGCTCAGCAGGTGCGTTTGCAAACTTCCTGCCTGCAATCATCTTCCTCGTTGCCTGCTTTATCTCTTTTGCAACAGGTACGTCATGGGGTACTTTCGGTATTCTTATCCCGATCGTTACGATCATCTTCGAGGCAGGCGATCCTCTCCAGATCGTTTCTATGTCAGCTTGCCTTGCAGGCTCTGTCTGCGGTGACCACTGTTCACCCATCTCCGATACAACAATTATGTCTTCGGCAGGCGGTCAGTGCAACCACCTCAATCACGTTTCAACCCAGCTTCCCTATGCGATTTCCGTTGCGGCTATCTCATTCGTAATGTACATTGTTTCGGGCTTTGTTCCCAACGCTTACATTGCGCTTCCCGTAGGTATCGCTCTTACTGTCGGCTTCCTCTTCATTATGAAAGCTCTCACAGTAAAGAAGCACGGCAAGGGCAACGTATAATTATCACTAAAACCTTTCACGGCAGTACAGCCTTCATCGGCTGTACTGCTTTTTTTCTTAGTATTATCAGCGCGGCAAGATTCGGCACGGCCATAAGCGCGTTGAATATATCCGATAGCGCCCACACCGTTTCAAGCTTTGTTGCGGCACCGATTACAATACAGCACAGATATACCAATCTGTATATTTTTACAGCTTTGCAGCCGAATGCATATTCCGCTGCCTTTTCTCCGTAATATTCCCAGCCTACAATGGTGGCAAAGGCGAATATACAAAGCGAAACGCCGACGAATCCTCCGGCGTATCTTCCCATTATTCCCGAGAATGCCGCGGTGTTCATTTCGATTTCACTAAGGCTGTTTCCTGCCTCGTATGCTCCGCTTGTCATCAGCGCAAGCGCTGTCAGCGTGCACATCAGCACGGTGTCGATAAACACCTCGACGATTCCCCACATTCCCTGCACGGCGCTGCTTGTTTCAGCCGATGCCGAATGCACGATAGGGGATGAGCCGAGACCTGCTTCGTTTGAAAAAACACCTCTTGCAATACCTGTACGTACAGCTTTGCTTACTGTGTAGCCGACTCCGCCCCCGATTAACGGTCTGAGTCCGAAGGCGGATAAGAATATATCCTCCAGGCAGGGGAGTATGTTGCTGCGGTATTTTATTACAGTCAATACAAGTGCTGCAACAAATACAAGCGATACTGCAGGTATCAGCTTTTCCGTGAATGAGGCAATGCGTCTGATACCTCCTATGATAATCACGCCCGATATAGCTGCTGTAACTATTCCGACTGCAAGCGGCGATATATTTCCGCTGCTGCAAATAACGCCCGAAACAGCGTTGCTCTGCGTCATATTTCCCATACCGAGCGATGCGCCGATGCAAAATACCGAAAAAATACATGCAATCTTTCTGCTCGAAAACGCTTTTTCTATGTATGCCATTGAGCCGCCGATTCTGCTGTTTTTTCGTCGGTATTCTATTGCGAGCACATTTTCCGTACAGCAGGTCATCTCGCCGAGAAGAGCCGATATCACCATCCAGAATACTGCACCCGGTCCGCCTGCATTGAGTGCCGCCGCAACACCCACTATGTTGCCCGTGCCCATACAGGCTGCAAGTGCAGAAGAAAGCGCCGAAACGGGCGAAATTCCGTCCGCTGAGCGGCTTTTTCCTATGCTGCCAAATGTTGAGCGGAATATTAAAACGGGGTGTCTGAACTGAAAAAATCCCGTTTTCAGCGAAAAATAAAGCCCCGTGCCCATAAATGCAATCAGCGTCAGCGGATTCCAGCACAGGCTTTGCAAATTTAGAATAACAGAATTCAAAAAATCACATACCTTTAGCAGAAAATTAATTAAAAAGCTTTTTATTTTCTTCCGTGTGTAGTATTATATGGAAAAAGGGCAGTAAAAAGAATTTGACAATTTATTTTCAGGAGGCATAATCAATGCGCAGCTATGTAACCGAAGATACCGTAAAAATCACGAAATACGATGTTGCGGGCAAGCTCCCCGACCCGTTTGTGTTTGACGACGGCAGCAGGGTCAAGACCCGCGAGGATTGGTTAAGACGCCGTAAGGAAATGTACAAATATGTTGTTGAACTTCAGTACGGCACAATGCCTCCCGAGCCCGAGTTTGTTGAGGTTGAAAAACTCAGCGGTTGGGGTGGAGTGAACGAGTGCTATCGCGTTACCTCCGGCACCAGAGCACACCCCGTCAGCTTTACAATGTATATCAAGGGCGGCTGTGAAGGCGAAAAAAGGCCTGCCGTAATTGACGGTGACCTTTGCTTCGGCTATCCGTTTGATAAGGAGTTTATTTCAACCTTTACCGATAAAAATATAATGCTTGTCCTCTTCAACAGAGTCGAGCTTGCAAACGACGTACAGAATGAGGGCAGGGGACACGGCCCGCTCTACGAAGCTTATCCCGATTGTACTTTCGGCGCTCTAGGCGCATGGGCTTGGGGATATTCACGCTGCGTGGATGCTCTCGAAATCCTCGGCTATGCCGATATGGACTGCATTACCTTTACGGGTCATTCGCGCGGCGGCAAAACAGCGGCACTTGCAGGTGTGCTTGATGAACGTGCAGCTATTGTCAACCCGAACGAAACCTGTGCAGGTGCTTGCTCGTGCTACCGTATCAATATCGAGGCTGTTACAGAAGGCGGCGAGGAAAGACGCAGCGAGTCGCTTGCTGATTTGTGGCGTGCATTTCCTTTCTGGATGGGACCCGAGCTTGGTGAATACAGCGAGCGTGTGGACGAGCTTCCCTTTGACTGCCACTTCCTCAAGGCTATGATAGCTCCGCGTGTGCTTTTCGTTTCGGAGGCTGCAAGTGATATCTGGGGCAATCCGGTTGGTTCGTGGCAGACCACAATGGCTGCAAAAGAGGTCTATAAATTCCTTGGTGTGCCCGATAATCTTATCTGGTACTTCCGCAACGGCACACATTTTCATCAGATTGAGGACGTTGATTCGCTCACCAACGTTATTATGCATTTCAAAAACGGTGAAGAGCTTTATGATAACTATTCCCGCATTCCTTTTAAGAAGCCCGAGCTGATTTTTGATTGGAAATGCCCCGAAGAATGATGCTGATTTGTCAAGCTAAAATACTTAACATCTAATAACTGCTTTGTAATAAAATCACGCTGTTATGCGCTTTAGCGTATTTGTAACATTGTTCTGCGTGATTTGAATTTGTAAAGGACAAAGCTTTACGTGTCTTTTTATGCACCGCTGTGTTTTTACGTCAGCGGTGCTTTTTTGCATCGATGACAAAAAATCAAGTTTTTGCGCGTTATCTATTTACTTTTCTTGTTTTTTTTGGTATTATAAGCTATATTCTTCTATTAAGTTACGCAAAGGAGCAGCACTATGGCAAAAAAGATTGTTGTTGCCTCCGGTAAGGGTGGTGTAGGCAAGTCGTCTGTTTCGGCAGGGCTTTCCTGTGCTCTTCAGAGGGCAGGTCACAGCGTTCTCGTTGTCGATTGCGATATCGGTCTGCGAAGCCTGGATATAATGCTTGGTGCGAGCGAGGAGATGCTTTTCAACTGGGGCGACGTCATCACGGGCAGATGTCCTGCGGACAGTGCTCTTACACCGACTGCATACGGCCCGACACTTCTTTGTGCACCCAAGGAGTTTGAGCATGAGTATACTGCTGAAGCTATGCAGAAGCTTGCGGCAGAGTACGAAGAGCGCTTTGATTATATGATTTTTGATTCACCCGCAGGTGTGGGTATGGGCTTCAAGCTGTCGGCTGCTGCAGCAAATTCGGCAATCATCGTTGCCACGCCCGATGAGGTGTGCGTTCGCAACGGTGCAATCGCTGCAGATAATCTTGCCACCCTGGGTATAAAGCAAAGCAGGCTGATAATCAACCGCTTTGATGTCAAAGCTACTCTCAAACGTAAGCTTCTCAATATTGACGACGTGATCGACTCAACCCGTCTTCGTCTGCTTGGCATAGTAGAGCAGGACAGCGCGGTGTCCTTCAATATGAGCCGCGGCAAGCCGTTGCCGCCGCGAAGCAACGCAGCAAAAGCATTCACACGCATTGCCGCCAGACTTGACGGGAAGCGCGTGCCGCTGAAGCTTGACTGATAGCGGAGTTTATTGACTTTGGTGTACATTTTTATTAAATAAATTTCGGATAGAGGGGACTTAAAACTTCTCGGAAAGGAAAGAAATATGAACATAGCTTTAATTGCACACGACGCCAAAAAAGAGCTTATGGCACAGTTTTGTATTGCATACTGTGGCATACTCAGCAGACACAACTTATGTGCAACCGGCACTACAGGAAAGCTTGTTGCCGAAGCAACCGGTCTCAAGATCCATTGCTTCCTCGGAGGCTCACAGGGTGGTGATCAGCAGATTTCCGCACGTATAGCCTGTAATGAGATTGACCTGCTTCTTCTTTTCCGTGACCCGCTTAATCCCAAGCCGGGCGAGCCCAACGAAGCAACACTTCTCAGACTTTGCGACGTGCACAATATTCCCGTTGCAACCAACATCGCTACAGCGGAGGCGATCATCCACAGCCTTGAGCGCGGCGATCTCGATTGGCGCGACATTGTTAACCCGAAAAAATAAAACCCAACGGGGCGGACAGCTTGCTTTGTCCGCCCTGCAGTCATATTTTATTCAATTGCGAAAGGATACTTCAAAATGGCATTAGTGACCAAAGCTATCAAGGGTACGCAGGATCTGCTGCCTGCCGACAGCTATAAAAACCGCTATGTTGAGCAGGCAATGCTCGACATTGCAACGAAATTCGGATATAAGGAAATCCGCACTCCCGTGTTTGAGCATACCGAGCTTTTTAGCCGCGGTGTAGGTGATACGACCGACGTTGTTCAGAAGGAAATGTATACCTTCGACGATAAGGGCGGCCGTTCTATCACTCTCCGCCCCGAGGGTACGGCAGGCGCAATGCGTGCCTTCCTTGAGCACGGCCTTTTCAACGAGCCTCTGCCCCAGAAGGTGAGCTACCTTACCTCCTGCTACCGCTACGAGAAGCCTCAGGCAGGCAGACTTCGTGAGTTCCACCAGTTCGGTGTTGAGTGCCTTGGCACAGCTGCTCCTGCAGCCGATGCAGAGCTTATATCTCTTGCTCACAGTATTTTCACTTTCCTCGGTGTAGAGGGGCTTCAGCTTGAAATTAACTCAATCGGCTGTCCCGAATGCCGTAAGAAGTATCACGCTGCTCTTCACGAGTATTTCGAGTCGCACAAGGATGCTCTATGCGGCACCTGCCTTGACAGACTCGGCAGAAACCCGATGCGTATCCTCGATTGTAAGAGCCCCGAATGCGGTGCAATCGCAAAGGATGCACCCAAGGTGCTCGATTACATCTGTGAAGATTGCTCAGCACACTTTGAAACCGTTAAAAAGCATCTTGATGCTATGAATATCCCTTACGTTGTCAACCCGACAATTGTACGCGGTCTTGATTATTACACACGCACTGTTTTTGAGTTCGTTTCCACTCAGATCGGTGCACAGGGCACTGTCTGTGGCGGCGGTCGTTACGACGGTCTTGCAGAAGAGCTCGGCGGTGCAAAAACTCCGTCGCTCGGTTTTGCGCTCGGTATTGAGCGATTGATGATGGTAATTCAGGCGCAGGGCGCACCGCTCCCCGAAGAAGAGCGTCCCGACCTTTATATCGCATCAATGGGTGATGAGGCTAACGTTGTTGCCGCAAAGCTTGCCGCTTCTCTTCGTGAAGAGGGCATCGGCGTACAGTATGACGTGGCAGGTCGCTCCGTCAAAGCACAGATGAAGTTTGCGAACAAGCTCGGTGTACGCAACACTGTTGTTATCGGTGACAGCGAAATTGAATCGGGCAAGGTTATCCTCAAGGATATGGACGGCGGCGAAAACGTCGAAATGGAGCTTGACGGTTTTGAAGACAGCTACCAGAGCTATCTGATTCAGAAGGCTGTCAGTGCAATTGCCGATTCCGACGTTGACACAGGCAGCTTCAATATCACGGATTTATTCTGATTTTCACTC
>JAZUSN010000068.1:0-3424 GCA_045606785.1 Acutalibacteraceae bacterium | reverse complement strand
CTGTCGGCAAGGAAAAGGGTGTTTTTGTTTCCGTAACCTCTATGGTTGATTCCGATTCCATTGACCAGCACCTTTTTGACGCTGCAAAGGGTACACCGGGCAGCGGTGATTTCCCCGATTTGTTTACTGCATATCCGAGAGTTGCCGAGGGTATAGGTGAAGAATTGCTTACAGACTGGAACGAAATATATTCCGAGGAGGAGCTTTCCGTCTTTGTTGATGACTTTCTTGCGGAGGGCAATATTTCGGGCAGACAGCTCACGCTTCCCATTGCCAAATCGACAGAGCTTCTTTTTGTAAACAAAACCTTATTTGACCGTTTTGCAAATGAAAGCGGTTTTTCAGTCAAGGACTTTGAAACCTTTGACGGTCTTTTTGAAATGGCATCCGCCTATTATGAATGGTCGGACGGCAAGGATTTATTCCAGTATGATGATTTCTACAACTATTTCCTTATCAATGTTGCCGCAAAGGGTGACGAGCTTATCAAAAACGGCAAGGTAAACTGCGATACCAACGAATTTAAGGATGTTTTTTATGCGATTGCCGAGCCCGGAATTGAAGGCGGTATAAGCCTTTATGATAATTTCGGAAGCGATCTTTGGAAAACAGGCGATATTATATCCTACATCGGTTCGTCTGCCGGTATTCTTTATACCCGTGATGATGTAACCTATCCTGACAACAGCGTGGAAAAGATTGAGCTGTCGGTTCTTGCATATCCTGTTTTTGAGGGTGCTGCACCTACCGTTATGCAAAGGGGTGTAACGCTCTTTGCTCATAAAACAGACGACGCAAAGAAAAACAAGGCAATGGAAATATTTGTTGATTTCCTTGCAGAAAAGGACAATAACATTGAATTTGCCTCTGCATCGGGCTATATTCCGGGAACAGACGAAGCCTTTGAAGGACTTTTTACAAATCTTGAAGGTGTGGAAAATCCCAAATACCGTATGCTTTATGAGGCTGTAAGCGATATGTACGGCAAATATACCTTCAAGCCGCTTCCCGTATTTGAAAATTCTTCTGCCGTTCAAAAGGAATTTGACGGCAATGTTACCAATATACTTTCAAAGGCACGGGCAGAGTATCAGGCGAGAGTGTCCGCAGGCGAGGATAAAAACACCGTTTTACCGGAGCTTTGTGAAAAGGCGCTCAATGAACTTAAAAGCAAGTATTAAAGGATAAGGAGGAGCAGAAATGAAGCTGCCGCAGATTAAAGCCACTTTGGCGGAAATAAAAAACAGCGGTCTTTCTATGAAAAAGAGACTTGCTGTGTATATTGCTGTGCTTTTGATGCTGTTCCTTGTTGTTATCGGGATTGCACTGAATTTTTTAGGCATTCTCAATATTACGCCGTTTCGTCTGAGAGAAACCTTTCATCGGGAGCTTAAAGAAACGAACTACCGTGCAGAAACCTTTATTGATACAAAGGCTGCTCATGCAATTCTGTTTGCAGAGCATCTTTCTAAGGAAACAGAGCATTATCTTGCCGCAAAAAACATAAGCTTTGAAGCTTTGGAAAACAATGCGGCGCTGATTGACGGGCTTGAGGCAGAGGTTTACAATATTGTAGCTGCAAATATGCAGTATGCCGATTGCAGCGGTGCATTCTTTATGCTTAACACGACAGTAAACAGTAAGCTTCCCGAAAAATACCACAGCGGCATTTACCTGAAGTTTTCCTATCTTCACTCAAACAGTATGATAAACCACAAAACATCAATGCTCTACGGCTCGTCTGCCGTTGCAAAGGAATATGGTGCGGATTATTACAACGAATGGCACTTAGAGATGCCGGAGGGCATTTATCACGAGCTTGATGATGTGTTTCATGTTTCAAAGGCAGACTTTAATGACAGCTATGTGCTGACGGGTGTATATCAGATTCCCGGCACGTGGGAAAATGTGAGGTTTTTATGTGTTCCCGTGTTTGACACAAGCGACAAGCTTATCGGTGTATGCGGCTTTGAAATCTCAAGCCTTTATTTCAGCCTGACCTACGAAACACATAATGACGAGTTTGACAACATCATTCACGGTTTATTTACAGAAAGCGAGAAGGATTCATATACCGGGCAGATGTCCGTCAATCATTCGGGGTATTCTCCGTCCGACACAGGCGTAATGACAATAAAGAAGGGCAAAAATCTTGACACCTTTACATACGGAAACGAAACCTTTATCGGTAAGTACGGAGAGATTACACTGGGCAACAGCAAGCATATTTTAACCGTTATGGTTCCCGAAAAGGAATATCAGTCCTTGCTTTCCGAATCGTATATCAGAATGCTTGCGGTGCTCATTATTGTTCTTATGCTGATGGTTTTGATTTGCCTTTATTTCAGCCACAAGTATATGAAGCCGATTCTTAAAAGCTTTGAGCATATAAAGACAAATTCCGTTCCCGCAGATCAGGTTAAAATTCCTGAAATCAACGACCTTTTCCGTTTCCTTGCAGATAAGGATAAAGGTCACGAGGACGAAATAACCGAGCTTACACGCCTCCGCAACGAGGCAAAGGATGAATACACAAAGATTCAGACGCAGCTTGACAAGGTGGTAGAACGACATAAATCCGGTGCCGATCCTGAGTTTTATGAGATATTCAAGTCAAATGTATCCAAGCTCACTCAAAAGGAAGCACAGATATTCAGGCTCTATCTTGAGGGAAAAACTGCAAAGGAAATTCAGGAGATAACGGAAATCAATCAGAACACACTCAAGTATCATAACAAAAACTTATATTCAAAACTCGGTGTTACGAGCAGAAAAGAGCTTTTGCTTTATGCTGCTATGCTTAAAAAAGAAGGAGGAGTTTTATGACACTTGCAGACAGACTGAATAAAATCATTGATGAACAGGGACTTACAAAAAGAGCGTTTGCAAAAACCTTGGGTGTCAGCGAAAACTACATCTATCAGCTCACAGGAAGCCAAGAAAAGCTGACCACCATATCCGAAACTCTTGCAAAGCTCATCGCCCTTGAATTTGGATATGATAAAGACTGGATTATATACGGCGATAAAAACTGAAATATATGATGAAAGCCTCCGAATAGACGATATGCTCGTAGCTGATATTTTCTAATCGCTTGCGAACAATTTCACGTGGAATGATTTCGCCGCCAACTGAAATTGATTCTGAATTAAACATAATCTCAATAGCCGATTCATAATTCTTTTTCGATAACCCTTCGAGTTCATATGTTTCCGCTTGGTCCATCACATCCTCTATTGATGATAGATGGTTATTAATAAAATAATTATTATTTATATTTGAGTATTTATTGTAGCCGTCTGACACACAACCCTCAGTCATTTCACAATCACAGGGTAGGTCATCAGGCACACAAGAGGTGGTACTTGAAACAACCTCATCAGGTTTTTCTGCGACCTGCATAGAGGTCTTTTCACACAGCACA
>JAZUSN010000067.1:0-23524 GCA_045606785.1 Acutalibacteraceae bacterium | reverse complement strand
CATTTTTATGTGTGATTTTTCTTTTATGCTTTTACAACCCTCAGTCACCTGCGGCGACAGCTCCCTTCAAAGGGAGCTCATTAAACCTCCTTTGGAAAGGAGGTGGCATTGCGAAGCAATGACGGAGGATTGCGAATTCAGCGCAACTTATCTCGTTTCATCGCTGTACTTCTATGCCTCAACTTTATTGAGGTATTGGATGCAATGTCACGTTGCAGTTACTTTTGTCATTCGTTACAAAAGTAACCAAAAGAACTCTTGAAGTCATAAGCACTCCGCTACGGCTGACGGATTAAATTCCGCTCGGCTTAACGGAACACAAAGAGTGTGTTCCGTCACCGCAACGGCTACTAAAGATATCTGAATTTCAGGTGTTCTCTGTCGCCTGCGGTTCCCTCGCTCGGATATTTATCAAAGCGCATCACCGTCAGCCTGCTCCGTTCAAGATCACAGCATTTGTCATTTTTTGAGGGATGTTACTTTAAACATAACCTCCTTTTGAAAGGAGGTGGCATTGCGAAGCAATGACGGAGGATTGTAAAACAAGAGCAACCTTTTTCGTTTCATCGCTGTGCTTCTGTGCCTCTGCTAAATTGAGGTATTGGATGCAACGTCACGTTTGCTTATCTGTTTTGCACAAACTTATCTCGTTTCATCGCTGTGCTTCTGTGTCTCAACTTTATTGAGGTATTGGATGCAACGTCACGTTTGCTTATCTGTTTCGTACAAACTTATCTCGTTTCATCGCTGTGCTTCTGTGTCTCAACTTTATTGAGGTATTGGATGCAACGTCACGTTGCTCTGTGACAAAAATTTTTAAAAAAAGTGATATTTGGATTGATTATGTTGCGTTTTAATTATATAATAAAAAAAATCAGTTTTTGTGGGGGACGTAAAATTGAAAGAAATTAAATCAGTTGAAGATTTTAACAGCAACATCAAGCGCGTATTGATTTCAGAGGAAGAAATCAAGGCCGCAATCAAAGAGGCAGGCAAAAAAATCAGCGACTCCTACAACGGTGAGCCGATTCTTCTCGTCAGCATTCTCAACGGTGCATTCGTCTTTATGGCAGACCTCTGCCGCGAGATCACCGTGCCCTGCGAAATTGCCTTCATGTGTGCAAAGAGCTACTATAACGGCACTGACTCAACGGGCATTGTCAATATCACAATGGACCTCGAGCAGGATATCAGCGGCTACCACGTCATTATCGTTGAGGATATAATTGACACGGGCAGAACGCTCAAAGACGTTGTCAACCTTCTCAAGGCACGCAATCCGCTTTCTCTCAGGGTTGTCACCCTGCTCGATAAGCCGTCAAGACGCCTTGTTGATTTTCAGCCGGATATGTCTCTGTTTGAGATTGAGGATCATTTCGTTATCGGCTACGGCCTCGACTGTGCCGAGTATTACCGCAACCTGCCGTACATAGCAGAGTTCAACCAATAAAATATATAAAAACAAAAAGTAACAGCAGGAATGAGCTTTCATTCCTGCTGTGTTTTTTTATGCCCTATCCTGTGCTGCAAAGAGTACGAAGTAGTAGATTTCAAGCGCACCCTTATAGGATTCCTGGAAATCCGTGTAAGCCTTGTAGTAAAGAGGATTCTTTTCCGTTTTGCCTTCCTCGTGCTCAACCATTGTCATAAATTTAGCGTAGTTGTCCTTGGTTTCTGCAAGGTAGTTGAGCCAGCTGTTGAGTTTCTCGTTGCCGACAAACTCGTAAAGTGCCTTGTCCGCTTTAATCTGTGCAATAACGTTTTCAACGTCAGCAATATAAACTTCGAGCGATTTTTCCGCCGCATAGAAGTCTGCCTCGGCAAGGTCCTCGTCAAACGGATTATCGAGCAGACCTTCGAGCAGATTGACAAGCTTCTGTGCCTTTGCGGGGGTGAGCTCGCCGTCAAGAGGCTTTGTGGCCGGCGGTGCGGTCGGCTTGCTTTCGGGTGCTGCCGTTGTGCCGACGGGCTTTGTTGTCGCAGTCGGTTTGGTTGTTGAATTGGGTTTGGTTGTTGCAGTCGGTTTTGTCGTTGAATCAGGCTTTGCTGTTGAGTCGGGCTTCGTTGTCTTGTTGCTGTCTGTGGGCTCGTCAAATTCGCCGATATCAATATCAACGTTTGTGCCTGCTGTCGTTGCACCCGCAGAGGGTACTGTCTGCACATCGGGAATCGTGCTGCCCTGTGCATCGGTTACAAGGTAGCCGCCCTCTTCGGTTACGGGGGGAATGTAGGGGACGTACTTTGTGCCGCCCTCTTCATCTGTTGCAACCTCGCCGTTTTCTTCCGTTACAATTTCATAAATGGCTGTCGAGCCGTCTTCAAATGTTATTACCTCAGTCATCTGCGGCGGCTCATACTTTTCGCCCTTCTTTGAGCAGGCGGCAAAGCAGAAAACCAGCGCAAAAATGAGGATGACCGCAAGAAACTTTTTCATTTTCTTCCTTCCTTTCGCTTATCTGTTTTTCAGGTGTCGGATTATGCTTTTTATGTTGTTATCCGTGTGCAGGCTCAGGTTTGCAGGGGGCAGGGCATCGAGTCTGTGTGCATCGGACGAGGTGAGAATTTTCATTTTGGCGAGTATCGGGTGCTTTGCGATGAGTGCGTCAACATCACCTGCGGGTGAGACCTCCGCCACCTCAAAGCCCATTTCTTCGGTAATCATACCGAGGTTTGAAATAACGCTGTAGGATGCACGGTCTATGTGCGCTGGGTAGCACACGCCGCCGTAGCCGTCAACAATTTTTTCAACGTTGCTGATTGAGATTCCGCTTGCCGCAGTCAGCAGCAGCTCCTGGCTGCCGAGCACTTGATCGGCTTCATCCATAATCAGCTGTGTGCCGAAAATTTCGGGACGGTTCTTGATCGGAGGCATAGTGCTCAGCACGTAGTCGGAGAATTCTTCGGCAGCCTTCAGCTCCTCAAACAGGCACACAACGTGCACCTCTTCGCTTGTGCAAAGCTCCATTCCGGGTATGACCGTGATTCCTGCTTCTGCACCTGCCCTCATAGCTGCGCCGCAGTTCATGCAGGAGTTGTGGTCGGTCAGCGCAATCGCTTCCATTCCCATAAGTGCTGAGAGGTTGACAAGGTTATACGGGGTCATATCCTCCTCTGCGCAGGGCGAGAGGCAGGAGTGAATGTGAAAAACGTAAAAAAGGCTCATAATTTTTCAGCTATCTTCACCGCAAGGTCAAATGCGTTTTCGCTGCTGCGCAGAACAATAACGCCGTTTTGCTCGGCACGCAGCTTTGCGTCGTTATCAAATGCAGCGTTTTCTGTCAGCAGGATGCAGGCAACGTCCGTCATAACGGCAACGCCGATTGAGTTGACATTACCCATAACGGTCAGCCAGCAATCGCCCTCGTTTGCCTTGGACATTACCCAGCTGAGCAGGTCGCCGCAGTAGCCGCCTGTAACCTCTTTGCCTGCGGCATATTCGCCGCCGCAGAGCACCTCGAGTGAAAAATCATCTATAAGATTCTGAACAGTCATTTTTATTCTCCTTGTTCGTTGTTTTCCTTTTCTGCTCTGTACGGTGCAGGAATCAGCTCGCGCTCTGTGCCGCTGAGCTTATCACGCAGTCTGAAAACACAGTCCGTTTCCGACGCAAAGCCGCGTACGATATCGTCTGCAAGTGCAGCGCAGGATGGCGCGCCGCAGGTGCCGCAATCCAGGCCGGGCAGACGCTTGAGAATAGCCTGCCTCTCCGCCATTTTTTTCATAGCCTCGGGCACGCTGTCCGCAAGCTTCATAACGTCGGTTGCAACAAGTGACTTTGACCAGTACATATCGTCGGGCACGTCGGATGTGTCAAGGCGTGAGCAGGAAACGGGCAGATACTTGCGAAGCCGTTTCATCCTTGCCTTTGCAACGTACGGATTTTCGTATGTAAGCGAGCCGCCGACACAGCCGCCCGTGCAGGCATTCAGCTCAATAAAGTCGATGTTCTCAAGTTTTTCATCCTCGATTTCGTTGAGGATTTTTATTACGTTTTCAATTCCGTCAGCCGCAAGGCAGTTGTCGCGCAGAAGTGCGCTTGCCTCGCCGCCGCTGCTTGCCCAGCTTACACCGATTACGCCTGAATCCTGCATGGAATCAACGCTTTCAAGGTGATTCATATGCGAGAGCAGAAGCGGATAGATCTCTTTGATTGCAAATGCGCCGTTAACAAGTGAGCCGTCAAGACAGACAGGTGCTTTGATTGCGGTTATCTTAGCAGGGCAGGGCGTGATGAAAAATACGCCGATGTCCTTATCCTCAAGCCCTGTTTCCTTTTTTGCCTTCTCCCTGGCGAGCCTTGCGGCAATTTCCATAGGCGAGTTAAGCGGCACAACGTGGTCGATGAGGTTGGGGAAGTTGACACGTATAAGTCTTACGATTGCGGGGCATGCTGAGGAGATTGCAGGTGTCTTTATCTGCCCCTGCTCAAACAGCTTCCTGGTGGCGTCGCTTACAAGCTCTGCGCCCTTGGAAACCTCAAAAACATCGTCAAAGCCAAGCTCCTTGAGTGCGGTCAGCACATAATCAACGTCGTCAAGGTTGTTGAACTGGCCGTAGAGCGCAGGTGCAGGCAGAGCGATTTTGTATTTAAAGTTGTCGATTATTTCGAGTGATTCGTGTTCGGCATACTTTGCGTGGTGCGGACAGACGTTGATGCATTCGCCGCAGTCAATGCAGCGCTCTTTGATTATGTGAGCTTTGCCGCCGCGGACTCGGATCGCGCCCGTCGGGCAACGCTTGATGCAGTTTGTACAGCCGCGGCACTTATCGCGGTCAAGTCGAACGGAGTGAAAAAAATCAGCCATTGTCTGCCTCCTTTACAGAATATTCTTGGGTTAATTTTATGCGTTGATCTTCAGAGTCATAACGGTACCTTCGCCGAGCTGAGTCTGAATATCCATTTCGTCTGTGTATTTTTTGATGTTGGGCAGACCCATACCTGCGCCGAAGCCAAGCGCACGTATGCGGTCGGGTGCGGTCGAGTAGCCCTCCTGCATTGCAAGCTCAATGTTTTCAATGCCGGGGCCGTGGTCTGTCAGCACAACTCTTACGTATTCGGGTGTGATCTCAACGTCGATCTCGCCGCCGCCTGCGTGAATTACAAGGTTGATCTCAGCCTCGTATACCGCAATTGCGGTTTTGCGTACTGCTTCCGGCGGGAAGCCGATATCCTTGAGTGTTTTCTTTATTTTGCCCGATGCTTCGCCGGCCCTTGTGAAGTCGGAGCCGTCAACGTCATAATGCTGTCTGATGATCTCATCCATGGTAGGGGTGACCTCCTCCTCTGAGTCCGTGCTCGTAGAGAATGCCGCAGGAGGTGAACATCTCACGCTTCGTTCTGAGCAGGGGAATGCCGTTTTCCTTTGCAAGCTCAATCATGCTCTCGTCAGGGTTTTTGCCTCTGACAAAAACAATGCATTTCATATCCATCATTTCAGCGGTGCGTACAACCTGAGGGTTGACAAGGCCCGTGAGAAGCACAGCCTGCTCCTTGACGTAAGCCAGCACGTCGCTCATCATATCGCTGCCGCAGGCAGAGCAGACTTCTCTGTCGAGAAAATCCTCGCCGTAAATAAGCTCTGCGTCAAGCGCTTTCATAATTTCGGAAACTTTCATATTCGGTTTTCCTTTCATATATGGTTTTTTAAAAATGCGTGTAAACGCAATGGATTACTGTCTGTTCCGGTAATGTGTCAGGGATTTTTATATCTCTGTAGCTTCGAGCTGAACCTCCTTTCTAAAGGAGGTGGATTTTGCAAAGCAAAAGATGGAGGAGTGTAAAAATTCAATACATTTTCTTCATATTACCTTTTTTCCATTCCTCATAAAAGGTACGGATTGAGCCTGCCCATATTCCCTTATCTCTTATAACAGCTTTGATTACTTTTTTGCATTCCTTCGGGTAATCAAAAATCAGCAGAGTTGCAGTCCATGATGAAACATATATATCCTCGTTGTAAAGCTGTGCTTTTGCAAGCTCAATGCCTTCGTCTGTGGACATAAGGATTTTTATGTTTTTCATTATCTGAGCATTTGCCTTGTTAACTTTACTGTAGTCAAGTGAAACAACTGTTTCGCTGCCGTGGATATGGCAAGCTTGAATATACTTTTCAAGCACGGTTTGCAAGTCCATATTATTCACCTCAGCAGCAATTTTTCTTTGCAGTCTTCTGCTTGATTTTGCCTGCGATGCTGAAAAGCACAAACATAATCGCATTCACCGCAACAACGCTGGCACCTGTCGGTGTATCGAGCATATAAGCGGCGACAAAGCCGATAAAAAAGCTGAGCACGGAAACAACGGCAGAGCACATAACAACACCGCGGAAGCTGCGGAAAAATCTCATTGCGGTAAGCGCAGGGAAAATCAGCAGCGATGAAATCAGTATTGCGCCCATAAGCTGCATACCGATAACTATTGTAACGGCGGTGAGGATTGCAACGACCGTGTTGTAAAACGACACCTTCGTGCCTGTTGCCTTTGCAAAGCTCTCGTCAAACGTTATGCTGAAAATACCGTTGTACATTATCAGGTACATCAGTATCACAACGGCGCTGAGCACGATGCTGATTACAACGTCCGATTTGCTGATTGCAACGATGCTGCCGAACATATAGCTGCCAACGTCAATATTGACGTTACCTGCAAGCTTCACCGTCAGCACGCCGATTGCTATTGCCGTGCCCGAAATCAAGGCGATTGCGCTGTCGCCGTTGATGCGGCTGTTGCGGCTGATTCGCAGCAGAAGAAACGCCGCCACGATTACTACGGGTATTGCAACCTTGAGCGGAGCGATTCCTGCCGCGGCGGCAACACACAGCGCGCCGTAGCCGACGTGCGAAAGACCGTCACCGATCATCGAAAAACGCTTGAGCACAAGCACCGACCCGAGCAGGGCGGCACACAGCGACACAAGAATTCCGACTATCAGCGGAGTTCTGAGCAACGAGTATGAAAAAATTTCTGTTATTGCGTTAATAAATGACATCTGGTTTCACCTTAAATAATGAATTGATAAATTCAAATCACGCATTTATTTGTTGTTCTTTGCGGTTGTTACGGAAGAAATTAATTTTTTGCGTATGGTGCCGCATTTGTTTTGAAGTTTGGTATATGTTTTTTCGTCGATAGAGTTGGTTCTAAAAAGTATCTCCAACCAGTATTCCGTTTCATAACATTCTTTCAAAGCAATTTCCATTTTGCTTATAAAATCAGCTCTGCTTTGCGCATATTTAGCTTCGTGTGCATTTGCGCCAATTGAAGAGCATGAACGGAGCAACTGATTTGCAAATACTTTTCTGCCACTTATATTGTCACATATATCAGTAATTTCAACAGTCAATTCAACTGCTAACTCTTTAATTGTTTTATTCATAATTTTGTTTCCTCAGGCGATATAGTTGCCTTGCGGCAACTGCGATATATTTAGTTTCACAAAATGCGATATAGGCTCGTTACATTCGCCTGCGATATGATATAAATCCCCTCGTGTTTTTTTGCATATGCCTACGGCGTATGTCAAAAAACATATCGTGTTCCGCAGGGACATATCGCTTCGAAGATATATCGCAAATCCGAAAGGATTTATATCGTGTAAAATCGCAAAGCGGTTTTACATCATCACATCTCATACGTTTCGGGGCAGACTTCCATAATCTTCTCGCGCAGGGCGATGAAATCCTCAAGTGCGGCAGGCTTCTGGTTGGGGTTGCGCAGGAGTGCGGCAGGGTGGAACGTGCCCATCATAAGGGTGCCGTTTTTTTCGAAGAACTGACCGTGCTGCTTTGTCACCTTGAAGTCGGGTGAGATAAGTCTTGCTGCGGAAATTCTGCCGAGGCAGACGATGATTTTCGGTCGGAGAAGCCTTGTCTGCTCTCTGAGCCAGCCGATGCACATATCCTGCTCTGCAGGCAGAGGGTCACGGTTGAGCGGAGGGCGGCACTTGACCATATTTGCAATATAGATATTCTTTTTTCTGTCCAGATCAACTGCGGCAAGGAATTTGTCGAGAAGCTGACCGCCTCTGCCGACGAAGGGTTCACCCTGCAGATCTTCATTTGCGCCGGGGCCTTCACCGATGAAAAGCACCCTTGCGTTTTCGTTGCCTACGCCGAACACAAGCTTTGTTCTTGTTTTGGCAAGCTCACATTTTTCGCAGCCCATACAGTCTTGGCGGAGCTGCTCCCAATTTTCGTACATATTTATTTCCCCTGCTCTTCAAGCCGCTCAACAGTCACGTCAAGGTCTGCGATGCGGCTGATATTCTCTTCATCACAGCAGGTTATGAACACCTGCCTGTTTGTAAAGTGGCTGACAACGTATTTTTGTCTTTGCGGGTCAAGCTCGCTGAATACGTCGTCGAGCAGCACAACGGGCTCCTCGCCCGTAACCTGAGTTATGATGTCCGCCTCCGCAAGCTTCAGGGAGAGTGCCGCAGAGCGCTGCTGACCCTGCGAGCCGAAAAGCCTGGCGCTCTTGCCCGAAAGCTCTATTGCAAAATCTTCGCGGTGAGCGCCGACGCTTGTGATGCATCGGTCAACGTCGCTCTCGCGCTTTTCCTGCAGAGCTCTTAGCAGGCTTTCGGCAATTTCGTTTCTGCCGCTTGCTTTTTCGCGTGCATATTCCTTGTATTTGAGTTCGAGCCTTTCCTTGCCCGAAGAAATTTCATCGTAAGCGGTGCAGGCCTTGTCCGTTATCCTGTCGAGGTAGTTCATTCTGCTCTCGATTATTATCGCGCCTTTTTTTGCAAGCTCCGCATCCCATATGTCGAGCATTGCAAGCATTGCGGGGTTATCCCGTGCCGCGCGGAGTGTTGCGTTGCGCTGGGCAAGTGCCTTGTTGTATTCGAGTATTGTTTTTGCGTAGTTTGGCCTGAGCTGGCTGAGCGCTATGTCGAGAAATTTTCTGCGCTCCTCAGGGCCGTCCTTGACGATTGCCAGATGAAGCGGCGTGAACACGACCGCCGTGAATTCGCCCATCATTTTTCTGCCGGAGGGCAGAGCGATTCCGTTGAGCGAAATGTGACGCTTATCGTCGATTTTTATTTCAGCCTCCTTGTTGCGGCCGGCGGAGAAAAACTCCATCTGCAGCCTTGCCTCGTCACAGCCGAAGCGAACAACGTCTTTATCGCGGATGCTGCGGAAGCTGCGGCAGCCCGTGAAAAGCCATATGCTTTCAATAAGGTTTGTTTTGCCTAAGCCGTTCTCGCCGCAAATGATGTTGACCCCGCCGCCGGGGCTGTAGTCCTTGGCGGCGAGGTTGCGGTAATTTTCGGTTTTTAAGCTCAAAACCTTCATAGTTATCTGATTATCTTACCTTTATCAAAGAGGATGACGCCGAAGCCGTGGCCTGTCTTGCCGCCGCCTTCAACAAATTCTGCAAATGCACGGCGCAGAGAATTGTCTCTGGGCCACTGCTCAACGGGCAGGTCGGAGAAACGGTCAAAAATTCTCCAGCCGTCGTTGAAGTCTTCGCTCTCTTCCTGCTCAAGGAGCTCAAAATCGCGGATGAATTTTGCGGTGTTGCTTTTTTCGGGGAGGAAATCGAGGTACTTATCGTAAAGCAGCCAGGAGCCGCAGCCGAAGAGGATCGGGCCGCCGTTGAACTCATCCTTGAAGAATTCCTGTGCCTTGTTGTATGCGTCGAATCTGACCTCGTCTGTCAGCGGAACACCCGATGAGGGGATGTGGAAATTAACGTATTTGTCGCCCTTGTGGAGCACGTGTCCGCTTGAGAGTACCTTGCCGTCGTGCTTTTCGTCAAGCTCGCGAAGCTCAAACTGGAATCTGCCCAGCGCAAAGCGGTCGATCTCATACTGGCCGTGGAACCAGCCGCCGACGAACGTACCCCAGCAGTTTTCACAGTTGCGGCACTCGATGAGCTTGTACTTGAGGTCACACATCATATCGTAGTACATCTGGTCGGGCAGACCTTTATCGCGGTAGCGCTTGAGAAGCTCCTCGCTGCAGCACAGCAGGAAAGCCATATGCATTGTGCAGGCGGGCTTTTCCATCTTCTTTGCAAGCTTTGTTACCTTTTCGAGTGCTTTGCCAAGCTCATTTGCCCAGGGGAACATATATTCCTCATAGATCTTGTCAAAGGCGTTTCCCCACTTCTTGTTTTCGTCAAGCTGCTCAAATACTCTTGTAAAGCAGTACTGAGCCTCTTCGGGGAAGCCGATCTTTTTCATAATTTCACGGTTGTGTTCGGAGTTGTGAAGCATAGTCTGATTTTCCTCTCTTTTATAAAATAAAGCGGTAGCTTTTATTTGCGTGTGAGCCAGATGAGCATATCGCTCTCGCCTCTGTTGGCGTAGGCATAGTAGGGGATGAGCTTGATCTTCTGCTCAACAAAGCTGTCGTTCCAATCACAGTAAAGCTCGTCGCTCTCGGGCTGAATGAAGCCGTCAAGCTCAACTGTGGTAAGGCCGAGCGTGCTGTCTTTGCCGAGTGCGGCAGGGGCTGTCGGGTCTACGAAAAGTCCTCTGAGCGGCAGGGGATTGTCCACACCCTCTGCGCAGTATACGACGGGGCCGCGCTGTACGGCAAGCCTGCCTGCGCACTGACGCACCTGTCTGTTTGCTTGGACAAATCTGATCGGCATATCGAGCGTATATTCGATAACCTCACCGTCGGCAACGTCCACATAAACGTAGCCGTTCTCGCTTACCTGTGCAGCCTTGTTCAGCGTGTAGTTTCTGCACCAGGAGGGCAGGCGGAGTGCCAGCGTGAAGCTGCCCGAGCAGGTGATTTTCATTGAGCCGTTTTCGGGGTATGCGGTCTCAACCTTGATTTTTCTGCCGCCGTCCTCAAACTCACCGTCAATAAACTGATGAAGCCAGAGCGTGCTGTCGTCTGCCGAGCAGGCAAGCTCACCGACAGAAGCGATAAGCCTTGTTACGTTTGGGGGACAGCAGGAGCAGCTGAATACTTCAAGACGCTGTGTTATCGGGTAGAAGGGATTGTGGCGGTTGTCGTGCGGGTTGTTGATACCCGTAAGGTCAACCTCAATTGAGTTGTCGTAAAAGAATGCCTTGCCGTCGAGTGAAAGGCCGCAGAGGAAGCCGTTATAGAGAGCAAGCTCCGCAATGTCGGCATATTTGCGGTCGGGTCTGATTGCGTACATACGCTGTGCAAAAAGAATCAGACCGATATCTGCGCAGGTTTCGCAGTATGATGAGGTTTCGGGTAGGTCGTAATCACCGAGGAACGCTTCACCGACGCAGGTCTGGCCGATGCCGCCCGTGATGTACATACGCTTTTTTGCCATTGAGTCAAAGAGCTTATCTGCCGCGTTGAAAAGCGTTTCGTCGCCGTAAGCGGCGGCAAGGTCAGCCATTGCGCAGTAGAGGTAAACGGCGCGCACGCTGTGGCCGACTGCGTCTTCCTGCTCTCTGACGGGCATATGTGCCTGTGTGTAGGTATCGTTTTCGGTGCCTCTCACATCAACAAAATGTCTGCTGAGCTCAAGGTAACGCTTTTCGCCTGTTACCTTCCAGAGCTTTACGAGTGCAAGCTCGATTTCTTCGTGGCCGGGTGAATCAAATTCAGACCATTTTTCCGTAACGAAAGCCTTTTCGATCATATCGGCATAGTCGCACATAAGTCTGAGGAATTTATCTTTTCCCGTTGCGTTGTAGTAGGCAACGGCAGCCTCCATAAGGTGACCTGCGCAGTAAAGCTCGTGGTCATAACGGGCTGTGAAGCGGTCATCGGGCTCAAAGAGTGTGAAGCAGATGTTGAAATAGCCGTCATCCCATCTGTTTTTCTCAATAAGGTCAACAACATCGTCAATGATTTTTTCAAGGTCTGCCGACGGATTTTTTTCGATTATGTATGCGGCGCTCTCCATCCATTTTGCAATGTCGGAATCCCAGAAGATGTGGGGGCGGTTGGGGTCGCCGTCCTTCCAGTCAAGCTTGAATGCATCAAAACGTCCGGTCTCTTTGAATCGGTCGTATACGCTGTGGATCGTTACCTCGCGGTTGAGCTTTTGTCTGTCTGCCCAGAAGCCGCCGTTGACGCTTGTGTCCTTAAGAGGGATGATCTTGCTCATTGCTTTCATATTCATAAGCCTCCTTGCTTTCGGAGTTTATTACTTTTTTTATGCCGTAATACCTTGCTATGTCTGTGTTCGGCCATCTTTCGCTTTCTTCATGGATATCTGCCGAATGTTCAAAAAAGATATCGTATTTTGTGTGACCGTAGATCGGTTTAACTATTGCTTCTTCTTTTCCGTTATCAAGAGCCTGAGAAATAGCTTGAATACGGTCATTGAACAATACGCGGGTGGCTTTTATATCCAGATAAGCTTTCACGTAACTTGAGCAAAAGCATACACAGGAAACGGACAGTACGATACAAACTGCCTTTTGCAGAATTTTGTTGCCGGGCGGAATTAATTTCAAAAATCTGCCGAAGGCTATCAGTGAAAAAACTATGGGAGCCGTCCATACTCTTGTCGGAAAAATTGATAAAACCGACATACAGAAAACAGAAATGCCTGCTCCGATAAAGTAAACAAGGAAACCGTTAAAATCTGTAGCCTTATGCTTCTTTTCTGCAGTAAAAACAAGGATTGATGTCAAGCACAGCAGCAGAATCGGTATACCGAAGTAATCAAAAAACAATGTGAAGATCAAAAAAACATTTTTTATGATTTCGGATACAGAAAGAAAACCTCCGCCGGAATCCAGCCTGGATTGCTGCCCCGGAGATGCCACAATGATCAAAAACCCGATACAAGCACCGATTAAGCCTGTGAACATCCAGGGCTTCGTCGGGCGATTTTCGGTCTTGCATCGAAATAACGACAGCAAAATCATAATTATTGATGCAAGTGCGGTGTTTTCATTGGTGTTTCCCGCAATTATGCCGACGGGTAAAAATAAAACCGCTGTAACAATTTGCTTGAGAATATGGCTGTTATTACTGTTGCGGTCCGAAAAATGATGTGTGTAAGGTATCATAAAGAGCAAAATGATTACCAAACCCCACAAATAGTTGCAGCTGCCGATCAACCAATAAAAACTTTCACCGTATGCCGGAACAAAAAACCAAAGAAAGAAATGCGACAAAAGTATCGTTAGTATACTGAACTTTTTAAAAGTGCCGTGTATGTGATAGCAGATCAGGAAAAGCAGAGCTATGTATGCTGCAGAATTACAGATGTCCCATATTATATTATCCGGCATTAAATTGTTGAGCAACAGAAAAAACTGAGCTATAAAATGGTCAACCGTTCTGCCGTTGAGAGAATTGTAATGAGCTGCCATTGATGGTATTATCCGGGAGAATTCAGTCAGCTTTTCGCCTGTTTCAAAACTGAAGCTGTATCTGAAATCGTCGTCCTTCATGGTTGTCGTAACGTTTAAAAAAAGCTGAGAAAAGAACAAAAGGGAGATACAGACAACGCATATAAGAATTTTTGTTTTTTTGCTGATCTTAATTTTTGAAATGCTTTTAATTTTACTGTGTAATGCTTCAAAACGCATAAGCTGTTCCTTCCCGTTTTTTATTTCGGTTTGCGGATTGCGTATCTGTTTTTATTAGCTCAGTCATTATGTTAAGTAAAGCGTAGTATCCTTCGACAAGAAGTTAATGAAATCTTAATGAGCTTATAATTGACATTTGGCTTATAATATTTTAATATGTCTATACGGTTTAAAGTATAAAATAAGACACAGCTTTTGTCAATGAATAATTCAGGAGGCGCAAATATATGCTCTACAAAAAGAACTCTGCACCTATGACACGAGAACTTTTCCAAAACCCCACAAGCGAATACCGCGCAACCCCTTTCTGGGCGTGGAACTGTGAGCTCAGGCGTGACCTGCTCGACCGTGAAATCGGCTATATGCAGGATATGGGCTTCGGCGGCTTTCATATGCACGTGCGCGTCGGTATGTCCACCAAGTACCTTTCCGATGATTTTATGAGCCTTATCAAGGGCAGCGTTGAAACCGCAAAGGAAAAAAAGATGCTCGCCTGGCTATACGATGAGGATAAGTGGCCGTCGGGCTTTGCAGGCGGAATTGTCACGAAGAAAAAGGAAAACAGAGAAAAATACCTGCTCTTCACTCGCCGCGGCTACGGTTCGGGTAAGGCATCGTCCAACGATTCCTCGGCAAACGCTGTGCGTGAGGAAAACGGTTATCTTCTTGCACGTTATGAGGTAGAGCTTGACGATAACGGCTGCCTCGCTTCTTACCGCCGCCTTGCAGAGGACGAGGTGAGTGACAGTTGCTGGTATGCTTACTGCGAAACTCAGGGTGAATCAAATTGGTTCAACCTTCAGAGCTACGTTGATACGCTGTCTCCCGCCGCTATTAACGATTTTATTAAGGTAACACACGAAAGATTCAAAGAGTGCATCGGTGACGATTTCGGTGAGGCTGTGCCTGCTATTTTTACCGATGAGCCGCAGGTTGCCCGTAAGAGAATGTTCGGCAAGGCAATCGGCGATACGGATGCCTTCCTGCCCTACACAACAGACTTTGCCGATACATACCGCGAGATGTACGGCGAGGAGCTTTTCGATAAGCTGCCCGAGCTTTTCTGGGAGCTTCCCGACGGCAAGGTTTCCGTCACACGCTACCGCTATCACGACCATATTGCAGAGCGCTTTGCCCGTGCTTTTGCCGATAATATCGGCGGCTGGTGTGACAAAAACGGCATTATGCTCACCGGCCACATGATGGAGGAGCCGACACTCGAGAGCCAGAATGCCGCAGTCGGTGACTGTATGCGCTCTTACCGCGGCTTCGGTCTGCCCGGCATTGATATGCTCTGCGACAGCCGTGAGTTCACAACTGCAAAGCAGTGCCAGTCCGCCGTGCATCAGTACGGCAGAGAGGGTATGCTCAGCGAGCTTTACGGCGTTACCGGCTGGGATTTCAAGTTCACAGGCCACAAGCTTCAGGGCGACTGGCAGGCTGTGCTGGGTGTCACCGTGCGTGTGCCCCACCTCTACTGGGTATCAATGAAGGGCGAGGCCAAGCGTGACTATCCTGCCTGTATCGGCCATCAGTCACCTTGGTATAAGGAATATCCCTATATCGAAGACCACTTTGCACGCGTGAACACCGCTATGACAAGGGGTGAGCCCGTTGTGCGTGTCGGTGTCATTCACCCGATTGAGAGCTATTGGCTGCGTTACGGTCCGAAGGAGCAGACGGCTGCGATCCGAGAGGAAATGAACGAAAGATTTATGCAGCTTGCCGATTGGCTGCTCTTTAACCTTATAGACTACAACTACATCTGCGAAGCCAACCTTCCTGCTCAGGCAGATGGCACAAAGGTCGGTCAGATGCAGTACGATACGATCATTGTGCCAAGCCTTCTCACGATCCGTTCAACAACTCTCGAGTTCCTCAAAAACTTCAGCGCAAACGGCGGCAAGGTAATTTTTGCAGGCAGCCTGCCCGAGTATGTTGATGCGCTTGAAAGTGACGCAGGCAAGGCGTTTGCGGCGCAGTCAACAGTTGTCGGCTGGTCAAAAATTCAGCTCATAAACGCACTTGATGCAAACCGCGAAATTGACCTTCGAGAGGATGACGGCGAGCGCACGTCAAACCATATGTATCAGCTTCGTCAGGAGGGCGACCACCGCTGGCTGTTCATTGCTCCCATAAACCACAGGGCAAATCATTACGACTGCTCAAGCGAAGCCTATACGCTCCGCCTCAAGGGTGAATACGTGCCCGAGCTGTGGAATACAATGGATGGCTCCGTTACAACTCTTGCAGCCGATTATAACCTTGGCGACACCTTCGTTGAGCTTGAGCTTTACGATCACGACAGCGTGCTGCTTAAGCTGATTCCGGGCAGGTCGGATGCAAAGCCTGTGCAGAAGAAAAAGCGTGTCAGCGTCGGACTTCTTCCCTCAAAAACAGAGGTCGAGCTTGCCGAGCCCAACGTAGTGCTGCTCGATATGCCCGAGTACAGACTGGGCGGCGGTGAGTGGAGAGCGAACGAAGAGATACTTCGCATCTGCGACACTCTCAAGGCAGAGCTGAATATGAAAAACGAGATTGCAGGCGGTGCTCAGCCGTGGCTCTTCGGCGAGCAGAAGGATACCGAAACGGTTGAGCTCAAATATACGGTTTACTCAGAGGTTGAGGTTGATAACGTAACCCTTGCTCTTGAGGATTCGGACAAGAGCAGCATCACCTTCAACGGCAAGGCTGTTGAAATGGCAAAAACAGGAATTTACGTTGACGATTCAATAGAAACCTTCAGCCTCGGCAAGCTCGAAAAGGGCGAAAACACGATAATTATTTCACGCTCCTTCGGCAAGGTTTCAACGCTTGAGGCAGTCTACCTCCTCGGTGATTTCGGCGTTGAGCTCAAGGGCAGTACCTGCACTGTTACAGCCCCCGTCAGAGAGCTTGAATTCGGTGATTGGACCCGTCAGGGTCTGCCTTTCTACGGCGGCAACGTCACCTACAAGTGCGTTGTAGAGGGAAATGACGAAGAGCTGAGCGTTATGATTCCGCACTTCACACAGCCCGTCTGCACGGTCAGTGTTGACGGCGTGCGCACAGGCACGGTTGCTCTCTCGCCCTATACCGCATCTTTGGGTAAGCTGAGCAAGGGCAAGCACCTTGTTGAGATTACCGCCTTCGGCAACCGCTATAACACCTTTGCTGCCCTGCATATGGCTGACCCTGCCTGCCGTTGGTACGGCCCCGATGCCTGGAGACGAAAGGGTACACGCTGGTCATATGAATACAACGTGAAGCCGAGCGGAATTATAGCCGCACCCACACTCGTAAAGTTTGAATAAGCTGTATTTTTTCACGGACGTGAGCGGATCTTCCGCCGCGTCCGTTTTTTAGTTGGTGTGATGGCGGAGGATAGCAAAAAATACATCTTGCTTTTTTGGAGTGCGTCTTGTTACTTTTGTAACGCGTGACAAAAGTAACGCAACGTGCCGTTGCATCCAATACCTCAATAAAGCTGAGGCACAGAAGATAAGCGATAAAACGAGATAAGTTGCTCTGAATTCGCAATCCTCCGTCACGGCTCCGTCGCGCCACCTCCTTTCCAAAGGAGATTTTAGCTAAAACAACATCCCTAAACAAACGACAAAAGCTGTGACTTTGAATAAAAGATACGGGCGGCTAATAGCCGCCCCTACATTGTAACGCGTGACAAAAGTAACAAGACGCTCTCATATAAAACAGAAAAGAGAGATGTGTTTTTCTGTTGCAATCCTCCGTCTTTTGTTTGGCGAAATCCACCTGAGCGTAATCATTTTTCAGCTACAGAAAATACCTGCGAAAAGTTTACGTAAGTGTGTCGGAATTACGGATATTTAACATATTATTTATTTGACTGTACAAAATATTTGTAGTATGATATAGGGTACAAAAGAAAGCGTGAGAGGATGATGGCAATGGCAGAATATATACTTGCACTCGATCAGGGCACAACAAGCTCGAGAGCGATTGCGTTTGACAAATGCGGCAGAATCGCCGCAAGCGCACAGAACGAATTTGAGCAGATATATCCGCAGGCCGGCTGGGTCGAGCACGATCCTATGGAAATTCTTTTCAGCCAGTTTCACTCTATAACCTCCCTTTTTGCAAAAGGCACCGTAAAGCCTGATGAAATAAAGGCAATCGGTATTACAAACCAGCGTGAAACAACTATCCTCTGGGATAAAACAACAGGTAAGCCCGTCTACAATGCTATTGTCTGGCAGTGCCGCCGCACGGCGGATTACTGCGAAAAGCTCAAGGCAGACGGACTTGACTCATACATCAAGGACCACACGGGTCTGCTGATTGATGCCTACTTTTCGGGCACGAAAATCAAGTGGATTTTAGATAATGTGCCTGCCGCAAAACAGCTCGCCGATGAGGGTAACCTGCTTTTCGGTACGGTCGAAACGTGGCTCATCTGGAACCTTACGGGCGGCAAAGCCCACGTAACCGATTATTCCAACGCATCGCGTACGATGCTGTTTGACGTTGATAAGCTCTGTTGGGACGAATATCTCTGCGAAAAAATGGGGATACCAATGTCAATACTTCCTAAAGCCGTGCCGTCGAGTATGCACTACGGCGACGTTGCCCACGGCATCCTTGGCCTGGAGGCGCTTGCAGGTGTGCCTATCTGCGGTGCAATCGGCGATCAGCCTGCCGCACTTTTCGGCCAGGGCTGCTTCAACCCGGGCCAGGCAAAGAATACCTACGGCACAGGCTGTTTCCTGCTTATGAATACGGGCGAAACTCGCGTCCACTCAAAAAGCAACCTGCTTTCGGGTGTTGCTTGGGGCATAGGCGATAAGGTTGAGTATGCTCTCGAGGGCTCTGCGTTTAATGCAGGCAGCGTTATCAAGTGGCTGCGTGATGAGCTCCATATGGTCGATACGGCACGCCGCTGTGATGAGCTTGCCGAAACGGTTGAAAATGCCAACGGCATATATCTCGTGCCTGCCTTTACGGGTCTTGGCGCACCGTATTGGGATATGTACGCAAGAGGCTGTATCGTCGGCCTTACAAGGGGCGTAAACAGAGCCCACTTCTGCCGTGCGGTGCTTGAGAGCATCACTTATCAGATGACTGACCTGCTCGAGGCTATGACTGCTGATTCAGGCATTGAGCTGAGCGAGCTTCGTGTTGACGGCGGCGCATCCGTCAGCGATATTATGATGCAGATTCAGGCTGATATGATCCGCACAAAGGTTGACAGACCAAAAACAGTCGAAACAACGGCACTGGGTGCTGCATACCTTGCAGGCCTTTGCGTGGGCTACTGGAAGGATACAGCCGAAATCGAAACCAACCGCGAGGTTGATACCGTATTCCGTCCGCAGATGGATAAGGCCGAGCGTGACAGGCTTTATAAGGGCTGGAAAAAGGCAGTTGAACGAGCAAAGAATTGGGAAGATGAATGAATAGTAATGAATTGATCTATCAATTCAAATCATGATTTGCGTTTAAAAACGCATTATATTAACAATTAATAAACTTTTTTAAGGAGTGTACAAATATGGCAAAGGTAGTTCTTGATTGGAAAACCCTGCACGATTTCACAAAGGATGCTTTTATGGGCGTCGGCGTTCCCGAAGAGGATGCTGAAATCGTTGTTGATGTTTTGCTTGAATCTGACAGACGCGGCATTGAATCCCACGGCTGTAACCGCTTCAAGCCCATATACATCGACAGAATCAATGCAGGCATTCAGCAGCCCGTAACAAACTTTGAAATCATCAAGGAGACCCCCACAACAGCTGTTGTTGACGGTCACCACGGTATGGGTCAGGTTATCGGCTACAAGGCTATGAGCATGGCTATTGCAAAGGCTAAGGAGTACGGTATGGGTATGGTAGTTGTTCGTAACTCCTGCCACTACGGTATTGCAGGTTATTACTCAACAATGGCAACAAAGGCAGGCTGTATCGGCTTCACAGGCACAAACGCACGTCCCTCAGTTGCTCCCACATTCGGCGTTGAGGGTATGTTCGGCACAAATCCGCTTACAATCGGTATCCCCACAGATGAGGATTTCGATTTTAATATCGACTGTGCTTCTTCAATCACACAGAACGGCAAGGTTGAGTATTACGAGCGTATCGGTGAGGACGTTCACCCCGGCACAATCATCGATTCCGAGGGTAACCCCGTTGAGGGCGACGCAGGTGTTGCACTCAAGAAAATCCGCGGCGGCACAGCTGCTCTCACAACTCTCGGCGGTATCGGCGAAGACCTCGGCGGCTACAAGGGCTTCGGCTACGCAATGGTAGTTGAGATGCTCTCCTCTGTTCTTCAGGACGGTTGGTACGGCAAGGCTCTCGACGGTAAGGACGAAAACGGCAACATCCGTCCCTACCACCTCGGCCACTTCTTCATCGCAATTGATACAGACCACTTCCTCGGCGAAGACCTCTGCCGCAAGAAGTCAGGCGACATCATCCGCTCTGTCCGTGCTTCCAAGAAGCAGCCCGGCCACGACCGCATTTATACTGCAGGTGAAAAAGAGTGGGATATCTGGCAGCAGCGCAAGGACAGCGGCGTGCCGATCAATGAGTCCGTTCAGGCTGAGTTCAATAAGGTTCGTGACGACCTGAAGCTTGATTATAAGTTCCCCTGGGAATAATGTAAAAACGCTATGCGTTTTAACTCGATATAAATCCTGCGGATTTGCGATATGCCTTAAGCACGATATGTCCCTGCGGGACACGGTATGCGCTGCGGCGCACGGGGGATTTATATCATATCGCAGGCGAGTGTAACGAGCCTATATCGCAATTTCAGATAACTGAAATTATATCGAATTTTGTGAAACAAAATATATCGAGTGACCTTAAGGTCACAGAAAAAAATAAATATAAAAACGCTATGCGCTTTAACTCGATATAAATCCCTGACGGGATTTTCGATATGTTGCTTTGCAACACGATATGCCTTCGGCGCGATATATTGCTTAGCAAAAGGCAAAATATATCGGGCATACAAAAGTATGCATATCGACGGTAATTAAAATTAGTATACAAAGGACGATAAAAATGGATTACGCAAAAGAATCACTCCGTCTCCACTATGAGTGGAAGGGTAAGGTAGAGGTTACAGCACGCGCAAAGGTGCAGGATAAGGAGTCGCTTTCGCTCGCTTACACCCCCGGTGTTGCACAGCCCTGCCTTGAAATTCAGAAGGATATCAACAAAAGCTATGAGCTGACACGCCGCTGGAACACGGTTGCCGTTATTACCGACGGTACTGCCGTTCTCGGTCTTGGCGATATCGGCCCGGAGGCAGGTATGCCCGTTATGGAGGGCAAGTGTGTGCTCTTCAAGGAGTTCGGCGACGTTGATGCAATTCCGCTTTGCATCCGTTCAAAGGATGTTGACGAAATCGTCAGAACGGTTTCTCTGCTTGCAGGCAGCTTCGGCGGTGTAAACCTTGAGGATATCGGTGCACCCCGCTGCTTTGAAATCGAGCGCAGGCTCAAGGAAATCTGTGATATTCCGATCTTCCACGATGATCAACACGGCACAGCCGTTGTCTGCTCCGCTGCGCTTATCAATGCGCTCAAGATTGTCGGCAAGGATATCAAGGATGTTACCGTTGTTTTCAACGGTGCGGGTGCTGCAGGTATCGCAATCTCCAAGCTTTTCAAGTGGATGGGCGTCAAGAATATCATTATGTGTGACAAGAAGGGCATCATCGCCACAAAGGACGATATTGATGAGCCCCGTCACGAGATACTCACCTATACAAATAACGATAAGATCAGCGGTACGCTTGCCGATGCACTCAAGGGCGCAGACGTATTTGTCGGTGTTTCCGCACCCAACCTTGTCACACCCGATATGGTAAAATCTATGGCTGACAAGCCCGTTGTTATGGCTATGGCTAACCCCACACCCGAAATTATGCCCGACCTTGCACGCGAGGCAGGTGCGGCAGTTGTCTGCACAGGCAGAAGCGACTTCCCCAACCAGGTCAACAACGTGCTTGCTTTCCCCGGCATCTTCCGCGGTGCGCTTGACGTACGCGCAAGCGATATCAACGAGGATATGAAGGTTGCGGCTGCCAACGCACTTGCAAGCCTCATTTCAGATGAAGAGCTCAATGCGGATTATATTCTTCCCAAGGCATTTGATCCCAGAGTCAAGGATGCCGTTGCCGCCGCTGTTGCCAAGGCAGCACGTGATTCCGGCGTTGCAAGAATCTGAATAACAGCCTGAATAAATATGAGCCTGCCCGTCGCAAGATGAGCAGGCTTATTAATTTTTTGACAATTTTCAGAAAATCTCTTTTATTTTGTATGAATATATGTTATAATTCCACAAAGTGTTATAAACCGAAAGGAGTTTTCACTGTTATGAAATCTACAACAATCAAAATCCTCGCTCTCTTGCTTACAGCTTGCGTATTCCTCGGCGTTACGTCCTGCTCACTTTTCGGCGGCGGCGCAGAAGATGAAACAACCGAGCCTACAACAATTGCAAGTGCAACACCCCTCAATACAGAGCCCGAAGCAGTTCTTGCCTATTTCAATCAGCTTATGGCAAGCGTTAAATCCGGCAAGGTAGCTGTTAACTACTCCAGCAGCTACGACCCCAACAGCTTTGAGTGTGAGAATGAAACATTCAAGGCTACTCTTCCCACAATCGTTAAGCTCATGAAGAAGGGCTTCAACGACGGCCGCGGCGCACAGGTTGCTTACGGCGAATCACTTACAGACATCTTCCCCACCAAGGGCCAGGCTACACCCTTCACTCTCCTTATGGAGCACATCGCAAAGGGTGAGGACGGTTCATACCAGATTGCTGTAAACGCAGAGGCATTCAGCCGCTACGAAGAGGCTTCCAGCAAGGCAGATGCCGAGCAGGCTAACCTCCCCGAGGGCGAAACAGTTACAACAGAGTACGTTGAGCTTGACGAAGACGTTCGTAAGATCACAATCACACTTGCTGATGCAGAAGATCCGCAGGCAGGTGCAGGCCTCTTCGGCTCACTTTACGAGATTCCCGACAGAGCTAAGATTGCTGAAGAGATGAAGTCAATCGAAGGCTATGTCAAGTACGATGGCACATACAAGGCTAAGTACACAGGCTGCACAATCTATATGGAAATCAACAGAATTACTGACGAGGTAATCAAGGTTGAGTTCAACCGTAACATCGAGGTTGAGGTTGAGGTTACAGGTGTAGGCACACTTGCATCAATGGGCACAACAGCTCTCAAGTTTGTTGTCAACGGCTCTGATTGCTACGAGTTTGATTGGGCAGACCCCAACGCAACAACAGCTGTTGCTGAATAATTATCCCGAAAGGTCCGCTTGAAATGACACCTAATATCCACCTCGATATAGATCCCGGGCGTATTGCGCCGACCGATTTTGTCGCGGTTATTGAAATCCCCAAGGGCAGTAAGAACAAATATGAGCTGGATAAGGAGACAGGTCTGCTTTCGCTCGACCGTATCCTCTACACCTCAACTCACTACCCTGCAAACTACGGTTTTATTCCGCGCACCTATGCCGACGACGGTGACCCGCTTGATGTTGTTGTTGTCTGTGCCGAGCCGATCCACCCGATGACTCTCGTCAGGTGCTATCCCATCGGCGTTATCAAGATGCTTGACAACGGCAGGGCTGACGAAAAGATTATCGCAATTCCTTTCTCAGACCCCAACTACAACGGTTACCGCAGCATTTTCAGCCTGCCCCGCCACATTTACGATGAAATGTCCCACTTCTTCGCTGTGTATAAAGCACTCGAGAAAAAGGACACGGCCGTTGATGAGGTTATGGACGAGCAGGAAGCTATAACAGTAATCGAAAATGCAATCAAGGCATATAACGAAAAATTCCCCGAAGAAAATTGATAGATTAAGCCCCGATATGCGTTCAGCTTATCGGGGCTGTTTTTGTCTCTTCAGCAAAGACAAAACCCCCGGTTCTACCGGGGGAATAAAAAAGCTTTAGTAAAAACAAAAAGTGGCGAGCAAAGGCAAGCCACAAAAACGTAGAGAAAAGATTTAACCTCCAAGTATAATAGAAATGGTTT
>JAZUSN010000066.1:0-8115 GCA_045606785.1 Acutalibacteraceae bacterium | reverse complement strand
GCCACAACATATTCCACTTTACAAAGCGCACATTTTACTTTATATTTAAAATGAGATAATTTGTGAATGAATACAGGAGGTGATTATGTGAGCGAAAAGTTGAAAGAACTGCGTAAAAAGGCGATGGCTCTACCGCTATCTCCGGGTGTATATATTATGAAAAACAAAAACCGTGACATAATATATATCGGAAAAGCAAAAGCGCTGAAAAACCGTGTCAGCCAGTATTTCGGCTCGCAGAACGGTCACGGCACCAAGGTAAGGAAAATGGTCAGCAATATTTTTGATTTTGACTATATACTTACTGACAGTGAGTTTGAAGCACTTGTGCTTGAATGCAGTCTGATAAAACAGCACAGCCCGAAGTATAATATCCTTCTCAAGGATGATAAGGGTTATCACTACGTCAAAATCACGAAGGGCCCCTGGCCGAGAATAGATGCCGCAATGCAGCTGGTGGATGACGGGTCCGAATATATCGGGCCGTACACCAGCTCTTTTGCCGTGCGCAGTACCGTGGAGCAGACGCAAAAAATATTCCGTCTGCCTCAGTGCAGTAAGACCTTTCCTGTCGCACACAAACAGCGACCCTGCCTGAATTACCACATTTCTCAATGCTCAGCACCTTGTGCGGGCAAGATTTCGCAGGCAGATTATAAACGCAGTGTTGAGCACGCTGTGGATTTTCTCAAGGGCGGCTCTGCTGTTATGCTCAAACAGATGCAGACTGAAATGGAACAGGCCGCTGAAAACCTTGATTTTGAAAAGGCGGCAATGCTGCGTGACAGAATTGCCGCAATAACAAAGTTTGGCGAAAAACAGAAGGTTGTCAGCGCTGACGTAGCGGAGCAGGACGTTTTTGCCATTGCACATTCGCAGGATAAGGCGTGCCTTGCGGTGCTTCGTTTCTTTGGCGGCAGGCTTTGCGATACAGAACATTTTATTTTTGACGCTCCCGAGGATGCGGATTATGCGCGCTATGAGTTGCTGATGAGCTATTACTCAATGCGTGAGAGAGTACCGCCACGAATTCTGATAGATTCTCTGCCGCAGGATTCGGAGCTTATTGCTCAATGGTTGAGTGAGAAGCTCGGTAAGAAGGTGAGCTTTGCCGTGCCGCAAAGAGGCGGTCAGCTCAGACTTCTCGAAATGTGCCGTTCAAACGCAAGTGAAAAGCTCGCGCTCAGCCTTGGCAGAAACGGCAGGGATACCGCGGCTCTTGATGAGCTTGCACGCTTGCTCGGTCTTGATGCACCGCCGGAATATATCGAATCCTACGATATTTCACATACTGCAGGCACGGAAAACGTTGCGGGTATGGTCGTTTTCAAAAACGGTCAGCCGTATAAGGCGGCCTACAAGCGCTTTAAGATAAAGGGTTTTGACGGACAGGATGACTGTGCTTCAATGGCTGAGGTGCTCGAGCGACGGTTTACGCATTACCTTGAAGAAAATGGAAAGCCGGAGGGTGAAAAGCGCGACGAGGGCTTTGCAAGACTGCCTGATCTGATACTGCTCGACGGTGCACAAATGCAGGTCAACGCCGTAAAAGCCGTGTTGCTCAGGCTTGGAATTGACGTGCCTCTTTACGGAATGGTCAAGGATTCGAGTCACAGAACGCGTGCCGTTACAGGCGAAGGCGGCGAGATTTCCATAAATTCCAAGCGCAGTGCGTTTACTCTTGTGTCAACAATACAGGAGGAGGTCCACCGCTTTGCAATCGAATATCACCGCAAGCGCAGAAGCGCAGGTATTTCCACCACTCTCACGCAGATCGAGGGCGTAGGCCAAAAGCGTGCGGCGGCACTTATGAAGCATTTCAAGTCTATCACGGCGATAAAAGAGGCTAGCGCAGAAGCTATGGCTGATGTGAAAGGCGTCGATATCCGAACGGCAAGGGCTGTTTACGACTATTTTCATAATTTGAACGAAGATTAAATTTTGATTAAAAAGCTTGACAAATTTCAAGCAATAAAAGATAATAAGAGAGTATATAGTGGAAAATTGCAGGAATTTGTTGCTGATAAGTTACTGCAATGTGAATTTGATTATCAGGCAGGAGTATTATGAGAGTTATTACAGGCTCAGCAAGGGGCAGGGTTCTTACAACTCTTGAGGGTAACGATATCGTACGCCCCACAACGGATAAAGTTAAGGAAGCGATGTTCAGCATTATCCAGTTCGACATAGAGGGCAGGAGAGTGTTGGATCTTTTTGCGGGTTGCGGTCAGCTCGGCATTGAGGCGCTCAGCAGAGGTGCAGCAAAATGTACCTTTGTCGATTCAGACTCAAAGTCGGTTGCCGTAATAAAGCAGAATCTTGAGCACACAAAGCTTGCCGATTTTGCGGCTGTTGCCCAGATGGATGCTTTCTCTTTCCTTCGTATGTCACCCGAGGTTTTCGACGTTGTTCTGCTCGATCCGCCTTACGGCACGGGCCTTTTGCAAAAGGCGCTTGCCTCACTCGACGGTAAGATGGCGGAGGGCTCACTCATCGTGTGCGAAATGCCGGCAAAGGAGGAAATCCCCGAGCAGGCAGGCGGTCTGAATCTGTTCAGGCGCTACAAATACGGCAAAACAGAGCTTGCCGTATACAGATGAAGGGGATGGACTTTATGAAAATTGCAATCTGTCCCGGCAGCTTTGACCCTGTTACGATAGGTCATATAGATGTAATCAAGCGTGCTTCAAAAATGTTCGACAAGGTCATAGTCGTCGTAATGCACAATTACCACAAGAAAAACAGTGCTTTTACACCTGATGAAAGGGTTGAGCTTATCAAGCGCGCTACGGCTGATATCCCCGGCATAGAGGTTGACCATTATTACGGCCTTTTGGCCGATTATGCAAGGTCAAAGGGAGCTGTGGCAATCGTCAAGGGCCTGCGTGCCGTGTCCGACTTTGAGGCGGAATTTCAGCAGGCGCTTGCCAACAAAAAGCTCAACAGCGAGGTCGAAACGGTGTTTCTCACGGCAAGTGCAGAGAATATGTACCTGTCTTCAAGTGTTGTCAAACAAATCTGTGAATTCGGCGGAGATATATCTGAATTTGTTCCTGCCGAAATTCTGGATGATATAGAAAAAAGACTCAGAAAGGATGAAAATAAATGAGTGTTAGTGTAGAAGATTTACTCGAGCAGATCGTTGAATTTCTTGATAACGGACAGAAGGTTGTCTGGTCCTCAAAGGTTACTGTTGACGTAGAGGGTATCCGCGACCGTGTTGAAGCTATCCGCGAGAATATGCCCGACGAAGTCCGCCAGGCACGCAACATTGTCCGTGATCGCAACAAGCTTATTGACGATGCGAACGCACAGGCGGAGGAAACTCTCGCAAGAGCAACAGAGCGCGCTCAGGAAACAATCAACAAGGCAAACGCAAAGGCTAAGGAGCATATTCTCTCTTCAGAGGAAATTGCAAGAACCAACGTTGCTCAGGCAGAAGAAAGAGCACGCATTACGGTTGAAGCAGCAGACGCCAAGGCTCAGCAGCTGGTTGAGGAGAGCGAAGTTGTAGCACGTGCAAAGGCATATTGCGAAGAAATGTACAAAAAGGCACAGGCTCAGGCTGAAACAACGATTGCAAACGCAAACGCCGTAGCAGCTGAAACCATTGAAACTGCAAACCAGCAGGCAGCAGCAGCCAAAGAGTCAGCCGCAAAATGGTCAAACGATATCTGTGCATCTGCAACTAATTTTGTTGAGAACATTATCGGACAGACCGAACGTGCACTTGTCAACAGCCTTTCAAACGTTCGCCAGGCAAAGGAAAACATACATAACGCTACAGGTAACCGCAACGACCAATAAACGATTACCGCAGGTGACGAATATTGAAATTTTCACAATTTATTGCTTTGATTGCAGTGATAGCTGTTGCTGTCGCTGCAATCGTTGCTGTTTTTACGGTTAAACCAAATATTTCCAAGGATTCAATCGAGTTTCAGACGGTAGATTATACCGTGCCCGAAGGTCCGCTTGAAACAAGTGTCAGTATGCTCGCTGTCGGCGACAATCTTATTCACGAGCCTATCTACAAACAGGCTCAGGCAAGAACGTCCGACGGCAGTTATGACTTTGCGCCTGTTTACGAAAAGCTTGCAGGTCTGATTTCGGCTGCTGATATCGCTGTTATCAACCAGGAAACAATGATGGCGCAGAGCTTTGATGTTTCAACGTATCCCTGCTTTAATACGCCTACCGTTATGGCTTCACAGCTTTCGCAGCTCGGTTTTGACGTGCTTACAATTGCCAACAACCATATGCTTGATAAGCAGAGTAAGGGTCTTATCGAAACGCTTGACCTTATTAATTCGACAGAGGGCCTTCTTGCTGCCGGTGCGTTCCACAGCAGGGAAGAGTACAATCAGATAAAGACAGTTACTGTCAACGATATCACCTTTGCTTTTCTTTCCTATACCGAGCACACAAACGGCATTACGATTCCCGAATCAAAGAGCGATTATATCGTTTATCTTGATGAGCTTGACGATGTAAAGCTGCAGGTTGAGTATGCAGATAAGGTTGCAGACGTCGTTGTGGTTTCAATGCACGCAGGTATCGAGTATTCGGACGACGAGAATGATGTTCAGCGCAGTTTTGCAAAGAACGTTGTCGATTGGGGTGCAGACGTTGTTATCGGCACTCATCCCCATACTCTTCAGCCTGTCGAATACGTTACTAATCCGCAGGGCAAAGAGGTGCCGGTGATTTATTCGCTCGGTAACTTCGTTTCTGCCCAGAATAAGGCAAAGCGTCTTATCGGCGGTATGGCAAATCTGACCTTTACAAAGAATCACGCAACGGGCGAGGTTACTGTAAGTAAGCCTCAGCTTGATATTGTTATTACTCACTACGGCTCGGGCTTTGCAGGTATTAAGCTTTACCGTCTTGCCGACTATACTTCTTCTCTCGCGGCTTCTCACGGTAATCCCGATATAAGCCTTGATTTTATCTATGAGCATATCCGCACTGTTATAGGCGACGAATATCTGATAGATGAGTACAAAAGTGAATAAAGAATATTTGCCCACCTATACTGCATATATTTCAGCAAAACCGTAAATAAGTGCATTGAGGTGGGTTTATGTTTGTTGTTTCGTTAAAATCGTCTTCCGTCAAAGCGGCGCTTCTCGGCACGCTGATTGTTATCTGTGCGGTTGCAGGTGTCTATGTTGCCGGCAGGAGCGTGGAAGCTTCCGTTGATTCTGCAAAAAGCGGTATTGATTACAACGCTGCCGATGCTTCGCAGAGAATAGCTTTTTTGTCGCAATTCGGCTGGGAGGTAACGGCTGACCCTGTTGAAGTGCGCGAGGTGATCATTCCGGCTGAGTTTGATACAGCGTATGAAAAATACAACGCCATGCAGCAGGAGCATGGGCTTGACCTTTCCGATTATTGCGGAAAGCGCGCAAAACGGTGGACGTATGAAATCAAAAACTATCCGGGATATGAAGGCTCTTCGCTTGTGCAGGCAAATATTTTTGTGCTGGACGGAAGAGTTATAGGCGGTGACATCTGCTCACTTGAAACAAACGGGTTTATGCACAGCTTTTTGTATCCTCAGCAGAAGGAGAATAAAACATCCGATGGCACAACAGCGACTTGATAAAATAATAGCTTCGCAGGGTAAATACAGCCGCAGTGATGTGCGCAGGCTTGTACGCGGCGGTGAGATAACCGTTAACGGCAGGGCTGTGAGTGACTGCGGCCTTAAGGTTGACCCCGAAAAGGATTTGATAAAGGTCTGCGGTGAGAAATTCGGCTACAGCGAATTCCTTTATATAATGCTCAATAAGCCCGAGGGCGTTGTCAGCGCAAGCCGCTCTCCGGGCGAAAAAACCGTTGTTGACCTTGTGCCGGACGAGCTTAAAAGAGACGGGCTTTTCCCAGCAGGCAGGCTTGATAAGGATACGACGGGCTTTGTGCTGATTACCGATGACGGTGCGTTTGCACACGATATCCTTTCACCGAAAAAACACGTTGAAAAAACTTATATAGCTGTGCTGGACAGGCCGATAGGAGAGCAGGAGCTTGAAAATTTCAGAAACGGCGTCACCCTTGCCGACGGCTATGAATGCCTGCCGGCTCAGATAACTCCTCTTTCAGCCGACGGTCTCACCGTCGAGATAAAGCTCAGGGAAGGTAAGTATCACCAGATTAAAAGGATGGCTGCTGCCTGCGGCTCTCACGTCAATAAGCTTCACCGTGTTTCAATGGGCGGATTAACCCTTGACAGCGCACTTAATGAAGGCGAGTGCCGTCTGATAACCGATGAAGAGCTGGCAAAAATTAAAATGTGTTGACAAAGATATGAAAAAAGATTAAACTGTATTGGTGAATATATATATTTTGATAAATATCTGAAAAATCAGGGATGAATGGTTTGGAAAAAGAATTTGTGTTTAAAAACAAGGCGTTTCGCAAACGTTGCGTTAGTGTAATACGTGTTGCAGCCGTGCTTGCAGGCATCTATGTGGTGGTGAGCCTTGCTAACATACCTCATTGTCAGAATTATCCCAGGCTTGCAGTTCGTCTGGTGCTGACGGTTTTCTATACGGTTGAGCTTTGCCTTTTTGCTCAGCGTAATTCCGTATATATGGAAATCGGCGGCGACTATGCCCTTGCCCGACGGGCGGGCGCAGGTATGATGATTTCGCTTATTGTCAACTCTATTGTTGAAGGCTACTACGTTTCTGTTTTTCTCGAATCATCCGGCACGATGCGTGTCGTCTATATGTGTCTTATTATTGCAATGGGTTGTCTTACAACCTTGCCGCTGATACTATATCAGTATCTCAACTTTGACTATATGCTTATGCGTCTTGCGAGCGCAGTCGGCATTATGGCATCGGTCATTTCCTTCTGCATCGGATTCCTTGTTGTTGCCACAAACCAGGCGGATGCATTCAACGAGGGTATTCTCAGCGGTGTAGGCGCTATCTTCGACAGCTTTGCTCCTCTTTATCTTATCCATTGCCTTATGCCTGCGGTTGTTATTGAAATAGCAAGGGACGCTTTTGCAAAACAGCTCAAGCTTGAAGCAAAATTTGCTCCCGAAATCAAGGATGAGCCGGTTGAGCGTGTTCAGGCTGAGGACGAAGAAGCAGACAATTAAACATTCGTTTTTAGACAGCACAGCTTCTTGTGCTGTCTTTTTTTGTGCCCGATTTTGTTTGCAACGAATAAAAATGATAGTAATTTGTAAATTTATACAAAAACTTAAGTTTTTATTGATTATTTACATTAAATATCCTCTTTACATCTTGAAATAAAAGTGATAATATATTGACGGTGCATTTTCAGCATTGCTATTTAAATACAGGAGGAATATAAACATGGCTAGAAAAATGAAAACCATGGACGGTAACAACGCTGCGGCATATGTGTCCTATGCGTTTACGGAAGTTGCCGGTATCTACCCGATCACACCTTCCAGCCCCATGGCAGACTATGTTGACCAGTGGTCAGCACAGGGTGTAAAGAACATCTTCGGAACAACAGTCAAGGTTGCAGAAATGCAGTCTGAGGCAGGTGCAGCAGGTACCGTTCACGGTTCTCTTGCAGCAGGTGCTCTCACAACTACCTACACTGCTTCCCAGGGTCTTCTTCTTATGATCCCCAATATGTACAAAATCGCAGGTGAGCTTCTTCCCTCAGTTTTCCACGTATCAGCTCGCTGCGTAGCTTCACACGCTCTCAACATCTTCGGCGACCATTCTGACGTTTATGCATGCCGTCAGACAGGTTTTGCTATGCTCGCTGAAACAAACACTCAGGAAGTTATGGACCTCGGTGCTGTTGCACACCTTGCAACAATCAAGGGCAGAGTTCCCTTCATCAACTTCTTCGACGGTTTCCGTACATCCCACGAGCTTCAGAAGATTGCTGTCTGGGATTTCGAAGACCTCAAGGAAATGTGCGACATGGACGCTGTTGAAGCTTTCAGAAAGAGAGCTCTCAACCCCGAAAGACCCGTTATGCGCGGTTCACACGAAAACGGCGACATCTTCTTCCAGCACAGAGAAGCTTGCAACTCCTACTATGATGCTCTTCCCGCTATCGTAGAAGAATACATGGATAAGGTTAATGCAAAGCCCGGCACAAACTACAAGCTCT
>JAZUSN010000065.1:0-11250 GCA_045606785.1 Acutalibacteraceae bacterium | reverse complement strand
ACAAAAGCAAAGGTAATAACGGTAGGAATAATCGCAAGGGTTCTTGTGAGCTTTACCATTGTGGCAAAATCACCTGCGCCTTCTGAGAAGGCATAGCCGGTCGCAACAACGGAAGAAGTATCGTTAACTGCCGTTCCCGCCCAAATACCGAATGCCTGATCGGTCATTCCCATCGCTTGTCCCATAATGGGAAACAATACGATCATTGCCATATCGAACAGAAAAGTAGCAGACATAGCATAAGCTACATCGTTATCGTCTGCATCGATAGTCGGGGCAATAGCGGCAATGGCAGAGCCACCGCAAATACCCGTACCGGCAGAGATAAGGTTGGAGAGCTTCCAATTGAGTCCCAACGCCTTACCGATAAAATAACCACCGCCAAAACAAGTAAGTAAAGTAAATATCATAACGGTAAGGGACATTTTACCTACGTTGAGGATAGTCGTAATATTGAGGGACAAGCCAAGCAGAATAATGGCAAATTTCAAAATCTTCTTGGATGTAAATTTGAGCCCCGATGCAAAGACTTTTGTATTCCTCAAAAAATGATTGAGGACCATACCGATGAACATTGCAATCACGGCAGAGCCAATCAGATGAATAGGCAGCAGACTTTCAAGCCGGCACGCAAGAAGAGCCACACCTACAGATAGTATTATTCCGGGAAATAGTTTTAACACTTTCATAAAAAATCTCCTACTTTCACTTATACCCATTGATTATACTACGCTTTTGTGATAAAATCAAATTATCATTTCTTATCAGTCGATAATTTTAGTTAATTGGAGATTGTTATGTTAGATTACAGAGTGCTTACCTTCCTTGCCCTTTATGATGAAATGAACTATCGCAGAACGGCGGAAAAACTGAATATGACACAGCCGGGTGTCACGCAGCATATTCATTATTTGGAGAATTATTACGGTGTGAAGCTGTTTGAGTATGATGGACGGACACTATCAAGAACAAAGAACGCCCAGCGGCTAAAGCGTTATTTTGATAGCATCAAGGCAGAGGAAGCTGACATCCGTGAAAAGTTTATGCCAACAGATACCGTTCATATGACTGTTGGTGCAACCAAAACTATTGGCGAATTTGTTATCGTGCCGGAGATTCGTTCCTTTCTGCAAGAGCCAAACCATACGCTCGATTTGATCGTTGATAACACCGAAGTTCTTTTACATATGCTTGAAAAGGCAGAGATCGATTTTGCTATTATAGAGGGTGTATTTGACAAATCCAAATATGGCTACCACCTTTACAAAAAAGAAGCGTTTGTAGGGGTCTGTGCAAAAAGCCATCCTTTTGCCAATAAGACCGTGACCCTTGAAGATATTTTTTCAAAGGACATTGTGGTCAGAGAGCCGTATTCGGGAACGAGAACATTATTGCATAATGCAATTACAGACCGAGGTTTTTCCCTTGACAACTTTAAGCGTTGTATCTCTGTTAGTAATTTTTCCGTGATCTGCGACATTGTGGCAAACAACGGTGCGATTACCTTTGCCTATGAACCTATCTCCCGATGCCGTGACGACCTTGCCACCTTCTCTGTTGCAGATATGCAGATTAGTGGTGAGTTTAATTTTGTGTATTGCAATGAACGGGTCGCAAGGGAGAAAATAAACTTGCTTTTCTCCAGCTAGGAGCTATTCTTCAAGACACAAACATTTAACATTTATAAAAACAAAAAAAGGGGCAGACTTTACGAAATTAATCGTAAAATCTGCCCTTGATATCTGTTGAATTTAGTTCAAGTCCTCCCCGAAAGCCGTTTTTGGCTTAGGATATCTACCCCGTTTCACTTGAAAAAATGGGATAAAAAAATCCAGTAACCGTCGTGGTTACTGGATTTCTTGCGCCGATATCTAAATCGGTTCGCAATGTTGGCATGTCGCACCGAAAAAGATATCATTAAAACATAAAGGTGAATGAGCCGTATATACATAGAAAAAATGTCATTATAAATCCAACTATTATGTTTTTCTTGTATTTGTATCCCTTTGATTTTAATACAAAGCCAAAAATAATCGATGAGATTGGAATAGGGGTTAATAAAAAGAATAACCACATATTTTCAACAAATAGCCCATTTGCATTTGATACTGCCCCAACCAAAGCCAACGCACCCATTATCGATAAAAGAGAAGCAACGAATAAAGTGATTGATATCGTTCTCCACTTATTCGAAACTGGGGGTTCAATTATTTTTGATGGGTTTTTATACATATATGAATAAAATGCGGAGTTTTCTTTCAAATCGCTTTTTCGTATAATAAACGACTGCCCACCGAATTGTAAGAAAATCCATTTGCCAAACTGCTGAATTTGTTCAATATCTGTAAAGAAGCATTTTGATTCGCGAATTTTTTCGTTTTCACGATATATATTCACGCTTATATAATTATCAAAAACTTTGTATTCATAAATTGATTTACAAATTTTTTCTGTGCTGTTTTTCCATGTTTTGATATATGCTCGAATTCCCTTAATATGCGAAACAGCGCCGATTAGAAACATACCGAAAGCAAAACCAATCATAATATCCGGCGCCGATAATCCGATGAAAAATACAATCATCAAAATGCAAAGCACGGTAAAAATGATAGGTCTTTTGTAAATACTTTTTCTTTGCAAACGGTATATTTCATTTAATTCTTGCTTTAAAAAAGTAAACCGATATGATTCATTCGGTTGAATTTCTGCATTTTGTTCTTTATTTTCGGAATTTAATATTTCATCAACTGATATTCCAAATATATCACTCAGGCGCATTAAATTATCAATTGTCGGAACAGTTTGATCTTTTTCCCATAGACTAATCGTCTGACGGCTTACAAGTAACTTTTGACCTAGTTCCTCTTGTGATAAATTAAGGTCTTTTCTATATTTCTGAATTTTTTCACCAACTGTCATAAAGGTCGCCTCCTTTTCTGGATATAATTATAGCAAGAAATGCTTTATAATGGAAGAATATATCACTTGATTTTGTCAAGCAGCACTTGCAAAGTCGCTTTTTAGTTCAAGTCCTCCCCAAAGGTCGTTTTGGGGAAATGATATCTTTTGAATATCGCCTTGAATAATAGCATAGCAAAACCCCGAAACCGCTGTGGTTTCGGGGTTTTGCGAACCGATATCTTTTTCGGTTCGCATTGTTGGTTGCGGAGGCAGGATTTGACTCTCGCGCTGCGGCGCTCGGTCATTCGCGGCTCTCGGTGTCCACCGGACACCGATTCACTACCGCTCCTACTTCAAATCCTGCTCGATTAGAATAAAAAGAAACACCTACCTGACGGTAAGTGTTTCTTTTATGGTTGCGGAGGCAGGATTTGAACCTGCGGCCTCCGGGTTATGAGCCCGACGAGCTACCGAGCTGCTCTACTCCGCGATATTTAGCTGTTGCTGTTCGGACAGCTTCATTAGTATAACCGATATTATATGAAAAAGCAATACCTTTTTGAAAATTTTTTTAAAAAGCTTTCGACATTCTTTTGCGCCGCAGAATCTTCGAGTGATTCTACGGCGCAGAAGGTTTAACTGTCGCTTTATAAGTTAATCTGTGCCTCGGCGGCTGCCTTGAGATTATCTTCATTACCGTCGGCAACCATGCTTGCCATTTTGTTACGGCGTACGAGAAGCTCTGCGTACATACGCTCTTTTTTGTCGTTGTTCAGGTCATAGAAGAGCATCGGAATAATGCCGAGCGAGCCGGTTACTGCAGGTATAATTGTGAACATTGCAAACAGGAAGAATTTGACCTTGTCGGTCTGTTCCGCACCTGTTCTGAATGCGTTTGCTTCATAGCCGATTAACTTTTTGAGTGCTGTTGTGACAACGGCACTTGTGTTTGCTGAAACCTTTGCGGCAATGTCTTTGGTGACTGATGCCATAGCCTCTGTACGGTAACCGTTTTTCCATTCACAGTAGTCCATAGCCTCGTTGTACATTTCTGTGCCGATAACGGCTTTGAGTCCAAAGAACAGAGTCCAGATAAGCTCCCATATTGCCATTGCAAAGCCCATAGGAACGATCTTCTGATACATACCACCCGAATAATCCTTCTTAATGCCGATACAGCCGAAGAGGAACACGGGAACATAGAGTATGTTGCCTATTTCTTTTGCGAGTATGTAGAGCAAACGGCTTGAAAAACGCGATCTCATCCACGGCACCCAGGAATAGCTGATCGGGCTGATAGGTGCGGCGGGAAGTCCCGCAACAAGAGTCATTGAAGAGAAATGAAGAACGTCGGTATAATAATCATCCTGGCTTCCTTTGATAGCAAAGCCGCTGAGAAAATCGGAAAGCGTTATGAGCAACAATGGCTTGTTGTTGATAACCGATTTGACCGACTGAATAATGCTCGGGGACTTGACGGACTGTATAACTCTTTCCTTTGAGTTATAGAAGAACCAGAAAGAAGATACACTCGATACAATGGTGGTGAATACGCCCATGCCGACAAACAGGTGTGTGTAAGCCTTAGAAAGCTTTGTTGAGTCGTGCATATACATATTGCGGAATACGTCAATAAGAATCGTAACCGCCTGCTCGGGAATCTTTTCGCCCAGAAATCCGCCTGCAAAATTTGCAAGTGTAATAAGTCGTGTACGGTCAACCGGATGCGGCGTAATCGTAGACATAAGGCCCGTGCGCGATATGGTCTGGAAAGTGCCTACACCTTCTCGGGAAATGGTAAGGATAAAATAAAAAACAAACTTCATAATATCTGTTTGCGATGCACCGTCAAAAAGGTGAGGCATTAACCAATAGAGCAGCGTAAGCAAACAGCCGGGTATTGCAAGGAAAAGAAGATACGGTCTGAATTTACCCCAGCGTGTACGTGTCTTATCGACAATAGCGCCGAAGAAAACATCGTTGATGATATCCCAGACGCTGTTGACGGAATTTACAATCGTCTGCATGCCGAGGTCAACGCCTACAATGCTTGTGATAAAACGGGTTGAATAAATGTTGATGTTAAAGCTCTGTGCCACATCCCAGAGCACAAAGCCGAAGGTTTCCTTTGTGCCGACGTAACGTCGGTTAGGCATCTGCTCGAGCTGTTCTTTCTCGGCCTGATTCTGCTGCATATCGCGAAGCTGTTCATAGGATTCTCTCGTTTTTGATTTGATCTCTCTTTTCTTCGACATATTTTTCACCTCTGAAAATATGATGATTATAGTTGCCCTTAAAAATCAGTAGTTATTTACACCTTTTATAAGGTCACAAGTATCAGGTCGGCGTTGGGACTAAAGAAACAACAGTCTCGACATGTGCGGTGCGAGGGAACATATCTACGGGTGTGATGAGGTGGGTGCCGTCGGCTTCGGCTATATGGTAGCCAAGCTCGGCAAATACTGCGCAGTCGCGTGCAAGGGTTGCAGGGTCACAGGAGACGTAAACGATGCGCTCGGGGCTCATCCCGGCAACTGTTTTTATCAGCTCGCTGTCACAGCCCTTTCTGGGCGGATCGAGGATTATTACATCGGGTCTGACACCCTCATTTTTGAGCTGTTGAGCCGCCTGAGAAGCATCTGCACAAATAAACCGTGCATTTTTTATGGAGTTGCGCTCGGCATTTTTCTTTGCGTTTTCAACAGCAGGTGCTACGATTTCGACACCTATCAACTCTTTGACATGCTTTGCCATAGTCAGGCCGATCGTGCCGACTCCGCAGTACATATCCAGCAGCACCGTATCGGGTGTGAGGCAGGCATATTCGGCGGCGAGGGAGTAGAGCTTTTCCGTCTGGTCACGGTTGACCTGATAGAATGAAAGCGGGGATATTTCAAACTCCGTGCCGAGCAGAGAATCGGTTATTTCAGCCTTGCCGTAAAGTGTCTGCACCTTTTCACCGAGCACGACGTTTGTGTTTTCTTTGTTGATGTTGATGCTAAGTCCCGTTGCGCCGAGTGGCTCAATTGCCTGCCACAGCTTTTCTGCGCAGGGCAGGGAATTGCCGTTGATGACAATGCAAACGGAAAGCTCCTTGCAGTCCTTGGAGGCGCGTATATAAAGGTGGCGCACGAGTCCGCTGTGTGTGCTTTCATCGTATACGGATATGCTGTTTTTATCAATGAAGCTGCGAAGTTCGTCTGCGATATCCGAAAACTTTTTCGGCTGAAGGCGGCAAGCGCCGCAGTCAATTATATTATGGCTGTGGAATGAGTAAAAGCCGAGCTTTGCGCTGCCGTTTTCTACACCTGCAGGCAGCTGTGCCTTGTTGCGGTAAAAATCCGTGCGGTCGCTGCCGACAATCGGGCGCAGCTTAACGTCGAGCTTGCCGATTCTGCTGAAAGCGTCGGCAACCTTCTGCTGCTTGATTTTAAGCTCTGCAGCGTAGCTGATGTGGCGATATACACAGCCGCCGCAGCGATTGAATACGGGGCAGTCCACCTCTACTCTGTCTGCAGAGGGTGTGATTATTTTCATTGCCTTTGATACCGCATAGCTCTTCTTGACTTTTATTGCGTGGGCGAGCACGGTGTCGCCTACAGCGGTGTTGCTGACAAATACAGCCATACCGTCCTTATGGCCTACGCCGCTTCCCTCGGCTGTCATTCCTGTTATGAGAAGCTCAAATTCATCATTCTTTTTCAAGTCTGTTACCTCTGCGTTGTCTGAGAATGCTGTCTATAACCTTATATATGATATAGCTTGCCGCAATTCCTGCTGCCGTGCCTGCCGCGTCAACGAGTATGTCCGTAAATTGGAAGGCTCTGCCCTCGATGAATATCTGATGCACCTCGTCGGTAACGGCATAGAATACACCGATTGCAAAGCTTAGGACTATGCAAGGCTTACCTGCCGTGTGATAAAGTGCATTGAAGAGCAGAAGTGCCAGGCCGCAGTATTCGAGCGCGTGTGCGATTGAGCGGAAAGCGTCGTGCCCAATGGCTTCAATAAATCTTGTGAAGATTTTTGCCATAAAGCCCATTACGCTCAGACTCAGCTCACTCGATTCGGATGCAGGCTGATGCGACAGCGAAAAGATGATTGCCATACATACTGCAACAAGCAACCAGCTTACCGATATTAACACTTTTCGTTTTAAAGCCATTCGTATGCTCCCTTTGCAGTTATTTGAGCAGCTGTGCACCTGTCATCGTGACTACGTTGCCCGAGTGGAGAATGGTTGCGCCTGTTATTTTCGGATTTGTTGCTATATATCTGCTTGAATAGAAAAGCGGACATATAACGGCGTTCTGAATCAGGTATTTCTGTGCGGCTGTGCAGCCGTCAACAACGCTCTGCGGTGAGCCTGCGGTGAGCAGCTGATTGAGCAGAGTGTCGAAATTGGAGGATCTGAAGCGGCAGATGTTTGATCCGTTGCGGAATGAATAGAGAAATTCCGTCGGGGTCTGCGCAGACGTTGATACGGGCGTGAATGCGCATTGATATCTTCCGGATATCACTCTGCTTTCAAGCTCTTGATCTTCAACGACCTCAACGCCTGCTGTGAGCTTAATTCCGAAAAGCTGCTGCCAGTCCTGAATTATTCTGCGTACTGCGTTTTCATATTCGGGGGTGCACAGCACAGTGAAGCTGCAGCCCTCGCCTTGAGTAGATTCTTCAAAATACTTTTTTGCCGCGCTGTTATCCTGTCTGAGGAGACCCACGGCAGGAGCAACCTGTGTATACGGCTTGCCCTCGACGGTGCACGAGGGCGGTATAATTCCTGTGGCTGCGGCGGCCATACCCTGTGCATCTGAGCGGATATGGTCAAAGTTTACCGACATTGCAAGGGCAAGGCGCAGTCGGGTAGTGCTCATCAATGTATCAGAGCAGTTGAATACGAGCCCCCAAACCGTGTTCTGAATTTCGTTTATGTTGCAGCCTTCGCCCTTCGCCTCTTCAATCTGTGCAGCTGTGAGCGGTGCTGCGGCATATTTGCCGTCAAGCAGGTTATCAAGAATCAGCTCCTCGTCCTGAGTGAAAGCGTAGGTGAGGGAGTAGACGTATGCCTGTGAGCTCGGGTTATCGGGATTGCGGCGCAGAATAATGTTGCTGCCGCTGTACCAGCGTGAAAGATAAAACGGGCCGTTGCACAGCACGTATTCCGCGCTGAGTCCGTAGCGTCCCTTAGTAGCCTCGAAGAATGCACGGTTGCAGGGTGCCGTTATAGGCTCTGTGAGCAGCTGCATAAGCTCCGAGCTTGTGTGGTCAAGCTGAATCTGCAGGGTGTAGTCGTCAATTGCAGTTACACCCAGGCTGCTGACGGGCATTTCGCCGCTGTTGACCTTGCGTGCATTTTTAATCATAAACAGGCGATATGCCTGCGGTGCTTTTGTTTCGGGGCTTAGTGCGCGCTGAATTCCGAACACAAAATCGTGTGCGGTTACACGCAGGTCGATTGCCGTTTCGTAGTTTTCGCCGAAAACTTCCTCGTGATTTGTGTTGATGTGCCACTTGTTATCCTGCTTGAGTCTGAAAACGTATGTCAGCCCATCCGAGGAGGATTGCATATCCGATGCGGCGGCAAGCACAATTTTTCCGTTTTCGTCAATCTTCATAAGGCTTTCGTAGCAGTTGGCGGCAATGGTCATGCTCTCGCTGCTGTCGGCTGTCTGCGGGTCAACCGAGGTCGGCTCGCTGGCCATAGGGCACCGCAGCTCGGCGTCTTTAACGGTTTTTGAGCAGCCGAAGAGTGAAATGCAAAGGGTTGACAGTATAAGTACTGCCGATATTATTCTCAAAGTCGTTTTTTTCATTTTTCAAACAACTCGCTTTATGTTGTGTTTTATATTTTGGTAAATACAATATATCTATTATATACCATTACGGACAATATGGCAATTGTTTTGTAGCTGTTGGAGAAAAAAGAATTTGATAAAAAGAATTTCCGAAAACACAAAATTTTTGTGCAATTTCTAAAAAAATTCTTGAAAATGATAAATAGTTATGTTATAATTCACCATAGTATTTGCTTTTCAAGCGGATACAGCTTAATTTCAAACATACATCGGTCGGTGCTCAATAAGCGTCGGCTGTTAAGGAGGAAACCACATTGAAAGCGTATAACGCAAAAGACATCCGTAACATTGCCCTTGTAGGTCACGGCGACAGAGGTAAGACAACTCTCGCCGAAGCTATGCTTTATATTGCCAAGGCAACAGACCGCCTCGGCCGTGTTGCAGACGGAAACACAGTTCTCGACTTTGATGCAGAGGAGAAGCGCCGCACAGCGTCCGTCTCAACTGCTGTTGCTCCGCTCGAATGGAACGGACGCAAAATAAATCTGCTCGATACTCCCGGTATGTTCGACTTTGCAGGCGGCATTGCCGAGGGCGTTCGCGCTGCCGAGTGTGCACTTATTGTTGTCGGCGGCAGCATGGAGAAATTCGACGTCGGCGCTGAGAAGGCAATCAAGGCTGCCGATAAGCGCGGTATTGCAAAGATGTTTGCAGTTACAAGACTCGATACAGAGCAGAACGATTTCTACCGTACATTCAATACTATCGTCGCTCAGGTCGGTGCTTCCGCCTGCCCGATGGTCGTTCCTCAGATCGTTGACGGCAAGATTGTCAGCTACGTAAACCTTGTCACGAACAAGGCATATTCATACACATACGGCAATGCCAACGAAATTGCTATGCCCGATGACGACAGAGTCAATGCAATGAGAGACATCTTCACAGAGGCAGTTGCTTCTGCTGATGATGAGCTTATGGAGAAGTTCTTTGAGGGTGAAGCATTCACACAGGAAGAAATCATCAGAGGTCTCAAGCAAGGTATTGTTGACGGTGCCGTTGTGCCCGTATTTGCCTGCGCAGGCTACACAATGGACGCTGTTGATATGCTCCTTGACGGTATTGCAGATTTTGCTCCCGATGCAACAAATGCAGGCGAGGGCGGCCTTGAGTGCGACGAAAACGGTCCGCTTGCAGCTATCTGCTTCAAGACTGTTGCTGACCCGTTCGTAGGTAAGATGTCCTACTTCAAGGTCATTTCCGGTAAGCTTACATCCGACGTTGCTGCTGTCAACTCACGTACAGGCGAGCCCGAGCGTATGGGCAAGCTCGTCACCGTACGCGGCGGCAAGCAGGAAGACACCGCTTGCATCCCTGCAGGTGATATCGGTGCTGCTACAAAGCTTGCAAATACTATTACGGGTGATACACTTTATGCTCCCAAAAACGAGGTCGTTCTTGATCCCGTTTCATTCCCTGCACCCTGCTTCTCAATGGCGGTCAACGTTCGCAAGAAGGGTGAAGAGGAAAAGGTTGCTTCCGGTATGGTACGCCTTTGTGAGGAAGATCCCACAATTAAGTTCCAGATCAACAAAGAAACACGCGAGCAGGTCGTCAGCGGCCTTGGTGAGCAGCATCTTGACGTTGTCAAGTCCAAGCTCAAGTCCAAGTTCGGCGTTGAGGTTGACCTTACCGTTCCCAGAGTTGCATATAGAGAAACAATCCGCAAGGTTATCGACAAGCAGGGACGCCACAAGAAGCAGTCCGGCGGTCACGGCCAGTTCGGTGACGTTTGGATCCGTTTTGAGCCGTATATGGGCGAAGAGGATTTCGTATTCACATCTGATGAGGTTGTCGGCGGTGCTGTTCCGAAGAACTTCTTCCCTGCAGTTGAAAAGGGACTTCGCGACTGTATCGCAAAGGGCCTTATCGCAGGCTACCCGATGGTAGGCATCAAGGCTGCTCTTCACGACGGTTCTTACCATCCCGTTGACTCATCCGAAATGGCATTCAAGACAGCTGCCGCTCTTGCTTTCAAGGCTGCTATCCCCGAAGCACAGCCCACGATCCTTGAGCCCGTCGGCCTTCTTAAGGTATATATGCCCGAATCGAAGTTCGGCGACATTATGGGTGATATCACAAAGCGCCGCGGCCGTGTTATCGGTATGGGCCCGTCCGATGAGCCTGCACTTCAGGAGTTCGTTGCTGAAGTTCCCATGGGTGAAATGGGCGATTTCGCAACTGTCCTTCGCCAGGTTACTCAGGGCAGAGGCCACTTCAGCTTTGAGTTCGTCCGCTATGAGGACGCTCCGATGAACGTTCAGCAGAAGGTTATCGAAGACGCAAAGGCAAGAATGGAAGAAGAATAATCCACACAATAAATCAGCCACGGAAGGGTTACCTTCCGTGGCTTTTTTATTGTCTCTTCAGCAAAGACAAAACCCCCGGTTCTACCGGGGGAATAAAAAAGCTTTAGTAAAAATAAAAAGTGGCGAGCAAAGGCAAGCCACAAAAACGTAGAGAAAAGATTTAACCTCCAAGTATAATAGAAATG
>JAZUSN010000064.1:0-4936 GCA_045606785.1 Acutalibacteraceae bacterium | reverse complement strand
TTTCTGACAGTTTCTTTGTATCCCATATGATGTTCTCGCATATCCATTATAACATGTAATTTGAATTCCGCACTATAAACTTTATTTGTTCTTCCTGTTTTACCCATAAAAATATGCACCTACAAAAGTGTCTAACTTTTGAGGTGCATATCAATACCTCGGAGTTTTTTTATTTGCACTATGTTCTAATTTTTCAATTTAACATTTGTATGATTTCTCGAAACTCATTTGTTTCTTTAATTTTATCTGTAAGCGGGTATTGTTTAGTTAGCAGTTCTTTTACTCTTCTTTTGGCAATGAACGTGCTGCCGAGAGTGTGCTTATCAAATTCTTTACCTTCAAACATTGTTGAGTGCATAGTGGTAATTCTGTCCATGTCATCAAATTTAATTGCAAGTTCGGCAGACTTTCTAAAGTTAAAAATTGCATTTTTATAATCATTAAGCTTGAAGTATTTCACACCCAAATGACCGTAGAGATTAATCATCGTCCGCCACATTTTTCCGTAGTTTCCGTCATCATAAGTGAATTCAAGATATTCGATTGCTTTTTTAATTGATTTCGTTTGCCATTCATCGTTACATCTGTCGTTGTAGAAATAATAGTGCGAGTAAAATGTTGTGTGAAGCAAAAAAATTTCTTCAATTGCATTTTGAATTTTGATATCGTGTTCGGGATGATCTTCGGGGTAAAAAGTACAGAACATTTCACGACTGTCACGCATATCAGGCATTTCGCAAATAATCTTTTCGCATTTTTTAAACATAACATCCGTGTTCTCTGAATTTAATTGTGAACGGTAAAACTCAATAATTGCCCGCTTTGCTTTTATTCTAATTCTGTCATCGGTACAGTTTTGCTGGATGTTATTGTAAATTGCAAATACTTCTGAAGAAACAGATGATAAATCTTCTGAAAATCTCACAAGACAGCCGAGGTATCTGATTAACACTCTAAAATCATTTGGGAATTTTGCTTTTAAATCGTTTATGATTTCTTGCATCAGTTTATGGTCGGTTAGATTATCATATTCTGCAATTTTTGAGTTTATTTCGTGTTCATTTTCAGCCTTGTTTATACCGAGAAGTTCATCAACGCTCACTTTAAAGAATCCTGCAATTTCAGGAAGTATCGTGATGTCAGGATAGCTTTCGCCACGTTCCCAATTACTGACACTCTGAAAAGTAACTCCTAAAAATTCTGCAAGAGTTTCTTGAGTAAGGTCTTTTTCTCGCCTTAATCTCTTGATGTTTTCACTTAAAAAAATAGTCATTGCTCTCGTCACCTCTGATTAGATTCATTGACCGGTCTGTTCATATAATATCGCATTGAAACACAAAAAACAATAAATTGTTCTTTGAACAACATTCAAGAATCGCTTGAATTTTTCAATTAAATACTCTGAGTAGTGTTATTTACTCGGAGTTTCTTCATTATGCCACCTTGTCCAACCCCACCATAAACTGCTCAAAATCAATGTTAAACTCAACTTTTAGCTTATACCCTCTGCTGACCTCAACCCGTTTAATCAGGCAGTTCACCAAAGGTTCCGGTATTTTCATAAATTTGATTTTGTCTATAGACACTTTATGATGTGTTTGATATAATACAGGTGAGCGAACTCAGAGAAACGTCACCTGTGTGTTAATGAAGTTTATTTTAGGAGATGATCTTATCTTTAAGAGAATAGTTGCATTTTTAATGTCGGTAATTACTTGCATAGCAAATCTTTTGGGCATCAACACCGTGAAGATGAACAACGTTATTTATGAAGATTACGCTTACGGAACTCATGAGCGACACACTCTGGATCTGTATATTCCCAAATATGCGGATGAAGTCGGTCTCGTTCTTTTTATTCATGGCGGTGCATGGATCGGCGGTGACAAGGACGGTTATGAAAGTACGCTCGAAAAATTTGCAGGCAAGGGCGATTATGCTTATGCTGCAATAAATTATCGTTATATTAGTGATGACGTCGATCTTAATGACCTTATGGATGATGTTCAACTTGCGGTTGATTGCATTAAAAAACTTGGTGAAGAAAACGGAGTCAATATCAACAAAATGCTCCTGACAGGTGGCTCTGCAGGTGCGCATATGTCTATGCTTTATGCTTATTCCAGAGATGAAGTTTCGGCAATCGCTCCTGTTGCAGTTGTAAGCGATTGCGGCCCGACTGACCTTACCGAGGAAAAGTATTTCTTTGACAATGCTATAGGTGACAAGGATGCAATTGCTCAGATCCTTTCGTGGGCGTGCGGTCAGAAGATCACCTATGAAACACGTCTTGAAGCAACCGATGCAATTAAAAAGGTTTCACCTCTTTACTATGTTGATGAAAACACAGTACCTACCATAATTAACCACGGTCAGCGAGACGATGTTGTGCCGTTTGATAATGCGGTTGCACTTGATGCTAAGCTTACGGAATGCGGAGTTGAACATATATTTAATGTTTTTCCAAACTCAGACCACGGACTTTCAAGCGACCCTGACGTAAGGAAAACTTCTGATGAGCAGATGCTTGAATATATGAAAAAATACCTTTGAAATTACAGCTGTCACATTGTGTGGCAGCTTTTTTTAGTGTACGGTATAACGGCTGCTTTTATATGCTCTCAAACCAAAGGCTTTTGCAAAACCGAAAGCTGTTTTCTCACCGTTTGAGGTGTTCGATTACTTGGGTTTTTGTGTAACAAAAAAGTTGATAATTGTTGAAAATACGTTTTGTGTGTGATAGAATAACGGACAAAATGTCGAAAGAAAGCTGTGCGTTTTATGTTAAACAACGAATCTGTAGTTGAGAGAAAAGGCTTTGCGTGTTTTGCGTTTCTTTTCGGTTTTGTGGGCTTGCTTTTGATGGCACACCACATATTCAGCTACGAGAATGTTCTGAGGCCGTTTATGGGTTACCTGATTGAAAACAAGGTAATTACAAATGACGTGAGCGGTTTAACTTTTCTCAGAATGTTTACTAACGAATCCAATATTCTGGTTGATATCTATCTCATTTTGTTTGCTTTGGGCGTTTTTGGCAGCGAAAGGCTGTATAAATTTACACATAACGAGCTGCTGAGGGGTGCTATCACGTTAAATATAGCAGTTACGGGTATTATCTATTTTACCGTGCTTCTTCCGAGTAGCTCGTCATTTCCGCTTGAAGTCAACGGTGTAAGCACGGGCGGTATGTGGTTTTCGAACGTAATCAATACGTGGAATCACCTCGTAACACCGGTTTTATTTACAGCGTTCTGGTTTTTCCCTGTGGTGCAGGAAAAGGTGAAGGTTGTTAAAAACGCTTTGCTGTTCCTTATCTTTCCTATATGCTACTTTGTGATGTGTATAGTCTGGGGCGGCATAGACGGCTTTTATCCTTATCCGTTCCTCAACGGCAGACAGATGTGGGAATTTATCCCGGGACTTAAAGGTACACCCTATAATCCGTTGATAGGTGTCCTTCTGCTTGTAGCGGTTGTAGTCGTTTTGTCAGCTGTGTTCTTCGGTGTGGGCTGTGCACTTAATGCGATTCATAACGCGGCTGTTGACCGTAAAAAAACAAAAGCTTGAATTATCTCAAAATAAAAAACCTCCGGATAGCTTTGGCTGCCCGGAGGTTTTTGCAGTGTATCACACCTCAATCAATATGCATTCTGTAATTCTTTACTTTATAAGTCACAGAACCGTCACTCTTGGAATGTTCGCCATAGCTTTCGAACTTCAAACCGCACTTTTCCATAACTTTGCCGGATGCAGGGTTATCGACAGCATGACTTGCTGTGAAATCCTTTATACCGTGAACCTCGTGTGAATACTTGATAATTCGCTTTGTAGCTTCGGTTGTGTAACCCTTGTTCCAGTATTCATATCGTATGTTATAGCCGAAACCCCAAGCTCCGTCGTCATTTCCCATCAGACCGATGCTGATACTACCAATAAGAATATTGCCTTCTTTCAGCACTATTCCCCAATGAAAATCCTTTTCAAATGGCACTAAGTCGTTAATCCAATGTATGGTTTGGCTTATATCGGTATAAAGGGGATATGACATAAACTTGTTAACCCTCGGATCGCTGTGCCATAAGAAAGCTGTGGGCGCATCATCTGGAGTTAACGGTCTTAAAATCAACCGTTCCGTTTCGAGAACGGGAGTTCTTTCATAATATAATTCTTGATTTGTTTTGTTCATTTCTTACACCTTTTCTTTGTTTCGATTGCGATAAACGGTACAGTCATTTCTTCTTCGGTAAGACCGGCATGAACACCGACGAACTCGTGTTCTTCACGTTCTGTAAACAATGATTTCTTACCTGTTGCTACGGCAAGAAAATCACCGACAAAATCATATGATTTCTTGTGAGGCTTTCCGAATCCGAAGAGATGCTGTTCAAAGACGTCTTCTTTTGTTAATAGCTTAAAATCATCGCCAAAAAGTTTGTTAAACTCGTTTTTGAAATCATCCTTCATACCGTCTTTTACAAAAAAGCTCAAGGCTCTCGGTTCGATTGACGGAGGACGCTTCAACATTGCGAAAAGCTCGGGATAATCCTCAAGATATTCATTCACACCGTCGCACAGTCCGTGGTCAGCGGTGATAATAACAAGCGAGTTTTTAATGCTTCTGCAAAGCTTTTCAACTTCGCTGTTAATCAGCAAAATCTGTTCGTGTGCCTGCTCGCTTTTAACCCCGTATCTGTGCATTGCCGTATCGGGCTGATGCCAATAGGTGTATATGTATTTTGCTTTTCTTTTCCTCGAAAGCCTTTTTACGGTTTTGCAGATATGAGGCACGCTTTTTATACGGTGCTTTGAAAACGGAGACACATAAACAGCTGAGCCTTTGCCGTTTACTTCTTCAATGCGCTCAAATATTCTTTTGTAAGGGATATATTTCCATGCAACGTTAAAGTTTGCTGCAGGCTCACCGTTTTTCTGT
>JAZUSN010000063.1:0-27172 GCA_045606785.1 Acutalibacteraceae bacterium | reverse complement strand
ACTGACATCTGTACGTCGAGTGTGATAGAGTTTTTATTTCATTGTTACCATCTTTTTTAAACACGTTTTTAACCTCCTTGTATTTTAGTAATGCGGTCGCCAAACCATTTCTATTATACTTGGAGGTTAAATCTTTTCTCTACGTTTTTGTGGCTTGCCTTTGCTCGCCACTTTTTGTTTTTACTAAAGCTTTTTTATTCCCCCGGTAGAACCGGGGGTTTTGTCTTTGCTGAAGAGACAATTAAACAGCGACTTAAAACGAATTTAAGTCGCTGTTTTTTTATGCTTTTTTTGCCTTTGTCTCACAGTAAAGACATCTGTAAACTCGGTTTTCTTTATCAGTAAGTTTGAAGATATGCGGAAGCTCCTGCTCTGTCGAAGTAATGCAGCGAGGATTTTTACACCTAATTATATCAGTCAGCACACCGGGTAGCTCAAGGTTTTTCTTTTCAACTATAACCTCATCTTTGATAACGTTAACCGTTGCACCGGGATCAACATAGCCGAGAATATCGGTATCAACAACTATATCGTCATCAATCTTGATAATGTCTTTTTTGCCCATTTTACGGCTTGATACGTTTGTGATAAGCGCAACCCTGCAATCAAGGCTGTCAAGGCGAAGAAGATTATAAATCTGCATAGCCTTACCTGCCGTAATATGGTCAATAACGAGTCCGTTTTTGATAGAATCAATTTTCATATTATTCTACCTCCAAAAGCATGAGGATAAGAGCCATACGGATATATTTACCGTTAAGCACTTGCTTGAAATAGCAAGCTCTGGGATCATCGTCAATTGCAACACTTATCTCATTAACTCTGGGAAGCGGATGCAATATTGAAAGGTCAGCCTTGGCATTGTTAAGTCTTTCAGGGAAAAGAATATAACTATCCTTGAGTCTGAGATAATCCTCTTCGTTGAAGAAACGCTCACGCTGAACACGAGTCATATAGAGTATATCAAGCTCAGGCATAACGCTGTCAAGGTCAGTGGTCTGAACAAATTCAAGATTCTTCGCCTTGAGTACGTCCTTTACGTAGCTTGGAAGCTTCAGCTCTTCAGGAGAAACAAGAATAAACTTAATGTTTTTATACCTTGAGAGCGCTGAGATAAGCGAATGTACAGTTCTGCCAAACTTAAGATCGCCGCAGAAGCCCACAGTTAGATTGTCAAGCCTTCCCTTTTCACGGTAAATAGTGAGAAGGTCGGTAAGAGTCTGTGTAGGATGGTTATGTCCTCCGTCACCTGCATTGATTACCGGCACGGTAGCATTCATGGCAGCAACAAGCGGCGCACCCTCTTTGGGGTGACGCATCGCAATAATATCAGCATAGCACGAAGTTGTTTTTGCAGTATCAGCAACACTTTCACCTTTAGCAGCCGATGAATTTTGTGCGGCAGAAAAACCAAGAACGTTTCCGCCAAGCTCGTACATTGCAGCCTCAAAGCTGAGACGTGTTCTTGTTGAAGGCTCAAAGAAAAGAGTAGCCAACTTTTTGCCCTTGCATTTTTCGCTGTATTTAGCAGGATTAGCTATGATATCGTTCGCCTTATCAATAAGCTGAGAGATTTCATCTGTATTGAGGTCAAGAATATCAATTAAGCTTCTCATTTTGCTTCACCGATCCAGCTCTCATCTGAGGGATTATTGCGGAATTTGATAAGTCTTGCAATATCCTCGGTTGCAATGTAGCCTTCCTCTGCTGCTACTTCAGCAATTGTATCAAAATCAGTAAGGCTTACGTTCTTAACTTCAGCTGCAGCAAGTCTGTCAAGACCCTTCTGCATACCGTATGTGAAGATTGAAGCGATACCGAGAACTTCAGCGCCTGCTTCTCTGAGAGCATCAACAACGTCGATTACGCTGCCGCCTGTTGAAATAAGATCTTCAACAACAACAACCTTCTGACCTGCCTCAAGCTTGCCCTCGATACGGTTCTGTCTGCCGTGATCCTTACTGGAACCACGAACATAACCCATAGGAAGACCCATAATTTCAGCTGTAATTGCTGCGTGAGCAATACCTGCAGTTGAAGTACCCATAAGAACCTCAACATCAGGATAATTTTCTTTGATTATTGTTGCAAGACCGTTCTCAACATCCTTACGTGCTTCAGGAGCTGTGAGGATAAGACGGTTGTCACAGTAAACAGGGCTCTTAATGCCGCTTGCCCAAGTAAACGGCTCTTCCGGACGGAAGAAAACTGCTTTGATTTTGAGCAGATCTTTTGCAATAAGCTTCTTCATAACTATCTATCTCCTTAAATTAAATTATTAACCTACAAATTCAGCAACGCAGCGCTTATAAGCTGCAACTGGATCTTCTGCCGCAGTAATCGGTCTACCGACTACAATGTAATCGCTGCCGATTTCCTTTGCCTGCGCAGGTGTCATAACACGTGACTGGTCGCCGATATCTCCGTCAGCAAATCTGACACCGGGTGTAACAGTCATAAAGCTCTTTCCGCAAAGCTCGTGAACCTTGCCTGCTTCAAGAGGAGAACACACAACACCGTCAAGGCCAGCCTTGGCTGCATTCTGTGCGTAGTGCATAACAACCTTATCGATAGGCTCGTTGATGAGAAGGTCCTGCTCCATACGCTCCTGACTTGTGGAAGTGAGCTGTGTAACAGCAATAAGCAGCGGTCTTGTGCCGTCGGGACGTGTAAGACCTTCAAGACCTGCCTCCATCATTGAGATTGTACCGCCTGCGTGAAGGTTTGTCATATCAACGTCAAGACCCGAAAGAACAGCCATTGACTTTTTTACTGTGTTAGGAATATCGTGAAGCTTAAGATCAAGGAAGATCTTGTGTCCTCTTGCCTTAATTTCCTTAACAATTGAAGGACCTTCTGCATAGAAAAGCTCCATACCGATTTTAACGAAGGGCTTGCAATCTGTGAACTTATCAAGAAAGTTCATAACTGCATCCTTGCTTGCAAAATCGCAAGCGATAATTACATCCTTACCCATTAGTGTGCTCCTCCTATTATTGATTCAAGATTATCTATGTTATATTTTTTCATAACTGCCGGTAAGTCATTGATAATATCACGGCAAGCAAACGGGTCAACAAGATTCTGTGCGCCGACCTGGACTGCAGTTGCACCTGCAAGCATCATTTCTATAACGTCCTTAGCTGTCGCAATACCGCCCATACCGATAATCGGAATTTTAACAGCTTCATATACCTGATAAACCATTCTCAGTGCCACAGGCTTAATTGCAGGGCCCGAAAATCCACCCATTTTGTTAGTTATAACAGGGTGTCTTGTCTTAAGGTCAATTCGCATACCAAGCATTGTATTGATCATACTGATACCGTCTGCACCTGCCGCTTCACACGCCTTAGCAATCGCAACTATATCTGTTACGTTTGGTGAAAGCTTGATAAACAAAGGCTTATTTGTAACCTTACGAACCGCTGCAGTAACCTCAGCAGCTGCCTCAGGCGATGTTCCAAAGCTCATTCCGCCGCCATGTACGTTTGGACAGGAAACGTTGACCTCAAACCAACCTATCTGTGCCTGTGAATCAAGCTGTTCGACAGTATAAGCATAATCTTCAACGGAAAAACCGCTGACGTTTGCCATAACCGGCTTATTAAAGCAAGCCTTAAGCTTTGGGAGCTCATCAGAAATAACCCTTTCAACGCCGGGATTCTGAAGTCCGACAGCGTTAATCATACCGGAATCACACTCTGCAATTCGCGGGGTGGGATTGCCGAATCGCGGATCCTTTGTAGTTCCCTTGAAAGAAAACGTACCAAGGCAGTTGATATCGTAGATTTCAGCAAACTCATATCCAAAACCGAAAGTACCGCTTGCAGGAATAACGGGATTATCAATTTCAATACCGCAAAGATTTATTTTAGTATTTACCATATGATTTCCTCCCTTTCCAGAACGGGACCGTCTTTACAGATACGCTTGTTACCGTACTTTGTTTTACAGCTGCAGCCCATACATGCGCCGAAGCCGCAACCCATACGTTCCTCAAAGCTGTACTGACCGCTTGTAACAGCCGTAGCTTCAATTGCCTTAAACATCGGCATTGGACCGCAGGTGAAGAAATAGGTGTAATCCATCTCTTTCATTGCATCAGTTACAAAGCCTTTTATGCCGTAGCTTCCGTCAACAGTTGCGACAATAACATCAGCACCGAGTGATTTGAAATCATTCTCAAGAAATATCTCATCGGAGTTATTAAAACCGAGAATAACCGTACAAGCTTTACCTATGGAAATCAGTTTTTTGCACAGATTGTAAAGCGGAGGAATACCGACACCGCCACCGATAAGCAGCGGCTTTTCGCCGCACTTATCAAGACTGTAACCGTTACCGAGACCAACAAGAACATCCAGAACAGTACCAACGTTCATTTCAGCCATCTGCTCTGTGCCCTCGCCCACTACCTTGTAAACAAGAGTTATTGTGCTTTCATCATAATCACAGATAGAAATAGGTCTGCGAAGAAACTTACCGTCAAGCTTGATGTTTACAAACTGTCCGGGCGCGGTTATTGCCGACGTATCACCCTTGATAACCATCTTATAAACAGAAGAGGTCAGCGCATCATTTTGAATTATTTCATATAACCCTTGAGTCATTTAAAATCACCTTTAAGCATCAATTGTTGAGATGAACAATGTTGTTTCCTCAAGAACATCGAGAAGTACCTTGACAGTATCGAGCGAAGTGAACATTGTAACGTTGTTTTCAACTGCACACTGTCTGATTTCGTGTCCGTCAGAAAGTGCACCGACAGAGCTTGTATCCCTTGTATTGATAACGTAGGTTACGTAACCCTGGCGGATTGCCTGAAGAATCTCATCACTGCCGTCACTTATCTTGGGAAGTGCGTGTGTTCTGATACCGTTATCCTTGAAATACTTTGCTGTACCCTCAGTTGCCTGAATGTTGAAGCCCATATTATAGAAGCGGCGGATAAGCGGAAGAGCCTCCTCCTTATCCTTATCGGATATAGTTGCGAAAACTGTGCCGTAGTTCATAACGTTCATTCCGCTTGCCTGGAGAGCCTTGTAAAGTGCTCTTGTAAGGCTGTTATCGTAACCGATTGCTTCACCTGTTGACTTCATTTCGGGTGAAAGGTAAGCATCAAGTCCTCTGAGCTTTGAGAAAGAGAATGCAGGTGCCTTAACGTACCAACGCTTTTTTCTGGGTGCTACATCATAGTCAATGCCCTGCTCTTTGAGAGACTTGCCGAGCATACAAAGAGTTGCAATGTCGGCAAGGCTGTAGCCGGTTGACTTGGAGAGGAACGGAACAGTTCTTGAAGATCTGGGGTTAACTTCAATGATGAATACATTTTCATCCTTATCAACAATAAACTGAATGTTGAAAAGACCAACAATACCGATACCAAGACCGAGCTTCTTTGTATAGTCGATGATAGTCTCCTGAACCTTTTCTGAAATGCTGAATGTCGGATAAACGCTTATTGAGTCACCCGAGTGAATACCTGTACGTTCAACAAGCTCCATAATGCCCGGCACAAATACGTCTGTACCGTCGCAGATTGCGTCAACCTCAACCTCTTTACCAACAATGTACTTATCAACAAGAACGGGCTTGTCCTCATCGATTTCAACAGCAGTATTGAGGTACCTGCGAAGCTGTGCCTCGTCGGCAACGATTTCCATAGCTCTGCCGCCGAGAACGAATGACGGACGAACAAGAACGGGATAACCGATTCTCGCTGCAGCTGCAACGCCATCCTCAATCTTTGTAACAGCCTGTCCTTCGGGCTGAGGAATATTAAGTGACTGAAGGACCTTCTGGAATGAGTCGCGGTTTTCTGCGCGCTCAATAGCATCACAGTCAGTACCGATAATTTTAACACCTCTGTCACGAAGGCCCTCGGAAAGGTTGATAGCTGTCTGACCGCCGAGCGATGCGACAACACCTTCGGGCTTTTCAAGATGAATTATATTCATAACATCCTCTACGCAAAGAGGCTCAAAGTACAGCTTATCGGAACATGTATAGTCTGTTGAAACAGTTTCGCGGTTATTGTTGATGATAATTGCTTCGTAACCGCTCTTTTTAATTGTAGTAACAGCATGAACTGTTGAATAGTCAAATTCAACGCCCTGGCCGATACGGATGGGACCTGAGCCAAGAACAACAATCTTCTTTTTATCGGATACAATTGACTCATTCTCAGACTCGTAAGTTGAGTAGAGATAAGGAATATAGCCATCAAACTCTGCAGCACAGGTATCAATCATTTTGTATACCGGGAACATATCGTTTTCAACACGCATCTCGTATACCTCTTTGCCTGAAACACCCCAGAGGTGAGCAATAAAATCATCAGAGAAGCCCATCTTCTTGGCTTTGTAGAGTGTTGCTACATCGCCCTTATGGTCTTTGACTTCATACTCCATCATAACGATGTTCTTGATTTTCTCAATGAAGAGCATATCAATCTTGGTAGCGTGATAAATCATACCGATATCAGTGCCTCTGCTGATAAGTTCAGCAATTGCATAGAAACGGTCATCTGTACCGTTGACGATATACTTGAGAAGCTCTTCCTCTGTGTAGGAGTCAAACTTCTTCATATAGAGGTGATTTACACCGATTTCAAGTGAACGTGATGCTTTGAGAAGACTCTCCTCAATTGTTCTGCCGATGCTCATAACTTCACCGGTAGCCTTCATCTGAGTTGAGAGTGTGTTATTTGCTGTAGAGAATTTATCAAACGGGAATCTGGGCATTTTGGTAACAACGTAATCAATTGTAGGCTCAAATGCCGCAGGAGTATTAGCAATTCTGATTTCATCGAGAGTCATACCCATTGCGATTTTTGCTGTTACACGTGCAATCGGATATCCGCTTGCTTTGGATGCAAGAGCAGATGAACGTGAAACTCTGGGGTTAACCTCAATGAGGTAATATGTGAAAGAAAGCGGATCAAGAGCAAACTGAACGTTACAGCCACCTTCAATCTTAAGAGCGCGGATAATCTTAAGAGCGCTGTCACGAAGCATAGCGTTTTCTTTTGCTGTAAGTGTCTGTGTGGGACATACAACAACAGAGTCACCTGTATGGATACCGACGGGATCGACGTTTTCCATATTACAGATAGCGATTGCCGTATCGTTAGCATCACGCATAACTTCGTATTCGATTTCCTTATAGCCCTTTATGCTCTTTTCGACAAGTACCTGATGTACGGGAGACAGAGCAAGTGCATTCTTGAGGATTTCACGGCACTCTTCTTCGTTATCAGCAAAGCCGCCGCCTGTACCGCCAAGTGTGAATGCAGGACGAAGAACAACCGGATAACCGATTTCTTCAGCAGCTGAAAGGCCTTCTTCCATTGTGTTAGCAATAAGTGAGGGAAGAACAGGCTCACCGAGTCTTTCGCAAAGCTCTTTGAAAAGCTCTCTGTCTTCAGCCATCTCAATGCTCTTGCTGCTTGTGCCGAGAAGCTCCACACCGCACTCCTTGAGAATGCCTTTCTTCTCAAGCTGCATTGCAAGGTTAAGACCTGTCTGACCGCCGATACCCGGAATAATTGCATCGGGACGCTCGAAACGGATGACCTTTGCAACGTACTCAAGTGTGAGCGGTTCCATATATACCTTATCGGCAATTGTTGTGTCTGTCATAATTGTAGCGGGGTTTGAGTTGCAAAGTACAACCTCATAGCCCTCTTCTTTAAGAGCAAGACAAGCCTGTGTGCCGGCATAGTCGAACTCAGCGGCCTGACCGATAACAATAGGTCCGGAGCCGATAACAAGTACCTTTTTTATATCTGTTCTCTTTGCCATCTTACTTGTCCCCCTTCATAAGGTTAATAAATCTCTCATAGAATGTTGAGCTCTCGCTGGGAAGATACTGTACACCGTAGACATTTTCTTTCTCACAGCTGATACCTTCGACGGTCTTATCAAAAACGTTAACATGTGTAATCGTAAGCTCTGTACCCTCAATCGAGTCAGCATCAACTGCATAACCGTGATTCTGAAGATGATTACGGAGTGTATTGTTGATAAGCGATCTGACCGAATGGTTACAGCCTCTGTGACCGAACTTAAGTTTATATGTTTTTGCGCCGTAAGCAAGGCCGATAATCTCGTGGCCGAGACCTACACCGATAATCGGGCACTTACCTTTAAGAGCCTTAACAAGTTCAATAACAGGCTGAACGTCTTCAGGGTTGCCGGGTCCGTCGGAAATGTAGATACCGTCAGGCATCATCTTCATAACAACGTCTGCCGGTGTATCGTAAGGCACAACAGTAATGTTGCATCCCTTTGAATTGAGCGTACGGATAAGGCTGAGCTTGATACCGCAGTCGATAGCAACAACGTTGTACTTCATATTCGGAGTTCTTGAATACCAGCGCTTCTTGCAGCTTACCTTTGAAACAGCGTCTGTCGGAATTTCTGTGGCAGCGAGAATTTCAAGAGCCTTTTCCTTGGGTGTATCTGCTGACGTGAAAAGCACTTTACAAGTACCGTTATCACGGATTTTTCTTGTAATCTCACGTGTATCGGGTCCGCTGATACCGGGAATTTTATAGTCCTCCATAACTTCGGCAAGAGTCTTTGTTGCACGGAAATTCGAGGGAACGTCGTTATACTCTCTGACAACAAGACCGCCGAGAGTGGGAACCTTTGTTTCAAAATCGTCATCTGCCGTACCGCAGTTACCGATAAGAGGATATGTCATAACAACAGCCTGATAGGTGTAAGTCGGATCAGATATAATCTCCTGATAACCGAGCATAGCCGTGTTAAAAACAAGCTCACATACTCTTTCGCAGTCGTAACCAAAACCGTAGCCGTAATATTCGCTACCGTCTTCAAGCACAATTTTTTTGTCGTAATTCATCATTTTTCGGATATCCATACTGCTTTACCTCCACATACTGTAAGTTCACATTTTCCGAACACAGTTTCGTTTTCAAAAGGAGTGCTTCTGCCTTTTGAAACAAACTCATTCGGATCTATTCTATAAGCCTTTTCAAGGTCATATACACAATAATCTTCGGTCTCCGGTAAGCCGAAGCGTTTTCTGGGATTGATTGACATAAGTTCTATCAGCTTTTCGAGAGTTATTATCCCCTCTTTTACAAGCTTGGTATAAAGAATCGGGAACGCAGTTTCGATACCGACAATTCCCATCATACTGCCCGCAAGTCCTTTTGACTTTTCTTCCTCGCTGTGAGGAGCGTGGTCAGTAGCAATCATATCAATAGTGCCGTCTTTAATGCCTTCGATAAGTTCCAAGCGGTCTTCCTCACTACGAATCGGAGGATTCATTTTGAATCTGCCATCATCTTTGAGCATACTGTCATTCATTACAAGGTAGTGTGGCCCCGTTTCACATGTAACGTCAACACCGCGTGCCTTTGCCTCGCGAATAATCTGCACACTCTCTTTCGTTGAAATATGGCACACGTGATATTTACAGCCGATTTCTTCAACAAGCTTTAAGTCGCGTGCAATAGGTTTCCATTCGCTTTCGCTGCAGATTCCTTTGTGCCCGTTGACTTTTGCATACTCACCATCGTGAATGTATCCTCCGCGAAGGAGTGTATTATCCTCACAATGTGCAACTATAATTTTGTCGAGCTCTTTTGCTTTAAGCATTGCAGAGCGCATCATTTCTTCATTCTGAACACCCTTACCATCATCGGAAAAGCCTGAACATATAGGAGCGAGGCCGTCAAAATCAGCGAGTTCTTCACCGTTTTGTCCTACGGTAATTGAAGCATATGGGTGAACATTTATAACAGCATCGCGTTCAATTATCTCACGCTGAACCATCATATTTTCAACACTGTCGGGTACGGGCTTAAGATTGGGCATTGAAAAAACATCGGTGTAACCACCCCTTGCGCAGGCTGCCGTACCGGTTGCTATAGTTTCCTTATAAAAAAATCCCGGCTCTCTGAGATGAACGTGCACATCACAAAAAGCGGGAAAAACAAAGCAATTATTAAAAGTGAAATCAACTGAATGACCACCCTGTATTGAAGCAACAGCGAAGGAAGATTTTACGAATGAACCGTTCTGATATTTGAAACAATTTTCAAAAAACGCCTTCATACTTAACTCCTTTCTCGAAAAAAACCTTGCGACACGGCAAGGTTAGATTACAGCACAAAACACCGCAGAACATACTACGGTAATGTTATGATCAATCTTGCCGACGTCACTGCATCGCACTTAAAGATATCATTTGTAACATATTATCATATATGCTGTCTGTTGTCAAGAAAAACACAATGATTAACCTTACAAAAATCGAAGAAAAAAAGCTTGATTATTCATCAAAAATACTGTCTTGTAAAGCAAACAGCTTTGCCCTCCGTTCCTCTTGAGCGATATAATCAACAGAATATTCTCCATCGGCGAAAACGAGCACTGTCCCCTCTTCGATTTCAGACGGAAGTTCAGACAAAGGTATATCTTTGAAATTTCCGTCTTCAACCTCACAAACAGCGACATTATTCTCTATTCTGTCAACAATAAATTTCATAATCAAACCTCAATCATTAATCGTTTTCAGTATATAACGATAAGCCGGAATCAACTACAGTGAAAACAATAGTGCCATATTCGTAAGTTGCAAAATATCGGGTATCGGATTTATCAAGCATCTCAACGATCTCATCGTGCGGATGGCCGTAATTATTATCATACGAACAGGAAATTACAGCATATTGAGGAGATATAGCGTTAAAGAAATCATAGGTATTTGAAGTTGAACTGCCGTGGTGCGCAAGCTTATAAACATCAGCGGAGATATCATAGCCCGAATCAAGTATCTGCTTTTCAACCTCTTTTTCGGCATCACCCGTAAATACGAAAGAATAGCCGTTATAGGAAAGCTTAATGGAAACAGACATATTATTAAGGTTATCATCCTGTTTATACGGTGAAAGAACATCAAAAGAAACGTCACCAAACGTATAGCTCTTACCGGGAGCTGCAGCTATAACCTTTGCACCGCTTGACTTAATGGCATTAAGCATATTCTCATAAGTGTTGGTTGTCGGTGTGTTGGATGACGAAAGCCTTGGCATAATAACGTTATTTACCTTAATATTTCTGATCACCTCTGCCGCACCGCCGATGTGATCGGAATGGGGATGAGTTGCGATAAAATATGTAAGCTCCTCTACACCTTGCTCAGCAAGATAATTAAGTATTTTATTCTCGTTTCCGTTTTCGCCGGCATCAATCAGCATATTACCTTTATCGGTTTTGATAAGAGTACAATCACCCTGACCGACATCAATAAAATGCACGGAAAAAGCGCTGTCTATTGCAGAGAAAGTAGGATTCGCCTCACCCAAAAAGGAAATGTTAAAAAATTTCTCGCCTACAATACCGATTAAAACAATAATCGCAGCAATAACAGAAAGGATTAATTTAAGTTTTTTTGCGCTTATTCTGCTGTTTGTAGCCATTATAATTCTTCCTTTGATTACTGTTTTGTCGGTTTGTACCAGTTTTATTGCTATTATCTGCTTTGATCAGACAGTTCGGTCCGTTACCGATGAGATCGGTACGGCCTGCTTTTTTTAAAGCCTCAATAACAAGAGTACGGTTTTTCGGATTAAAATACTGAAGCAATGCGCGCTGTAACGCTTTATCGTGTTCATTGCGCGCTACATACACTTCTTTAAGCGTATACGGATCAAGACCGGTATAAAACATACAGGTTGATACTGTGCCGGGAGTCGGATAGAAATCCTGCACCTGTTCGGGTCTGATACGGTTGTTCTTCAGAAATACAGCGAGCTCAACTGCATCTTTTAGCGTACTTCCCGGATGAGAAGACATAAGATATGGCACAAGATACTGCTCTTTTCCGAGTTCTTTATTGTATTTGAAATATCTCTTGGCAAACTCAAGATAGGTTTCAATATGCGGTTTGCCCATTCTATCAAGAACAGCTACAGAACAATGTTCAGGTGCAACCTTTAGCTGACCGCTTATATGATGCTCTACAAGCTCACGGAAGAATCTGTCATCCTTATCAGCAATAAGATAGTCGAATCTTATACCGGAGCGTATAAAAACCTTTTTGATCTTCGGCAATTTTCTGACGTCACGGAGTATTGACAGATACTCATCGTGATTTGCAATAAGATTCGGACAAGGTTTTGGCGCAAGGCATTTTTTACCCTTACATAATCCTTTTTCAAGCTGAATATCACAAGCGGGTCTGCGGAAGTTTGCAGTAGGACCGCCGATATCGTGAATATATCCCTTAAAGCCGGGTAATGTGGTTAACAATCTGGCTTCTTCAATTATTGATTCTTTACTTCGTGAAGTAATAAACCTACCCTGGTGGAATGCAAGTGAGCAGAAATTACACGCACCAAAGCAGCCTCTGTTGTGAGTTATCGAAAACTCGACCTCAGATATTGCAGGAACACCGCCCAGAGAATCGTAACTGGGATGAACTGCGCGCATAAACGGCAATTTATATATAGCATCAAGTTCTTCGGTTGTGAGAGGCGGCATCGGCGGATTCTGAACAAGCATTCTGTTGCCGTGTCGCTGTTTTACAAGCTTACCTCTGATGTGGTCGGCCTCATCCATCTGAATACGGCAAGAGACGGCATATTCACGCTTGTTATTCACCACGTTGTCGAATGACGGACACTCTGCACCCATAAGCGGAGTTTCACGCACATCACAGACATAGCAAGTGCCTCTTATGTCACGCAGTTGCGAAATATGCTCACCGGCATTAAGCCTGTCAGCAATCTCAATTGTCTGCTTTTCGCCCATACCGTAAGAAAGCAAATCAGCCTGAGAATCCAGCAGAATTGAACGACGCACTTTATTATCCCAATAATCATAGTGTGCAAAGCGGCGCAGAGATGCTTCAAGACCGCCGATAACGATAGGTACATCGCCGTAAATTTCGCGTATTTTATTACAGTATACAATTACTGCACGATCGGGTCTTTTTCCCGATTTACCGCCGGGAGAGTATGCATCATCACTTCTGTGCTTTTTAGCAGCAGTATAGTGAGCAACCATCGAATCAATGTTTCCGCTGCTTACCATAAAACCGAGTCTCGGTCTGCCAAAGCGCATAAAATCATCATTTGTGCGCCAATCCGGCTGAGCAAGGAAAGCTACTCGATATCCCCTGCTCTCGAGCACTCTGCATATTATCGAAGCGCCGAAGCTGGGGTGATCAACGTAAGCGTCACCGCAAACGTAGACAAAATCCACCTCATCCCAGCCGCGCTCAATCATCTGCTGTTTATCTATCGGAAAAAATGGCATTTTTATTCCTCACCGTTATCAACATCAACGAAAATGTTGCCGCCGCCAAGGGCTATCATCTCATTATACTGTTGTTTAGTCATAAGTACTTTTCTGGGTTTGCTGCCTTCAAACGGACCGATTATACCCTTTTCTTCAAGCTCATCCATAATTCTGGCAGCTTTCGCATAGCCAATCTTAAGCTTACGCTGAAGAAGAGTTGTGGAAGCCAGTTGATTCTCAACTACGACACCAATCGCACGCATTGTCTCCTCATCCGCACCGCTGTCGGGAGAAGCATCAGCATCAACGTGATAATCGTTCTTTTTCTTCTCGGCAATAACCTGTTTTTCAATTTCTTCCATAACGTCATTGTCATATTCACACTGACTCTGAGCCTTAATGAAATCAACAACTCTTTCAACTTCTTCATCAGATACGAAACAGCCCTGAAGTCTGATAGGCTTGGAAATGCCGACAGGATTAAAGAGCATATCGCCGTTACCGAGAAGCTTCTCTGCACCTGCAGTATCTATAATAGTTCTTGAGTCTACCTGCGAAGAAACAAACAAAGCAATACGGCTAGGGATATTTGCTTTAATAATACCCGTAATAACGTTAACAGACGGACGCTGCGTAGCAATTACGAGGTGCATGCCTGCTGCACGTGCCATCTGTGCAAGACGGCATATTGAATCTTCAACTTCATTCTGAGCAACCATCATAAGGTCGGAAAGCTCATCAATAAAGATACAAATCTGATACATAGGCGTCATTTCCGGATCTTTAGCTGCTAACTTGTTGTAGCCCTTGATATCACGAACACCTTTTTCGGAGAACATTTTGTATCTCTTTGTCATTTCGGAAACTGCCCAGGCAAGCGCACCTGCAGCTTTTCTGGGGTCAGAAACAACAGGCACCATAAGATGAGGTATATCTCTGTATACCGTAAACTCAACCTGCTTGGGGTCAATCATAATAAGCTTGACTTCATCGGGAGTTGAATTAAACAGAATGCTGATAATCATCGCATTCAGACAGACTGATTTACCCGATCCGGTTGTACCTGCAATAAGCAGATGAGGCATTTTTGCAAGGTCTGTGCAGGTAACGTTACCCGAAATATCCTTACCGAGTGCAACGTTAAGATTACTTGTTGCTGACTGGAACTGAGGTGAATCAATAATTTCTCTGAGGCTGACCGTAAGTCTGGTGCGGTTGGGAATTTCAATACCGACAGCAGCCTTATTCGGAATTGGCGCTTCAATACGCACACCTGAAGCAGCAAGATTCATCGCAATATCATCGGAAAGGCTTGCTATACGGCTGATTTTAATGCCGGGAGCGGGCTGAATCTCGTACCTTGTGACTGACGGACCGCGAGCGATATCGACGATTTTAGTAGGAATATTAAAGTTTTTAAGCGTTTCAACGAGCTTATTGGCATTTGCTGTAAGCTCTTCTTTGATATCCTCATCACCCGCACTGTTAGCTTCAGCCAAACACTCAATACCGGGGAGTACATATTCTGGCACTTCGGAATTTTTTTCGTCATCCGTAGGCAATTCAGGATTCACGAAAGCAGTTTCAACAATCGGTTCATCATTTTTATCGTCTTTGACAGTTGCAGCATCCGAGGCAGAAAATGAGGTATTAACAACGTTTTCGCTATAGTCAGATACAAAGGAGAAGGGCTGGTCATCTTCAAATTCACCTTTTTCCTCATCATCCGATGTAATAACTCCTGAAGCAGAATCAGATGCTTTGTTCGACATATTGCTTCCGAAATCCGGAAACGGTCTCGGCTCGAAAGTAGGTACATTAGTCTGAGGAACCGCTTCATCAGCAGGAACATCAATAATCACGGGATCTTCCGGTAATGAGAAATCGCCGTTGTTTTCAACTTCAACGATTATATCTTCGCCCATCTTCTTTTTGCGATTCTTTCGTGAAGAGAATTCGTCATTTTCATTATCGTAAATATCCTCGCTGACAGGGCGACGGTATTCTGACCTTGCGCTTTTCTTTTTTGTTTCTTTCTCCCTTTGTCTGCTAAACAAACTTTTAATCTTAGAAGCAGCATTTGTCATAAGTTCAAATAAACTTGACATAGAGGTTCTTGAAATAAGCATAAAAGCAACAAACAGTAAAATCAGCAAAGTAACGATAGCGCCGACTTTACCGCACAGACTTGCAAGAAGGCCACCGAAGAATGCACCGACAATGCCAAAGTTGTAAAACTTAAAGCCCTCTTCCCACGCAAAAGAAACCTGGTCGCCTAAGCTGTAATTTCTAAGGTAATCGGCATTAAAACGGGAAACATGTAAAAATGCCGATAAACAGATAATACCGAAGACAATGGAAATCAATCTAAAGGCATATTTGCGCATCGGTCGGTCCTTTGCCAAAACATATGAACCGAAGAAAAGGAAAGGCGGAACAGTACAAGCACTTATACCAAAGATACCAAAAAAGCCATCTTTAATAGCCTGCCACGCGTTTTCCTCTCCTGCGGCACTGCCACTTGGGATCACGATTATGCAAAGAAGAAACAATGCCAACGCAAAAAGAACACAGGAAAACACCTGTTTTTGTGCACCGACATTGTCAAACAACCCTTTTTTGACAGGTTGTTGTTTTCTGTTTGAACGCTGACCGCCGGAACTATTCTTTTGTTTAGTTGAAGTGTTGCTTTTATTGGACGACTTTGATGAACTTGCCGTCTTTTTTTTATTGTTCTGAGCCATTTTTCATATCCTTACCTGATTTGTTATTAACGAGCGTATACTCATCGGAAATTATATCATTTTTTACACAAACAATCAACAAATTAATGTAAATTTTTTTATTACTTTAACAATATATTGTATTTTTCAATTATTTTGATTGACAAACCGGAATTTTAGCTCTAATATAACAGTATATGTTTTTTGGGAGGTACAAATCTATGGGCTACAATATAGCACAAAAGCTTATCAAGAGCCATCTCGTAAGCGGAGAAATGATTCCCGGTACAGAGATCGGACTCAGAATTGATCAAACACTCACTCAGGATGCTACGGGCACAATGGCATACCTTGAATTTGAAGCAATGGGAGTAGAGCGTGTAAGAACAGAGCTTTCCGTTGCATATATTGATCACAACACTCTTCAGACAGGCTTCGAAAACGCCGATGACCACAGATTTATCCAGAGCGTTGCAAAAAAAAGAGGCTTAAGATATTCAAGACCCGGTAACGGTATCTGTCATCAGGTCCATCTTGAAAGATTCGGCAAGCCCGGTAAAACACTTATCGGTTCTGACAGCCACACACCCACAGGCGGCGGTATCGGTATGCTTGCTATCGGCTCGGGCGGTATGGACGTTGCAGTTGCTATGGGCGGCGGCACATATTACATTCCGATGCCTAACGTAGTTAAGGTTAACCTTACCGGCAAACTCAGCCCCTGGGTTGCAGCAAAAGACGTTATCCTTGAAGTTCTCAGAATAATGAGCGTCAAGGGCGGCGTCGGCAGGATCATCGAATATGGCGGAGAAGGAGTCAAGACTCTTTCTGTTCCCGAACGTGCAACTATTACAAATATGGGTGCTGAGCTCGGTGCAACAACTTCTGTTTTCCCCTCTGACGAAAACACAAAAGCCTTCCTTGCTGCACAGGGCCGTGAAGAAGACTGGACAGAGCTCAAAGCAGACGATGATGCAGAGTATGAAAAAATTATTGATATCGATCTTTCTGCACTCACTCCTCTCGCAGCTATGCCTCATATGCCCGATAACGTTAAAGCAGTAACCGAAATTGGTGAAATAAAGGTAGACCAGGTTTGCATCGGCTCGTGCACGAATTCATCACTTATGGATATGCTAAAGGTTGCAGCAATCCTCAAGGGCAAAAAAGTTCATCCCGATGTCAGCCTTTCAATAGCACCCGGTTCAAAGCAGGTTCTCACAATGCTCTCACTCAACGGCGCACTTGCCGATATGATCGGTGCCGGCGCAAGAATCCTTGAGTCTGCTTGCGGTCCCTGTATTGGTATGGGACAGTCCCCTAACTCCAAGGGTGTATCACTCAGAACATTCAACAGAAACTTTGAAGGCCGTTCGGGTACTGCAGACGCAGGAATATATCTCGTAAGCCCCGAAGTTGCTGCTGCAAGTGCACTTACGGGCGTGCTTACAGACCCGAGAACACTCGGCGAATTCCCCGCAATCGAAATGCCCGATGAGTTCCTTGTCAACGACAATATGGTTGAACTTCCCGCTTCTGTCGAAGAGGCTGACAGCGTTGAAATCAAGTACGGCCCCAATATCAAGCCGTTCCCCACAAGCGTTGCTCTTCCCGACAGTATCGAAGCCAAGGCAGTTCTTAAGGTTGGCGACAATATTACAACCGACCATATTATGCCTGCAGGTGCAAAAATCCTCCCCTACCGTTCAAACATCCCCTACCTTTCAAACTTCTGCTTCCGCCAGTGCGATGAGCACTTCGCTGAAAACTGTAAACGCGAAGGCAGCGGTATGATTATAGGCGGTGCTAACTACGGCCAGGGCTCATCCCGTGAGCATGCAGCGCTTGTTCCGCTTTACCTTGGCATTAAGTGCGTTATCACAAAGTCATTCGCACGTATTCACTGTGCAAACCTCATAAATGCAGGCATTATCCCCTTCACATTCAAAAATGCTGATGATTACGATAAGATCGATCAGAACGACGTTCTTTGCCTGCCCGACGTAAAAGCTGAAATCACAGCAGGCCGCGAGGTTAAACTCATTAATAAAACAAAGAACGAAGAATACGTACTCTGCTACGATCTTTCAGACCGCCAGAGAGATATGATTCTGGCAGGCGGACTTCTAAACTACACAAGAGAAAACGGAAAGGAAGATAAATAATGTACGAAGCACAAATCAAAGCTGCTGCCGAAAGATATGCAGACCTGCTCCGCGAGCAGCTCGAAAGAAACGAAAGAATCAAATCCATCGGTGATTTCACAGATTATGCAAAACTCGATAAAATCATTATCGGTATCTGCGGCGGCGACGGTATCGGCCCGATCATCTGTAAAGAGGCAGAAAGAGTTCTGCGCTATATGCTCGCTGACGAAGTAGCAAGCGGCAAAGTTGAATTCAAAGAAATTGACGGCCTTACAATCGAAAACCGTGTTGCAGCAAACAAAGCAATCCCCGACGATGTTATGGAAGAGCTCAAAGCCTGCCACGTTATCCTTAAAGGCCCCACTACAACTCCGCAGGCAGGCGATCCCTGGCCCAACATTGAAAGCGCTAACGTTGCAATGAGAAAAGCACTTGACCTTTTCTGCAATCTCCGTCCCGTAAAAATCCCCGAAGAAGGTATCGACTGGGCATTCTTCCGCGAAAACACAGAAGGTGCTTATGCGGTAGGCTCAAAGGGTGTAAATGTTACAGAAGACCTTGCAACTGACTTCGTCGTTACAACAACAGAAGGCACAGAGCGTATTGCAAAGCTTGCATATAACTATGCGCGTGCTAACGGCAAGGAAAGAGTTTCTATCATCACAAAAGCTAACATCATCAAGACAACAGACGGCAAATTCCTCTCTATCTGCAAGCGTATCGGTGAAGACTACCCCGAAATCACAACTGACGAGTGGTATATTGATATCACAACAGCTAAGCTTATCGATCCCAAGCGTCGCCGTGATTTCAAGGTATTCATCCTCCCCAACCTCTACGGCGACATCATTACCGACGAGGCAGCTGAATTCCAGGGCGGCGTTGGCACCGCAGGCAGCGCAAACATCGGCAAAAAGTATGCAATGTTTGAAGCTATCCACGGTTCAGCTCCCAGAATGATCCGAGAAGGCAGAGGCGCATATGCCGACCCCTGCTCAATGCTCAGAGCTGCTGTAATGCTTCTTTCACACATCGGTTACGTTGACAAGGCTAACGCTCTTGAGGCAGCACTTGATAAGTGTATGATTACGGAGAAAAAGCTTGTTATTACAGGCCGTGACGACGGCTGCACCTGCAGCGAGTTCGGCGATTACCTTATGGAAACAGTCGAATCACTCAACTAAACTAAATTTTTAAGAGCCGCTTCAAACGAAGCGGCTCTTACTTTTATCAATTATTTATTCTGAGTCTTTTCCTCTAACCACTTAAGTACATCATTCATAACGTTTGCTCGTTCAACTTCATTAAGAATCTCGTGTCGCATACCTTTATAAAGTATAAACTCGACATCATTGTGACCGGTTTTCTTAAGGTCAGCAACAACCTGCTTAACGCCGTTGCCGTATTCACCAACGGGATCGGCATCACCGGATATTACCAGAATAGGCAGATTCTTGCGAACACGTTTATACCAATTCTTATTCGAAACGTGCTTAAGTACCGAGAATAAATCGCGGTAGCCGCAGGCTGTAAACAAAAATCCGCAGTATTTATCAGCAACGTATTTATCGACGATTTCGTTATCGCTTGTAAGCCAATCAAAATCTGTTCTTTGAGGCTTGAATTTCTTATTGTAAGCACCGAATGCAAGTGTATTAATAAGTTCGCTGCGGTATAAATTGCCCTTGCTTTTTGCAACAGCATCAGCAAGCTTTACGGCGATACCGGCTGCAGGATTAGGTCCGCTAGTGCCGCAGAAAACAGCGGCTTTCAGGTCAAGGTCATACATCTCAGTATATGCCCTGGCTACAAATGAACCCATGCTGTGACCAAAAAGCACAACCGGTTTATTTTCAAAGGTTTCTTTTGCGTATTTAATAACTGTATTGCAATCTTTCACAAGGTTTTTCCAACCGTCTTCTTCACCGAAAAAGCCGAGATAATCATCACTTTCAACAGACTCACCGTGACCAATATGGTCGTGAACAAACACGGCATATCCGTTCTCGGCAAGGAATGAAGCAAACTCTTCATATCGCTCTTTACGCTCTGCCATACCGTGAGCAATCTGAACAATAGCCTTAGCGTTTGCTTTTACAACAGGTGCGTAATACACACCGTGTATAACAACAGGTTTTAATGATGATTCAACGGTAAAAGGTGTAATATCAAATTTCATAACTAATCTCCTTTTAGAATATCAGCCCGAAACCTTTATGCGAGCAAAGCATATACGTTTTCTGTTCCAGGTGTAGGAAATAAGAAGCTCGTTGCCGTCAGCAATAATCGCAGGGTATGAATATTCACCGGGCATTGACTCGAGCACGGCACCGAGACCCCATGTCTCTCCGTTATCTTCTGAGCAAACAACAGTCAGCGGTGTACGCTCACCCCAATTTTCTTTAACGGGGTTAGATATAAGGAAAAGTCTGCCGTCATCCATACGGGCAATATCAATACCGCTGTTATTGTTGAAAAGACCTGTTTTATATGAGGGGCACCAGGTCTTGCCGCCGTCAGAAGAATCACTGCGGTAAATATATCTGCTGTTTGTACGCACAAGCATATGTACGGTATCGGGAGCTGATTCCCAGAGAGTAGGCTGAATCATTCCGACAGTTTTGCCGTAACGCTTGGGGCGTTCAATATAATCGGTCATTGTCCAGGTTTTTCCGTTATCATCGGAAATGTCAACAAAGCAGCGCCAATCCTTATTTTGCTCGGTTGATGATGGAGCTACTGTTCTTCCGCTCTGAAGTCTTATTGCCTTATTCTTAACAGGACCTCTGCCGCCGCAAGTATCTCCCGGCACAAGCTCAACAGGAGCTGACCAAGTCTTACCGCAGTCTGATGATGTGCTGATGTATGTTTGCCATTGCGGGATTTTTTTGCCAACCTTGAAGAAAAGAGTCAGGCTTCCGTCCTCATTCTTGAAAAGAACAGGATTCCAATGAGGAATTTCAAGATCAGCCGTAATACGTACAGGCTTACGCCAACCGCCTTTACCGCTGCTTGAAAACCAGATATCAACATCGTCGTGGCTCTCATAAGTGCCGCCAAACCAGGCTACACCGTATTCACCGTTTGACATTTTAATAACGGTTGATGCATGGCTTGATTTAGTCGGAGCATTGGTTTCATCAAAAATAAACTCACGCTGTATATCTAATTTCATAGCAAACTCTCCTCAATTATATTTATTATAGAATAACAGAGGCATAAGTAAAAAGCAAGTATTTTTATAATAACGGCGGCATAGAATTATCCGAGGTGCTGTTATGCGAAATGCCAAATTGCTTTTGATAAATACATTGACACTTACCGTAGGCGGACTGATTATGCGCTCTGTTGCGGTGTCTTTCAACGTATATCTGACTAATAAGATCGGTGCTGCCGGTATAGGCTTACTTCAGCTGATAACGTCTGCTTATGCTCTTGCCGTTACTTTTTCATGCGGCGGCATAAAGCTCGGCGCAACACGACTCATTGCCGACTCATTATCGGAAGATTCAAAAAGAACAATGAAACTGTGCATAAAATACGGCTTAACAACCGGATTTTTTGTTTGTGTAATACTCTACATTTTTTCTGACGCAATAAGTAAACACTGGATTGCAGATGATAATGCAGGTATATCGCTTAAAATTCTTTCACTAAGTCTGATCCCTGTATCAGTTTCAGCGGCACTGAGCGGATATTTTACAGCAAAAAAATCAATGATAAAATATTCTGTCGTGCAACTTGTTGAACAAATTATCAAAATAGCAGTAACTGTCGCAGCGTTGCATCTGTATGCTGACAAAGGCACAAAATACGCCTGCGCAGCTATATGTTTCGGCATCACTCTGTCAGAAGTGTTCTCCGTATTGACAGCATATATGATATATCGCTTTGACATTAAGGGTAAAAGCTGTATACAAATGAATTACGGATTATTTAAAAAGCTGCTTAATATATCAATTCCTGATGTAATCGGAACGGGTTTTCGCTCAATTCTCTTGACCGTTGAGCATATGCTTATCCCGTCCGGTCTTAAAAAATCAGGACAAAACACCCGAGACGCAATGAGTATTTACGGCTCAATTCACGCAATGGCTCTGCCCGTTGTTCTTTATCCGTCAGCAATACTGACTTCATTCTCAACAATGCTTGTACCGGAGCTTTCTGCACATAGAAGCAAAGGAAACACAAAACAAATAAGCAATATTTCAACTGCTTCAATTAAGTATACTCTGATTTTCGGAATCGGAACGGCATTATTTTTCTATTCTTTCAGCGATTTGATTTCGAATACTATTTATTCAAATGAACAATGCTCTGAATACATACGAGTGCTCAGCGTATTGATACCCGTAATGTACTGCGATACCGTAACGGACGGGATATTAAAGGGACTAGACCAACAAAGCGCATCTATGAGGTATAATATAATTGATTCTGCGCTTTGTGTTATGCTGGTATACGTGCTTATACCGCGATACTCAACCTCGGGATATATTTTTATTCTGTTCCTGAGCGAAATACTTAATTTTGCATTGAGCATAAGCCGACTTATCCGTACTGCTGAATTACGAATAAATCCGATTAACGATATTATTAAACCTGCAATATCTGCGCTGATTGGTTGCGGAGTGCTTAAAATAATTAACATTCCAAGCCTTGTAAACAATGCTGCTATTTTAATTATTTCGATAATTATGTTCATTTTTGTCTATCTGTTTTGTCTGTACTCACTCAAAAGTATAACTGTAAACGAAATTAAAACCTATAAAAATTATCTCAAGCCTAAGGTTACGCTTGACTAACCGATAAGTTTGTTTTATCATTCAATGGTATTTAAATTCAAAGAAAAGAGATAAAATTATGACAGCGTTACTCATAAAAGCATTTATCAAAAACAAGGACAATGTACAAGATGCGAAGGTCCGTTCTGCCTACGGTACTCTCAGCGGAATTGTGGGTATAATTGTAAATATTTTACTTTCTGCCGCAAAGCTGATAATCGGCAGTATTACTCACAGTATCACAATAACCGGTGATGCGCTCAACAATTTATCTGACGCCGGAAGCTCTGCAATTTCTCTGCTTGGATTCAGAATTGCATCTAAGCCGGCAGATAAAGAACATCCTTACGGTCACGGACGTGTTGAATATATTTGCGGCCTCGGTGTTTCTGTTATAATTATGTTCATGGGTTTCGAGCTTATTAAATCTTCCATCAGCAAAATCATTGAACCACAGACACCCGAATTCAGTTATGCTGCAGTAATTGTTCTTGTCCTTTCAATGCTCGGAAAACTGTGGCTCGCTCTGTTCAACAGAAAAATCGGTAAAGCTATCAATTCGGATACTGTTGACGCTGTAGTTAAAGACAGCCTGAGTGACATGGCTGCTACCGCAGTATCAATCATCTCGCTCGTACTTTCACAGTATTTCTCATTACCGTTTGACGGTATTTTCGGTGTTGTCGTTTCTCTGTTTGTAATGTGGGCAGGTATCGGTGTTTTCCGAGCAACAACAGCCTCCTTGCTCGGACAACCTCCGGAGGAATCAACAGTAAAAATGCTTGAAGAAAAAATTATGTCATACGAAGGTGTACACGGTGTACACGACCTTATCGTGCATGATTACGGCCCCGGAAGATGCTTTGTTACAGCACACGCTGAAGTCCCTTCCACGACAGATATTATGGAAAGCCACGACCTGATGGATATTATCGAGCAAGAAGTACAAAAGGATACGGGATACATCCTTACGCTTCATATGGACCCGATTGTTATGGATGACGAACAAACAAACACAACAAGAGTCATAGTAAATGACATAGTCAAAGCAATTGATGATACATTATCAATTCATGATTTCCGTATGGTTTCCGGGCCGCACCATACCAACCTTATTTTTGATGTTGTTCTCCCCTACTCAAGTAAAATCGACAGCGCCGAGTTGATAAACTCAATCAACAATAAACTATCAGAATTTAATAAGAACTATTACGCTGTTGTTACAATCGACCGCAGTTACAACTAATTTTTATAACCTTTTGTTATTTTCAACAAAAGAGTCGGTTTTTCATCCGATTATTTCTACCAAAAAAATGCTGCAAAAAATTTTTAGAGGTTTACAAAAACAAATATATTAGGTACAATATATATTGTCACTAAAAGAAAACTATACCAAATATAAAGGAGAATCGTAACCGTGAAATTCACTGAGCTTGACGACAACTTCCAGACAATTCCCAACGGCCCTCTCGGAATCATTGCACTTCCCGGCTGTAAGGAACTCGCAGAGAAAATCGACTGGTACTTAACTACCTGGAGATCTCAGAGACACGCTGAGCACAAGGAAACCCTCCACTTCCGCGGATATGAGCGCTCATCCTATCTTATTGACGTCAGATTCCCCCGTTTCGGAACAGGTGAAGGAAAGGCTACAATTCATCAGACAGTCCGCGGTTATGATCTTTTCATTATTTGCGACTGCTTCAACTACGGTGTTACATATGAAATGTACGGTATGGACGTACCTATGAGCCCGGACGAGCATTTCTCAAACCTCAAGCGCGCTATCAGCGCTGTGGGCGGCAAGGCCAAGCGTATTACTGTTATTATGCCTATGCTCTATGAGGGCAGACAGCACAAGCGTTCATCCCGTGAATCACTTGACTGCGCAAATATGCTTCAGGAGCTCTGCCACGATATGGGTGTTGATAACATCATCACTTTCGATGCTCACGATCCCAGAGTTCAGAACGCCATTCCGCTTAGCGGATTTGAAAACGTTCAGCCTGTATATCAGATGATCAAGGCTATGACACGCTCAATTGAAGATATTCACTTCGATAAAGACCATCTTATGGTCATCTCTCCCGACGAGGGCGGTATGGGACGATGCATCTATTATTCAACCGTTCTTGAGGTTGAGCTCGGTATGTTCTATAAGCGCCGCGACTTTACAAGGATTGTCAATGGTCGTAATCCTATCATTGCTCACGAATTCCTCGGTGCTAACGTTGAGGGTAAGGATGTTATCATTGTAGACGATATGATTTCCTCCGGTGAATCAATGATTGAGGTTGCTACAAAGCTCAAGGCACTTAAGGCAAACAGAGTTTTTGTATGTACAAGCTTCGGTCTCTTCTGCAACGGTCTTGATGCATTCGACGAGGCATACGAAAAGGGTCTTATTGATAAGGTCTTCACAACAAACCTTATTTATCGCACACCCGAGCTTCTCTCTCGCGAGTGGTATGCTGAGGTTGACCTTTCCAAATATGTTTCATACATCATTGATACGCTCAACCACGATCTTTCTGTAAGCGGACTTCTCGATCCTGCAGACAGAATCGAAAATCTCCTTGTTTCAAAGGGATACAAAGAACCTAAAAAAGGCTAAAAATAGTTAACCCCTATGACAGATCTCGATCAGTCATAGGGGTCTTTTCTTTTAAATTATGTATATTTCTTAATAAATTCTACAATAGGAGTCGGATCATCCAACCCGTGAGGGTGATGGTTGCACCCTTCTTTTATAATCACTTTAATATCGAGCTTTGCTTCTTTGTATGCTCGTTCGACAAGAATTCCGTTTTCAACGTATGGAACAATCACGTCGCTGTCGCCCGCAACCATAATAACCGGAATTTTATTTTTTATAAGATCGGGGATCATATCCTGCGGAGTTTCCCTGTAACAGATAAGTTCTGAAATACTATCCATTCCCAGCGCTCCAAGAATCTCGCTGAAATTCTCATCGTCGATCCTCTCGCCTATTCCGAATCCGCAGGGGCAGCTCATATAGTTAATTACAGGAGCGTCAATATACAAACAAGCTATAAGTTCAGGATACCTGGCAGCAAACTTTACTGCAATCAATCCACCGCAGCTCATACCTACCGGAACACATTTGTTATTTAGATTATATTTATCTGATATATACTTTATAAACCTTGCCTTACGGTCAAGGTCATCGTTAATCCCCCATCGGTTAGTATTATCTATCCAGGCAAGATGATATCCTTCCTTCAAAAGCTCAATCTCTGTTTCATGGAAGGCGTTTCTGTATTCAGTTTTCAGAATAATACTGCTGTTTTCAAGCGGATTTTCAGGAAAAACAATCGCCGATTCATATCCTTCAAAATTAAATTCTTCACATTTAAAACCGTTCCAAAGCATACACGATACCTCCTGCAAATATTTTATCATAACATCAATAAATTACAAGTATTTATAAATTAGCATAAGATAAAGTCATGATTGACTCAAATATATTTTGAAATTTCTTCAAAAAATTTTCAAAATACTATTGACAAAATTCTAATTTGCGATATAATATCAGTAACGATTATCGTTATTGATTGGAGGTGCTTAAAATGAAATACAGCAGACAACGCGAGATGATCCTTAATAACCTTTGTTCTAGAAAAGACCATCCCACGGCAGATGAACTGTATCTCGATCTTAAGGAAGAGCTTCCAAATCTGAGTCTCGGCACGTTATACAGAAATCTGGCTCTGCTGTCAGATAACGGCACGATCCTTAAGTTTCATTGCGGAACGTCAGATCGGTTTGACGGTAATAATGAGCTTCATTATCACCTGATATGTGATAAGTGCAACCGTCTTTACGACCTTGAGCACGCTCCCCTAACTGACCTTAACAAAATGTTTGCTACAGATTATAAAGGTCAGATTTCATCACATCTTCTTGTGTTTTACGGAATCTGCGAAAATTGCAACTGTTCCGTTTAATTAAATTAACAAATTTTATTTTTGGAGGAATTTTATTATGAAAAAGTTTGTATGTTCTGTTTGCGGTTATGTTCACGAAGGCGATGCTGCTCCCGAGAAGTGCCCGCAGTGCGGTGTTCCTGCTTCAAAGTTCAACGAGCAGAGCGGCGAAATGTCCTGGGCTGCTGAGCACGTTGTCGGCGTAGCTAACGGCGCTCCCGAAGAAATTATCGAAGGCCTCAGAGCTAACTATATGGGCGAGTGCACAGAGGTCGGTATGTACCTTGCCAT
>JAZUSN010000062.1:0-4293 GCA_045606785.1 Acutalibacteraceae bacterium | reverse complement strand
GAATAAAAGCAAACAAGCCCACTGACAATGAGTCAACGGGCTTGTTTGCTTTTATTTTGATTTTTATTTGTTACAGCATAATTACAACAGAATCAGCTGAGAACCGTCTTTTGCAACATAATTCTTTTGAACACCGAGTTCGTCCATCCATGCACGAACCTCCAATGTTTGAAGGTTACCGTTTCTGTTGTCCCATACCCATGAAGGCGTTTGCCATAGGTTGTCCAACCCGGTGCAAAAATAAAATCACCGATTCTTTTTCCGTTGATATATGCTTCATAAGAGCCGAGCGCAGAACAGAAAAGTGTTGCCTTACCGATTGCTTTTTCGGGCTTTATAGCCTTGATGAAAACGGGAACGACTGTACCGAAATCTGCATTTTCTTTAATGAATTTTGCGTTTTTAATCGTATTCATTTAATCACCTGTATTTTTAAACCGATGTTGATTTTTATTGATATTGATAATATAATTATTTGTGTTGAGTTTTATTTTACTACGCTTGATTGTTTATTGCGATAAAAAACAATGGCATAGCAAAAAAAGACAATAATAAAACAAAAAGAAACAATGAAATGTTTTGTTCCAAAAGCTACAATAAAACAAAAAACCTATGCAAAAAACAAGGAGTGATACCTATGGTAGAACAAATGATTGACAAAAATTTATGGCTGTACCGTAACAGAGCGATTATGGAAACGTTCCCCATTGATGCATGGCAGTACAGAATTTTTGATTATGCGGACAGGGAAACATATATTCCTCTTACAGATTGGGCAGATTATACTGATACTATTACATTCTGCGACCATAAAACATGTATGATGAAAACTGTATTCACACCTAAAAAGCCGCAGGAACACCAGTCAGCTTATCTTGAACTGAGATTGCCCTGCAACTGCGAAGCATTTGTTTCAATTGACGGAAAACGCTTTGCAGGTGTTGACAACGGTGAACAACGCTGCAGGGTTTACCTTGAAGACTCAATGTACGACAGAGAAATTGCCATTGAGCTTGAAATATATGCCTGTACCTTCTGCAATGATGAAAGAATGGTAAGACCTGTTGAAAATCCTCAGTATGTTATTGCAGATAAAGCAATTGCAGATTTTTCATATACTATGGATTTTGTCCGTGACCTTATAAAGTACATCAAGAATGATTACACGAAAGCCAAGGTCAACACTTTGTTTGAAAATACAATCCGTAAAAGCGACAATTCCCTTGACTACACCCAATTTCTTGAAAATATTATCGCAATTCACAAGGAATTGCTTGACGGATTAAAAGAATTGAAGCTGTCAAACGATGACTGTATCGTTGACTGCGTTGCTTCTACTCATATTGACGTTGCGTGGCTGTGGCGTTTCAAGGATACAATCCGCAAATCAGGCCGTTCTGCACTTAATCAGCTCCGACTTATGGACAGATACGATGAATTTGAGTTTTCGCTTTCACAGCCCTCGGTCTATAACTATATCAAGGAAGTTTATCCTGATGTTTTTGAGCAGATCCGTCAGCGTGTGAAGGAAGATAAATGGCGTCTTGTAGGCCCTATGTGGGTTGAATCAGACCTTAATATTTCAGGTGCAGAATCACTTGTAAGAGAGTTTCTTTACGGACATCAGTTCTTCAAAGAAGAATTCGGCAAAACAAGTGATGTCTGCTGGATTCCCGATTCTTTCGGTTTTCCCGCATCACTTCCGCAGATTTTCACAAAATGCGGAATGAAAAGCTTCTACACAACCAAGGTGCGTTGGCAGAATGCCAATGAATTTCCCTATAATGCTTTTATCTGGGAAGGTATTGATGGAAGTAATCTTTACGCAACAGTACCTATCACAAAAGATTGCTACAACAACTCAATTGACTGTGAAAATATCAGCCTTGTTTCAGATAAGCTTCAGCAAAAAGAAACATGGGACCACGTTCTTCTGTCCTATGGCTACGGTGACGGCGGTGGCGGTGTAACCGATGAAATGCTTAAGAATTACCGTCTGCTTCAGACAGTTCCCGGTATGCCTGAGGTAAAAATCAGAAAAGCAGAGGACTATTTCACTGAACTTGACAAAAAGCGTGAAAATCTTCCTGTGTGGAAAGGGGAGCTCTCGGTCGAAACACATCAGGGCACATATACAACTATTGCCGATGTAAAACGCAACAACCGTTACATTGAAATGGCATTTCGCAGACTTGACTTGCTTTCAGTTCTTGCAAAGCTCAAGGGTAAGGATGCAGGATATGATGAAATTGTAAAGCATTGGAAGGATCTGCTTCTTTGCCAGTTCCACGATGTTCTTCCCGGCAGCTCTATAGATACAGTTTATGATGATGCAGAAAAAATCTACAAAGAGCTTTTTGTATTCGCAGAGAAAAAAGAAAAAGAGCTTGTCACTGATACTCTTTGCGATGATGCACAGGACAAGGTTACAGTTTATAACCCAAACTCATTTGTCGGCAGTGCATACGTAAAGGTTGACAAAAAGTATGAAAGCTGTGCACTTACGGACGGAGAAAACACATCAAATGTTATTACAGATGCAGACGGTAACTGTATTTTATATGTAAAAAATCTTGCAGGCTTCAGTGCAAGAACATATCACAAAACTTCAGTTGTACATACTGAAAAAGCAATTACAGCAAACAAGGAAAACGGAAAAATCAGCATTGAAACGCCCTTCTTTACATTCATTATCCGTGAGGACGGTACTCTCGGCGATTTCTATGACAAGCGTGCAGATAGGTTTGTCGGTGACAACCTTAACAACCTTGTTACATATAAGGACGGTCCCGAGCATGAGGATGCATGGAATATTGATGACGGATACAAAATGCGTCCTGTTGATATGAATTGGCAGAATGAAATTACGTTTGTTGATATAAATGACGAGCGTGTGACGGTAAGGGTTACTAAAAAGCATAACAACACCGTTCTTACTCAGGATATTATTGCGTATGCAAACATTACAAGGGTTGACGTAGTTTCTCACGTTGATTGGCAGGAAAAATATAAAATTCTTCAGGCATCTTTCCCTGTAAATGTGGTTTCTGCTCATGCAAGCTACGAAATTGCTTACGGCATTACAAAACGTAACACCCATCCGAACACACCTGCCGAAAAATGGAAGCACGAATTTGCTGCTCACCGTTTCACAGATTTGTCAGATGATGTTTACGGTGTTGCAATTATCAACGACTGCAAATACGGTCACAATGTTATTGACAACGATATGACTATAACTCTTATGCGCAACGTTGACAATCCTACACGCTTCCGTGATACAGGTGAACACGATTTTGCATATTCAATCTATCCTCATATGGGTGGTTTATCGGCAGGTAAGGTTGCTCAGGAAGCATATCTTTTCAATTCTCCTTTTATTGTGTTTGAAGGCGAAAGTAATGAAAAGCCTGTTGTTACTCTTTCAAATGAAGGTCTTATCGTTGATTGTATCAAGCCTGCTGAAGACGGCAACGGATATATCGTGCGTGTTTATGAGCCTTACGGTATTCCCGGAAAAACTGTTATGAATGTTACACACGACGCAAAAATCACTGAGGTTTCACCCCTTGAAGAGTATATCGGAGAATGTTCCGGAGAAATCACATATAAGCCATTTGAATTCAGGACATTCCGCATAATCTGCTCAACATAATGATTTCAAGAACTGTCTGCACCAATATTTCCTGCAGCACTTAATTCCGCCTTCTGTTTTTACAAATGCAGAAGACGGAATTGTACTTTTTATTTGGTTTTTCTTTAGTTATAAAATTTGGAGTCCGATTCAAACTTTAACCATATCGAAATATTTTTATTTAAATATAATTTCGTTATTAATAATTTTTCTAACCCTTGCATTAATGTTCTGCATACGGCACACCCATTCCAACTGATTTTCTTCTTTCAGTTGCTCGGTTACACCTTCTGCGTTTTTCATCTGGTCAACAAGAGTGTCAAACATATCTCTTGCCTGAGTTTCGACTTCAGCACAGTGCTGATAGAGTTTGCCTTGGGTAAGCAGTGTTGTAAATAACACCCTCTTGTTTTTCAGTAGATAATCCTTGTGTAACATGCCCCATTTACCGAGTCTGATATTTGCTTCTTCTGGTGGTAATAAGTCGGAAGGCCAAGCGGTCTTAGGAAGACAAAGTGGCCAAACAACTCCTTGGCTCACAGAACGACATGGCTACGATCCGACTTGTTGTAAATAACACCCTCTTGTTTTTCAGTAGATAATCCTTGTGTAACATGCCCCATTTACCGAGTCTGATATTTGCTTCTTCTGGTGGTAAT
>JAZUSN010000061.1:0-25976 GCA_045606785.1 Acutalibacteraceae bacterium | reverse complement strand
ATTATAACATATTTTTTTATTTAATCTATATTATAAGCAAAATTTAATGAGAATTTCTAAAAATAAAATGAAATTTCTTTCCTGCCGGTTGTAAATTTGCAGATAACAATGTATAATTTGAATATTAATTATAGGAGTGTTGGATTTGAATTTCAGTTATCACGAAAAATCAGGCACACATACCGGTTACTGCCTTGTGAAGAGCTGTGAACGCAAGCTCAACAAAAACGGCGAGCCGTATCTCGATATGGTGCTCAGCGACCGCAGCGGTGAGATCAATGCAAAGCTGTGGAAATACGATGAGAATATTCACGGCGTTTATGAGGTCAATACACTTGTTAAAGTGCAGGGCATCATAACAAAGTTTAACGATGCGGATCAGCTGCGTGTAGACCGTATCCGTAAGGTTAACGAAACCGATAACGTTAAAATCGAGGATTATGTTTCCTCCGCCGTATACTCGGGCGAAATGATGTTTGATGAGCTTATCGGCATCGCAGATACTTTTGCGGATGAGGAGCTCAAGTCGCTCGTCAAAACAATACTTTATGATAATAAAGAAAAGCTTCTTTACTATCCTGCGGCATTCAAGCTTCACCACGCAATGCGCAGCGGACTTCTTCAGCATACGCTTTCAATCGTCAGATTAGCACAGGGTGTCTGCAGAATCTATCCGTTTGTCGATTCCGATCTGCTTCTCAGCGGCGCAATGCTTCACGATATTGCAAAGCTGGAAGAACTCGTTGCCGGTGAAACAGGTATTGCTTCCGGCTACAGCGTAGAGGGAACTCTCCTCGGCCACCTTGTAAAGGGTGCAATGCTTATCGAAAAAACAGCCGAAAGGCTTGGCGTTTCTCACGATAAGGCGGTGCTTCTTGAGCATATGCTCATTTCTCACCACGGCGACCCCGAATTCGGTGCGGCGGTAAGACCGCTGTTTATCGAGGCGGATATTCTTTCAGCGCTTGACAGGCTTGATGCGAGAATCGTTGAGGTCAATAACGCCGTTTCGGGCGTAGAGGCAGGCGGCTTCTCAAGCCGTCAGTGGGCGCTGGATAACCGTTCGTTTTACAACCACGGCAGGGTTGACGTTACGCAGGAAACAAATCTCGGACTTTGATTTGAAGGTGGATTTACAATGGATTGGACAGAAATTATTATAACCGTCAGCAGCGACGATATTGATAAGGCGGCGGCAATTGCACAGATAATTGTGCCCGGTGTTTATATTGAGGATTACCGCACGCTTGAGCAGGAGGCTTTTGAAATCGCAGGTATCGACCTGATTGACGAGGATCTGCTCGCCAAGGACAGGACAAAGGGACTTATACACATCTATATTTCACCCGAGGATAATCCTGCCGAGGCTACTGCCTTCCTCACAGAGCGTTTTGCCGCTGAAAAAATCAGCTATACAATGGATACGAACGTCTGCCGCAATGAGGATTGGGAAAACAACTGGAAGGCGTATTTCAAGCCTATGGAAATAGGTGAGCGCTTGCTCATCCGTCCCTTGTGGATTGATGATTACGATGCAAAGGGCAGGGCTGTACTCAGCATTGAGCCCGGTCTTGCTTTTGGTTCGGGCACTCACGAAACAACACGCCTTTGCCTCGAAGCGCTCGAGCCGTATATCACGCCCGATACAGATATGCTCGACGTTGGCTGCGGCAGCGGCATTCTCAGCGTTGCCTCTCTTCTCCTTGGTGCCAAATCGGCCGTCGGTGTGGATATTGATGCTCTCGCAGTAAAAACAGCACGTGAAAACGGCGAGGTGAACGGCTTTACAGAGCCGAAGTACGTTGTTCATAAGGGTAACCTTACCGATAAGGTGAGCGGCAAGTTTCAGGTTATTGCGGCAAATATCGTCGCTGATATAATCATTCTTTTCTCCTCGCAGGTCGGCGAATTCCTCGCTGACGGCGGAGTTTTCATCGCCTCGGGTATTATCAAGCCCCGTGAGCCCGAAGTGCTCGAAGCATTTGAGAAAAACGGCTTTGAGGTAATTGCACGCCACAACAAAAACGATTGGCTATGCTTTGAGTGTAAAAAGAAATAACACGCGTTGAAAAAGGCTTGTACGGTTAATTTCCGTACAAGCCTTTTCAGTTAGTTATTGTTATTCGGCAGCTGACTTTTTTGCAAGTCGCTTTTGTTTTGCCTTATAGCCGAGGAAAGCAGAAAGGTGCTGCTGCGGTATTTCAATGCCGCCGAGGCCTACTGCGGTGGGGGAGTACATTCCGTGGAAGTCGCTGCCGCCCGTCATAATAAGTCCGTTCTTTTTTGCAAGCGCAGCAAGGTTTTCAACGTCGCTCTCGCTGTGCGCAGGGTGCCATACCTCAATTCCGTCAAGACCTGCTTTGATAAGGTCATCCAGAATATCAAGGCAGCCTGTGTGTGCCGGGTGAGCAAGCACGGCAATGCCGCCTGCATCCTTAACCTGAGCAACAACCTCTTTTGGGTCGGGATAATCGGGCTGAACGATGATGTTGCTTTCGCTTTCGGGTGAAAACAGCTCGTGATAAATCTCACCGTAAATATGCGTTGTAATGCCACATTCCATAAGTGCGTGCATAAGGTGCTGTTTGTATACGTTTGTTGAGCCTGTGGCGCACTTAAGCACGAGGTCGGATGTTATAGGATGGAGCTTTGAGGCTTTGATTATAAGATACTGACTTGCTCTCTTGCGCAGAAAAGAGTTGTTGCGGCAAAGTCCCTCGAGTCTGTCGGGGCTGTCGGGCTGATAGCAAAGAATATGTACCTCCTTGCCGAGCTCCTTGCTGAAGGCTGTAAGCTCAACGCCGGGGATGACGTTGACGCCGTAGCGCTCACCGATTATTTTACCGCGTACCGTACCTGCAAGGCAGTCGTGGTCAGTTATGGCGATTGTTTCAATACCTTTGTTTTTGGCTAAGATTATCAGGTCGTTAATACCGATAGAGCCGTCAGATAATTTAGTGTGGCAATGCAGATCTGCAGTCAAAAGTAAGACCTCCCTCGTTGTAGATATGTGGTGTCAGAAATTGGTCATAATACGCCGAATCTTACTATATTTTATATCAAATCTTAAAAATTTTCAAGCAAAAAATCGCAATAAAACTTTAGTTTTTTGCATATATTTTGAATTTTGTATTACAAAAAATGTGCCTTAACTTGAAAAAATTCAAATCAAGGCACGTCTTTGTTTATTTGTTGCCGCCTTCCACAATGTCACTCATTGTAAATACGTTAACAAAGGTTTTAACGAATATTTTGATGTCAAATAAAAGCGATTGCTTTTCGATGTATTCGCGGTCAAGTTTGACCTTTTCGTCGATTGTGCACTTGTCTCTGCCGTTTACTTGGGCGTAGCCCGTAAGACCGGGGCGTACGCTGTATACGCCGTTTTCCTTGCGTAGTAAATGGATCTCTTCCTCTTCGGGAATCAGCGGGCGGGGGCCGACAAAACTCATATCACCCTTGAGGATGTTGATCAGCTGAGGCAGCTCATCAAGGCTGGTTTTTCTCAAGAATGAGCCGCACGAAATTATACTGTCGCCGGATTCGGTCAGATCATTTGTTGCGGCAACTCTGGTGCCGTTTTTCATCGTGCGGAATTTGTATATGGTGAAAAGCTTTTCATCTTTGCCGACACGCTTTTGCGTATAGATTGCAGGTGAACCGTCAGCTATTAAAACTAAAAGAGATACTGCAAGGAAGACAGGGGAAAGGACAACAATCGCAACAAGCGAAGCCAGGATGTCCAATGCTCGTTTCATCAGTTTATACCTCCCGGTTTATTCCGACAATTTTATTTTTCCATTTGCCGCTCTTAACGAAAACGGCGCCGATAATAATACCGCCGATTGAAGCAAGACCCATTGCAAGGCCTATACCGTCAAAGCCCATATCCACAACCTTTACAAACAGATAGGCAAGCGGAACTCTGACGAGAATACCGTTTACAATTGCGTTGATAAGCGCAACGTACGTTCTGCCTGCGGCAATAGCAAGTCCGTTATAGCAGAACATTATCGAAGCTATGAGATAGTCAAACGAAATCAGCCTGAGGTAGCGTGCGCCTGTTTCTATAACCTCGGGCTCGCTGTCGAACAGCTTTATAAGGAATTCGGGGAAAAGATTTACAACGATAAACACAATAACCGAAATAGAAAATGCCATTATCATACCAACGTACATTGTTTTCTTTGCACGCTTGTATTCGCTGGCTCCGATGTTTTGGCCTGCCATAGAGCTGATTGCGCTGCTGATTGCAAGACCGGGAAGAATTGCAAAGGAGTTTATCTTGCCGCCTATACCCTGGCAGGCTGATGCAACGTCAGCGTTGGGTAGCGAGTTTACAAGAGCCGTAAGGGTAAGGAATGAGAGCGAAACAACAAGGCTCTGAACAGAGGAGGGGAGACCGATTCTGAACAGTGGGCCAAGGCTCTCTTTGTTGATTTTGAAGTCGCTGAGCTTATATTCCGCAAAGAACTTTTTCTTTGCAAGATATATCAGCGAGATTATAACGCTCAGCGCCTGTGAAGAAATTGTTGCCCAGGCTGCACCGGCGCTTGCCATATTTAATTTGCCTACAAGTATGAGGTCTAACACAACGTTTGTAACAGCGGCGATAAGCACGAAGTAGAGCGGACGCTTTGAGTCGCCCATACCGCGCAGCACACCGCTTATCGCGTTGTATAGGAACATAAAAATCATACCGCCCATACAGATGTTGTAGTAGTTAACAGCCTGGCTGTATGCGGATTCGGGCGTGTTGAGCAGCGTGAGCAGGGGGTTGCACAGCAGAATCATCGCGACTGTGAGTACGACGGCAAGAATAATATACAGCGTTGTCATCGTGCCGATTGTCTGCCTTTGTTCCTTGTACATTTTCTGTCCGCCGAACTGTGCGATCATAACTGTGCCGCCTATGGAAAGTCCCATTGCTGCGCCTGTTACAAGTATGTTTATCTGGCTGCCGATTGATACACCTGTGATACCTGCTTTACCGCAGAACTGACCGACGATTATCATATCGGCAACGCTGTAAAACGCCTGCAGCAGGTTTGACAGAAGGAACGGTGTGGCAAATTTTATCAGCTGCTTTGCAACGCTTCCCTGTGTCAGGTCTTTGTTGAAATTAGCCAACAGCCTCAGCCTCCTTCGGTTTCTTCATTGTCAGTGAGATTCTGCCTTTAGCCTTATCCACGCTGAGTACCCATACGGTGACGATGTCGCCAACCTTGAGCACCTCTGAAGGATGCTTTATAAATCTGTCTGTGATGCGTGAAATGTGAACGAGACCGTCCTGATGCACGCCGATATCAACAAATGCGCCGAAGTCGATTACGTTTCGAACTGTTCCCTGCATCTCCATACCGGGCACAAGGTCGCTCATATCCATAACGTCTGTACGGAGCATCGGGGGCGGAAGCTCGTCACGCGGGTCACGTCCCGGTCTGAGCATTTCCTTGACGATGTCGTTGAGTGTGGGCACACCGATACCTAATTTTTCGGCAAGCTTTTCGGGGCCTGCTGCCTCAACCTTTTCGGCAAGGTCTGCAATGTTACCTTTTGTGACGTCCTTTATGTCGTAGCCGCACTCTGAAAGCAGAGCCTTAGCAGCGTCATAGCTTTCAGGGTGAACGCCTGTGTTGTCAAGTGGGTTCTTGCTTTCTGCAATTCGCAGGAAGCCTGCACACTGCTCGAAGGCTTTGGCGCCGAGCTTCGGAACCTTCTTGAGCTGTGACCTGCTTGTGAATTCTCCGTTTTCTTCACGGAAGAGAACAATATTCTTTGCAACCGTTGAGTTGATGCCCGAAACTCTTGTAAGGAGTGAGGGGGAAGCTGTGTTGAGGTCAACACCGACGTTGTTAACACAGTCCTCAACAACGCCGTCAAGTGCCTGTCCGAGCTCCTTTTGCGGCATATCGTGCTGATACTGACCGATACCGATTGCCTTGGGGTCAATCTTTACAAGCTCTGCAAGCGGATCCTGTAAGCGTCTTGCGATTGAAACTGCGCTTCGGAGTGAAACGTCAAACTGCGGGAATTCTTCAGCGGCAAGCTTTGATGCTGAGTAAACTGAAGCACCGGCTTCGCTGACTATCATATATTTTGCGCCGCTGCCCGTTTCTTTGAGAAGCTCCGCAGTGAAAATTTCTGTTTCCTTTGAGGCTGTGCCGTTACCGATTGCGATTATCTCAACACCGTAACGCCTGATGAGCCTTGATACGGTTTCCTTTGCTGCCTGCTTTTGAGCGGCGGAGTGTGTTACGTAAATAACGCCTGTGTCAAGCACTCGTCCCGTTGCGTCAACAACTGCAACCTTGCAGCCTGTTCTGTATCCGGGGTCAAGTCCGAGTGCAATCTTGCCCTTTACAGGGGGCTGAAGCAGAAGGGGACGGAGGTTTGCGGCAAAAACCTTTATGGAATCTGCAGCTGCACGCTCTGTGAGCATTGAGCGGATTTCTCTCTCAATGGAAGGCATTATAAGTCTTGTGTAGCTGTCTGCTCCGGCATCGCGTACGGCATCCGTACAGGGTGAGCCGTTGTTGAGCAGGGTGACGCTTGTTATAACGCCGAGTGCCTTGGATACGTCGAGTGTTACGCTGACCTTAAGAAAATCCTCTTTTTCACCTCTGTCAATTGCAAGCACGCGGTGGTTTGCAATTTTGTTGACGGGCTCTGAAAATTCGTAATACTGAGCATATACGCTGTCTTTGTCAGGGTCTGCTGCCTTTGAGCTGACAACACCCGTAACCGTGAAGAGATTACGGATTCTGCGGCGGATGTTTGCATCGTCCGAAATATCCTCGGCAATGATGTCCATTGCGCCCTGCAGCGCTTCCTCTGCCGAAGCGACGCCCTTTTCTTCGTCGATATACTCTTCTGCTGCCTCAATCGGTGTTTTACCCGATGCAGGCTGGCTGAATATATACTGTGCAAGCGGCTCAAGACCTTTTTCTCTTGCAACGCTTGCCCTTGTTTTTCTCTTGGGCTTGAAGGGTCTGTATATATCTTCAATTTCCGCAAGGGTTACCGCAGCATCAAGTGCGGCGGCAATTTCATCTGTCATTTTTTCCTGGCCTTCAATGGCGCTTCTGACCTCTTCGCGGCGCTTTTCAAGGTTGCGAAGATATTCGAGCCTTTCAGAGATTTCACGCAGTACCTGGTCGTCAAGTGTGCCGTGTGCCTCCTTGCGGTAACGCGCAATGAAGGGTATTGTGTTGCCTTCATCGATGAGCTTTACCGTGTTTTCAACCTGCCATCTCTGAAGTCCGAACTGTGTCGTGATTGATGCAATGATATCCAAGTCAGTTTACCTCGTGTATTTCAAAATTTAAACTTCAAGCTTCATATCGCCGCTCTTTATTATGCGTAGCTTTCGCATTGCTTCCGAAACGGCAAAAGCAATTATTGCCGGAAGCGCAAAGTGCACTGCGGCTATTTCAAGCAATGCCGTCAGAGGCTCAACGCCTGCCTGAGTCATTGCCTGGTATCCCATTATCTGACCGACGAGGCCTGCTGTGCCCATACCTGCGCCTGTTGCGTTGTTCACCATCCCGAGCAGCGCTGAGGATACGGGGCCCGTAACTGCACTTGCAATGATTGCGGGCAGCCAGATTATCGGCTTTTTAACAATGTTGGGCATCTGGAGCATACTTGTGCCGATACCCTGTGCGACAAGACCGCCGAATTTGTTTTCGCGGTAGCTTGCAACGGCAAAGCCTATCATATTTGCACAGCAGCCTGCAACTGCTGCACCTGCGGCAATTCCTTCAAGACCAAGCGCAACACCGATTGCTGCAGAGCTTATCGGCAGAGTAAGGAATATACCCATAAGTACGGAAACGACAACGCCCATAATAACGGGCTGCTGCTCGGTACCCCAGTTGATAAGGCTGCCGAGCCACGTCATAAACTGTGATATGTACGGACCTGCAAGCAAGCCTGCAAGTGAGCCTGTGCCGATTGTGACAATCGGTGTGAGGATTATGTCAAGCTTAGTTTTGCCTGCGATAAGTCTGCCTATTTCAATGCCGACGTATGCGGCAACAAATGCGCCCATAGGCTCACCGGGGCCTGCGTATGATACGACAGCACCGCTTACCATTGTGCCTGCAAGTATCTTGCTTGCAAACGCACCTATCATACCTGCAACCGCTGCGGAAAGTGTAACAAGCGGCTTCTCACCGAATTTTGCGGCAACACCGCAGCCGATGCCTGCGCCCATAAGCGAAGCGGCAATTTTACCGAGTGTGAATATTACCGTGCCTGCTGTACCGGGCACTACATTTCCTATCTGCTGTATGATTGTGCCGATGATGAGTGTTGCGAAAAGGCCTGATGCCATTCCGCTGAGTCCGTCAATGAACAGTCTGTTCAAAAACCTTTTGATAGCTTTCATTTCTACTCCTCCGTCAGAAAAATCAGTACGCAGTTATCTGTCTTATGTCTTTACCGACAAATCTGAGCGAAATAAAATTGCCGATGATTCGCGACGTGATTCTCTGCGTGTATTTATCTTCAAGCTCACGTGCGGTGAGGTTTGTGCTGATTATTGTGGGTTTGCGGCTGAGTATACGTGAATTGATGATATTATACACGCAGCTTACCGTAAACTGTGTAGAAAATTCGACACCGAGGTCGTCTATGATGAGCAGGTCTGTGTCAAGCAGCTCCTGCATATAAGTTCTCTCGTTATTATATTGTCTGCCGAAATGCTCTCTTTCAAGAGTGTCAAATATATTCGGGGCGCTGCCGTAAATCACGCCGAAGCCTTTTTCAATAGCCTTGTTTGCAATCGCGAGTGAAAGGTGGGTTTTGCCGAGCCCCGTTGCGCCGTGCATAAACAGCGAGGGCGACTCGTTTGAAAAATCAGCTGCGTAATCCTGGCAGAAGGTTGCGATTTCACCCATCCTTTTCTGCGGTGAAACACCTGAAGCATCACCCTGCTCGGGGTAATATTTGAGAGAATAGCTTTCGAATGTTGAACGCTTGAGCGGAGCGTATTTTTCAATTTCGCTCTTTGCGGTTTCAATCAGCATTTCACGCTGGCAGGTGCATATGCCGTCGTCCGTGATGCCTGTGTCACAGCAGGTGCTGCAGGTGTACTGCGGCTCGAGATAGTTTTCCGGCAGACCTGCGGCAACAAGAAGCTGTCTGCGCTCCTCCTGTGCGGCAAGGCTTTCTTTTGCCAGCTTTTCTATATGTGCCGTCGCTTGTGCGCCCTTTGATATTGCGGCAACCGCTTCAGCACCGAGCATAGCTATGCGGCTCTGTATTTCGACAAGTTTCGGGATTTTTGCATATGCGTCAGCACGTCTCATTTCAAGCGATTCTTCGGCCTCCTTGCGGCGCCTTTCTATCTTTCCCTGAGCTGCCAGATATGTATTCTTGCTGTAACTCATAGCTTATCCCTCTCCTTCATCCTTCTTCTTTTTGTATACGAGCGGTGCCGTTTTCGACTTTCTGTCAAATTCGTCAATATCATATGAAGCCTCGTATCCCTGCTGCTTCTTTTTGGCGGCAGGCTTCTGCTTCTTTTCTGTGCGCTGTTGTCTGGCTTCTTCTGCCTGAGCGGCACAGGTTATACCCTGGTCGTGCCAGTTTTCGAGCACTTTGTTTATATACGGGAAGCTGATTTTGTCTGTATGGTTTGCCATTTCTTCGTATGCCAGATAAATCATATCAATATCGAACTTCAGCTCGTTTGTCCAGTGTGCGAGGAAGCTGCTTTGTGAAGCTGTGGGTCTGGGAGTGCTGATGCCCGTCAGCTCGCATAATCTCTTCCACGTGCCGTCACAGCGTTTTAGCAGGTGTATCTGCTCGTCTGCTTTTTCGATTGAGTCAATTTCTTTTTCGCTCCACGTCTTTGCCGCCTTCGAAATGTAGCCGAGCGAGTTCTTGCCGATTGATACGCAGTATTCAATCAGCATCAGCAGTACCTCAACCGGAAGACCGTAGAAATCGTGTATCATCAGCAGCGTTGACTGGCTGTCATAGCCGATCGTTTTGCCGAGTTTCTTTTGCGCTTCGTTGAACAGAAACTGAATTTCCGGGCTCTCTTTTGTGCGCTTGAGAATCTGCTCTGCTGTCGGGCGGGTGTGAGCTATTTCGGGCTTTGGCTCAACAGGTGTGTTTTCTTTGGCAGGTGCGGTATATGCCGGTTCTTCTGCCGGTGCAGGAGCTTTGCCGTTTTCAAGCACAATGCCGCATTCTACCCAGTATTGCATAGCGTCAATTGCGTCTGCTCTTTTCATATTCAGTGCTTTGCAAAGCTCATCTGTCGTGGGGTTTTCTGCCGCGTGGCGCAACAGCCAGAGCAGAACCTTGATCTGTGCGGCACCGGCAAGCTTCAGGTGCTTGTCCGTAACCGCTGCAGGCACGCTGAAGGACAGACCGAACATCATCTGCGGATTAATTGAAAATTCCATAAAGCGGCAGTTTCTCCTTTTTGACAACATTTATCGATTATCTAATCAATAAATATACACCAAAAAATATTATTAGTAAATAGAAACCGGGAAAAAATAAAGTAAACAAAGTTTAAACAAATTTGACAGTGCCGTGGTGTTATGGTATATTTGCAGTAGATCAGCACTTTGTAAAATGGCGTTTTATGGTTTTGTGATTGGGCTGATTTCCAACAGCTTTCAACGGTCTGAAGGCGTTAGATGTATGATGAAAAGGAGCAAATATGGAACCCGTAAAAATTGAACATTTCGGAATTCAACGTAAGATTGTTTCGAATATGACAACTCAGTCATGGCAGGAGATACCTCATGCAGGCCCCGTTGTCGAGTTCGACATAACAGACCTTATGACTCAATTCAACATTCTGCGTAATTCCGGCAAACTCAAGCATAAGCTGAGCATAAACACACTTATGCTCAAGGCAATCGTTTTAGGCCTTAAGGAATCACCGAAACTTAATGCACACCTTGAGTTTAACCGCCACTTTGTCAAGGGTAAGCTCAAGTATTTCGATGAGGTGCATTTCTCAATTCCGATGCAGCTTCCAAACGGCGAAATGATGACCATCAACTGTCACAATTTCGAGAGTAAGACACTCGATGAAATGACTGAATATATGACGGACGTCACACGCAGACTTCAGAACACAAACCTTACCGAGGCTATGTTTGAGGTCTCTATGGATAACACGATCACCGCACTTAAAAAGGGTAAACTTAAGACGGTTCTATGCCGTCTGCTCGGTGCAAAAATCGGTAAGCACAGGGTTAAAACCCTCAGCGGCAAAGCAAAAAAAGAGTACCTCAGCATCCCCGAAAGTGACAGAATCACAAAGCGTGATATCGAGCAGGGTACGATCACCGTCAGCAACCTCGGCTCGGTAGACAGAGGAAGGCACGGCTTCTGCCCGATTCTTGAAATCATACCGCCGCAGACAGCGGTTATTGCCCTCTTTGCCGCAACGGACAAGCCCGTTGTTGTTGTCAACGATAAGGGTGAAAAAGAGATTGCAATACGTACTGTGCTTCCTATGACCGTGCTGTTTGACCACCGTGTGTGCGAGTACAGCGACGTAATCGGTTTCCTTGACAAAATTCAGGATATCTGTGACCATCCTGAACAGATAATGGAGTGGTAATCTTGCCCAAATACAGCGTAGTTGTTCCTGTGTATAATGCCGAAAAATACCTTGAAGAGTGCGTCAATTCCGTCCTGTCTCAAAGCGTGACGGATTTTGAACTCATACTCGTTGATGACGGCTCAACCGATGCAAGCGCCCGTATGTGCGACAGCTTTGCGTTGCGTGATGAGAGAGTAAAGGTTATTCATCAGCCTAACAGCGGCCCCATTCCCGCCAGATTAAACGGTGTAAAAGCCGCTTTGGGTGACTATATTTTATCGCTTGACAGCGATGATTATTGGCTAGAGGGATTGCTCGAAAAGGTTGACGGATCAATCAACCGTTTCGGCTGTGATATGCTGATTTTTCGCTTGATCAAGGGTGCGGAGCCGTGCCATGATTTCTTCTGCGGTGAGAAAGAAAAAATTGAGCCGGGTGAGTTCTTTCAGACCAATCTGAAAGAGAGCGGAATGAACTGTCTTGTAATCAAAGTCTGTGCCCGTTCGCTGTTTGAAAACGTTGATATATCAAGCGTTATGAGTGTTCGCAACTCTGAAGATCTTGTCATTTCGACAATGCTTGTGCGCTATGCAAAAAAGATAAGCTATATCCCTGACGTTCTCTATTTTTACCGCGAGAACGATACGAATATTTCAAGCAGTATTGACAGGAATGCGCTCGATGAATATCTGCTTTCACGTACCGCATTGTGGAAGGAGCTTGAACGCCTCGGCCTTGATAATGCCGAAAACCGCAAGCTGTTTAACACGGGTTTTCTGCGGCGTGTTGCAGACATAGTTCTGCAAATGAACAGCAGCAGCGCAACAAAGCAGGAAAAGCTTGAATACATATCTGAAGTTGCCGGTCACAAAGAGTTTTTGCGTATTATGAAAGTGGCGGATTTGTCGCAGTTGGGAAAGGCAAAGCAGTTGCGTCTGAAGCTGCTTTATTCACGCCGATTTACGCTGCTTATGCTGCTTGACAAGATAAGAACAGGTATGAGGTAATTAAAATAATGAGTATAAGTCTTAAAGACAAATTAAAGCTTATGAAAATTCTCTCAAGCGACGAGGGAAGAGAAAAATTCAAAGAAATGTTTGAGCTCAAATTCAAGTCGCAGAATGCACGTGAGGCAACGGTGAAGTGCATAGTCGAGGGCTTGATGGGCGTGACGCAGATTACCGCGCTTACGTTGTCGGCAGGCGAAACTGCCTTTTTGCCGCTTGATGTAACCGTGACGTCAGGAGGAGAAACAAAACGCGTAGAGCTTGTTCAGCCTGACGGTGCGGATTTTGACTATGCCGATATCTGTGCGCAGTTTAATGAAATCGTTGCGGACAACATTGAAGAAAAAACCGCGTTTTTACAGCAGACGGCAGCAAAGCTTGACAGCATAATTAACGAAAACGCTGTCGCAGCCGAAAATTTTGCCGTGCAAATTCGTTAAAAATACGCAATTTTCTAAAAAAGAAATAAAAATGCAATTTGATGTTATATAATGTCAAACAGCAATATAAATTTTAAAATTTGAGAGGAATGAATTCACTATGAGTAAGTTCACAAAAATCGCAGCTCTTCTTATGGCTCTCGTTCTTTGCCTTTCCTTCGCAGCTTGCGGCGGAAAAGACGAACCCGAGACCACAACGGTTCCCGAAGTAACAGATGCAGTAGATGCAACAGTCGAAGATCAGACAACTGAAGCTGAAGAAGCTACAACAGATGCTGAAGCTACAACAGGTGCTGAAGCTACAACAGCAGCAGACGAAACAACAACTGCAGCAGCTGCAACAAAGCCCGAGGGCACAGCAGCTATCGTTGAATATTTCAACACAGCAGTTAACAAGGTTAAGGCAGATGCTAAGAGCGTTCAGCAGAAGCACGTTACAAACTACCTTGCAGCTACTCCCACACTTCCCAGCGCAATCGGCGGCATTTACAAGATGCTTGGTGAAGATAAGTGGCTTGACGGTATGCTCGTAGACAACAGCCAGGGTTCTGCTACATATACCGGTGCAGATATCGACGCTAAGTTCCCCGTAGAGGGCGAGTCATGGGCTTCCAAGCTCACAGCTGCAGACGTTAAGAGTGCAAGCTGCACAGAGTCTAACGGCGTTTACACAATCACAATCGTCACAAAGGCTGACGGCAAGTCTGACAGCGTTAAGCACGGCCAGGGCCACAGCCCCAAGGCACTCAACGTTGTTCTTCCCGGCGTTGTTAACGATAACATCCCCGGTATCGCAGCAAGCCTCGTAGGTCTTTCAACAATGAACTACCCGATGGGTAAGATCGTTATCACAGTTGATGCTGCAACAGGCAATGTAAAGACTGCTGATTATGACATTCAGTGGACGATCAACTTCGATAAGATCGGTGCAGCTATCCCGCTCGGCACACGTTCATCTTATGTTGTTACATTCTAAGTAAAATTTCTTGTTCTGCTCTCCTTCGGGGGAGCAGAATTTTTTTGTCTCAGCTATGAACATTTGTTCTTTTTGTGTTGACTTGAATGTTGTTTTTTGATAAAATAAACAGATAAAGCTATAATAAACAACGAGGTGCGTATTTATGGCAGATTTTGAAATAATGAGAGACAGAGCAACTGAGCTCAGAGATCAGCTCAACTATCATATAAAGCGTTATTACGACGAGGATTCTCCCGAAATAACCGATTATGAGTACGATATGCTGATGCGCGAACTCAAGGCTATAGAGGAAAAATATCCTCAGCTTATAACCGTTGATTCACCGACTCAGCGTGTAGGCGGTACTGCCTCCGAAAAGTTTGCACCCGTTGTCCATACCGTACGTATGGAGAGCTTGCTCGATGCCTTCAGCACAGATGAGCTTGATGCTTTCGACCAGCGTGTGAAGCAGGCTGCAGGCGAGGCAGCTTACGTTGTTGAGCCTAAAATTGACGGACTTTCCGTTTCGCTCGAGTATGAAAACGGCAGGCTTGTGCGAGGCTCAACACGCGGTGACGGTGATGTTGGTGAGGATGTAACGCATAATATCCTCACAATCAGTTCAATTCCGCTTGAGCTCAACGAAAAACTGCCTTTGCTCGAGGTCAGAGGTGAGGTTTATATGCCGCACAGCAGCTTTGAGGAGCTTGTACTCAGACAGGATGAGGCAGGGGAGAAGCCGTTTAAAAATCCCCGTAATGCTGCGGCAGGCTCACTCAGGCAGAAGGATTCTGCCGTAACCGCCACAAGAGGCCTTGATATGTTTGTTTTCAATATTCAGCGTATTGAGGGGAAGGTGCTTTCCTCTCACAAGGAGTCGCTCGATTATCTGACCTACCTCGGCTTTAAAACCGTTCCGGATTACGAGCGTTTTGAAAGCTTTGACGATGTCAAAAAGCGTATTGCCGCTATCGGTGAAAAGCGCGGTACACTCTCTTTCGATATTGACGGTGCCGTCATAAAGGTTGACGATTTTTCAAAGCGTGAGGCTATGGGCAGCACGGCAAAATTTCCCCGTTGGGCGGTTGCTTTTAAGTATCCCCCGGAGGAGAAGCCTACCGTGCTCCGTGATATTGAGGTTGCTGTCGGCAGAACAGGTGTGCTCACACCTACCGCTGTGTTTGACCCTATTCAGCTTGCAGGCACAACGGTCAGCCGTGCAACGCTTCATAATCAGGATTTCATCAACGAAAAGCAGATTGCTCTTGGCGATACGATCATCGTGCGTAAAGCAGGCGATATTATACCCGAGGTGCTCAGCGTAGCGGAGCATTGCGGTGAGATTGTGTTTACTCTGCCGGAGGCCTGCCCGTCGTGCGGTGCGGCTGTTACGCGTGAAAACGGTGAGGCGGCGGTGCGCTGTAACAATTCCGATTGTCCCGCACAGCTCAAGCGCAGGCTTATCCACTTCTGCTCAAGGGATGCTATGGATATAGAAAGCCTTGGTGAAGCCGTTGTTGAGCTTCTTGTGGATAAAGGTCTCGTTTCAAGTGTTGAAGATATTTACACCCTTACTTCCGATGACCTTGTCGGTCTTGAGCATTTTGCAAAAAAATCGGCAGACAACCTTGTAAAGGCTGTTGCCGATTCAAAAAGCAATGATCTATATAAGTTGATTTTCGGTCTTGGAATACGCCATATCGGTCAGAAATCCGCAAAGCTTCTCAGCGATCACTTCATCACAATGCAGGCTTTACAGCAGGCTGATATTGATGAGATTTCAAAGATTGAGGGCTTCGGCGGAATTATGGCACAGAGTGTTGCACAGTATTTTGCTATGCCACAGACGGCAGAGCTTATCAAAAAGCTCACACAGCTGGGGCTCAATATGAAGTCCCTGCGTGAAATCGAGAGTGATAAATTTGCAGGCAAGATTTTTGTGCTTACGGGCACTCTGCCTACCTATACGCGTAATCAGGCTGCAGAAATAATCGAGAAATTCGGCGGAAAGGTTTCTTCCTCCGTTTCTAAGAAAACCGATTTTGTGCTCGCAGGTGAGGATGCGGGCAGTAAGCTTAAAAAGGCTAACGACCTCGGCGTCACCGTAATCAGCGAGGAGCAGTTTAACCGGATGATATCAGAGTGAGCCTTCTTTGAAGGCGCGCTCAAACCATACGTCACTTGCCTCAAAGGCCTTGCCGTTGAGGTAGTTGAGAATACCTGCATCGGTTGTGAATGAAAACTGCAGACGGTATGAGTAAAGGCACTGCTTTTTGTAGCCGCCCTTTTCTTTGTTCATTGCGTTGGTGCCGTATTTACCGTCGCCGAGCAGGGGATGGCCGATGTGTGCAAGGTGTGCCCTTATCTGGTGTGTCCTGCCCGTCAGCAGTTCAACTCTTACAAGGCTGAGGTCATCTCTTTCGTCAAGCACCTTGTAGCGTGTGCGTATTTCTTTTGAGTCCGGCTTTTGTGTGTCAAACACCTGCACCTTGTTCTTCTTTTCGTTTTTGATGAGATATGCCTTGAGGGTAGCTTCTTTCTGCTTGAATCTGCCGTGAGCGATGCAAAGATAGATCTTGCTCAGCTCTCTGTCCTTGATTTTTTGGTTGAGAATTCTGAGCGATTCAGCATTTTTTGCGGCAATTACTATTCCGCCCGTGTTGCGGTCGATTCGGTTTGCAAGTGCAGGCGCGAATGAGTTTTCGCCCTTCGGGTCATATTCGCCCTTTTCGTAGAGGTAGCGCTCAACTCTTGTGATGAGCGTATCTACATATTCGCCCTCGTCGGGGTGGCTGAGCAGGCCGACCTTCTTGTCGAGCAGAATTATGTTTTCGTCCTCATAAATAATGTCGAGCTTTGTGGAAGCACGCAGGAAGTCGTACTTTTCTGGCGCCGCCTCAAAGAATTCGTCGTTGATATACATCTCAACAAGGTCACCCACCTGAAGCCTTGTGGAGATTTCGGCGCGTTTGCCGTTTACCTTGATCCGCTTAAGGCGAATGTATTTGTACATCAGCGCCTGCGGAAGCAGCGGCACAGCTTTTGATATAAATTTATCAAGCCTTTGCGAGGCGTCATTCTGTTTTATGGTAAAGCTTTTCATATGTATCAACACCTAAAAAATAATGAAATAATGATAACACAAAACCTTTTTATAATCAATACACCAAAGGAGTGAGAACAGTGGATAAATTTGTGCTTCATTCAAAATATAAGCCTACGGGTGACCAGCCGCAGGCAATAAAGGCGCTTGTTGACGGCGTAAATAAAGGATATGACGAGCAGACTTTGCTCGGTGTTACCGGTTCGGGTAAAACGTTCACAATGGCAAATGTTATCGCGCAGGTCAATAAGCCCACGCTTGTTCTCGCTCATAACAAAACTCTTGCCGCACAGCTGTGTACCGAGTTTAAGGAGTTCTTTCCCGAGAATGCAGTTGAGTATTTTGTTTCATACTACGATTATTATCAGCCCGAGGCGTACCTGCCAACGACCGATACTTATATCGAAAAAGACTCTGCCGTCAATGACGAAATTGACAAGCTCCGCCACTCGGCAACCTGCGCTCTTGCCGAGCGCCGCGATGTTATTATCGTTGCAAGCGTTTCGTGTATTTACACTCTGGGCAGCCCGTTTGACTATAAAAATATGCTCATATCCCTGCGTCCGGGCATGGAAAAAAGCCGCGAAGAGCTTATCGAAAAGCTCGTCAGCATCCAATATGAGCGCAACGATATAAACTTTATCCGTAATAAATTCCGTGTCAGAGGTGACGTTGTCGAGATTTTTCCTGCCTATTCAACCGATACGGCAATCCGCGTTGAGTTTTTCGGCGATGAGATCGACCGCTTGAGCGAAATTAATGTGCTCACGGGTGAAGTGAAATCGTTGCTCACTCATGCCGCCGTATATCCTGCATCGCACTACGTTATTCCGCAAGAGAAGATGCAGGAGGCGATTGACAGAATTTTTAACGAAATGTCACACGTCTATGCCGATTTTGTGGAGCAGGGCAAGCTGCTCGAGGCTCAGCGAATCAAGCAGCGTACGGAATACGATATTGAAATGCTGCGTGAAACGGGCTTTTGCAAGGGCATTGAAAACTATTCACGTGTGCTTTCGGGTATGCCGCCCGGGTCTGTGCCGTTTACTCTGCTCAACTATTTCCCCGATGATTTTCTGCTGTTTGTCGACGAATCTCACGTCACTTTGCCGCAGGTAAGGGGAATGATAGGCGGCGACAGAGCACGTAAGGAAAATCTAGTCGGCTATGGCTTCCGTCTGCCGTCAGCCTTCGATAACCGTCCGCTGACCTTTGATGAGTTTTATGAGCGTACGGGTCAGAAGATATTTGTCAGCGCAACACCGGGTGAGTTTGAGCGTAACAAGAGCGCACAGATTGCTGAGCAGCTGATACGCCCGACAGGTCTGCTTGACCCCGAAATATCCGTTCGGAGCACCGAGGGCCAAATTGATGACTTGCTCGGTGAAATCAATAAAAGAACACAAAAGGGTGAGCGTGTGCTCGTCACAACGCTTACAAAAAAAATGGCGGAAAATCTCACAGATTACTTCAGTGATATGGGCGTCAACGTGCGCTATATGCACCACGATATAGATACAATCGAGCGTATGCAGCTTATCAGAGGTCTGCGCCTTGGTGAGTTTGACGTGCTGGTTGGTATCAACCTTCTGCGTGAGGGCCTCGATATCCCCGAGGTGTCGCTTGTTGCGATACTCGATGCGGATAAAGAGGGCTTCCTGCGAAGTGAAACCTCACTTATACAGACCATAGGCAGAGCGGCGCGTAACTCAAACGGTGAGGTTATAATGTATGCAGACAGTGTCACTCCGTCAATGGAGCGTGCGCTTGAGGAAACAGCTCGCCGCCGCGAGAAGCAGATGGCATATAATGAGAAGCACGGAATCGTTCCGCAGACAATTGTTAAAGCTGTTTCCGACGTGCTCGAAATCTCTGCCAAGGCGGACAGCGGTAAGAGTGATAAGCAGCTCAGCCGTGCAGAGCGTGAAATGCTCATAAAACAGCTTACAAACGAGATGAAAGCGGCTGCGAAGATACTTGAGTTTGAACACGCCGCTTACCTTCGCGACAGAATAGAAAAGCTCAGACGAGGTAAATAAATGAGAGAGAAAAAGATTACGGTAAAAGGTGCGCGTGCACACAACCTTAAAAATATTGACGTAGAAATTCCGCGTGACAAGCTTATTGTTTTCACGGGACTTTCGGGTTCGGGCAAATCCTCACTTGCTTTCGATACGATTTATGCGGAGGGTCAGCGCCGCTATGTTGAGTCGCTTTCAAGCTACGCAAGGCAGTTCCTCGGTCAGATGGAAAAGCCTGATGTCGATTATATTGAAGGCTTGTCTCCCGCAATTTCAATTGACCAGAAAACAACGTCAAAAAATCCGCGCTCAACAGTCGGCACGGTAACTGAAATATACGATTATCTGCGTCTGCTCTGGGCACGCGTAGGTGTGCCTCACTGTCCCGAATGCGGCAGAGAAATAAAGAAGCAGACCGTTGATGATATTGTAGGCAAGATTCTCGAAATGCCCGAGGGCACAAAAATTCAGATTATGGCTCCCGTCATAAGAGGGCAGAAGGGTGAGCACGTAAAAGTTCTTGAGTCTGCACGCAAGGGCGGCTATGTACGCGCAAGGGTTGACGGCAATCTTTACGAGCTTACCGAAACGATAAAACTTGACAAGAACAAACGCCATGATATAGAGGTTGTTGTTGACCGTCTTGTTGTCAAGGAGTCTATCCGATCCCGTCTTGCAGATTCGGTCGAAACCGCATCATCGCTGGCAGAGGGTCTTGTGCTTTGTGACGTTATCGGCGGCGAGGAGATTCTTTTCTCGCAGAATTACGCCTGCCCCGACCACGGCACGTGCATCGAAGAGCTTGAGCCGAGAATGTTTTCGTTCAACAATCCATACGGTGCCTGTTCTACCTGCTCGGGTCTGGGTGTTTTTATGAAAATCGACCCCGATATCATCATTCCCGACAAGTCGCTTTCCGTTAACGGTGGCGCAATTAAAGCGAGCGGCTGGAGCATCAGCGACAGCGGAAGCATTGCCAGAATGTACTTTGAAGGTCTTGCAAAGCACTATAAGTTTTCGCTTGATACTCCGATCAATGAGTTGCCCGAGAAGATAGTGAACATTATTCTCTACGGCACAAACGGTGAGAAAATAACAATGGAGCGCAACACTCAGTATATGACGGGCACGTACCGCTCAGATTTTGAGGGCGTTGTCAACAACCTTCAGCGCAGATATAACGAAACAAACAGCGACCTTATGCGCGGTGAGGTTGAGCAGTATATGGCAGAGCGCTGCTGTCCCGACTGTCAAGGCGCAAGACTCAAAAAAGAAGTGTTGTGCGTTACTGTCGGCGGCATCAATATTGACGAATTTACTCAGCTATCAATTTCAAAGGAGCTTGAATTCATAAATAATATTCAGCTTTCAGAGCGCGATGCGAAAATTGCAAGGCTAATTCTCCGTGAGATACGCGAAAGACTCAACTTCCTTGTAAGTGTAGGACTTGAGTATCTGACTCTTTCACGTCCTGCAGGTACACTTTCCGGCGGCGAAAGTCAGCGTATACGTCTTGCAACACAAATAGGCTCTTCTCTTACGGGTGTGCTCTACATCCTCGATGAGCCGAGCATTGGTCTTCATCAGCGTGATAATTCCCGTCTTATCGAAACGCTCCGTCACCTGCGTGATATTGATAACACCCTTATCGTTGTCGAGCACGATGAGGAGACAATTCTCAGCGCCGACTATGTTGTCGATGTCGGCCCCGGCCCGGGTATTCACGGCGGTGAGATCGTTTTCAGCGGTACACCCGAGCAGATAATGCAGTGCGAAGAGTCCGTGACCGGTCAGTATCTGAGCGGAAGAAAGAAAATTCCCGTTCCTGAGACGAGAAGAAGCGGCAACGGAAAGAAACTCAAAATATGCGGTGCAAGGGAAAATAACCTTAAAAATATCGACGTGGAGATACCTCTGGGCACACTCACCTGCGTAACAGGTGTATCGGGCTCGGGTAAATCCTCGCTGATTAACGAAATCCTCAACAAAAAGCTTGCTGCCGAGCTTAACGGTGCGCGCCGCTATGCAGGCAAGCACGATAAGATAACGGGTGTCGGTAACCTTGATAAGGTCATCAATATCGACCAGTCACCAATCGGCAGAACGCCCCGTTCAAACCCTGCAACCTATACGGGTGTCTTTACAGATATACGCGATCTTTTTGCCGCAACGACCGATTCAAAAGTCAGAGGCTATAAGCCGAACCGATTCTCGTTTAACGTCAAGGGTGGCCGCTGTGAAGCGTGCCAGGGCGACGGAATAGTTAAGATTGAAATGAACTTCCTTGCCGATATTTACGTGCCCTGCGAAGTCTGCCACGGTGCAAGATATAACCGTGAAACCCTCGAGGTAAAATACGGCGGCAAGTCGATATACGACGTGCTTGAGATGACGGTTGAGGAGGGTATGAACTTCTTCTCTGCTGTACCTAAAGTAAAGCGCAAGCTCGAAACGCTTTATAACGTCGGCCTCGGTTACATCAAAATCGGTCAACCTGCGACCACGCTTTCGGGCGGTGAGGCACAGCGCGTTAAGCTTGCAACCGAGCTCGCACGTGTTGCAACGGGCAAAACTATCTATATTCTCGATGAGCCGACTACAGGTCTGCATACCGCTGACGTGCATCGGCTGATAAACGTTTTGCAGCAGCTTGTTGACAGCGGAAACACGGTGCTTGTTATCGAGCACAATCTTGATATTATCAAAGCTGCCGATTATATAATCGACCTTGGTCCCGAGGGCGGCGATAAGGGCGGCGAGGTTGTTGCCTGCGGTACACCGGAAGACGTTGCGAAATGCGAACGCTCCTATACAGGTCAGTATCTCAAAAAAGTGCTTGAATAATAAAAGAGGTTTGTGAGTTGATTCTCACAAACCTCTTTTTTCGTTGCTGATTTTATTCAGCAATCTGATAAATTCTCACGTAGTCTACAACAAATTCGCTGTGATAAGTTTCTTTATCCAGCGGCTCAAGTGCGGCAGCATCGGGCACTTCAAGCGAAACTCTTACCTCTTCTTCAACCTGCGATGTGCCGTTACCGAATGATGTGCGTGCGGTTTCAACGCCGTTGATATAGAATATGTATTCATCCTCTGTCCACTTCACACCGTAGGTGTTGTATTCGTTATAAATATCATTGCCGTAGAATGCACCGATCATACGTGATTGATATCCTTCGGTTGCACCGTCAACACCTGCGCAGTGTATTGTCTGAGTAACTGAATTGTGCATAGTCTTTTTGCCGTAATAGGGGGCTTCAAATATGTCGATTTCAGCGCCGCCTATACCGCCCTTGGAGTATTCTGCCTCGTACGGATGAGCTGCCATAATCCAAAATGCACTCCAGAAGCCACCGCCGTCACTGACTTTACAGCGGATTTCGTAGTAGCCCTGCTTGTACCATTTACGCATTGCAAGGTCGCCTGCGTACCAACCGGCACCAAACTGACCGTCTTCAAGATATTCTGCAGTTATAACACAGTTGCCGTCTTTAACTTCAACCTGGCTGGGTGTGCGGTATCCGCCACGTCGTACACCTGTGTTACAGTATTTCCAGACCTCAGTATCAAGTGCATCACCGTTAAAATCATCCTCAAAAACAAGGCTGTAGCCATCAAGGTTAAGCTCCTCGCCTCGAGGAGTCGTCGGATAATCAAAGATTGTCAGACCAAAAAGCTCGATAATTGCAAGGATTGCAGCGATTGCACCTTTTATGCTTCTTGAAGTGAAAATCTTTTTGAAGTGAATCTTCTGCTGCTCAACACCCCACATCTGTCGGGGAGCAAGCTTTAATACTTCCGTTAAGAATTTTTCAAACATTTTTATTCTCCTTTAACGTTCAGGTTTTGCATTTTCGTGCGGAATATTTTCTGTCAGAGCTGCAATCATCTCGTCGGCAGAGATTACCTCGATATTGTCGCCGAGATTCTGTACAAAATATCTCAGACTTGCCGGGCTGACTGTCCAGGGATGTACGTTGATTACGGTGTAGCCATTAATTGAGTTGATGTCAGCAGGGTAGGTGTTTATAACGTCTGCCTGCTGCTTAAGCCACTCTTGAGTTACCTGTGCCATATCACCGCTCGGGTGCCAGAGAGAATAGCCTACGCTTACAAAGGGCTTATCGTTTGCAAAGAATACTCTGCCGCGACCGCCGCCGTAGCCGTTAGTGTACGGGTCGGGGTCAACCTGAAGGATACCGCCCTTAATGTTATCATATCTTGCAAAATACTCAAGCTTGTGTGCGTAAGAAGCAAATTCAAGCTCATTGTTGATTTCATCAAGAAGAGTTATTGTTGTCATTCCGCTCTTGAGCATTGTTGCAGCTGTGAGGTCAGAATAAACGCTCATCTCGCTCGGTGACATCATTGAAATTCTTGCGTAACCTGCACCCGAAGGTCCTGTTATAAATGAGTCGTTGTTCTTGTTGGTAATTGCTTTTTTTACTGCTGTGGGTGAGAATTTATACATCTGCGGTGCAAAAGTCCATGTCAGCGGAATATCCATATCTTCGTATGTCTGCCAGGTGTAAAACTCGTTGAAGCCGTTTGAAATCCACTGTGCGTTATCACCGTCGCTGTATACGATTGCAACATAGTGCTTGGTGGGGTCAAGCTCAGGTGCCTCAACATCCTGACCGAGTGAGCCGAGCTCCATCTTATTGCAGGTGAGAATACTCATATTGAAGCTGTGGTCAGATGGAATTACGTAGTGACCGAAGCGTGAAGCACACTGTGTGAATTTGATTTCATACTGGCACCAGCCGAGTATCATAGAGCCTGTTTCAAGATCGTTGAAAATCATATCGCGGAATGCTCTTCCTACATAGTCGGCATCTTCGATATAGGTGATGAAAATTTTCTGCTGTACTGCAAGGTCACGCAGACCTGATGCATATGAGTAGAGGTGAACAAGACAGTCTTTACGGAAGAAATTCTTATGTTCCTCGTAGAAATCACGCTCGTGTGTGAAATCAAGCACTTTTGTTGAAAGATCGTGCTTCTTTTCCATACCAAGAGCTTTTACGGTTTCTTCGCAAGATACGGGCACAGCAAGCCATCCGTAAACGGTTGCGTAGTTAAACGCAAGGTTCAACTGTGCGTGGGTTTCGCTGTCGGTGAAAAGAACATAGCCGTTATCTTTAATGTGAGAAGCAAAACGGGGCACAAGATTTTTAAGTGTCCAGTAGTCGCTGTTTTCATCGGTATAGGAAAGTGTACAGCCCTGATCTTTTAAATCCTGAAGTTCAGTCTTGGAATCTTGGCCGTAGTTGACAAAAATCGTAGCCTCTGTACGGCCGACAAGGCCCTGGAGACACTGTATTGCCATACGCTCGTCCTTGGAAATCCTGCCGCTTTCAACTACTATAATTTCGTCCGCGAGGGGAATATCGTCGAACTCATTGATAACTGACTTAAGGTCAGCTTCGCTTTTTGGCTCGGGAATAATTCCGGGAATGAAAGAGGATATGCCATTGGTTATGTACATAATAATCGCCAGCATAAGTCCGATTGCTGATTTTATGATTGCCATAATATCACGCTCCAGTAATTTGTTAACGCCATTATAGCATAAATACTTCTAATTGCGCAATATAAAAAATCCGCCTGAAGTAATTTTCAAGCGGATTTTGTGGATTTAATTATTTAGCGGAGTCCTTAACGGAAATGAGGCCGTTGAATACGCCGACATAGAGTGTGTTGTTGGGGCCGATTGTAATCGGGCCGTAGCTGTTGTTCCAGTTTCTGCCGATACCTGTGAATACCTTGAATACTGTTTCACCTGTGTCGAAGTCAACAGCTGTGAGATACCAAGCAACCTTGTTTGCGGGGATACCGTCATCGTCTGTATCCTCTGCATCGTCATACTCTCTTGTGTAGAGGTAAACAAGGCCGTTCTTTGTTGAAAGCTTGGGAACAACTGTGCAGGATGCTTCCTGGCTTTCCCATGCGATGAATGCATCTGTGCAGTTCTCATTGAGGTCGATTCTTACAACGCCGGGCTCACTTGTCGGGTCTGTTACGAGGAAGCCAGAGCCGGATTCGGAGTAGTTGTTCTCAACGATGAATGAGCGGCCGTGAGCAATAAGGCTGTTTTCGCTTACGCTCTTGCCCTTTGTGAATACGGGAACTTCAGCGATGATATCACCGCTTTCACGGTCGTAGATGCAAACGTTAACCTGCTCGTCAGCGTTGTCTGTGATAGCGACAACCTTTTTGATTGTGCCGTCTGCACAGGGGACGTCAAGCAGAGTGGGTGTTGTGCCGCTGCCCTGGTTGATTGCGCCGGGCTTGAGTGTTGTGCCGCGGTCGTAAGATGTTCTCCAGGTGTAGTAGGGTGTGCCGTCTTCGTCAATGTCGAAACGGTACATTGCGTGGTCAGATACGATGTAAACGCCGTCTGTTGCCATACCGAATGTATTCTGGATTTCTTCACCCTTGCCCTCAAATGTGAGCTTTGTGAGGTGAACCTTGTCCGTACCCTTTTCGATGTAGCCGACTTCACCGGGACGTGTTACAAACCAGATGTTACCCTTGTAGTCGGGCATAGCGTCTGTTATGTACGAGCCTTCGGGAAGGTAGCTGCTTATGTTGTATTCTTTCTCAACCTTCCACTCGGGAGTACCTGTAGACTCGTCTATGTAATAGATCTGGATTACGTTTTCGGAGTTACCGATGATCGGCTTGTCACCTTCGTAAAGGTGACAGTAGGCACCGCCTGAAGTATCGCTCGAGATTGATGCAAAGTCAAATCTCTTGATAGCTTCGATTGTTGAGGGACGCTGGGGAAGACGTGTTTCAGCAAGAATCTCGAGTGTGTCGGGATCGAGGAGGAGAAGGCGGAAGCCTACAACGTTACCGCTGAT
>JAZUSN010000060.1:0-15953 GCA_045606785.1 Acutalibacteraceae bacterium | reverse complement strand
AGCACTTTAAAACGCGAAATAAGTATGCAAGAAAAGGCAAAAAGCACCGATAATGCTGACGCATATCGGTGCTTTTTAACGCGTTATTGTGTGCTTAGTTCACGATTTAAAGAAATACTGCCTTACCGGGTGTCGGCGTTTGTACAAGCCTTTTTTTATTTTCAGCGCTCTACCGTAAGCGGTGCAGACTGCATACCGAAGCAGTTTTCTGCAACAATTTCAAGCGTATAATCGCCATCGGGCAGATTCTCAAGCTTGATTGTAACGGTGTCGGGCACATCGTAGTTATAATACTCAGGGAGAGTTTTGCCTACGGGTGTTCTGTTGCCCTCGCTGTCAACAGCGTATGCCCTGTACATAAATATCGGCATACCGTCCTTTGACTCTGCGGCGGCAAAAGTCACCTTGTTGCCCTTGAATTCAAGAGTTGTTTCCTCTTTGAATTCCGGCTTTCTTGAGCGAAGCAACTGTGCCGCTCTGATGTATGAACGGTCAAACGGAGTGTTAAGCGTATACTCTACGAGATACTCCTCCGCACCGAGGTCAACAGCTCTCAGGCGAATACGGTTGTTTGCATCAACCTCAACAACCCAGAAGCTTGCAACCTTCTTATGTCCCTGCGGATGAACTGTACGAACGTCGTCAACCGTAAGCTCTACGTAGTAAAGCCCGCCTGTGCCGACAGCTGTGAAGCCGCCCTGCCAGATTGAGCGTGCATCGTTGATCGGGTAATGTGAGTGACCCGAGAAGTCAACGACCTGAGGATACTTTTCAAGAATATCCTTGAAGTCAGGCATACCCCAGCCCTCAAAATCGGAGCTGCCGTAAACAGTATTCAAAACGTGCTCGTGATGGATAACAAATATCGGCTTGAACGGATTGTCCGCAACAGCCTCATCAAGCTGCTCCTTGAGCCAATCCTTCTGGTATTGGCTGTAGTGCTCACCTGCTGTTTTTGACCTTGACAGACCTATAAAATGGAAGCCGTTGATAACTTTATGGAAATCTGTTTCCTGGCCCGTTACCTGTGTGAAGTAATCAAGCGCTTTAACGTCCATTGTTCCGCTGTCGTGCGATTTAGCCACAACAGAAAGGAACTGCGTATCGCCGGTGAGCACAGCATCAGCCGCTGCTTTGTAGCTTGCAAAGCCAAGCTTTGTTCCGTCGTCAGTAAGGTCGCCTGCCATCAGCACGGCATCAAGTCTGTTATATTCCTTATCTTTTTCAGCGATGTCATAACCAAGCTTAATCATCTTCTGAAGGCGTGTTGTCTGGGTGTCTCCCATTGTCATAACGTGGGAGTCACTGCTGATAACAAAACGGAGCACAGGTGTAAATTCATCTGTATCCGCCGGAGCTTCAGGCTTTACAAAAGTGGCTGTTATTGTGCCCAGGAACGTGAGAAAAGAAAGAAAAAAAGCTATTATCGAACTCATAAGTATCTCCTTTATTTCTTCTTGTTTTTGCGCTGTGAACGAAGCTCGGCTGCGTGTGCCTTTTCGGCAGCTTCTTTAGCAGCCTCCTCCTCGGCAGCAAGGCGTTCAGCCTCGTCGAATCTCACCTTTGCCTCATCATACATAGCATCAATTTCATCATAATGAGTATAATTTTCTGCCATTGTTACAAGCTTTTTGGCATCAATATAGGGCTTAGCGGCACGGTTGTAAACAGCGTTGTCATCCGTTGCTTTTTTAAGCGCTTTTTCAACATCCTTCGCCTGCGCCTTAAGCTCTTTTATAAGGACTGTCGCTTCCTGTGCAGCAGCCTTATTCTTGCTGTCCCTTGCCTGGTAGAATGCTTTGTATGCGGCATCAATTCTTTCGTTGATTGCATCCTCCTGTGCAAAGAGCTTGTCAAACTCTGATGTATCAAACTCCTCTATGCCGCCGGGGAAGTACTTTTTGGCAACCTTTTGAGCATAGAGACATTCTTTGATTCTTGTAATTTCAGCCTTACGGTATTCCTTATCGCTTTCCGTTGCGGTTGAAAGCACCTTTGCCGCAGCAAGGTCTTCCTTGCTGACTGAGAAAATATGGTCGAAGCCCGAAGCTACAAAAGCTTTTGCTGTTTCAAGCTGAGCTTTACCCTGAACTGTATTGAAACGGTCAAGCTCATCCATAACAAAGCGTGAAGTGACAATCTTTTCGTTGTGCTCTTTTGCAGCTTTGAGTGCCTTACGAGCAGCCTTTTTGTCCGCCCTTGTCTTAGCTGCTTTGACGGCAGATTTATCAGTCGAAAGTTTTTCCTTATTTACATATTCTTTTGCTTCACGTACAAGCTCAATGGCTTTTACAAGGTCTTTATCGCTGAGAACACCTCTGCCGAAATCTTCAAACAGAGCGCGTACCTGAAGCACCTTTATCATACCCTTTTGCTTGATCTCTGATAAATCATAGAAGAAATAGGGTATAACATTCATTGCCGCACCGACAACGGCAGTCATAATAAGCACAGAGAAAATGCTGAGGAAAGTCGGACGGTGATAAAGAACATTATAAACATTGGTCGGGTCGTCAATCTCGACACCGGAGGCTATGATTTCAGGCAGAAGCTCGCTGAGCTTTGCATCGTTGAAGCCGATTTTTTCATAGATAATTGACTGTACGCTTGTTGTAGCCATTGTTACAACACTGCCTATAAGACCGACAGCGGCAAACATACCGTCAATTCTTTCACCCGTAACATACTGCTGATAGTCGCGTATATCCGCATTGAGGCTGGGAGTCAAAATATGTGCAAATGAGCCGACAAGAGCATTCATCCACAGACACATCATTGCCATCCATATCATAATTGACGGATCAGCATATTTTACAACAGGGTAAAGCATACCGATGAAAAAGATATTCATTGAGTTAGTGAATATCAAAGTTTTTTTCTTGCCGAATTTATAAATACAAATAGGTGCAAGGAGCATACCCCAGAGCGAAGCGTTGCCGTAGAGAGTAGTAAGAATAGCATACTGAGCAGACGTACAAGCATTCTGATATGTATAAAGCCAAGAGAGTATACTATTTGCCATTCCCTCAAGGAAGCCCATCCAACCGGCAAGAGATATAACCCAGAAATACTTGTTTTTCATAATAGCTCTTACCGCATCAATAAACTTTATGCGGATAACATGAGTACGTGCCTGGATGATCTTCTCTTTGGTATTCTTGAATATGATAAGGCTGAGAAGGAAGCCTATAATAAGGACAGGCGGCCACACATAGCGGTAAATACGGATATCAAACAAATCACGCTTACCGGTGATAAGCTCGCCTATAACGGGAACGATCGCGTTTGTGATCGACGGCGCAAGCGAATCGGCAACTGCACGTATCGACAAAACATTGGAACGCTCCTGCGTATTTGACGAAAGAACAGAAACATAGTTATCGTATGCATCATACAGGAAATTGTAAAAATACTGGAAACCGAGGTTAAAAATCAGAACTGTTGCGATTTTTCCCGCATCATTCATCAGCTCATACGGTGCCCACACATATCCTATCGAAAGCAGAACGGTAGGCAGACCCATGCTAATGATATACGGACGATACTTGCCCTTGCGGTTACGCGAATTGTCAATGATCTTTGCACGCAGCATTGTAAGCGGGAAGCCCGCAATAACACACAAGACGTAAATTGCGTACATTTGCATAGGCTTCACGCCTATAGTATTACCTATAAAGGCATTGTTTGCCGAAATGATCGCTGCCTGAACAAAAGTAATAATACACTTTACACCGAAGCCGCCGCCCGCAAGCGAAGCGATCTCCTTATAGCTCATATAATTACCCAGTGGCGGAGTACGCCAATAGGTACGTACCTTTGTCAAACCTTCCTTGGCCTTATTAATGATTGACACAGTTATTCACCTGCTTACCTTATTTTTTCTTCTTGGGCTCGTTTTCTTTGATCCAGGCAACCATATCCGTAAATGATTGCTCAGCGCTCATCGGAGCATAGCCAAGATCATCGGCAGCCTTCTTATAAGTAAAGTTGCAGTTCGAGCAAAGCTTGCGAATTGAGTAACGCGTAAAGAGAGGTGTTTTATCGAGTGCCTTGTAATAAACCTCCATCAACGGAGCAACAGCGTTTGCAAGGCCGAGTGACAGCGGAATCTTCGGGTCTTTTCTGCCGCAGATTTTTGCAAGGCAGCTGATAAGCTCACCGCAGGTCATTACGTCACCCGTGAGGATGTAACAATGGCCGGGTGTGCCCTTTGTGGAAGCAAGGTACATACCGTTTGCAACGTCACGTACGTCAACAAAGTTGTATGCGCCGAATGTAAGTGTTACGGGGAATGCGCCGTTGACAAACATTCTTACCATCTCACCGACGCTCGAAACCTTGAAATCATACGGGCCGATACATGCGCCGGGGTGTGTAACAACTGTTTCAAGGCCGTCAACACCGTTGTTATCAAGCACGTACTTTGTTGCAACAGCCTTTGTCTTTGCATATGTACCCTCAAGGTTATCGGGGTTGAAATCGTAAATTTCAGCCATCTCCTGATTGTCGGGCAGAGGGGGAATTGCGTCAACGGATGAAGCATAAACAAGGCGCTTTACGCCGCACTTTTTACAAGCCTCAACAACGTTCTTTGTACCGTCAACGTTTACTCTCCATACAGGCTCATCGTTGCCTGCTTTGATTTCAATCATACCTGCAAGGTGGTAGACTACCTCTGCGCCCTCGAAAGCTTTTTCAAGGCTTGCAGGGTCGGTAACGTCGCCGTATACACGCTCTGCATTGAAGCAATCAAAAATCGGCAGATCCTTTCTGATAAGAATTCTTACTTTCTCGCCGCTGTCGCAAAGCTTTTTAACAAGCGGGTAACCTACGTGACCGGACGCACCGGTAACTACACTGATTTTTTCAGACATTTTTTCTCCTCTTTCACATCTTGATATTTATTTTATTATTTTGATAATCATAACCCATCGTCTTCGCCGTTTTCATCGCTGTAAGAGTAGTCATCTTCAAATGGTTCCTGGCCCCACAGCGCACGCTCGTAGTCAAAGCTGTGATCTTCCTCGGGGATTTCGCACACCGCTTCAACCTTTTGGGTCGTCATCCATAAAGATGGTGTTATACGAATTGTATAACCACAACCACTTGGGGTAAGCCACTCGTGTGCAGCAGCCTCGGGAATAGCGTAGCGTGACATCAGCGCACCTATAATTCCGCCGTGTGTCACAACCGCAACAGTTTCAACGCCCGATTTGAGCATACCGTCAACTATATTTTCAAAGCCCTCGCAAATACGTGCCGCAAACTCTGCGCTGCTCTCGCCGAAGGGTGGGTCAACACCCTCCTCGCCACCGAGCCAACGTGAAAAGAGCGGATGATTTTCGAGCTCTTCTGCGGTCTTTCCGTCAAATTCGCCGAAGTTATACTCGATAAGCGACTCAATCGGCACAATTTCCTTATCCGGATAAATAGCCTTCGCCGTATCAACGCAGCGCTTGAGGGGGCTGCTGAAAACAACGTTGGCAGGCGGATAATTATAGCTGTCAATAAGCTCATTGAGCTGTGCAACGCCCTGCTCACACAGCGGAGAATCAATATGGCCGAGATATCTGCCGTCAAGATTTTCCTGTGTCAGAGCATTGCGAATCAGATGAATTTTGTAGCTTTTCATTGTTATTCTCCGAAAAAACAAATTATACTGTTGACTTTTGTCGAAACGTCTGTTATACTCTGCGTATACTTTTTTGAAATATACGAGGTAATATATGGCAACTGCATTTTCAAACAGAATCACATCCCTGCGCAAGGAACGCGGCCTGAGCCAGAAGGAGGTTGCAATGAGCCTTGGCGTTTCGCAGGCTCTTCTCTCCCACTACGAAAAAGGTGTCAGAGAGTGCGGACTTGACTTTGTGATCAAGTGTGCCGACTATTTCGGCGTTACGACCGACTATCTGCTCGGTAAAGATAACAGCAAATACGGTATGCTTGACAACACCGTATTGGGTGACTGCGGCGAAAGCATTTACTCATATCAATCCGATAAACTTGATATGCGCACCGTTCTTCTGTGCATTACTCTTTTTGCAGAACGATTCAGCACAATGGATCAGAAGCTAGGCGACAAACTGCTCTGGGGCTGTGCAATCGCTGAGTATAAGATACTCGTTTCAAGCATTGCCGCAGGCAGATTCACCACAGACTGTATAGATGTACCCATCAAATGGGATGATACTATGTTTCAGCGTCTGACGGATGCTGTATATGCAGGCCTCTATGATACAAGCAAAACCATTCCTCAAGCAAAAATCTTCAACGATAAGCTTCCGCCCTTTGCGAATACACTTGTTACCTGCGTTGAAGATTATGTAAGCAGCATAGCTGCCGATTACCGCTCAAAAGAACAAGAATAAGCTTCGCTTTTACATCGCATTGCCGACAGACGGAAACATCCGTCTGCCGGCTTTTATTATTTTTGTTAACCTTTGAGAACTGCCTTGTAGAGCCTTATATACTCATTTGCAGAACGGTTCCAGCTGTTGTTGCACTCCATAGCGCGCTTTACAAGAATGTTCCAGCCTTCTTCATTCTGATAGCCCTCAACCGCACGGCGGATGCTGTGAAGCATATCGTGTGCGTTATAGCGTGCAAACGTAAATCCGTTGCCCTCGTTGTCACCGCTGTCGGTGATTGTATCCTTCAAGCCGCCTGTTTCACGTACGATCGGGATTGAGCCGTAGCGCAAAGCAACCATCTGCGAAAGTCCGCAGGGCTCACTCTTGGAGGGCATAAGGAACATATCGCTGCCTGCATAGATCTTACGGGCAAGGTCCGGAATAAAGCCAAGGCGAAGACCGAGCTGAGCGGGATATCTTGCAGCCATCTCCTTGAAGAATTCCTCATACTGCCAGTCGCCCGAGCCGAGAACAACGAACTGAATATCAGTTGTTGCAAGAAGCTCATCAAGAATAACCTTGATAAGATCGAGGCCCTTGTGCGAAACAAGGCGCGTAACCAGACCGACTACGGGAGTACGTGGATTTTCGGGCAGGTTAAACATCTTCTGAAGCTCAGCCTTATTAACAGCCTTTGCCGAGAAGTCTGCGGCAGAGTAATTTGCAAAAATATCCTTATCGGTTTCGGGATTGTAGTTTTCAACGTCAATACCGTTGAGAATACCCGAAAGCTTGAAGCGTCTATGCTCAAGGATATTATCAAGACCGTGGCTGAACCACGGATCAAGAATTTCGTTAGCATAAGACGGGCTGACTGTTGTGACAACGTTTGCTGTTTCGATTGCACCCTTCATAAGGTTTACGCAGCCGTTGTATTCAACAATATGCTCTGTGCCGGGCTGAAGACCGAGCACGTCGCTGATAAGTTCCATACCGTAAACACCCTGATACTGGATGTTGTGGATAGTGAAAATTGTCTTGATGTTTTCCCATCCGGGCTGGTCAGCATACATTGTTGAGTAATAGACGGGAGTCATAGCCGTCTGCCAATCGTTACAGTGGATGATATCGGGCTTGAAGCCGATGTGCGGAATTATCTCGAGCACCGCACGTGCAAAGAAAGCAAATCTCTCTGCATCATCGTAGTGGCCGTAGATACGGTCACGCTTAAAGTAATACTGATTATCGAGCAGGTAATAGATAACTCCGTTGTGTCTTGCTTCAAAAATTCCGCAATACTGTCTGCGCCATGCAACAGGTACGGAAATATGCGTAACGAAGGTCATCTTATCCTTAAGCTCCTGACGGATTGAATCGTACAGAGGCATAACAACACGGGCACCGATAAGTCTTTTACGCAGCGCCTGGGGAAGCGAACCTGCAACGTCTGCGAGTCCTCCGCTGGCAATAAAGGGGAGCGCCTCGCTGGCAGCATATAATACTTTCATATCTGTCTCTCCTTAATTATACTACAATTCTCTTACCTACGTAGATCGGGAAATCGTCTGCACCGACAAGGGTCTTGCCGGGCTTGATAACAACTGCTTTGTCAAGAATTACGTTTTCGATGTGTGCGCCTGCTCCGATAAAGCAATCCTGCATAATAACGCAGTTTTTAACAACAGCACCCTTTTCCACCTTAACGCTTCTGCCGAGCACGCTGCTGTCAACCTCTCCCTTTATGTCACAGCCGTCAGAAACAAGGCTGTTTGTAACGGAGCTGTCGATTGCGTAAACAGCGGGCATATCGTCACGCAGCTTTGTGTATACGGGGCGTGACTTATTGAACAGATCGTTTCTGTTTGCGCTGTCAAGGAGCATCATATTTGCCTGGTAGTAGGTATCGAGTGAATCAATGGATACTACGAAATTATCAGTTCTCATAGCGCAGATGCGAAGGCTGTTGACGTTTGTCTGGAATACGTCGATTGCCATACTTGTCTTGTGCATTGCGTATGCTTCGTTGATAAGTCTTTCAAGCAGAGCCTTCTTCATAAAGAAGACGTTGAGCGAATAATCAGCATCGTCAGACGGTACGCCGACTGCAACTGAGCTGACTCTTGAATCCTCACCGACGGTGTATGTCATAAGGTTTGAAAGTGCGGGAGTTTTGCCGCGCTTGCATACAACGCTGATATCGGCATTTGATTTCTCGTGGAATTTCATAAGCTCATCAATGCTGAAATTCATAACAACGTTACAGTCAGCAATCAGCACGTACTCCTCTTTGGAGCGGCTGATAAAGTGCATATTGCCCTTGAGGGATTCAATACGGTTATCAAACGTGCCTGTTTCTGCAAAGCCAAAAGGCGGAAGAAGATACATACCGCTGCGCTTACGGGAAAGGTCCCACGGCTTACCTGTGCCGAGGTGATCCATAAGTGACTGGTAGTTGCTTTTTGTAATAACGCCGACCTTGCTGATGCCTGCATTAACAAGGTTTGAAAGTGTGAAATCTATAAGGCGGTATCTGCCGCCGAAGGGTACCGAGCCCATTGTGCGCATATTGGTAAGCTCGGGAATAACCTCATCATAAGCGTTTGAGTGGATAATTGCGAGAACGTCATTAGCTCTGATCATTTTTCATTCCTCCTCACTTTGCTGCAGGCACATCTTCGCCTGCCATAGCCTTGGGAGCGACAACTGCACCGGCACCGACTGTTACACCTGCGCCGACAACGGCTACGCCCCAGTCATCACGGTCAGCTACGTTCTCGGGCTTCTCGCCGACAACTGCGCCGGATTCGATAACTGCGTTTTCAGCAACAATAGCATACTGAACAACAGCACCCTTTTTGATAACCGTGCCGGGCATAATGATTGATGAATCAACCTTTGCACCCTCTTCAACAACGACATCTGCAAAAAGAACGGAATAATCAATATCGCCGTCAATGCAGCAGCCCTCAGCCATCATAGAGTTCTCAACCTTAGCGGTTGCGGAAACAAAGTGAGGCGGTGATGCGGGTGACTTGGAGTAAATTCTCCATTCGTTATCAGAAAGGTCAAGGTCAACCGACGGACGAAGCAGGTCAAGGTTTGCTTCCCAGAGGCTGTCAATCGTTCCGACATCCTTCCAGTAGCCGTCAAAGTGGTAAGCGAAGAGTCTCTCGCCTGCCTCATGCATTGCAGGAATAAGGTTCTTACCGAAGTCGTTGCTTGAGTTCGGGTCAGCCTCATCTGCAAGCAGATATTCGCGCAGCTTTTTCCATGTGAAGATATAGACACCCATTGACGCCTTGTTGCTGCTGGGTACCTCGGGCTTCTCCTCGAATGCTGTGATAGCGCCCTCATCGTCAACAAGCATCAGGCCAAAGCGTGACGCCTCATCCCACGGAACCTCAAGCATTGCGATCGTGCAGTCTGCATTCTTCTCTTTGTGGAATGCAAGCATCTTTGAATAATCCATCTTGTAGATATGGTCACCCGAAAGAATACATACGTATTCGGGGTCATATCTGTCGATGAAGTTGATGTTCTGATAAATTGCGTTTGCAGTACCCTTGTACCACTCACTGCCCTTTATCTGCTGATAAGGTGAGAGAATGTGCACGCCGCCGCTTGCTCGGTCAAGGTCCCACGCAGCACCGTTGCCGATATAGTCGTTAAGCTCAAGCGGCTGATACTGGGTGAGCACACCAACTGTGTAGATACCTGAATTCACACAGTTGGAAAGAGGGAAATCAATAATTCTGTATTTTCCTCCGTAGGGTACGGCAGGCTTAGCAATGTTCTTGGTAAGAATACCAAGTCTGCTGCCCTGTCCGCCGGCGAGCAGCATAGCAATACATTCAGCTTTCTTTGACATTTCTTGATAACCTCCTTGTTATTTGGGAACTCTGTCAGAGTTTGGTGTATATTTCTATTATCCGGTCTGCCCAGTTTGAGAGCTGATAATCCTGTTTTATCTGCTCGGACTGAGCTGCAAAGGCTTCCGACGGGTTTGCACCCTCGAGTGCATCCGCCAACCGAGCCTTGAGCTGACCGACATTTTCACTTTCAAAGTAATATCCGCACGGCAATTTAAGGCTTGCGTGTGCCGGAATATCACTTAGCACAACCGGAATTTTAAGATAAGACGCTTCTACCACCGAATACGGCAAGCCCTCACTTCTGCTCGGGGCAACAAACGCATCGCAAAGCCTGTAATAGCTTGCAATATCGTTGCGCGGCGGCAGCAGATGAAGCCAATCGGGAATCGAGCCGAAGCGTTTTATTATTTTACCCTTTATCTCATCGACATTCGACGTGAGTATAAGAATCAGCTGCAAATCATTGCCCTCGGCATTGAGCTCACTCACCGCTTCAAGTGCAAGGTCAACGCCCTTGACCTCATACAGGAAGCCGAACATCATCAGCGTTTTTGCGCTTGTACTTAAGCCCAGCGAAGCTTTGTCAAGCACCTCGTACTCCTCAAGCCTCGGAAACCAGATCGCATTTTTTGCCGTATAGGAAGGATTTGAGGGATAATATTTTTTTGCATCCGCCGTCAGCTTTTCGCTGCAGCCGATAAAGGTTTTTCCTTTAAGCAACAGTTTTTCTATCAGCCGTGCATAGCCGCTGTGGATCGTAAGCGCACAGTGAAGATGAACAACCTGCTTCACCTTGCAAAACGCAGACGCCAGACCGAAGGTCAGCAGATAAGGCAGCTTGTAGAAATGAGAATGTATGACCGAGATATCGTGCCGCTTTATTATACCGCGTACCGTCTTCACATTCTGCAGTAAACTGTCGCCAAGAAAATAAACATCTGCTTCTTTTTTCAGCTCCTGCGCCCATTCACGCTTTGCTGTAGCCGAAGGAAAAAGATAAACGGTTTCATACCCCTGCGATTTTGCAACGGGTCTGAGAAATTCCAGAGAGTTTATGAAGTTGCCTCGGCAAGGTGACTTGAAATCGGCAAAATGCAGAACACCCCGTGCCTTATCATTTCTTTTCAACTTTTTTAGGCTCCTTCTTGCGCACGGGATTCTTACGCACAAGCTTGAGATAAACCGTACTCAAGCCTGCAAGCTCAAGCGAAATGCTTTGCTCATGGCCGTGCATCGGTCGCTCGGAGGATTTGATTCTGCCTGTGCTTCCTCTGCCCGTACCGCCGTACTGCTCCTCATCGGAGTTGAATACGACCTCATACGTGCCGCCGTACGGAACGCCGATTTCATAGCCGCTGCGGAACACGGTCGTAAGGTTTGATACGGCAATTATTTCTTTGCCGCTCTTGTCAATTCTGCGGAAAGCAATAACAGAATTCGAGTTATCGTTGCTGGATATCCAGTTGAAGCCCTCCCAGCCGAAATCGACCTCCCAGAGGGGAGCGTTCTTTGCGTAGAACTTATTGAGTGCACGCGTGTAGTTGAGCAGCTTTTTGTGTGCATCGTAATCGAGCAGCAACCAATCAAGCCCGCTGTCATACTTCCACTCAATAAACTGGCCGAACTCCTGACCCATAAACAGCATCTTCTTGCCGGGGTGAGCGTACATGTAGCCGAGGAAGGAACGTACACCGGCGAACTTTTCTTCGTAAGTGCCGGGCATTTTATTTATCAGCGAGCATTTGCCGTGCACAACCTCATCGTGTGAGATCGGCAGGACAAAATTCTCGGAGAAAGCGTAGAAGAAAGAGAAAGTGAGACAGTTGTGATTATTCTTGCGGTGAATACCGTCGAGCGAGAAGTAACGCATGCAGTCGTTCATCCAGCCCATATTCCACTTAAAGTTAAAGCCGAGTCCGCCCATAAACGTGGGCTTTGAAACCATCGGAAATGCCGTGGATTCTTCGGCAATCATCATACAGTCGTAAAAATCGCGGAAGATGGATTCGTTGAGCTTTTGCAGGAATGCAATTGCCTCAAGGTTTTCGTTGCCGCCATTTTCGTTGGCGATCCACTGGCCGTCATCACGGTCATAGTCAAGATAAAGCATTGATGCGACGGCATCAATACGAAGTCCGTCAAAATGGTATTTGTCGAGCCAGATTGCTGCGCTCGACATAAGGAAGCTCTGCACCTGGGTCTTGCCGTAGTCAAACACCCTTGTGCCCCAGGAGTAATGCTCACCCTTGCGCGGGTCGGCATACTCGTAGCAGGCTGTGCCGTCAAACTCATAAAGTCCGTGAGCATCCTTCGGGAAGTGGGCAGGCACCCAGTCCATAATAACGCCGATACCTGCCTGGTGGCATTTATCGACAAGGTACATAAGGTCCTTGGGTGTGCCGTAGCGTGAGGTGGGAGCGAAATAGCCCGTAACCTGGTAGCCCCACGAGCCGTCGAAGGGATACTCGCTCAGCGGCATAAACTCAATGTGAGTGTAGCCCATATCCTTAACGTAGGGCACGAGCTCATCTGCCATTGCGCGGTATGAGAGGAAGTTGCCGTCGTCATACTGTTTCCAAGAGCCCGCGTGCACCTCGTAAATATTTACGGGGCTGTCATATACGCCGGTTTTCTTGCGCTTTTCCATCCACTTGGCATCGTGCCACTCATAGCCCTCGATATCGTAAAGCTTTGATGCGTTATCGGGCCGTGTTTCAGCGTGGAAAGCATACGGGTCACACTTGAAAAGCTCTCTGCCGTCGGGAGTATAAATAAGGAATTTGTACGAATCGTACACCTTAAGGCCGTCAAGCGTTGTTTCCCAAACTCCGCTGCCGTCTACCCTGTGCATCGGTGCAGCGCTACCCTGCCAGCCGTTGAAATCGCCCACAACGCTGACACCGGCAGCATTAGGCGCCCAGACACGGAAAACAACACTGTCTTCACCGACAAAATGTGCACCGAGATATTCATATGCTCTTGCGTTTTCACCCTTGTTGAACAAGTAAAGAGGGACATTGCCCATTTTAACGACGCTCTCCTTTCGCAAGCACACCGCACTACAGCAGTATTGCGCAATTATACAGAATTATAATATCAAATAATCACCGTGATTTCAAGTATTTATTTGCATTTTGTTACAAGATGAGCAGATAATAATCGGATTATTTGTACAGTTTGTTACAAAATTTCCCGTACGGCACTTTCTCAACGAACAATGAGATCTCTCAAGCTAAACTTAAAAAACGTACTCATTTGTACTTAATGTAATGGACTGTTAACGAATTGTTAACAAAAGCAGCTGCTTTTTCCCTAAAATGGAATTATTTTCACATTATTTCAAGCGTTTTTGGTATAATTTATTAATAAATTGTTACGTAAATTAAGGTTTATTTAAGGTTCGGCTGTTATAATGCACACTGTATTATTTTCGATCAAAGTTATTTGGGAAGAGATTAAGCGGAGGACGGAATGAACAAGGCAAACAGAAACGAAGTGTTGGCACCCGCAACTAAATCGCTGTACAAGGTTCGTGAATTCAGCACTATCAAGGAGCTGCTTCAGCAGACGGTTGAGCTGTACGGTGAGCGCAACGCTTTTGAAATCAAGCTTAAAAACAGCACAAAATTCATAACATTTAACGAATACGTAAACGAGATCAACGCATTGGGCACAGCTCTCATCTCCATGGGATACAGAGGCAAGCATCTGGCTGTTTCGGCCAACAACAGGTACGAATGGTGTCTGAGCTATATGGCGATCATCAACGGTGTCGGTGTAGCCGTACCGATTGACAAGGAGCTGCTCTTCCCCGATATCAACGGTATTCTCGAAACATCAGAATCATCACTCATCTTCTGCGACAAGCAGCTGCTCAAGGTACTTGAGAGAGAGAAGATGAACCCCGAAATCAAAATTGTCTGCTTCGACTACGAAGAGGATGAGGACGGTATCCTCTCCTTCTCAAAGCTCGTTGCAAAGGGCAAGAAGCTTCTCGCACAGGGCAAAAACGATTACATTTACGCCGAGATTGACCCTGATAAGATGTGCTCACTGCTCTTCACATCGGGCACAACGGGTGCTGCAAAGGGCGTTATGCTCTGCCACCGCAATTTCTGCTTTGAAGTCAAATCAGCAATGAGCGTGCTCAAGATTTATCCCGAGGATACAGGCATATCAATGCTACCCCTCCACCACACATACGAAAGCACAATCATCCTCTTCTTTGCACCCTACTGCGGCGCAAAGGTAACCTTCTGTGACGGTTTTAAATATGTCCTCAAGAATATGAAGGAGTTTTCTCCCTCCATTTTTGTCGCCGTTCCCCTCATTCTCGAAACCGTACACCGCCGCCTTATGCAGCGAATCAAGGCAAAGCCTCACGGTGAATTCCTTTTCAAATTCGGCTCAAAGGTATGTAAGGTTGCAGGCAAGGTCGGCATCGACCTGCGCAAGGTATTCTTCAAGGAAATCCAGGATGCTTTCGGCGGCAATATGCGCCTTATCATCTGCGGCGCTGCCCCCATCCGCCCCGAGATCCTCCGCGACTTCGAGGCATTCGGCATCCAGATTCTTTTCGGCTACGGACTCACAGAGTGTGCCCCCCTCGCAGTAATGAACAACGATAAGCTTCACCTTGCAGAATCCGTCGGTCTTGCACTTCCCGGAACACAGGCAAAAATTGTAGATCCCGATCCGCAGACAGGCTGCGGCGAGCTTTGCGTTAAGGGCCAGATGGTTATGCTCGGCTACTACAACAATCCCGAGGCTACTGCCGAGGTAATTGACGAGGAAGGCTTCCTCCACACAGGCGACCTTGCAAAGCTCGACGATAAGGGCAGAGTCTACATCAGCGGCAGAATCAAGAATGTTATCGTTACGGAAAACGGCAAAAACATATACCCCGAAGAGCTTGAGTATCATCTGAGCCTCAATCCTCTGGTCAACGAGGTTCTGGTATACGCTGAAACAAACGAAAAGGGCGAAACACTCGTCAAGTGTTCAATATTCCCCGACGATGAGGCACTTGCAGAGCATTTCGGTGAGAAAGAATACACAGACGATGACCTTCAGCAGCTTTTCGCAGCCGTCGTAAAGGAAGTCAACGAAAAGCTTCCGCACTACAAGCACATCCGCGGCTTCAAGCTCAGAAAGGCAGAGTTCCTCAAGAGCGCGTCAAAGAAGATTCTCCGCTTCAAGGACGAAAACTTCACAGACGGCACAGGCAACTGATAAATTCAAAACCGATGACGCAATGGGCAAGGTTGCTAAGGACAGATAAAATTATTGGGAGACACTTTGTGATGAAGTGCTCCCAATTTTTTATATAAAAAGTGACACTTTTGGCTTGAAAGTGTCATAGTGGGTTATATACTTTGAAGGTAATTACGCCAAAGTGAAAATATTTTATTCGGTGAGTATTAAGTGATATTGCAAATTAAAATTTGCAGTTATATTTTTGATAAATCAAAAGTGTTATTGAAGCCTTACGGCTTCAGTGTTATTTTATTCGCCGAAAACTGCCGAAGGCAATATCACTTGTCGCAAGACAAATATCACTGCGAAGCAATAAAACTCGCCGAAAGGCGAATCATAACCACCAGTTGAACTGGTGGTTTGCACAGGCCCTATAAGGGCCGCCTACTGGCATGCCGACTAAAAGTCGGCACTGAAGTTTGACACCGCATTACTATCTCAAGCAGCCGCTCTCGTGCGGCTGTTTGTTTTT
>JAZUSN010000059.1:0-42338 GCA_045606785.1 Acutalibacteraceae bacterium | reverse complement strand
CAGCTCAAGCCTATAATCTCTGTTGCCGTAGGAAAAATAAGGAGTGTCGGTTGCGGGCTCGATTTTCTGAACACCGGAAACAGGCTCTGGCTCTGTTGTGACTTTGACCGTGCAGGTATCGACAAAGCCGCGCTCGCAATGAGTTGCGGTGACTGTGACCGTACCCTCTTTGAGAGCCGTGATTCTGCCCGAATAATCGTCGATTTGAACTATGCTCGGGTCGCTGACGGTGTAATCGCACGCCGTCCAGACAGCCTCGGCAGGGTATGTTTTTGCCTCAAGGTCAACAACATCGCCGACACATACATTCACCGTTTCTTCCGGGAATTCGATGTATTCGGCAGGTACTACGTCGGTGATTAAGGTATAATAATTAAATTCCGTTGCTTGACTGAAAAGCTCTATAAATTCGCAATCCGGTGCACAGTGGATTATTGTATCTTCACCGTAGCCTTTATCCTCGTCACCTACTATAGAAGAATCAACATCATCATAATAATTAGCTTGAAACAGTGAATATCTTATTGTTTCATAACTGTAGTTAGATGGAATATACAGCCTGCCCGGGTAAAATCGCAAATTATCCAAAAGCTCTTCTGACCCAAGCCTTGACGGAAAATAAACACCTTTATATTTGTGAATCTTATCCCAAGCAATACTATCAAAATCGGTATCACACTGGCATTCAGGCAGTACAGTATATTTGTAACCGTTTTCATCTACGTGAGTATACAGATATCTAAACGGTGAACCGCTTATTTTCCTTAGGCTTTTTGGGAACGATACACGACAATTAACTCCTTCAAGTGTAGCATCGTGTATTGTTCTGTAACCTTCCGGAATAACAAACTGAGAAACATAATCCAAGCCAGGATCATATGTAGGATAATATTCAAGATTTGGATATTCCTCAAAAGGATCCTCGCCGTGATGAATATACCATGTTGCATCACGCCCTAATTCGTCATTGTAGCCGATTGTTGTAACAGGATATCCGCCGAGAACTGTCGGTAAAGTGAAAACAGACATTTCAGGACCTTTAAAGTTAGTTTTAAAACTCAAAAGGACAGCTTCATTATCGCGAACTATATAAATAAAATCCGAGCCGTTAACATTCTCAAAACAAAGAGGTTCTTCAATTTCTCTGAAATAATACTCTGCGCTGTGCATTAATCTTTCATCTTCCCAGCGATCATTTTCTTCAGCAACTGCGTTGAAAATTGCAAAAGAAAGCAAAAATACAGCAGCTAAAACAATTGATATTGAACGCTTGAATACCTTCATAACCGACACTCCTTTTAACAGCTTTACATTAGGTCTACCATAGACAAATATTTACCTTCATCATCAATTTTATAGCAATCAGATGAATAAGAACCCGTTGACTTTACAAACTGTTCAACTGATACCGCTGATACCGCACTAATGGGTACAATATACTGTGACCAATCAGTAGAAGCCCAATTTTTGCTAAATTTAAAAGCATAAAAATTGTTTTCAAAACGAATCCAAGGATATATTTTACCAAAAGCAGACAGTATGCAACTATCCGGATAAACCGGGCAGACATTTTTACAATAATTGCTGTCTCGATCCTCTCGATCGCATCCGATTGTAAAGGGAGCAAGTTGCTTTCTATCTACCAACTCAATGTTCTCCAAATAACTATTGCGAATGGTTATACCACCGGGCAAATCATTTATACAATTCAAGCCAAACACTTCTTGCTTGGTTGCGACAAAAAGCGAGCAATTATCCCAATACTCACCATATTGTGATAAGGTAGGGTTTTTTTGTAGTTCAGAATCGACAACAGAATTATATCTTTCATAAAAATATCTATTAGCATCTACACGTGTTGAAAAGAATTCACAACCAGTGAATTTAAGACAATGGTTGGGAACCTTAAAATCCGAGCCAATGTACATTCGTCTGTGCTTTTTACCGACAAACATATCGTAAACATATGAACTTGGATAATAAATACTTGTAACCCTATGCTTCCCCTTGTAGTAGGCATAAGAATTCTGCATCCAACAGTTACAGGCATTTGCGGCACAAATAAACGCTTTCGTATCACCCATGGTTCTGGTTTGACTAAAGTATGAGTTAGACACAATGCAATTATCTGCACCGGAAAGCTCCAGCGCAATTGCAACCTCGGTTGCAAAGACATTATCGCACATTACATTTTGGCTGATAGTACCGATATCCAAAGCAGAATCGGCATAATGTATCGACAGATCGGTATAAAAATGATTCTTGGATGAATCAACTTCAGATGAATTGGGGTACGACTTATGAATAGCATCACCCGAAACCTCACGCAGACTGCACCCCGCAACACGGACGTTTAAACAATTACTGCTCAAATAGACACAATGATAGGTGTCTTTTGTATTTAAAAAACAGCTGATATCCGAATCCTTAATAATCAAGCCATCAATCTCACTTGTATTGATGCCGAAAACGCAGCTTTCGGTTTTGCAAGAGTCGATAAGCCAGTTTTTATTCGGAATATCATTGATTACGTAGGTTTTTGACCCAATATTAATATTATCGACAGCATCTCCACCATAAGTATGAAAAGCATAACCAAAAAATTTGAAGCGGACATTCCGCACAGTAAGGTTATTGCAATTGATATGAATAGCCTGATCCGAATATCCGGATCCCACCGATGTTTTGCGACCAATGAGAGTAATGTTTTTGATAGTTACGTTATATACTAAAGAGTCAGAATTAAATAAGTTAATATAGTCTTTAGAATTTCCCGAGCCACCAATAACGCACAAGGTTGCTCCGTTGCCGTCGATATGCATACCGGACGGAACGTCAATACTACCCGGATTCAGATTATACACTCCGCCGGAGGCAAAGGTTAATACGAAACCGTTCTCGGTGGCAAAAGTAATTGCATTTTTAAGCATTTTGATATTACTCTCAGCAAAAGTTTCATCACCCGGCAGGACACCGAACTGCTCAGCATAAACCTTACCGTGCTGAGGAATCAGCTGAAAGACCGAACTGCTACAATTCGCATCAAATTGATAATGAAAAAAGCCATTTGCACAGCGTAGCGAACTCATATTAGGTTCAACATTTTTGTATGTATCCGGTACAGTTACAGCCGAAGTTACTTTATACATTGCGGCACCACCGTCGCCCGGAGTTAAAAATCCAAGAGTACGTATATAATCATTCACCGAATGTTCAGCTAACACAGCGTCAAAAAACGTACCGTAACAATTAAGAGTTGCACTCATATTATATCACTTCCTTTCGTATTTGTCTACCGTCAAATATACTCGAGCATTTCATTGATCGTTGTGCCGTTCGCTGTGTCCGGCGCAGACGAACGCATATTGCACCTTGCGAAGATGTTGTGGATTGTTTCATTATCAGAGTCAGTATTGTCGGTATTGATAGCGCCGTCAACAACTCTGCCGAAGATCGGATAATGCTTATCTTCACCTTCTCCCTTAGAAAATTCATAATTCTCAAAGAAACAGTTATAGACAACAATATTGTCAAACTTAGCATTATCGTCAAGCTTGAAATAAGGGATATATTCTTTGGGAGGCTGTGTTTCATCCTGCGTTTCACCCTGAGTTTCATCTTGTTCGTCATCGCTGTTATCCTCATTGATAAATCGACAGTTTTTGATGATAAGCTTTGAATCGGAATTGCTTGAAGTTGCAAGCGTAATCGGGAAATTATAAGTAGTAACAGCATTTTCGCCCTCACCCGTTGTAACGCTGTAATCCGTAATATAGCTCCTGAATTCACACGCATCAAAGGTTTGAATGACCCGATTAGAATATTCTCCTTCGTAACCAATCAAACCAAAACCTGAAGGAATGATTGTATCCGACAAACCAGACACATCTATTTTTTGCAAAGTACAATCCACAAAATCAAGCTCAACAGGTTTTTCCTTTTCAGAGTTATAAACGATTGCTTGAAATGCATACGGAAAATCAAACTGTGTATGCATAAATTTCATTTTTGAATAACCTGTAAAAGTAAGAATTCTCGTATCTGCTGCACAGGTCAATGGCGATTTTGCACTGAACGAAGAATTAGATACGGTAATATTCTCTGCATCTGCAACATAAAAACTATAATCACAGTCAATTAACATTGCATTGTTAAAAGAAATTGGCAAATTACAGTTTGTTAACGATATTGCAATAATCGCGTTATCAACAAGCAAATTCTTAAACACTATACGATTCGTAGAATTATTATCCCAAGTTTTATTTCCTACGCCAACCGCAGACATCGTAGCATTTAAAACAGACAGATCTTCTACAAATGCTTTATAAGTATTATCAAGTACAAAACCAAAACCATATGTAATATTTGTCGGCTCCCTTAACTCAATTCTGCAGTTTTTAACCTTAATATCTGACGAAGAGTTAAAAGCAAAACCACTGTTCATATTCGTTGCCTTGCAGTTGCTTATACTAATATCTCGTATATCACATCCTGTATTGTTTGATTTCTTTGCGTAAACAGCATAATCACCACCTTCAAAACAAACATTCTCAAAGCACACCCTATTTGCACAGTTTATACGAATTGAAGGGATTGATTTTGACAATGCATTAGTTGTAACACCAACAATAAACATATCTTTAATATTTGTTGCTATTTTGAGGTTACTTACACAAGGCTCAAAATCCAAGCAAAAAAGGTGAGTATTGCTATTGACAACAGTTGGAATTAATGTTAATTTTGTGCCGTTGCCTGCAATATCAACAGGGTGGTTAATTACAATATCATCCTCAACGAGATACTGTACCGGTCTGAAATTGACGCACCTTGCACCTGAATCTATTGCAGCCTGGATTGCCGCTTTGTTATTGGCAGCTGAAGCAGTTGACTGAGCGCCAAATTGTTCAACGTTAACCTCACCGTTATTAAACATCAGCTCAAGCTGAATGCTGCCCTTTGAGAAAGTTTTGCCTGTAATATCAAGATCTGCATTATTCGTATTATTAATAGAGGTTACGTAGTATGTACTTGCACCGCCATCGTTAACTGAGCCGTAACCTCCTGTGACGACAACATCACCCGGTTGAAGATCGCTAGTTGCAGCATTGAAAATATCATTGAGTGTTCCGAAATATTTAATCATTTAAAATTTACTCCTTTTAATAAAAATTTTGTTTCTTTCGAGCCATCCAAATAAGGCTCATTCATTTTACTTCTGTTAGCTTTGGCAGAGCGTTTTGCCGTATTTCATCTCCTTTCGCATTTTGTTGAATAAGCTAAAATAATCGCTACATTGCAATCACCTCCATTGCTGTCAGTTCCTTCCTTTAGTTGACATTTTAGCGGCATTTTTCAGCGTTTGTCAATGATTTTTCGAACATTTGTTCGATTTTGTGAAAGCATAACAAAAAGCACCGCCAAAATTCGGCAGTGCTTTTCTAAACGTTCAGATTCAGTTAACACATTACAAGCTAAAATGTGCTATATGATTTTAATTTAAGGTCAAATTTTATCAACGGTAAAGCTGTTTTTGCCGCCCGAGAGAGTTGAGCTGTATTTGCCGCAGATAAACTCCGCCGAGGCGTTTTCGGGCAGAGTAACATTGAAACAGACGCTATCACCTTTTTTCTCGTATGAAACGGCAATTTTGCCCTTAACTGTTGTGATATATCCGCTCGCTCTGTTCATACCCTCTACGAGGCAGGGCTTGATTACGATATGCTCAAAACCTGCGCTGTCTGCACGCTGAGTGATTCCGAGAAGATAAGTAAACAGATAGCGTGTGAGTGCGCCGAACATCGGGTGATTGAGCGAACGCTCGGGCAGCCAATCCTCCCAAAGAGTCGTTGCCCCCTGCTCCATCATATACCCGAATGAAGGCGCTTTGCGCGCTGACATAAGCGTAAACGCAAGCTGAGCGTTGCCGCTCTCAAAAAGAATCCTCGGCAGCACGTCAGTTGCAACAATACCCGTATCAAAGCACCCTCTGTCGTAATACTTTTCGACCGTCATCTGCAAGGTCTTTTCGTCACCCAGGCCTGCATCGAGAGCAAGGGAATTTGCACCCTGCACGTCGCCGCAGTAGCAATGAGTCATCGGGCTGAAATACGCAACATTTATCATTTTCGATGCATTACCGATAAGCTCGGACAGATGAGAAACGCAATCCTCCTTGCCGATAAGCTGAGCCAGCTCGATAACCATTTTCATCTGCTTTATAAACAGAACGGTGTTGACGTAGGTTTCGGGGATGAGCACACGGCTTTTTGTATGCGGCTCGGGCTTGTGAAGCTCCATAGGCGCACACCAATCACCCAGGCACCACTCGGTTTCCTCACGGCAGACAAGGCCACACTCGCTGTGGCTGACCATATAGTCAACGTAGCTGAGCATATTCGGCAGATACTGCTCTACGACAGATTTATCGCCGAATGTCTTGTAGAAGACGTATGGCACAACAACAATTGCACCACCCCAGGCAGCAGGGCCTCCGCCACCGCCGCAGAAGGGAGTTGTATGCTGAACGTGACCTGTTTCAACATCCTGGCAGTCGGCAATATCACCCATCCATTTGAGGTAAAACTCCTTGCTGTCGGTCATAAGCATAACAGCTTCGGCACAAAGCTGGCCGTCACCCGTATAGCCGAGCCGCTCAATATGAGGACAATCCGACGGTACGCCGCAATGCATATTATCAATCTGTGTGCGAAGATATGTTTTATAAAGCCAGTTGAGCACATCGTTATCCGAATCAAAATCACTTGTGACGGGACAATCGGAATGGACAACGTTGACTGATTCGATACGCGCGTTATTTGAAAGCTCAATATAGCGGAATGCGTGCCAACAAAAATGAGGATAATACGATTCCCCTGCCGCTGTATGAGCAAAAACCTCCTGTTGAAGCTTACCGCCGTCACCGCCGCTCGGATAGAAATCGAGCGTATGATCCTCATTGAGCGCATCGGCATAGCGTACGGTGATTTCCTCGCCGTTTTCACAGGGAGTGACAACGGCATAGCCTGTTATCCCCTCGCCGCAATCGTAAATACTGTAATCGCCAAAATCCTTGATTTTCACAGCGGTTACGGTGCGTATAACACGGTCCGGCGGACAGGTCTGCAGCATAAATTCACACTCGGGAGCTGATGACAGACTGACTGCTGACCAATCGGAAGCATCGTATCCGACTGAGCTGAAGCCTTTCTTCGCACGCGAATAATCGTGCCTTTCACCGCCGTAGATATTGTTGTAAGTAATCTCGCTTTCAGCAAAACGCAAGCTCTCATCGCTGAGAATTTCGCCCGTTGTGCCATTATTATATTCTATATCTATTTTATAGCATAGCTTGAGCTCGCCGTAGCTTGTCCAGGTCGGGTCACCGTCGCCCTCATCGTCAAGATTATACCAGCCGTTACCGAGGCAGACACCAAGCGCATTTGCACCGTCTGAAAGATAATCCGTTATATCGTACCTTAAGACATAGGTACGGTAGCTCATTACATCCTGACGGATTTTATAGTGAGCGCTCAGGTCACGGTAGCAATACTGAGAAAAAGCAGGCACTAGCAGGTCATCGCTGACCTTTTTGCCGTTGATAAAGAGTTCAAACATACCCAGACCGCATATAGTGATGCTCGCTTTTTCCACATTATTTGCGAAAAACTCTGAGCGAAAAAGGGGCGCAACAATGTCAGCGGGTGCACTTACCCACTTCGCGCCGCCGAAGATTTCTGAATGAGTCATAACCGAATCCTCCTGTAAAAAAAGCCGAGGATACCCCCGGCTGTATTGTTTATTAAAGCTCTGCAATCCAGACAAGGTCGAAGCTGTCTTCGGGCTCAAGTGACTGAATGCCGCGTTTTTTAGAAACGTCGTCATATCTGAGAGTATCGTCATTTACACCGTACCACGGCTCAATGCATACATAAGGTGCATTGGGCTTTGCCCAGATACCAAGGAAGGGTGCATCGCCAAAATCGAAACGCACCGTACGGGGGCTGTTATCACTTCTGAGAGTGACAACGTTGGAGTTAAGGTCAGAGAAAATAAGTGCATCCTCGGCAAAAAGGTCAGGTGTGAGACAAAGGCGTCTGCCCTCCTCAAGCTCAACGTCAAACTTTTTGTCGATAATTATGTTCTGTTTGTCGATCTTTTCGACCTGTGCACCCTCTTCACTCTCCTCAAACTCAAGGCAGTCGCCTATTGCGCAGTTGAAGCCGGGATGTGCTCCGAGAGAGAAATACATAGTCTTATCATCAAGGTTTGTAACGGTGTGTGTAACCTTGATTGCTCTGCCGACAAGCTCAAAACAGACGGCAAGCTCGAAGGCAAACGGGAACATAGAGAGTGTGTCCTCGTTTGAACGGAGAATGAACACAGCTCTTGCACCCTCAACATCGGCTGCTTCAAAAAGCATCTTACGTGCAAAGCCGTGCTTTGCGAGAGGATACTCTGCGCCGCCGTAACGGAACTTATCATCGTGAAGCTGACCGATAACGGGGAAAAGCACGGGTGCCTGGCCGTACCAGACGTCGGGATTACCCTGCCAGAGATACTCAAAGCCGTCATCCTTTGTCACCAGCGAATGAAGCTGTGCGCCCATATCGTCAATCTGAGCGGTGAGATATTCGTTTTCAATACTGTAATACATTGCAAATTTCTCCTAAAAAACGTAATTAAGCGTTCTGTTTCTGTCTGTATGATTCAACTTCCCAGTTTGTGATGAAATCGGAAAGCTCGTCAGTCATATGAAGCGGGCCGCCGAATGACTCGGAATAAGCTGCAACCTTGAGCGCATCGTTGAACAGCATTGCCGCTGTTTCGCTGCCCTTGGGTGTGAGGTCTACGGCAAAGAAACCGCAACCGCTGATGACAATAATCTTAGGCATATAGCCGTTTTTATCGAGGTATTCGTTAACAGCGCCCTTGATGCAAGCCTGGCAGAAGCCGTAGACAGGCTCAGCCTTGCAGTATACGATATGGTCGGGGGTAAAAGGCTTCATTACAGCCTTTGCGGTTTCGGGGCTTTCTGCAAAGCGGAGTGCCTCTGCGCTGGGCTCATAAGTAATAACCGCATCGTCACCGTAAAGCTCATAAATTACCTCAAAGCACTTCTGTGCCTTTTCGCCGTCGTAATCTCCGCTGTCAAAATCGGGCTCACGCACAAGTGCGGCATTGAGCTTTGACATAACATCGGCAAGCTTATTGCCGATTTCTTCAACAGAATCTGCAGCAAGGAAAATGCCGTGATTCTGAAGCAGGAGCATATCTGCATCCCTGCCTGTTTGTGCCTTATATGCAGTCATCTTATCGTAGCAGATTTTTGAAAGTGTGTATCCGGGCTTGCAGGACTCGATCCACACAAAGCTGTCACCGAAAAGCTCCTGTGCAGCTGCCTGACCGTTTACAGAGCAGGTAAGGCCGTTGACAAGTGCAGGGTGTACGTGAAAAACAAATTTATGAGGGAAAAGGCTGTGAAGAAGAGTTTCAACGCTGGGGCGCTTATTCTCCTCACCGGGCATTTTAGCCGCTGTAAGGTCGGCAAGCGCCTGTGCCTCACGTGCATCATCGTCACTCGGATATTCCTTTGTGAAAATGTCGGCAAGTGCTGCCCTGCTCATTTTGACAAAGCCATCAGCCGTAATCGCGGCAAGCTGTGTGCCCGAGCCTTTGATATACATAACGTCGCCGTCCTTTGCGGAAGTATTGCCACCGCCTGCAAGGACAAGCTCTTCGTTTGAGCCGTAGATGTTTGAAAGAGAAACTAACTCATTGAGTACCATTTGCAATTCACCTTTACCTTTAATAATTATTTCAATGATATACGAAAACCGTGAAAAATGCAAGCGTATTTACTTTGCACAAAAAATTTTCTTTCGGAATATATAAAAACGCTTGACAATTATTGTGCAAAGGATTATAATCAACTCAACAATCGAACATTTGTACTATTACCTTTCGGAGGATACAGATATGGCAGAAAAATCAGCACTCAAGAATACAGAAAAAAACAGCGCTCTCGAAACCGCACTCAAGCAGATTGAAAAAAGCTACGGCAAGGGTGCCATTATGCGCCTTGGTCAGAACTGCGGACTTAACGTTGAGGCTATATCAACAGGCTCCCTCACACTCGACAGCGCAACAGGCATTGGCGGTCTCCCCCGGGGCAGAATCGTTGAGATTTACGGCCCCGAATCTTCCGGTAAAACAACTCTTGCACTCCACGTTGTAGCTGAAGCACAGAAGGCAGGCGGCGAGGCAGCATTCATCGACGCTGAGCACGCTCTCGACCCCGTATACGCTTCACACCTCGGTGTTGATATTGATTCTCTCCTTGTTTCTCAGCCCGACAACGGCGAGCAGGCACTCGAAATCACAGAAGCACTTGTCCGTTCAGGTGCACTTGACGTAGTTGTTGTCGACTCTGTTGCTGCTCTTGTTCCCCGCGCTGAAATCGACGGCGAAATGGGTGACTCACACGTAGGTCTTCACGCAAGACTTATGTCTCAGGCTCTGCGTAAGCTTGCAGGTGCTATTTCAAAATCAAACACGATCCTCATTTTCATAAATCAGCTTCGTGAAAAGGTCGGCGTTATGTACGGCAACCCCGAGGTTACAACCGGCGGCCGTGCTCTCAAATACTACGCTTCAATGAGAATTGACGTACGTAAGGTTGAGCAGCTCAAGGGCACAGGCGGCGAATTCATCGGCTCTCGCACTAAGGCAAAGATCGTTAAAAACAAGGTTGCTCCCCCCTTCAAAACAGCTGAATTCGATATTATGTTCGGCAAAGGTATTGCAGTTGAGGGTGAAATCCTCGACCTTGCCGTTCAGTACGATATCATCCACAAGAGCGGTGCCTGGTTCTCATACAACGATGAGCGTCTCGGTCAAGGCCGTGACAATGTCAGAGAGCTTCTTAGGACGAACAAAGCTCTGCGCGAAGAGGTTGAGGCACAGGTCAGAGCAAAGTTCTCCGATAAGAACGACAGCAAGCCCGATACAGCTGATAACGAAGCAGAGCTTCCCGCGGCTCCCACACCCGTTGTTGCACCTCCCGCTCCTAAAGGCAAGCTCAAGGCAAACCTTGATATCGCAGTAGATGACGACGAATAATACTATGATAATTACAGCACAAAAAGGTAAAGCAAATAAGATACACATCAGCATCAACGGTGAGTACAAGCTCACCGTTGATGCTGATTTCTGGTTTTCAAGCGGATATGTTTCGGGCGACGAAATTGACGAGGAGCAGTACAAGGTGCTTGCTGACTCGATTGCAAAACGTCGCTGTTTTAACCGCGCGCTAAATATTCTCTCACGCCGCGACCACTGCGAAAAAGAGCTTTTAAACAAGCTCAGACGAAGCGACGGTGATGAAGCTGCTGCTGATGCCGTGGCAAGAGTAAAGGCACTCGGCTACATAAACGATGAGAGATATGCACAGCTTCTTTCAGAAGAGCTTATAACGCGAAAAGGTTACGGACTGCGCGCCGTGAAATCCGAGCTGATGAGGCGCGGAGTTGACCGCGAAACCTGTGAAAACGTGACAAGCACAATAACACTTGACGAAAGTGACAACATTAGAGTATTATTAGAGGGTAAGTATTCGCGTAAGATGAGCACGGAAAAAGGCAGAAAGCAGGTTTTCTCTGCTCTGATGAGGCTCGGCTACAGCTATTCCGACATAAGGAGTGCTATGAGCGAATACAATGATTTTGACGAGGATTTTGACATATGAGTACAGTTGGATTTATTTCACTCGGCTGCCCCAAAAACCAGATAGACGGTGAATGTCTGCTCGCTTCTCTTGATGCAAACGGCTTTGAGATCTGCGACCCGTATGACGGTGTGGATGCGGTTATAATCAACACCTGCGGCTTTATCGAATCAGCAAAAAAAGAGGCAATTGAAAGCATCCTTGATATGGCTCAGCTCAAGGAGGACGGCGTTGTGGGAAAAATCATTGTAACCGGCTGCCTTGCCGAGCGTTACCAGAACGAAATTCTCAACGAAATGCCCGAGGTTGACGCCGTAATCGGAATCGGCGCAAATGCAGATATTGCCGACATATGCAGACGGGTTATTGACGGAGAAAGAGTCGGCCTTTTCCCCGAAAAGGATAAGCTGCCGCTCAACGGTGACCGTGTGCTCACAACTCCCGAATACTACGCATACCTCAAAATCGCAGACGGCTGCAACAACTGCTGCACTTACTGCGCAATTCCCTCAATCAGAGGCAGATACCGCAGCCGCGAAATGGACGATATAATTGAAGAAGCAAAGAGTCTTGCGGAAAAAGGCGTTAAGGAGCTTATTGTTGTCGCTCAGGATACAACACTCTACGGCAAGGACCTTTACGGCGAGCTCAAGCTGCCCGAGCTTCTTGAAAAACTCAATGAAATTGACGGAATACATTGGATAAGAATGCTTTACTGCTACCCCGATGAATTCACCGATGAGCTTATTGAAACAATGGCAACTCTGCCCAAGGTACTTCACTATGTTGATCTGCCGCTTCAGCATGCTGACGACGAGGTTCTTAAGCGTATGAACCGCAGAGGTAATCAGGAGCAGGTACGTCAGCTTATAGCAAAGCTCAGAGACAGAATGCCCGACATTATAATCCGCACAACGTTCATTACCGGATTCCCGGGTGAAACTGAGGAAGCTTTTGAAAACCTTGCTCTGTTTGTGAACGAAACGGAATTTGACAACCTCGGCTGCTTTGCATATTCCGCAGAAGAAGGAACACCTGCTGCAGAGTTTGAGGATCAGCTTGACGAGCGCACAAAGCTTGACAGGCAGGATATAATAATGAATGACCAGTACAGCATCGTTATGGACAAACACAATCGCCTTATAGGCAAGAGCTTTGAGGTGCTTGTTGAGGGCTACGACGCTTACACCGACAGCTACACCGGCAGAACTTATATGGACGCACCCGAAATCGACTGCTGTGTTAAATTCACAAGCAACAGCGACCTCGGTGAGGGCGACTTCTGCACGGTAACAATCATAAACACAGATGAGTATGATCTCATCGGAGAGGCTGAATAAATGAACACACCTAACAAACTGACGGTTGCAAGGGTTATAATAACCCCGCTGTTTATGCTCGCTTTTCTCAGCTCTATCCCCCACCGCTTTATAATTTCAGCGGTAATATTTTCAATTGCCGCGATAACCGATGCAATTGACGGAAAGCTTGCAAGGAAAAACAACCAGATCACAACTTTCGGCAAATTTCTCGATCCCGTTGCGGACAAGATGCTGACAACTGCCGCCCTGCTTGCCTTTGTTCAAGAGGGAATTTGCGGTGCCTGGCCTGTATTTATAATCCTCACAAGAGAGTTTATAGTCACGTCAATGCGTCTTATCTCCGCATCGCAGAATATTGTCGTACCTGCGAACATTTTCGGTAAGATCAAAACGGCTACGCAAATGGCTTTCACAATCCTTATCCTCGTGTGGGGTGAGCTTGTCGAAACCTGGGGCTTCCTTGTAAACGATTTCAAGTTTGTGACTAATATTATGATATGGATCACCGCTATACTTGCGGCAATTTCCGGAATCATTTATCTTATTCAGGCGAAAAAAACAATTGACTTCTCAAAATAAATTGCATATAATAGGTTAAAATAAACTAAATGCGTTGAACGGGACCAGTAACCGGGCACAGCGCTCATCCCAGAGAGGTATACATTTTGCTGTAAGTATACTGTTGAGCAGCCGGGCGAATGCACCCGCGAGCAGACGGGAGGAAATAACAGTATTCCCGTACGGCAGGCACCGTTATCCGCCCGAGGCTTTTACGAGCCTTACTGAGTACAATGTCGGAGTGGAACCGCGAACCAAATCGCCTCCGTCACCTTTTGGGGTGACGGAGTTTTTTATTTTCAGAGGTGATATATTTGTTCAGACAGCTCAGAGAAGACATAGCCTGCGTCAAGCAGCGTGACCCTGCGGCGCGCTCATCGCTTGAGATACTGCTGCTCTACCCCGGACTCAAAGCAGTACGTATGCACCGCAGAGCAAACTTCTGCTACAGGCACAAGCTGTTTTTTATGGCAAGACTCATATCGCAAAGGGCTGCCAAAAAGACAGGAATTGAAATTCACCCTGCCGCCCAAATAGGCAAAAGATTTTTCATTGACCACGGCACAGGCGTTGTAATAGGAGAAACCGCCGTTATCGGTGACGACGTGACGATCTATCAGGGCGTCACGCTCGGCGGTACGGGACACCACACGGGCAAGCGTCACCCGACAATAGGCAACAACGTGCTAATCGGTGCCGGTGCAAAGATGCTCGGTCCGTTTAAAATCGGCGACAACACAAATATTGCCGCCGGTGCGGTAGTGCTTGATGAGATTCCTCCCAACTCCACGGCAGTCGGTGTACCCGCAAGGGTTGTAAAGCAAAACGGCAAGCGTGTTGACGACCTTGTCCAGATTCATATCCCCGACCCGATTGCAATGGAGCTTTGCAAAATGCATGTTCAGATTGATAAGCTTAACAAAAAAATCCAATCATTAGAAGAGGAGAAAAAATAAATGAGAATCTTTAACACTCTTACTCGATCAAAAGAGGAACTTAAGACGATTGAGCCCGGTGTGCTCAAGGTATACGCCTGCGGCCCGACCGTATACAACTTCATTCACATCGGCAACGCAAGACCGCTCTGCGTTTTCGACGTACTGCGCCGCTATATGGAATACCGCGGATACGACGTAAAATTTGTTCAGAATTTCACAGACATTGACGATAAGATCATCCGCCGTGCAAACGAGGAAGGTCTGACCTACAAAGAGGTAAGCGAAAAATACATCGAGGAATTTTGGAAGGATGCCAAGGGCATGAACGTACGTGAAGCAACCGTTCATCCCAAAGCTACGGAAAACATTGATGAAATCATCAACATCATCTCGACACTTATTGAAAAGGGCTATGCATACGCTGTAGACGGCGACGTTTACTTCAGCCCAAAGAAGTTTGACGAATACGGCAAGCTTTCGCATCAGCCGCTTGAGGAGCTTGAGGCAGGCGCAAGAATCAGCGTTGAGGAAATCAAGCGCGAGCCTATGGATTTTGCACTTTGGAAGGGCGCAAAGCCCGGCGAGCCCTATTGGGAGTCCCCCTGGGGTCACGGCAGACCCGGCTGGCACATCGAGTGCTCGGCAATGGTACGCCGCTACCTTGGTACAACGATTGATATTCATTGCGGCGGTCAGGACCTCATATTCCCCCACCACGAGAATGAAATTGCTCAGAGTGAGTGTTGCAACGGCGCAAGCTTTGCAAACTACTGGATGCACAACGGCTATATCAACGTTGACAACGTAAAGATGTCAAAATCGCTCGGCAACTTTTTCACCGTACGTGACGTTGCTGAAAAATACGGCTATGAGCCCGTACGCTACTTCCTGATTTCCTCTCACTACCGCAGCCCCATCAACTACAACACAGAAATCATCGAGCAATGCAAGGCATCACTCGAGCGCCTTTACAACTGCCGCGAAAACCTTGATTTCGCACTTGAAAACGCTGCCGACGGTGAGCTTGATAACGAATTCAACGACAAGGTGCACGGCAGAATTCAGCAGTTTATCGCCGCTATGGACGACGATATGAACACAGCTGATGCAATCGCCGCAGTATTTGAGCTTGTAAGAGACATCAACACAGCTATTGCCGCAGGCGCAAACAAGACAACGCTTGAGCTTGCAAGCAAAGCCTTTGATGAGCTGACCGACGTGCTCGGACTTGTATACAACAGAAATAAGGCAAGCCTTGACGAAGAGGTCGAGGAGCTTATCGCGCAACGTGCACAGGCAAGAAAGGACAAAAACTGGGCACTTGCGGACGAGATTCGTGACAAAATCAAAGCAATGGGAATTGTGCTTGAGGACACACCTCAGGGTGTAAAATGGCATAAGGCATAAGACAAAAAAGTAAAACAGCTCAACCGATCGGTTGAGCTGTTTTTAGTTTATAGAGTTTATTTTTTCACATACACTTTATATTCGTAAGCGTTTTCTGTCTGAACACCGGGTAAACCATTGAAATTTATTCAGTATAAAAACAATCGGCTGACCATTTAAGATGATTGTTTTCAATGTAACTACTGATTTTTTGATAGTCATTATCATCCCTGATAATATGGTCGTGAAAAGAGCGTTGCCAAATATTTTCGCCATATTCCCGATTACAATATCTCTTGAATAACGAAATAAATTTAGGTACTGTTTCATTCGTAGGGTTCGTCGCAAGCGCCGAACCGTTATTATCCTGCACAATAATTATCATATGGATGTGATTAGGCATAATGACATATCCATCTATAAAAATATTATCATACCTTTGGCTCATAATATCTATATACTTTTTTGCAATTTTGCCATATTCGGAAAGAATGATCTGCGGTGCGTCGTGAACGCCGCACCCTACAATTCCGCTGAGAATCGATCTTCTGCCTTTCACACATATTGTAATAAAGTAAGCGCCTTTGTGAGAATAGCTGTAACCTTTAAGACGAATTGATTTTCTTTGGGGAAATTTTTTACTTTCCATATCTTACACAGATATTTTAAACCATTTTTTCCTGCTTTACCTTATGGTCAATTACGTGGCGGGACGAAAGCTCGTTCATAATATCTTCGACTGAAATACCCATTTCAACCATCATAACGAGAACGTGATACGCAAGGTCGGCGACCTCATAGATAGTCTCTCTCTTATCGTCTGCCTTTGCGGCGATGATGACTTCCGTGGACTCCTCGCCTACCTTTTTGAGGATCTTATCAATGCCCTTTTCAAAAAGATAGCTTGTGTATGAGCCTGCGGGGGGATTCTCTTTTCTCGACTTGAGAAGCTCAACGAGTGCCTCAATCGAAAAATCCTGATAGCCCTCTTTTTTATAGACAGGTTTTGTGAAGCAGGAATCGGTGCCCTTATGGCAGGCAGGACCGTCCTTCTTAACCTTGATTACAAGTGCATCCTTATCACAGTCTGCCGTGATGCTCTTGACGTGCTGATAGTTACCTGAGGTTTCACCCTTGCGCCAGAGCTTCTGACGGGAGCGTGACCAGAAGCAGGTTTTGCCCTCTTCAAGTGTTATTTCAAGGCTCTCACGGTTCATATAAGCGAGCGTGAGCACCTTTTTTGTTGCGTAATCAACTATAATCGCAGGGATAAGACCGTGCGAATCAAATTTGAGTTCATCAATATTAAGCATTTTTCTTCTCCTTATTTTCTGACATTAATTCCGTTTGCCGCAAGCTCACGCTTGAGCTCATCAATAGTAACCTCACCGAAGTGGAAAATTGAAGCCGCAAGGCCCGCATCAACACCCGGAAGAGTTTTAAACAGCTTTGTAAAGTCAACAATTCCGCCTGCACCGCCGGAAGCGATAACGGGAACTGAAACAATATTACATACAGCCTCGAGCATTTCAAGGTCAAAACCCTGCTTGACACCGTCGGTATCGATGCTGTTTACAACGATCTCACCTGCGCCGCTGTCAACACCGAACTTGATCCACTCGAGTGCATCAATCTCCGTATTTACTCTGCCGCCGTTTTTAAACACCTTGAATTTGCCGTCAACCCGCTTTATATCGGCAGAAAGCACAACGCACTGGTCGCCATACTTTTTTGCCGCCTCTTCGATAATTGACGGATTTTTGATAGCGCCTGAGTTTACGCTGACCTTATCAGCGCCGCATTTAAGCACACGCTCGAAATCATCAAGCGTTGTGATGCCGCCGCCTACTGTAAGCGGAATAAATATCCTTGAAGCTGCCTCTTTGAGGATGTCGGTAAATATCTGTCTGCCCTCAACAGAAGCCGTTATATCATAAAAAACGAGCTCATCGGCGCCTGCCCTGCTGTAGTAATCAGCGAGCTCAACGGGAGAGGAAACATCCGAAAGGCCTTCGAAATTAACACCCTTTACCACCCTGCCGTTTTTAACATCAAGGCAGGGAATAATTCTTTTAGTTATCATTTATCTATCCCCCGACGTTATTTTAACTGCATCCGCAAGGTCGATTGCACCTGTGTAAAGTGCCTTGCCGAGAATCGCACCGTAAACATTCATGCTGTTAAGTGCAGCTACATCCTCAAGCGTTGAAACACCGCCGGAAGCAACCGTATCAAAGCTGAAGCGCTTTGCCATTTCGCTGTAAAGTTCACGGTTTGTACCCTGCATTGCACCGTCCTTTGAAATATCGGTGCAGATTACGGTTGCAACGCCCATCTGCTCAAGCTTTTTGCAAAACTCAAAGCCGTCAACCTCAGAGACGTTTGTCCAGCCGTGTGTAGCAACCTTGCCGCCGAGCATATCGACACCAACGGCAATTTTATCGCCGTACTTCTTAACCATATCGGCAACAAAATCGGGGTTTGAAATTGCAACCGTGCCAAGGATAACGCGCATAACACCTGCGTCGATGTAGCGTTTGATTATCTCCTCATTGCGGATGCCGCCTCCGATTTCGACCTTAAGACTGCTGTTTGCGGCAAGGTCAGCAACAATCTGAAAATTCGGGTTGTCGCCGTCTTTTGCTCCGTCAAGGTCAACAACGTGAAGGTATTCGGCTCCCTTTGCCTTAAAGCCCTTTGCGGTTTCGAGCGGATTTGTGCCGTATACCGTCATCTGATTGTAGTCACCCTTGTAAAGACGGACAACCTGCTTATCTTTTAAATCAATAGCGGGAAAAAGTTTCATCCGGATTCACCTCTTATAACTCACAGAAAGCCTTTAATATGTTCATTCCCACGTCACCGCTCTTTTCGGGGTGGAACTGACAGCCGTAGACATTATCCTTGGCAACTGCAGCGGTAAGCTGTGCGCCGTATTCGGAAACGGCAATTGTATCAGCCGCACAGTCAGCTGCATAGAACGAATGAACAAAATAAACGTGGTCACCGTTTTTAATATATTTGAAAAGCTTGCTTTCTGCGGTGAATTCGAGCGAATTCCAGCCTATGTGAGGAATTTTAAGTTCAGCGGGAATCACGTCTGCAATAGGCTTTACGCTGCCCGAAATCAGCCCTAAGCCGTCGTGCTCACCGTATTCGAGGCTTTTGTCAAAAAGCATCTGCATACCAAGGCATATACCCATAAGCGGTTTGCCTGTTTTCACCTGCTCCTTTACAACCTCTGCCATACCGCTCTCATCGAGCTTACGCTTTGCATCTGCAAATGCGCCGACACCCGGCAGAATTATGTGCGAACAGGAATCAATAATTTTTTTATCATTAGTCAGCACAACCTCTTCGCCGATAAACTTGAAAGAAGAATAGAGCGAAAAGATATTGCCGACACCGTAGTCAATAATTGCGAGCAAGATTAAAGCACTCCCTTGGTTGACGGAATTTCGTTGATATATTTTTCATCAATGCTGACAGCGGCACCGAGCACGCGTGCAAGCGCCTTGAAGCTGCCCTCGATGATGTGATGTGTGTTTGAGCCGTAAAGCAGCTTGACGTGAAGAGTCATCTTTGCATTACGAACAAAGCCAAGAAGGAATTCGGAGACAAGCTCTGTGTCAAAATCGCCTACTTTAGGTTTGATATCGCCCAGATCGAGGCTCAGATGTGCTCTGCCGGATATATCGACAGCGCACATAACAAGTGACTCATCCATAGGCAGGATGATATCGCCGTAGCGTTTGATGCCTGCCATATTGCCCAAAGCCTGTGCGAATGCCTGGCCAAGGCAGATACCGATATCTTCAACCGTGTGATGATAATCAACCTGAGTATCACCGTTGCAGGTTACCTCAAGGTCAAATCTGCCGTGCTTAGCAAAAAGAGTAAGCATATGATCAAGAAAGCCGCAGCCCGTGTTTATGCTGCTTTTGCCTGTGCCGTCAAGGTCAAGGCTCAGCACGATCTGAGTTTCGGCTGTATTGCGTCTGATTTCACTTTTACGCATCGTTATCATCCTTTCCGGAGAGAATTTTATCAAGTGAAGCAAGCAAGGCATCCATCTGCTCCCTCGTGCCTATGGTGATACGAAGAAAATCTGAAAGCCTCGGCTTGTTGAAATAGCGCACAAGAATTCCGTCTGCCTTGAGTGCCTTGTAAAGAGCCTCACCGCTTGCGGTATTGTGTGCGGCAAAGAGGAAATTTGTTTTTGAATCAAGCACTCTGAAGCCGCGTTTTTCGAGCTCATTTGCCGTATATTCACGGTTGGCAATTATCTGGTTTCTTGTTTTTTCGAAGTACGCTCTATCTTTTATCGCTGCCTCACCTGCAAGCAGGGTCAGGCGGTTGATATTATAGGGGTTAGTTGAAAAACGAATTGTATTGAGGTCTGTTATTATATCCTCGCTTGCAACAGCAAAGCCGAGCCTTGCACCTGCAAGCTGACGGGATTTTGAAAAGGTCTGAACAACTATGAGATTATCGTATTTTTTCGTAAGGCTTACCGCGCTGTCTGCACCGAAATCAACGTAAGCTTCGTCGATAACAACGATATTGTCGGGGTTTGAAATGAGAATCTTTTCAATATCGGCAAGGCTCACAGCCATACCCGTCGGCGCATTTGGGTTAGCGATAACTACGGTTTTGTTGATGCCGCAATAATCATCCGCGCAGAGAGAATAATCCTCACGCAGCGGAATAACCTGCGACTCCAGACCGTAAAGCTGGGCAAAAACAGAATAAAAGCCGTAGCTTATATCCGGATATGCTACAGGAGTATCCTTATCGCAGAAAGCCTGGAATATAAAGGAAAGTATCTCATCCGAGCCGTTGCCGAGAACAACGTTTTTGCTGTCTACACCGTAATAATCAGCAATTGCCTTGACGGTAAGCTTACACTCGGGGTCGGAATAAAGCCTGAGCTTTGCGACCTCTGCGCTGTCAAGAGCCTCAAGAACAGCGAGAGACGGCTCGAACGGTGACTCATTTGTGTTGAGTTTGATGTAGTTCTGATCCTGCGGCTGCTCACCCGGAGTGTAGGCAGCAAGAGAATCAAACCTGCGACTGAAAAATCTGCTCATAGTGTGTTCTCCAAAAATTAGTCTTCAAATCTTACAGTAACCGATTTGCCGTGTGCCTGAAGGCCTTCTTTCTGTGCAAAGGCATCAATTTTACTGTATACACCCTCAAGAGCTGACTGTGAGTAAGAGATAAACGAGGATCTCTTGACAAAGTCATCTACCGAAAGAGGGCTTGAGAAGCGTGCCGTGCCGCTTGTGGGAAGTGTATGGTTGGGGCCTGCAAAATAATCGCCCAATGCTTCGGGGCAGTTTTTGCCCAGGAAAACCGAGCCTGCGTTACGAATCTGCGCAAGTAAATCAAACGGTCTGTCAACGCAAACCTCAAGATGCTCGGGAGCAATTGCGTTTGACATTTCGACAGCCTTATTGAGGTCATCGACAACAATAATTTTGCCGTTGTTATCAACGGATACACGGGCAATTTCAGAACGGGAGAGCTGCGGAATCTGAACCTCAAGCTCGGCGCTGACAGCATTAGCAAGCTCAATACTGTCCGTTACGAGAACTGCGCTTGCATTCTTATCGTGCTCTGCCTGGGAAAGCATATCGGCCGCAACATATTTCGGGTTACACGTGCCGTCTGCAATAACGAGAATTTCGCTCGGACCTGCAATCATATCGATTGCAACAGTACCGAATACCTGACGCTTGGCTTCGGCAACAAAAACGTTACCGGGGCCGACGATCTTATCAACCTGCGGAATCGTCTCGGTGGAGTATGCAAGAGCTGCAACAGCCTGCGCACCGCCTACCTTGAAGATGCGGTCAACACCTGCAATCTTTGCGGCAACGAGAATTGCCGGCTTGATGCTGCCGTCCTTTGAGGGAGGCGTAACCATAACGATTTCATCACAGCCTGCAAGCTTTGCGGGAATACAGTTCATAAGAACGGATGAGGGATAGCTTGCAGTACCGCCGGGCACGTAAAGACCTACACGCTCAAGCGGAATTACACGCTGACCGAGCACAACACCGTCACGCGGTGTGATTACAAAGCCCGTTTTAATCTGGTGGCGGTGGAATTCGCGGATATTATCCGCAGCCTCTTTGATGACCTCGATAAATTCGGGCTCAAGGGCAGCGAAAGCATCCTCCATCTCCTGCGGTGTTACCTCAAGGCAGTCGAGGTCTGCACCGTCAAACTTTGCCGAATATTCTTTAAGTGCGGCATCACCGTTTTTGCGTACGTTTGCAATTATGTCCGCAACGATGTCACCTACGGTGTTTTTTTCTTCGCTGCGGTCAAATATCTCTTCGGGTCTGAGACCGCCTTCATAAATCTTAATCATTTTCTACTACCTCTGCGAGCTTTCTGCGAATGTCAGCAATCTGCTCATTCTTGAATTTTGTACTTGCCTTATTGGCTACAAGCCTTGCGCTGATAGGCACGATTGACTCGATAACCTCAAGATTATTCTCTTTGAGGGTCGTACCTGTTTCAACAATATCAACAATAACGTCTGTCATACCGAGTATCGGAGCAATCTCGATAGAGCCGTTGAGCTTACAGATCTCGATGTCCCTGCCCTTTTTTGCATAGTGGGCACGAGCTATATTGACAAACTTTGTTGCAACACGGAGTGTCTTCTCGGGATTGTCGCGGAAGGTTGTCTTTGCAGCAACGCACATACGGCATTTACCCGTATTCATATCGAGAAGCTCATATATATCGGGCTCATACTCGAGCAGTATATCCTTGCCGACAACGCCGATATCTGCAGCACCTCTTTCAACGTATATCGCAACATCTGAGGGCTTTGACCAGAAATATCTGACCTTATTCTCTTCGTTTTCGAATATGAGGCTTCTGTTTTTCTCACGGATTGCGGGACAGCCGTAACCGATTTTTTCGAACATTTCGTATACTCTTTCGCCGAGTCTGCCCTTTGGCAGAGCAATATTAAGATATTCCATCGCTCACGCTCTCCCCTTCCTTTGAAAACTTGACAAGCTGCTTATATTTGAGTCCCTCCGGAACATAAGACATAACCTTTACGCTCTTGCCTTGTGAAGTGTATTCCGCCGCTTTTTCGGCAATCTGCACGGGTGTTACACTACTGTCGTAGCAGAGCATAACGTCAACGTCGTAATCCTTTGCGTGCTTTGCATAAAGCTCAAGCATATCGACATAAACCGCAAAACCCATTGCCTGGCAGTTTTTGCCGAGCTTGACCAAAAGATTATCGTATCTGCCTCCGCTGAGCACACTGCAGGGCACAGACTCGATATAACCGCGGAAAATAACACCGTTGTAATAGCTCATATCGTTGACGATTGAGAAATCAAGATTGATATGAGCACCCTCGCCTGAAGCCTTGAGGAAGGAGTAAACCGACTCAAGCTCGCTGACGGCATCAAGCATTGCAGGTGAAGAGGCAAGTGCCTTAATCTGCGGATAGGTCGATTCAAAATCGCCGTAAATCTCACAAAGGGCAACTATACGCTGTGTAACGTCGCTGTCAACACCGTATTTTTCACAGCTGTATTTGAGCTCATGTGCATCCTTTTTGCCAAGATATGTCAGAAGCTTTTCCTTGCGGCTTTCTGAAAGACCCGTTTCGTCAAGCAAGGCTGAAACAAAGCCCATATGCGAAATATCGAGCACATAACTGCTACTGATTGAGTGCAGACTGCGTGCTGCAAGAAGCACTACTTCACCGAGAGTGTAAGCATCAATATCGCCGATGTATTCAAGTCCGAGCTGAGTAATTTCTTTATACTCCTTTGTTTCTGCGGAAGCACGGTAAACGTTCTCTTTGTAGTAGAGCTTCTGTGTTTCGCCCGGCTTTGCATTTTTGGCAATTGAAAGAGTTATATCGGGCTTGAGGGCATAAAGCTTACCGTTAAGGTCGGTAAAGGTAATGATATTCTCTGTCGAGAGAAATTTTTTGTACTCAAGGTAGAGGTCATATTCCTCAAATTTGCTCATTTTATAGCGCTTATAACCCAGCTGCTCATAAAGCATACGCAGGTTGTAGAGCGTAGTATCGTTATAGTCGTAATTACCCATTGCTGATTCTCCTGTATTATCAAAGAAGTTTCTCTACATCGGCAAGACGCAGACGCTTTGAAACGATATATGTGTGACGTTTTTCGTCAGCTTTAAAAATACCGTAAGTTGAGGTGACAAAGGTACCGTCCTCAAGCACAACGTTGCCGCAGTAGCCGCAATCGCTGTTGGCAACTGTATCGGGCTTATCCTGATAGCCGAGATACGTGTGGGCCAGCTTTATGCGGTACTGACCCTCTCTGCCGTTTTTAAGGTCATCGTAAGTGCCTACCCAGGCAACCCAGCCCTCGCTGTACCAGCCGCGAAGCTCGTGACCTTTTTCCTTGAACATTTTGTTCTTTGCGGGGTCACGCTCAATTGAGCGAAATGTAATGATAAGCCTGCCGTCGGGCATATAATCTGCCTTGTGGCGCTCACCGTTAAGTGCGGCAGGAAGCTCGACGGGCTTTGACCAGGTTTTACCCTCATCGCGCGAGAAGGAAATGAGTGAGTTCATTTTCTTTGTATTGCTTCGCGTCAGCAAACATATCTCGTCACCCTTGCCGCCATCGGAGCGTACACACTCAACCTCGCACATATTACTGCCCTTTTCAATCTTGCGGTAGGATGCAAAATACTTTTCGGGCTCAGACCAGAGCATTTTTCCGTTTTTATCGAACGAAAGAATTGTTTTGTAATTGTTGAAGTGTTCATCGTGGAAGAATGCCATCCACTTATCGACAAACGCCCCGTTTTCTTTAAGCCTTGTGAGCGATGCCATTGCAACAATAGTGTTCATACCCTTGTAAAACAGCTCAAACTCTGTCCATGTTTCGCCCTCATCGCAGGAAAGAGAGCAGTTGAAGCCGCCCGTTGTCGGCTCTGCACCCCACTTTGGATTGCCGCAGACAAGCAGTAACTTATCGGGTGTTTCGGGGTCATTGAATTCAAGACGGTAAACCGTCGGCGTTTCACGTGAGGTTTCCCAGGATTTGGGTGGATTGCTGACACCGGTTGTAAAGCTAACACCGCCGTTAGTGCTTCGCCTTGAGAGAACCGCACCCTTGCCGTGACCCTTGGGAAAGAAAGTGAGTATATCACCGTTTTTAAGGAGCACGGAATCGGGATGGCCGAGGTAGCCGTCACCGTAGTCTACCACGCTCTGCTCATAAAGGTATCTTAACTCGTCCGGTGTGTTTTCGGGTGCAACAGACAAATCAACCTGTTTGATCGTATAATCGGAGCCCTGGGTTTTGACGCTTCTGCCCACCATCAGAGTTTCCCCTCCTCAAACAGTTTCTCCGCACATCTGACCGATGCCATCGCATCCTTACAGTAAAAGTCTGCGCCGATTTCTTTTGCAAACTCTTCTGTCAGGACTGCACCGCCTACCATAACGCGGCAATCGTGCTCACTGCGAAGTAAGTTTATCGTCTGTGCCATATTAGGAACGGTCGTTGTCATAAGTGCGCTTAAACCTACAAGCTTGACACCATTTTGCTTTGCGCAAGCAGATATTTCTTCTGCGGAAACGTCCTTGCCGAGGTCTATAACATCATAGCCGTAGTTTTCGAGTAAGACCTTGACTATGTTTTTGCCTATATCGTGCACGTCACCCTTGACTGTTGCAAGAATGATTCTGCCCTTTACTGTTCCGCTTTCGCCGCTGTTAGCAAGCTTGGATTTGATAACGTCGAAAGCTGCGGTTGCCGCCTTTGCAGAAAGCAGAAGCTGAGGCAGAAACAGCTTTTTCTCCTCAAACAGCCTGCCAACTTCATCAAGCGCAGGAATAAGCATACCGTCAATTATATCAAGCGCCGTTTTTTCGCCGAGAAGCGCTTCGGTAAGTGACGCTGACTTTTCGGCAAGTCCGCTGACCACGGCAGACCTGAGCGTATCGGGCTCTGCTTTGGTTTGCTGCTTTACAACAGGAGTGTGCTGTACTGCTGATGATTCAACAGCGTTATTTGCAATATACTCAAGACAGCCGTTATCACGCGCACAGAGCGCATTGAACGAATAATATGCATCCATCATCGCTGCGTTGAGCGGATTGACAATGCCTGCACTAAGGCCGTTTTGCATGGCAAGCGAGAAAAAGGTTGAATTGATCTTCTCGCGGTTAGGCAGACCGAACGAGATATTTGAAACACCGAGCACGCTGTGTACGCCCAGCTCATCACGCAGTATCTTCAGCGAATCGAGCGTCGGCAACGCACCGTTTTCTGCGGTGCTTATCGTCATTGTAAGCGGATCAATGATTATATCCGATTTATCAATACCGTACTGTGCAGCACGGTCAATTATCCTTTTGGCAATCTCCATTCGCTCAGCTGCGGTTTCGGGGATGCCTTTTCCATCAAGAGTAAGACCGACAACCATTGCGCCGTATTTAGCGGCAAGCGGCAACACCGTACTCATAGATTCCTCCGAGCCGTTTACGGAGTTGATGAGCGGCTTACCGATATACACACGCAGAGCTTTTTCGAGCGACGTAACATCTGACGTATCAATCTGCAAAGGCAGGGTTGAAACCTGCTGAACACGGTTGACAGCCTGCGCCAGCACAACAGCCTCGTCGATTTCCGAGATACCTACGTTGACGTCAAGCACGTCTGCACCTGCATCCTGCTGGGCAACAGCCTCGTTGCAAAGATATTCGTAATTGTTTTCACGAAGTGCCGCCTTGAGTTTCGGCTTACCTGTGGGATTTATGCGTTCACCAATAATTACCGTTTTGTCGCCGAAGAAAACCGTACGGCATCTTGAGGAAACAAAGCTCTTACGCTCAGCTCTTGCAGGAGTGAAAACAGGCATATTGCCGCAACGGCTGACAACAGCTGAAATATGCTCGGGTGTTGTGCCGCAGCAGCCACCCACAGCCGCACAGCCAAGGCGCACCAGCTTTTCCGCACTTTCTGCGAAATGCTGTGCGTCAACGTCGTAGGTTGTTTTTCCGTCAACCACAACGGGCATACCTGCGTTTGAATTTATAAGAACGGGAAGCTTGGTAAAGCCGAGGAGCATCGGCACAAACTCAAGCATTTTATCGGGGCCGAAGCCACAGTTAAGACCGACGCCGTCGGCACCGAGGCTCTCTACAAGGGCGGCGGCGGTAATAATATCCGCACCGTTCATAAGTCTGCCGTTTTCATCGACGGTAAAAGTAACAACAACAGGCAGAGAGGAATTTTCCTTCGCGGCAAGCACCGCAGCCTTAATCTCCGCCGTATCGGTCATTGTTTCGATAAGTATAAGGTCGGCTCCCGCGCTCTCACCTGCTATTACGGTACGGGCAAAGCCCTCGTAAGCCGACTCGAAGCTGAGAGTGCCGAAAGGCTCAAGCAGCTCACCGTGCGAGGTCATATCAAGGGCAACGAAAGCCTCTTTTCCGCTTTGTGCCACAGCCTCTTTTGCAATGCTGACACCCGCTTTTGCAATCTCCTCGGGTGTGTATTCGCCGCCGGCAGGGGCAGAGAAAGTGTTTGCGGTGATTATGTTACAGCCGCATTCGAGATAGCTGAGATGAACGCTCTTGACTTTTTCGGGCCGCTCGATGCTCCAATGGTCAGCGCGTTTACCCGCAGGCAAGCCGAGTGACTGAAGCATTGTGCCCATTGCGCCGTCACAAAACAGCAGCTGTGAACCAAACTTGCTTTTGAAATCCAAGGTTCATCCCCTCACTTTCCGATAATATCTGAAAGGTTTGACATAATACTTTGTGCTATATCGGGCTTGTTCATTGTGTAGATATGTATGTTGTTTACGCCGCTTGCAACCAGGTCAATGATCTGCTCCGTTGCATACGCGATACCCGCCTGCTTCATTGCGGCAGGATCTGACGAAAACTTGTCGGCAATCGCCTTGAATCTGAGAGGAATGCCCGAGCCGGAAAGAGAAACGATACGGTCAAGCTGCGAGCTGTTGGTAACAGGCATAATTCCTGCGACTATGGGCACTTTTATCCCTGCTGCAAGAAGCCTGTACATAAACTTATAGAAAACGTTATTATCGAAAAACATCTGGGTAGTAAAGAACTGACAACCGCTGTCAGCCTTGATTTTGAGGCCCTCAAGGTCAGCCGCAACACTCGGTGACTCGGGATGGCACTCAGGATAGCAGGCACCGCCGATACAAAAATCGCCGCGTGATTTTATCAGACTGATCAGCTCGCTTGCGTGAGTGAACGCACCGGGCACCGACAGCTCGCCTTTATCGCCTCTGAGAGCTAATATGTTTTCGATTTTGTTTTCCTTGAGCTGCTCGATAACCGAGATCAGCTTTGACTCGTCAGTTGAAAGACAAGTAAGATGAGCAAGTGCCGTAACACCGCAGGACTGTACCTCACGGCTCAGATCGACCGTGTGCTCGCTTGTGCCGCCGCCTGCACCGTAGGTGACGCTCATAAAAGAGGGAGAAAGTTTTGCAATATCACGCACTACCTGCTTTGCACCCGAAACCTGCGACCATACCTTAGGAGGAAAAAGTTCACAGGAAACGTTGACCTTGCCGTTGTTGATGATATCAATAACCTTCACAAAAAACACCTGCCCGATTATTAAATAAATATATTTTAATATAGCACACCGTGCCGTGATATGCAAACAAAATCTGCCATAAATTAATATTTCGTCATATGGTTACATTTTACGGCAAAAGTGGAGGTGAAATATGTGTACTTTTCCGATTTACTACATTAAAGTGAAGCGCTTTTTCCTTTCCCTTTTACAAAAAATTTACAAATATACATTGTGCATCAGCAGCTTTTAATGTAAAATAAGAAAGATAATTAGAAGTTGCACTAATAAGGAGGAAGGACATGTTAAAGGTTATAAGCTACCTGAAATACGCCGCAGGCTACGTTGCTCTGAGCCTGTCGTTTCTCGTAATTCAGGCACTTACGGAGCTTTGGCTGCCGACAATGATGGAGACCCTCGTTGATGAGGGCATCGTTAAAATGAACGGCATGGACGGACAGATGCAGTTTATCATTACGAAAGGCTTGCAGATGCTCGGAATAGCGCTGATGTGCGTTGTTTCGGCAATCGGCGTAAACTTTTTCGCAACAAAAACCTCTGCCGTCATATCACGCAGGATGCGCCACGACATATTTGAGCGTGTTTCGCATTTTTCAAACAACGAGTTTGATAAGTTTTCCACAGCTTCACTCATCACACGAACGACAAATGACGTTCAGCAGATACAGATGATCTTGAGCAGCGGCATAAGAATCGTTTTCTTTGCGCCGTTTATGGCGATCGGCAGCATAATATTGGCGCTCAGCAAAAGCCGCGATATGAGCTGGATTCTGCTTGTTGCGGTGCTTGTGCTGCTCACAATTATCAGCGTAGGCTTATCCTTTGCGATGCCTAAAATGAAAATACTTCAAACACTTATCGATAAGCTCAACCTTGTCAGCCGAGAGAATCTTTCGGGAATGATGGTAATTCGCGCATTCGGCAACGAAAAGCACGAGGAGGACAGATTCGAAGAATCCAACAGACAGCTGCGAATGACAAACAGGTTTCTTCAGCGCACGATCTCGATAATTCAACCGGCAATGACGATCATAATGAATTTCACCAGCGTTGCTGTTGTATGGTTCGGTGCCAACGCCATAATCGAACGAAACCTTGAGCTCGGCCAGATGATGGCTTACATTCAGTACGCCATGCACGTAATTATGTCGTTCCTTTTCATCGCAATGATCTTCATAAATATCCCCAGAGCTCTTGTTTCGATCCGAAGAGTCGGTGAAGTGCTCAACACACAAACAAGCATCACCGACCCCGAAAAGCCTAAAACCATCGGCAAAATCAAGGGTACAGTCGAATTCAAAAACGTATCTTTCAAGTACAGCAACGCTGACGACTGTGTGCTGTCGGACATTTCATTTGTTGCAAAGCCCGGTGAAACAACAGCATTTATCGGTTCGACGGGCTCGGGCAAATCAACACTAATCAACCTCATACCAAGATTTTACGACGTTACAGAGGGAGAAATCACACTCGACGGCGTTGATATACGCAAGCTTTCGCTGCACGACCTGAGAGCATCAATCGGATACGTGCCGCAGAAGGGACTTCTGTTTTCGGGTACGGTTGAATCAAATATGCAAATAGGCAGGCCCGACGCGGACTCTGAAATAATCGGCAAAGCACTCACCACCGCACAGGCAAGGTTTGTTGCTGATATGCCCGAGGGCGTTCAATCGGAAATCTCGCAGGGCGGTACAAACGTCAGCGGCGGTCAGAGACAGCGCCTTGCAATCGCACGTGCACTCGTAAAGCAGTCCCCTATCTATATTTTTGACGACAGCTTTTCTGCACTTGACCTGAAGACCGATGCCGCGTTGAGAAAGGCACTCAAAACCTACACGACGGATGCAACCGTACTGATAGTTGCACAGCGCGTGAGCACAATACTCAACGCCGAGCAGATAATCGTGCTCAATGAAGGTAAGATCGTAGGCAAGGGCACACACAAAGAGCTTATGAAAAACTGCGAGGAATACCGCGAGATTGCTGAATCCCAGCTTGCAAAGGAGGCGTTGGCATGAGTGAAAAGATAAAACGCCAAAATCCTCCCCGCGGCAAAGTCGGTCCCGGCAGACCCGTTGAAAAGCCAAAAGATTTCAAGGGCACCGTCAGAAAGCTTCTCAGGCTTATGGCACCCTTCAAGTTCAGATTTCTCGCTGTTATAGTGCTTGCGGCAGGCGCTTCGCTGTTCAACGTTATCGGCCCGAAGGTACTTGCAAAGGCCACGGACGAGGTTGCGGCAGGCGTATTCAGAATGAGCGAAAACACAGGCGGAATCGACCTGGTAAAAATCAGTAAGATACTTATTGTTCTGCTGTTTATTTACCTTGTCAGCGCAGCTTTCAACTACCTGCAATCGTTCCTTATGGCAGGCGTTACAACCCGCCTTTCTTTCAACCTGCGCAACAGCATTATGCAGAAAATCAACAAAATTCCCCTCGGCTTCTTCCACAAGCAGAGTCAGGGCGACGTACTCTCACGAATCACAAACGACGTTGACACGCTTGAGCAGGCTCTGACACAGAGTATCACACAGTTTGCCACATCCGCTACAGCACTTGTCGGTATACTTGTTATGATGATTACCACAAGCCCCCTGCTCACACTCATAATCGTAATCACCGTGCCCGTATCGCTTATGGTGGTGCGCAGTATCGTAAAGCTTTCACAGCCGCATTTCCGTAAGCAGCAGAATTTCCTCGGTGCCGTAAACGGACATATTGAGGAAATGTACGGCGCACACCTTGTTATCAAGGCTTTCAACGGTGAAAAACGCTCAATCGAAGAGTTTGACGAGCTCAACAACAACCTTGCGGAAAACGCAAGAAAGGCAGAATTCCTCTCGGGACTTATGATGCCGCTTATGGGCTTTATCGGCAACCTCGGTTACGTGCTCGTCTGCGTTGTAGGCGCCGTGCTTGCCACTAAAAACACGCTGAGTATCGGCGGAATTCAGGCGATGCTTCAGTATGTGCGCAACTTCAATCAGCCGATAAATCAGCTTGCCAACATCTCATCACAAATGCAGAGAATGGCTGCTGCAGCAGAGAGAGTTTTTGAATTCCTCGAGGAAAAAGAAGAGGATGATTCCTCAGCTTCCGTCAGGGTTTCAGACGTTGATATCAAGGGAAATATCACCTTTGACCACGTAAAATTCGGCTATGAGGATTCAGACAAAATCGTTATTACAGACTTTTCGGCTAAGGTTAAGAGTGGCCAGAAAATCGCAATTGTAGGCCCGACAGGTGCAGGCAAGACAACAATGGTCAAGCTGCTTATGCGCTTCCACGAGCTGACTGACGGCGCGATTTACATTGACGGACACAACCTTACGGAATTTGACAGACACGACCTGAGAAGAGAATTCGGTATGGTGCTTCAGGATACCTGGCTTTACAGCGCAAGCATTATGGATAACATCCGCTACGGCAAGCTTGACGCCACCGACGAAGAGGTCATAAAAGCCGCAAAAACCGCGCAGGTTGACCATTTTGTGCGCACCCTGCCTGACGGTTACAATATGGAGCTTAACGAGGAAACGACCAATATTTCGCAAGGACAAAAGCAGCTTCTCACAATCGCGAGAGCTATTCTTGCCGACCCGAAAATACTGATTCTCGACGAAGCAACAAGCTCGGTTGACACAAGAACTGAGATTCTGATCCAGCGAGCAATGGATAACCTTATGAAGGGCAGAACAAGCTTTATTATAGCGCACCGCCTTTCTACAATACGCAACGCAGACCTTATACTCTGTATGAACAACGGCGACATAGTCGAGCAAGGCAGCCACGATGAACTGATGGCACTTGACGGATTTTACGCCAACCTTTATAACAGCCAGTTTGAACATCTGGCACAATAAAAATAAAAAGAGGTAACACAGAACGAATCCGTGTTACCTCTTTATGTTTAATATACAGAAAACTCTTTGATTGTCGCGAATTTTCTCGCTTTTAAGATTACAAGCTTAATACGTCTTGTACGAACGGAAATACCCATTTCAACAATACGCTTACGGCCGATAACCGTGCCCGTTTCAATCTTTTTCCACTTGCCCTCTTTCTCGACGTAAAGTGCAAATTTCTCAATCTGCTGACCTGTGCGGATATTTTCACCAAGCACAATACGGTCAACGTCGTAATCGTCACCCATATCAAGAATCAGCTCAGCACCCTCAGGCTTATCGCCCGAGTGCCAATAGCCACTCTTATCGGGCAAAGCACGGCTCGGAGAATGAAGGTCGTCGAGCTTGCAGCTGCCCTGCATTGATGAATCAAGCGCAAGATTATCCTCAAAATGAAGAGAAAGCACGGCGCCGAAGGTGATAAGTGTTTCAACGTCTTTTTCCGCAATAAGTCCGTCGGGATGAGGCGCAATGCCTACGAGCATAGATGCGTTACCTCCGACAGAGCCCGTATAGATCTTTTCGAGCTTGGAGAGCGGCTTGATTGAAAGCGTTTCTCCTTTTTTATAAAACCAGCTCTCACGCAGAGGGAAGCTCACCTCTGCAGGATACCATATAAAATCGTCACAGCGTTTGATTCTGCGACGGCTTCCGATATCGGTCTGTGTATAATCCACCTTAACCTTTGAAACGGAAACCTTTTTGTCGGTATCGACATCAACCGCTCTGTATGCCGAGGGAACAACGCTCCATTCACTGATACGATAGACACCTGAATTGTTACCGCACCAACGCACATCGGGTCCGCAGTTTGTTATAGCGGCGTTGGGCTGAAGCTCACGGATGAGCTTGAAATAGCCCGCCCAATCATAAGCTTGAAATTTAGCGTTTTTACGCTTATCCACAGCTCCGTCAAGGCTAACACAGAAAATATCACCGTAATTTGTAAGAAGCTCACGGAGAAGGTTTTTGAAGAAAATATCGTAAGCCTTGCCCGAGCCAAAGGTCGGCTCGTGATAATCAAGCGGTGAAAGCGAAATACCGAATTTGACGTCGTATTTACGGCAAGCATCGCTGACGGCACGCACAACATCACCCTCACCGTCGAGCCATTTGCTTGATTTGACGGAGTAATCGGTGTGCTGTGTGGGCCAGAGGCAGAAGCCCTCGTGGTGCTTACAGTTGAGAATTATACCGTTCATACCCGAGCGTTTGATAACCTTAACCCATTGCTCGGCATTGAATGCTGTCGGGTTAAACAGGTCAGGCTCCTCAAAGCCCGTACCCTCTGAACGCCCGGTGAAGGTATTCATACCAAAATTAATAATCGCATTCAGTTCGGTATCCATATATGCAAGCTGACGCTCGGTCGGTACAACCGAAACAGCCTTATCAAGATAATCTATTGCCATAGCTTACCCTTTCAAACAAAATCTTTTTTAACAAGCGCATCCACAAGTGTGGGATTGAACTCAAAAGCGGCAACGTCACCGATACCGCAATCAATACCGGTTACGTCGATAATAAGGTCTGTCAAGCCAACCTTGCCGATAACCTGAGCCTTTTTGCCGCAGACCACACAGCTGAGCGTTTCATCATTGCCGAAGCGCTTGACCTTACGCAGAAGAGAATTGACCTTATCCCCTTTTGTGAACGCAATTTCGGTTTTGCTCAGACCGTAGCCGTCACAAACGCCAAGCGGCACAACGGCAGCTTTGGTTTCGCGTGTTGTTTTGAACGCCTCACCATAGCCCACAAAGTGGCCTGCAGGCAGAGTTTTGACCGATATAATCTCACACTCCATAAAGCCTACCTTTTCAAGGCCGACGGATGAAGCAGCAACAACTCTGCCGAGAAGAGCAGAGCCGAGACGCACGGCATCAAAATGATATTCGGGATATTTCACCGCACCTGCAGAGGAGCAGATATGCTTTTTCAGCCCCGTAATACCTGCTTTTTCGATTGCTTCAACGGTTTTATTAAAGCGGCTTACCTGCAGCTTAACGGATGAAGAATCAGCCGAAAATGCATTGTAAAAATGAGAATATATACCCTCAAAGCTGATATTGCCGCACTCACGCACAGCAGTGATAATGTCTTCCTCCTCGCCCGGCATAAAGCCAAAGCGTGCAAAGCCGGTATCGAGCATAATATGTGCAGGAGTTTTTGTGCCGTCTGCAGCCTTATTGAGCAGCCTCGCTGTAGCAAGCGAATCAACCGTTGCGGTTATGCAGTTATCAACGCAAAGTCGGGCAGACTCACCGTCAAACGGAGGGCTGAGAAGAAGAATTGCCGTATCTATGCCGTTTTGACGCAGAGCAACAGCCTCTTCAATTCTTGAAACCGCAAGCGTTGTGACATCTTTATCGTACAGCAGCTTTGCCATTTCGATAAGACCGAGACCGTAGCCGTTGCCCTTGATTACGCCGATAACCTCGGCTGTCGGGCAATGGGCACGCATTCTATCAATATTAGAGGCGATATAATCCTTCTGAACAACATATCTCATAGGAGCTTAGTGACCCTTTCTCAACTTTTTGCGAAGCTTCTGAGCAAACTCCATACCGTTATATACAAGCGGGTTATAGACGTAGTAGAAATCGCCGATAAACTCGGTGATTTCAGGGCAGAAGCCCTTCTTGAAGCGGTAGAGACCGTAGAGAGGATTATTCTCATCAAGGTCACCTGAAATGCCGCGGAAATCGTAAAGACGGCAGCCGTTTTCAACAGACCAACGGATCATTTCCCACTGAAGCAGATAGTTGGGCATCTTGTTACGCTCTTCATTTGAAGATGCGCCATAGAGATACCAGACCTTATCGCCGCAGAGAATTGCAAGTGTGCCTGCAATTGCCTTACCCTCGCTGTATGCCATATATATACGGGCGTTATCGCCGTATGCTTCAACCATACGTCTGAAATAGTCTGCCGGACGGATTGAGAAATTATCTCTCTCGCCTGTTTCGATCATAATCTTGTGGAATTCTTCTGCCGCTTCCGCACCCTTGATAACAACCTCAACGTTGTTTTTCTTTGCAACACGCACCTTGTAGCGGTGGCGAGAATGGAAGGAAGCGAAAACCTCATCTTCGGTTTTGCCCTCAACGTCAAGACGGATTACAAAACGCGGCTGAATACCTTCAAAATTCTTCGAACGCGGGCCTGCTTTGAAGCCATAATCGAGCGCGATTTTTTCGTATTCCGTGTCGTCAATTTTTGTGTCTGTATCTACCTGGAGCACATAGCCGCCAAACTCCTTGGCAAGCGTTTTGGCAGCATCCATAAGCTCTGTGAACACAGCCTTATCGTGAAGGTCACATACGGGACCTCTGGGAGCGTAGAGCATGCTGAAAGGAATGCCGCCGGGAAGACGTCGGATAATAACCGCCATCGTACCCTTGATATTGCCCTGCTCATCACGGCAGATAACACCGCGCCAGATCCAATTGTTTTTTACCTTTGCCCATGCACTCTGCTGCATAAAGTGACCCTTGGGGTGACCTGCAACAAATGCATCAAATTCCTTAGCCGAATCGGCCTTAATAATCTCTGTCAATTTAAAAATCCAACCTTAAACTTACTTTTTGGCATCTACTTTTACTGCTGCGGGGAACTCATCGGGAGCAGCGCCCATAGCCATTGCAATACGGCGTGAGATCTCCTTATTCTTTATGGCTTCGCCCTCTACGACAAAGTTGTTGCTGCCGTATACGAGAAGCGGAACGTTAGCTGCCGAATGCGAACCGGATGTATACTTAAAGCTGTCGCCATCGGTCTTGATAGCGCCCGTCTCGTGGTCCGCAGTGATGATAACGAGCGTATTGCCGTCAGCCTTTGCGTACTCGATAGCTGCCTTAACAGACATATCAAACTCAAGAGCTGCAATCTTCATTTTATCTGCTTCATTGTTGTGTGAATGCTTGTCGATGTGAGCACCCTCAACCATAAGGAAGAAGCCGTCTTCATCATCATCGAGCATATCAATAGCCTTTGTTGTGAGTGTGGAAAGGTTTGGCGAATCAGCGCCTGTGTCCTTGTTCCATACTTCACCTGCGAACTGACCGAAGGAGCGTGTGCCCTCCTCGAGTGCATTGAACTCGGCTACTGTATCAACAAGCACCCAGCCGTGTTCATTTGCATATGCATCTGTTACGAGACCGCTTGAAGCTGACCAAATAAGATCAAGATCAGATTCTTCAATCTGCTGTCTTGTGATCTCCTCACCCTCATCACGGTCATAAACGTGAGCAGAGAAGCCGCCGGGTGTTGCACCGTGGTTAACGTCTGATGTGACGATACCTGTCATCTTGCCGTAAGAGTGAGCAAGCTCGCTGAGATTCATAGGAACATAAGCAACGCCGAATGCATCCTGTGCAAAAACGCCGACTGCACCGTTATTTGTACGAACAGCGCAGGAAAGTGCAGTTGCGCCTGCTGCAGAGTCTGTAACAACTGCGTTGGAGGATCTTGTCTCGGACTGGCCGTGGAACTGAGTGAGTGAGAACATATAAGCCTCGTCAATGCCATACTCCTGCTCCATCCAGTCGATATGGTAGAAGCCCATACCGTCACCGATGAGAAGAATTACGTTTTTGTAATCGCCCGGATCGAGCTCTTCGCCACCCTTGTTTACGGCAGTATTGACTGCAAGGTTGAAAGAAAGAAGCGGAGCCATAATTGCGGCGACCAGTTTAGCTAAAAATGAACCCTTGATGAAATTTGCGATTTTTATCATTTTTTCTACCTCCGTCTTTGGAAATATTTTGACCTTTAAAGTATAGACCTAATTGCATTTTATGTCAATAAATAATATAAAAATAAAAGTGTTGTATTTTTTTAGAATTATGATATACTAATATGGATAATCTTTACACTTCAGGCTTTAAGGAGGTAAAACACTATGTCAAAAAAGCCATACTATATCACGACGGCAATCGCCTACACATCACGTAAACCGCACATCGGCAACTCATACGAGATCGTACTGACCGATGCTATTGCCCGTTTCAAGCGAATGCAGGGCTATGATGTATTCTTCCAGACCGGCACAGACGAGCACGGACAGAAAATTGAAGAATACGCCAAGGAAGCAGGCGTTTCCCCTAAGGAGTACGTTGACAAGGTTGCAGGCGAAATCAAGGACATCTGCGACAGACTCAACACAACATACGATAAGTTTATCCGCACAACAGACGATTATCACGAAAAGTGCGTACAGAAAATTTTCAAGAAGCTGTACGACCAGGATGATATCTACAAGAGCGTATACGAGGGCTGGTACTGCGTACCTTGCGAAAGCTTTTTCACAGACAGCCAGCTTGTTGACGGCAAATGCCCCGACTGCGGCAGAGAAGTACGCAGGGAAAAGGAAGAAACCTACTTCCTCCGCCTCTCAAAATACCAGAAGCAGCTTGAGGATTACATTGAGCAGAATCCCAACTTCATATACCCCGAAAGCAGAAAAAAGGAAATGCTCAACAACTTCATCAAGCCCGGTCTTCAGGACCTTTGCGTATCACGCTCAACCTTCAAATGGGGCGTGCCCGTAACGTTTGACGACAAGCACGTTATTTACGTATGGATTGATGCGCTTTCAAACTACATCACAGGCCTGGGCTATGACCCCGACGGCAGCAGCGACCTCTACAAAAAATACTGGCCTGCAAACGTACACATCATCGGTAAGGACATCGTACGTTTCCACACAATCTACTGGCCGATTATGCTTATGGCACTCGGCGAGCCGCTTCCCAAGCAGGTTTACGGCCACCCGTGGCTGATGGTCGGCGCAGACAAGATGAGCAAATCCAGAGGCAACGTTATCTACGCCGATGACCTTGCAGACCGTTTCGGTGTTGATGCAGTACGCTACTATCTGCTTGCAGAGATGCCTCACGCACAGGACGGCTCACTCACATACGAGACACTTATTGAGCGTTACAACTCAGACCTTGCAAACACACTCGGTAACCTTGTAAACCGCTGTGTTGCGATGGTTAAGAAGTATTTCGACGGTGTGCTCCCCGCACCGACAGCACCCGAGGCACTCGACGACGAGCTCAAGGCTTTTGCACTTGAATCAGTCGGCAAATGTGCCGCAAAAATGGACAAATTCTGCATTGCAGACGCTGTTGACGAGGTAATGGCTCTTGCAAAGCGCTCCAACAAGTACATTGACGAAACAATGCCCTGGGCACTTGCAAAGGATGAAGAAAAGAGAGCGCGTCTCGGCACCGTTATGTATAACCTCATCGAGAGCATCCGCTTTATAGCAGTTCAGCTCAAGCCCTATATGCCCGAAACGGCAGAAAAGATTTTTGCTCAGATCAACTGCAATATCGACAGCTACGAAAGCCTCGGCGAATTCGGCGCAATCCCCGCAGGCACCGTTATGGGTGAGGCTACTCCCCTCTTCAGCAGAATAGATGCTGAAAAGCTGCTTGCAGAAATCGAAGCAGAAAACGCTGCTAAGGCTGCAAAAGAAGAAGAGAAAAAGCCTGCATTTGAAGAAATGCCTCAGATTCCGATTGACGATTTTGCGAAGGTTGACCTGCGAGTTGCGAAGGTAGTTGACTGCAAGCCCGTCAAAAAAGCCAAGAAGCTGCTCGAGCTCACCCTCGATGACGGCACAGGCACACCGCGCACGGTTGCAAGCGGCATTGCGCTCTACTACAAGCCCGAAGAGCTCATCGGCCACAACGTTATTGTTGTTGCAAACCTCAAGCCTGCAACACTTTGCGGCGTTGAGAGCAGAGGTATGATTCTTGCAGGCGGCGAAGATGACGTTAAGGTTGTATTTGTCGATTACCTCGAACCCGGCACAAAAATCAGATGACGTACACAGGTATCTTTGACACACACGCGCACTATGATGACGAGTGTTTTGACGAGGACAGATTAGAACTGTTTGACGAAATGCTCGCATCAAGCGTGAGCGGAATAATAAACTGCGGCTGTACGGTAAGCAGCAGTAAAACGAGCATAGAATTTGCCGAAAAATATCCGCAGATTTACGCCGCTGTCGGTATTCACCCGCAGAATGCGGCAGAGGAAAGCGAAGATGCGCTGACAAAAATCGGGCAGCTTGCAAAGCACGAAAAGGTCGTTGCAATTGGAGAGATTGGGCTTGACTATCACTACGATTACACGCCTAAAGATATGCAAATTGATTATTTTGAAAAGCAGATTCTGCTTGCAAAGGAGCTTGATCTGCCCGTAATCGTGCACGACAGAGAAGCACATCAGGACTGCGTCGAAATGCTGCTAAAACACAAGCCACGCGGTGTTATGCACTGCTTCTCGGGCAGCGTTGAAACAGCAAAACAGCTCACCGATATCGGCTTTTATATCGGTCTTGGCGGCAGCGTAACGTTCAAAAACGCAAAAAAGCCTGCCGAGGTTGCGGCAAGCATTGATATTGACCGGCTTCTGCTTGAAACTGACTGTCCGTATATGACACCCGTCCCCTTCAGAGGCAGGCGCAATAATTCGGCACTCATAGCCCACACAGCTGAAAAAATCGCTGAGCTTCGCTCAATCACAGCACAAGAGGTTATCGACAAAGCAAGAGAAAACGCATACAGGCTGTTTAACATCAAATGACAAACAGCAGAGTTGACGTAAAAAATCAACTCTGCTGTTTTTTTGACGGAAAGACTATAAATACATTACAGGTCTATTATGCTGATTAAAATATCGCAAAATTTATCGAACTCCAGGTTTTCTGCTTCCAATCTGTAATATATGCCGTCCTTTTCAAAATCAGCGACACAAAGCGGCAGTACGGTATCTTTATCATGCGCATACATATAATAACTGACGTCAACACCGGGTGTGATGCATCGGGATGCACCGACTTCATCTTCCGTAGCATAAACACAGTCATAGGGTACACCTTTTTTTGACACAGATAGGTTTACAACACTTCCGCCATAGCCTTTGTCATACCTGAAATAACACCAATCCTTTTCGATATTACCGTTTTTGTCAAATATAACCGTATGATTATTGCCCTTATATGAGAGGTCGTCCGGCATAAAAGGGAGAGCGGAAAAATCCTTGCCGAAATATTCTGCCGCCTGCGCGTCAGTCCAAGTTATATTGTCATACAGCTCCGGAGAATAATACTTCGGAGCCGGCTTATTTGTGGGCTCAATCGTTCCGCCCTTAAAATAAGTTACAAAGGTCCAAAATCTCATATAACTGCCTGAAGAATTGCAGACAAAAGAAACAGCTTTATCCGTCACCTCTTTGCGTGTTATTCCATAGCGAGCAAGCTCTTGGTCGGTTGCGTTAAAATACCACAAAGGAGCAAACGCCTTTCCGTTATGAATTATTGCGTTTTCGGCAGGAAAAACTCTGCTCATTTCATCGAGGTCGCCGCTATATAACAAATCTATCTCTTCTGAAGTAAAAGTGTTTTCTTTTATATATTCTTCGGTTTGTTCATGTTCAATGTAAAACTCTATTGCCTCACTGTTGATCTGCTCTATAACTGCTCTGGGGATATCAAATCTTTTTATCGTCTCAACAAGAAAAGGTATATATTCCGGATCGGAAATATCGTATTTCGATGCACGGAGCATAGCTGTTCTTGATTCGCTCCACGTTTTCCAATCCATTTTGAGAGTTTCTTCAATATAATCTATAAGCTCTCCCGAAACACCGTAAACTTTTTCGCTGTAGGCATTGGACCAGCCGTAATCATCGCCGCCTTTTGCAATGGGATTATCGGGGTCTGCAGGCGTAAGTGTTGACCGGACAGTTGTGTTTTCCGATGTTTCCTCACCCTGCACGCTGAACGGCTGAGTATCGAGAATACCGCTTTTATACACACCAAGACCCGCCAGCGCAACAAAAGCAATACAGCAGACACCGGCTGTTATATTAATCTTCTTCCTTTTTGTTTTTACATACTCATCTCGCCTTGCAAGAACATCCCTTGCCATTTCGTCATATGTTTTCATACTCAAATCCCTCCTTTTCAAGCTTTGCTTTCAGTGCCGCTTTGGCACGATATATCAGATTTTCCGTCTGTCTTTTATTCTTTTTCATGATCTTAGCTGTCTGGAAATTGTCAAATCCCTCAAAATACACAAGATACAAAACCTGTGCATACTCGGGTTTAAGCAATTTCAAACAGATATGCAGCTTGATTCTTTGTTCTTCTTTCAGGTACAGCTGTTCTACGCTTTCTTCATCCTCCTGTAAATTCTCACATTCCTCAACCGTTATATGAGAATAACGCGATTCTTTGCGCAGATAATCAAGTGCAGTATTGCGTCCTATGGCATACAGCCACGTTTTAAAGCTGCTTTGCTTTTTAAAATGCGGCTTTTTAACTGCCAGCTTGAAAAACACTTCCTCCGTTAGTTCTTCGGAAATATGGATATTTCGGGTGAAGCTGTTGATATAAAGCATCAGACCATCGGTATACTCACGCATTATGTCCGCAAACGCAGAATCATCACCCTTGAGATAACGCTCATAGCTGCCGATATCAGAATCCATATTTTTACCTCCTTCTGAAAAAGCCTTTTCATCTGTTTGACGGACAAAGCAGCAAAAACTCTCACAGTAAACTCAAAAATAAAATTCACAGGCCTCCGCTAACGCCGACACCCGGTAAGGCAGTATTTCTTTAAATCGTGAACTAAGCACACAATAACGCGTTAAAAAGCACCGATATGCGTCAGCATTATCGGTGCTTTTTGCCTTTTCTTGCATGCTTATTTCGCGTTTTAAAGTGCTTCGCAGTTTCGTAAGAACTTAAAATTTCTTGTATTGAAGTCACAAAACGCAGCAAGGCTGTCGCCTTGCGAGGCTTTTGACAATAATACAGGGAATTTTGTTCGAGAAACAAATACTGCCTTATCGGGCGTCGGCGAA
>JAZUSN010000058.1:0-7488 GCA_045606785.1 Acutalibacteraceae bacterium | reverse complement strand
TATTTTACTCTTTCTTATGTCGTAGTATATAAACTAATAAAAAAACAAAAATCCTACATTTGTATCGAAACAAGCGTAGGATTTTGGTGCACCGCAAATACAAATGAGCGGCAAAAAACTTTCGTTTTTTTCTGCTCCCTTAATTTAAAACTTATCTGTAATCCTTGCGTTCGTTGAGGAACTTCTTTTTCTCGGGCTCAAGGTCAAGGCCGATTGTTCCGCCGGGATTCATAAGGTAATCGGGGTCAAAGTAGTCCTTGAGCACCTTGAATACACCGTATTCCTTTTCGCCGATGTAGCCCTCAAGCCACGGTGCAAACATTTTACCGATGCCGTGATGGTGGGAAATTGCCGCACCTGATTTCTGAATTGCATCGAGAATTGTTGTGTGATACGCCTTGAATGCTTTTTCGTCGTTCATCTTTGTGATGAAGATGAAATAGAGGTTGGCTCCCTGAGGATAGCAGTGTGACATATGTGTTGTTACAACCGTGTTGGGAAGTGCGTGGCAAACCTTTCTAACGTCGCGGTGCACCTGAGCCATATTTGACCATGTAACGGTACATTCAAGAGTATCGGTTACAACGCTGAAGTCCATCATTGAATCGCGCAGATAGGGATCGTTGAAGCGGCCCTTTTCCCAGCTCTTGCATACAAAGCCCGTCATAGGCATACCGCCGTGCTTGAGAGCGATTTTGTTGATGTTCTTTGCAACATTCTTTGAAAATCCCTTTTCGCCGTCTGTAAAGCCGAGGAAGAGACAGCGTTCCATATCCTTATAGCCTAATTTGTCGAGAATCGGCTGCAGAGGCGTTTCGTCAACGTTGTAAAGCTTCAGCATAAGGTGGGTCTCTTCGGGGTCTGAAAGGCGGAATACGGAAGAATAACCGCTTTCGCACTGCATCATTTCTCTTGCGGCATCCATGGCGATTTCCCAGTTCTTGAACATATACGAGAAACGCTTGCGGTTTTCGGGCATCCAACGGCAGACCTTGAGAGTAACCTCTGTAAGAACACCGAAGGTACCCTCTGAACCCATCATAATCTGATTAAGGTCGGGTCCCGTTGCTTCTCTCGGGTAGTGAGGAGTTCTGATTGTGCCGATAGGAGTTGCATATTTCTGAGAAAGCACGATGTCTGCAATTGTGCCGTAATATGTACTGTTCTGGCCTGCGCCTCTTGTAACTGTCCAGCCGCCTACCGAGCTGTATTCAAATGACTGGGGGAAGTGGCCGCAGGTGTATGCACGCTTTGCACCGAGGGTCGTCGGGGCATTCTGAAGCATATTTTCAAGATCGGGGCCTGACATACCTGCCTGAACGGTGACGGTCTGGTCGGTTTCGTTGAAGGAGATAAGCTTGTTGAAGCGCTTTCTCATATCAAGAGTGATGCCGCCCTTGACTGCTTCCATACCTCTTGTAACGGAGCTGCCGCCGCCGTAAACATAAAGAGGGATTTTATTTTCTACCGCATACTTTACAATTTTTTCAACGTGCTCTGTTGTATCGGGATAAACAACAACGTCGGGGATGTTTTCGAAAATTTTATGGCGGAGCCTGAGAAGGTCGTAGGCTGTTGCACCGTAGGCAACGGAAAGACGCTGATAGTCTCCGGTAGTAACAAAGTCGTCGCCTACAATTTTCTTGAGAGCCGCAATGTGCTTTTCGTCGATTTTTGAGGGAACGCTTGAAAGGTCAACCTGGTCAAAGCCGATATCGTCGGTATATTCCTTGAAATCCTCGTCGGTCATTTTGAAGGTTTCCTTCATAAGCTTGTAGAGCGATTCCTTGGGATACTTGAAGAAGTTAGGGTCACCCCAACGGAAAATTGAACGGTAGCTGCCCTCGGGGGCGGGTGTAAGAAGCCATTTGGGCTCGAATCCTTTGTAAGGCTTTGTACTCATATTTTTTGTCTCCTTTCGAATCTTTTGGTGAGTTTGATTGTCTTTTTATAAATATGCTCAAGACTGCCGAAAATTTTGCTGTAGGCACTCTTGTAAATTACCATATAGGCCTTGTGGTTTTCTTCATTAGGCACAAACACCTTTTTGTTGTGAACCATACTTGCGATGGCATCATCGTAGTCCTTGAAAACGCCCTTTGAGATAAAGGCAACCATTGAAGCACCTATTGAGCAGGCCTCGTGTGTCTGAATTGTTTTCACGGGAAGACCGATAATGTCTGCAAAAATCTGACAGACAATGTCACTTCTTGCACCGCCGCCGGCTATATAAACCTCATCAATGTTGAGCTTTGCACGCTTTTCCATATTTTTAAGGGAGTGATAAAGCTCAAAGCCGAGACCTTCAATAATAGCTCTGTAGAGGTGGTACCTTGTATGATGGTCGGAAAAGCCTATTACGGCTCCCTTTGAGGTCGGATTGATTACACCCGGAGTCCAATAGGGCTGAAGAAGAAGTCCGTCACAGCCCGGCGGAAGCTCTTTGATTTTTTCGTCAAGAAGCTTTTCCGTGTGAATGCCGAGCTCCTTAGCCTCCATCTCATCCTTGGCACCGAATTCGTTTATAAACCAGGATATAAGCCAGAAGCCTCTGTAAATCTCTATTTCGGGGTTGAACATATCATTGGGTACCGCGGGATAGGCGGGCATAAATCTCTGAGGCTCAACGTACTTTTTGAGCGCAAGCTGAACGGTGGCGGTTGTGCCCAGAGAAATTGCGGCCTGATTTTTATGTACAACGGAAAGGCCTACGGTTTCGCACCCCTTGTCAGAGCCGGTGGCGATTAAAGGAAGTCCCTCGGGGATGCCCGTTTTTTCCGAAAATTCCTTTGAAATCTTTCCGAGCTCCTCTCCGGACTTAACCAGGTCACAGCATTTATCTGAGGGTACATCGCAGATACAGCGGTTAAGATTGTTTTTACTTCTCCATACACGCTTCTGATAGTCAAAGGGAATGTGACCTATCATATTTGCTTCGCTGTCAACAAGATTACCCGTTATTCTGTAGTTAAGATAAGTCGGAAGCATAACATATTTTGCGGTTTTTTCCCAGATTTCAGGCTGATACTGCATAACCCAGTTGCATACAGAGGCCTGATAAATAATTTTTGTGGCTTCTCCCATGCCTACAAGCTTGAAAAGGGCCTTCTTGTATAAGGGGAAGGGATCGTTGAAATCTGCCTGACGCTTGTCAAGCCACAGAATAATATCTCTCAGCGGCTTGTTGTCCTTATCGAGACAGAGAACGGTATCTCTGATGACCGTAAGAGTTACGGCAATAACCCTGTCCAGCTTATCCTTGTTTCTTTCCGCTATAATCTTTCCTGCCTCGCAGATCTGCTCGTAGTAAAAGTCGGCCTTCTGCTCTGCCCAGCCGGGGTTGGGAGAGTAATAGGGCGTTTCGTATTTTACCTGATGAATGTCTTCAAAGCTGCCATCCGTTTTAACAAGCAGACAACGGGCACTCTGAGTGCCGACATCAAAGGTAAGAATAAGAGGATTATCCAAAGAGCTCACTCCTTCCCGTTAATTAAGCTTCAGCAGCATAGAGCTTGTTGCAATAACATCAACGTTCAGACCGAGAACATTTTCAATTACAGCATCGCCTCTTGCAATTTTCTTGTTAACCGTGATTTTGTTTATTTCTGCCATTACTTCAAATATTTTGTCCTTGGGTATATCGGCAGAAACCTTTACGGGAAGAACGGGGCATTGGGGGTAGGCGGTTTTTACGGTGGTGCAGATTGTGCGCTTGGGCTCGGTCATTTCGGAAACGGCAAAGTCCTTGCCTTTTTTACAGAAATTACCGCTGACGCTTATGCCTTCGCCTTCACCTTCAATTGTGAGACTGCAGCCTCTGGGACAGACTATGCATACAAGTTCACGCATTGTTCTTCACCTCGATATCAAGTTCTATTTTTGAATTTTCGTTGAGACTCATTGAGGAAAAATCTATAATCAGATTTTCCATTTCGGGAGGTCTCAGAAAAGCATATTTCTTTGAAAATACGGGTTCACCGTCTTTTTTGATTGTGAAGGTGCAACCGTTCAGCACATCGCGGCTGCGGAAGTAAAGAGTGGTTTTGCTGTTATCTTTATTCAGGTCGAGCTTCTGGGGTACGGCATAAAGAAGCTTATCCGAAATGCTGATGTCAATTTCCTTTCGCTGTGCTTTACAGTAAAGTGCCGCATTTTTACCTGCGATTTCACCGCTTTCGGAAACATAGTCAACAAGGTCATTTACATGAAGAGCATTACCGCAGGAGAAAATTCCGTCAATGCTTGTCATCAGCTGACCGTTTACGGCAGGACCCTTTGTTCGGGGGTCAAGCTTTACCGAAAGAGCTTCGGCAAGCTCGTTTTCGGGGATAAGACCTACCGAAAGGATGAGAGCGTCACATTCGATAATTGTTTCGGTGCCCTCAATGGGGGTCATTCTTTCGTCAACCCTTGAAATTTCTACAGCTGTGAGTCTGTCCTCGCCGAAAACCCTTGTAACCGTGTGGGAGAGGTGAAGGGGAATATTATAGTCGTTAAGGCACTGATGAATGTTTCTTGTAAGACCGGAGGGAGTGCTTTTTGCTTCGTATACACCGAGAACCTCGGCGCCTTCGAGGGTGAGGCGTCTTGCCATAATCAGACCGATGTCACCGCTGCCGAGAATTACACATTTTTTAGCGGGCATAACACCTAAAAGATTGGTGAAGTGCTGTGCGGTGCCCGCGGTGAAAACACCCGAGGGCCTCGTTCCGTGAATCATAACCTGCTTAGCCGTTCTTTCACGGCAACCGGTTGCAAGAACAAGCGCTTTTGTAAAAACAGCCTCAACACCGTTACGGTTTACGAGCACTACTCTGAAGCCGTCTTTTTCCTTTTCAATTCTTGTAACAAAGGTGAGGGTGAGAGAGTCGATTTTTTCTTCTTCAAAAAGCTCGGTGAATCTTTCGGCGTATTCGGGGCCGGAAAGCTTTTCTTTAAATCTTACAAGGCCGAAGCCGTCGTGAATACACTGCTTAAGAATACCGCCGAGCCTTGCTTCTCGTTCAACAAGAAGAACCGAAGCGCCGTTTTGCTTTGCGCTGATGGCTGCCGCGAGGCCTGCAGGGCCGCCGCCGATTACAACAACATCATAGCTTTTCATATCAATCCCTCCTTACTTTGTTTTTCCGTATGTAATAACAGAAGTTTCCGATGACTTTTTAACCTCGCTCAGAGGAACACCGAGAAATTCCGCAATTATCTGAGTTACCAGAGGAGAACAAAAGCCTCCCTGACATCTGCCCATTCCGGGACGGATACGCTTTTTGATGCCGTCAACGGTGGGAACGCAGATAGGCGACCTGAGTGCATCAAGAATTTCGCCCTTGCTGATTTCCTCGCATCGGCATACGATTACTCCGTAGTCGGGATTCTGCTTTATAAGCTCATTTCTTTCTTCGTCACTCATTTCGTTGAGCACGGGAACGCCATTTCGTATCGGTGAATAATCAGGATTTTTTTCAACCGCTCTGATTTTCTTCAGCTCTCCAACTGCCATTTTTTCAATATCAAGAGCCACTGCGGGAGCAGTTGTAAGACCGGGTGACTGAATACCTGCGCAGTGAATAATATTTTTTGTTTTTCTTCCCTTTTCAATAATAAAGTCTTCTTCAAAGGTGGGGGCGCGGACACCCGTGAAATAGGTGATGATATCTCTCTCCGAAACAGAGGGCATGGTTTTTTTCTGCTTATCAAAAACAGTTTTAATGCTCTCTTTTCTTGTTTCAGTATTTTCCTTTTCGTAGGTTTCTACAGCATCGGGGCCTAAAAGCAGATTATGGTGCACCGTGTGGATTGTGCCGCCGCCCTTAGTATGGCTTTTGCCGAAGTTGAGGCTTACGGTAGAAGCAACCGAGTGCATAAAGGCGCCCGCTTTTTTATCGAGAATTGAGTTTGTGCCCCTTCGGGGATGAATTGAGAAAAATCTGTCCTGAGCCATAGCCGCAATATCCTCGGAGAAAACGCCTGCCGCATTGATAACAATTGCGGGGTAAACCGTACCTCTGTTGGTTTCAACGCTTTTAATTTCTCCGCCTTCTACCTGCATATCCGTAACAGCCGTGTTAAGAAAAATCTCCGCTCCGTTCATTGCCGCATTTTCCGCGTAGGCGATTGTCAGCCCGTAAGGACATACACAGCCCGTTGAGGGGTTGGAAATTGCGAATTTGAAATCCTCTCTCAGGTTGGGCTCTCTTCGTTTCAGCTCTTCGCCTGAAATAATTTCCGTGTCGCTGATGCCGTCGTGCTTTTTTCTCCAGAGAGCATACAGATATATAATGCCCTTCATCCACGCCTTATCAAAGCATACATACTGACCTACACGCTTAAAGGGTACGTCAAGCTCCTTGCATATTTGTCCGTACATCTCGTTGCCTTTTCTTATGTAATAATGCTTTTTTGACCCCTTTGAAAGGTCAACGCCGGGATGAACCTCACCGTCGTTTCTGCCTGAAGCCTGAAGTGCCAGGTCTGCCTCCTTTTCAACAAGAAGAATACTGAGCTTCCATTTTGAAAGCTCTCTTGCAATTGAAACGCCGGAGATACCGCCGCCGATGATAAGCACATCAACTTTTCTTCCGTCAAGAGCATTATCCTTAAGCTTCGGTACGCGCATCGGTTTATTCTGCACTTCCTCGCAGATAATATCGTTTACTACGTGAATTTCACTGTACTTTGTTGCCGCTGTCTGACAGGCGGCAACAACATCAGACCATTTTGAAAGCTTACCTTTTACCGTGATTATATTATCACTGAGCTCAGCCTTTACCGCTGAACCGAACTGTTTCTGCAGCTTTTTATTGATTTTATCGATATTCAACAGAATCAGACCCCTTTATGCAATGAGATGTTATATGTAATTTGTATAATAGCCATATACACCATAATACGACAAATGTCGGGCTTTGTCAATAGAGTACAAAAAACTAAACATTAACATTATTTTTTGTTGTAAATATACAAATATATTTTAAAAATCCCATTCGCTGACACGAACGGGATTTTTTGGAATCACGTCTCATTTCAGAATCTGTTTTATCATACAAAATCTGAAAACTGTCATAAAATATACTCCTTTATAACCGGATTAAATGATAAAACTATACAGTTCTCCCTCAACCAATGTTACTTCACCGCTTTGTCCTATTTCAAGACCGTCATACATTTCCTGAGGAATATCAAGCTTAATTATCTTTTCATCGGTTTTAAATTCAACGGTATAAATTGTAACGGCTTTTGGCGTTTTAATTCCTACCATATCAACACGACAGCGCAAATCAACTATTTGAGCCTTAAATTTAACAGTTTCAAATTCAGTTTTTATCTCCGAAGGCGATGAATTTGATTCAGTTTTTTCTTTTTGTTTATATGGTTTTATAATTTTTCTGATGTATAAAGCAAAAATTATTATTGCACAAATACAGATACAAATATAAATACATTTGCCATTCTCATAATAAACTACCGACAACAACCAAACTAATTACTTAT
>JAZUSN010000057.1:0-41446 GCA_045606785.1 Acutalibacteraceae bacterium | reverse complement strand
AGTATTTGTTTCTCGAACAAAATTCCCTGTATTATTGTCAAAAGCCTCGCAAGGCGACAGCCTTGCTGCGTTTTGTGACTTCAATACAAGAAATTTTAAGTTCTTACGAAACTGCGAAGCACTTTAAAACGCGAAATAAGTATGCAAGAAAAGGCAAAAAGCAGCGATAATGCTGACGCATATCGGTGCTTTTTAACGCGTTATTGTGTGCTTAGTTCACGATTTAAAGAAATACTGCCTTACCGGGTGTCGGCGTTACGATGTGTCTCCTTTTTGAGAGTTGTGTTTTTTCTTCTTGATTTTTTAAATATATAAATATATAATAACATCATTATATCTTTTCGGAGTGTTATATGAAAAAGCTCGGTTACAAAGGTACGGTTATCAGCTGTTACATAGGCTATATTTCGCAGGCGATAGTCAACAACTTTTCGCCCTTGCTTTTTGTTATGTTCGGTAAGGAGTTTGATATCAGCCTCTCACAGCTGAGCCTTATGATTGCCATAAATTTCGGTGTTCAGCTGTTGACGGATTTTGTTGCTGCCCGTCTGGTGGACAGGGTAGGCTACAGACCGTTTGTAGTTGCGGCACACTTTCTGTGTGCGGCAGGTCTCTCGCTGCTGAGTGTGCTGCCTTTTGTTATGCCGCCATATGCAGGATTGCTGATTGCAACCGTTCTCAGCGCAATAGGCGGCGGTCTGATTGAGGTTATTGTAAGCCCTATAATTGAGGCTTGTCCGAGTGATAACAAGGCGTCGGCAATGAGCTTGCTGCATTCCTTCTACTGTTGGGGGCAGATGGCTGTTGTGCTTGTTTCTACGCTTACTTTCCGTTTTGCGGGTATGGATTCGTGGCGTGTGATGTCCTTTGTGTGGGCGCTTATTCCGCTTGTCAATGCGTTTCTCTATATGCGTGTTCCGATCAATGCACTCCCCTCGGAGGAAGGCCATTCGGGTGTATCTTCGCTGTTTAAAAAGAAGACGTTTGTTATAGCATTTCTTATGATGCTCTGTGCAGGTGCAAGTGAGCTTTCAATGAGCCAGTGGGCATCTGCCTTTGCAGAAAAAGGTCTTGGCGTATCCAAGGCTATGGGCGACCTGCTCGGTCCGTGTCTGTTTGCCGTGTTTATGGGCATTGCCCGCGTGTTCTACGGCAAATTCGGTGAGAAGGTGGCGCTGAGCAAGTTTATGGCAGGCAGCAGCGCGCTGTGTATAGCGGCTTATCTTATAACGGTTGTTTCACCATGGCCGCTGTTATCCCTTGCGGGCTGTGCGCTGTGCGGACTTTCCGTCGGCATTATGTGGCCGGGTACGTTTAGCCTTGCAAGTGCGGCTATGCCTATGGGCGGCACGGCAATGTTTGCAATGCTCGCTTTTGCCGGCGATATGGGCTGCACCTCCGGCCCCTCACTTACGGGTAGAATTGCCGATGCTTTCGGCTCCGACATAAAGGCAGGCTTTGCGTTTGCCGTTGTTTTCCCCGTTGTGATGCTTGCGCTTTCGCTTATCTGGATTAAGCGTGAAAAGAAAGCAAAAAATATGTGATAAGGCAGTAACACTTTTCTCCTTTCGGCCATAGTATGTGGTGTAAGAAGAAAGGAGGAAACGACCATGGGATGCAACTTCTCTAACGGCAACTGCTCTTGGATTATCATTCTTATCCTTCTCCTGTGCTGCTGCGGCGGCGGTGACAACTGCGGTTGTGGCTGCAACTGCGGTAGAGATTCCGGTTGTGGCTGCGGCTGCTGACGGCTTATCTCGCTTAAAAAAAGACCCCGTGAAGCTTTGTGCTCCACGGGGCATTTTTTGTTTAATCGAGTAATTTTGCAATTATTGAGTTGGACACAAGAAAGCCCTTGGGTGTGAGGCTGATGCTCTCACCGTCAGTAACGGCAAGTCCGTTTTTTGCAAACAGCCCGGCTTTGTCAAACATCGCCTGCGGTATATCAAAACCGAACCGCTCTCTGACAAGGCTGTTTTGCAAGCCCTCTGTCAGCCTGAGGCGCAGCATAACGTATTCTTCAAAGTCGCCGCCTTCGCCGTCATCAATGGGCCGTGCGCCGTTTATGAATTTTATCAGGTTGCGCTCGTAATAAGAACGTTTTCCATCAATAAACGAGTGTGCGGATGGCCCTAACCCGATATACTCGCGGCAATCCCAGTAAAGCAGATTGTGTCTGCTTTCGTAGCCGGGCACCGCAAAGTTCGAAATTTCATACTGCTTGTAGCCGTAGCTGTCAAGTATTTCGCACGCTGCAAGGTAAAGATCGCAGCACTCATCCTCGTCGGGCAGTTTGAGCTGCTTTTCGATTTTTTCAAAAGGCGTGCCCGGTTCGATTTTGAGCATATAGCTGCTTACGTGTTTAGCACCGCTTTCTGCACAGAAATCAATGCTTCTTTTCAAGCTGTCAATAGTCTGGTTGGGTATTCCGAGCATCAGATCGAGCGAAATATTCTCTATCCCGCAACGGTGTACAAGGTCAATAGCTTTTTTTACGTCCTCTGCGTTTGCGCGTCTGCCGAGTGCTTTGCGCTCGGTGTCAACAATAGACTGCATACCCATTGAAATGCGGTTGAGTCCGACATCGGCAATAGAACGAAGACCTTGCTCAGTCCAGGATGACGCCAGGTCATATGGGTTACACTCAAGCGTGATCTCGCAGTCGTCCGTACGGTCGATGTTATCGATGAGATTGAAAAAGATCTTAGGCATCAGACGTGTCGGAGTTCCGCCGCCAAAATAGACTGATGATACCGGCAGAAGCCTCGGGCTGATCCTTTGAATGCGCTCCAGTATTGTGCCGGCGTACATAGCAAACATATCGTTATCATCTTCGTTTTTGACAGGAAGTGAGTAAAAATCGCAGTAGGGGCACTTGGATCTGCAGAAGGGAATGTGGATATAAAGTCCTCTCGGTTCAGTTGTCATCATCGAGTTTAAGCACAGCCATAAACGCCTCCTGCGGTACTTCAACCGTACCGAACTGGCGCATACGCTTTTTACCTTCCTTCTGCTTTTCAAGCAGCTTTTTCTTTCGTGTGATGTCGCCGCCGTAGCACTTTGCAAGAACGTCCTTGCGCATTGCCTTGACGGTTTCACGAGCTATAACCTTGCCGCCGATTGCAATCTGAATCGGAATCTCAAACATCTGACGCGGAATGTTATCCTTGAGCTTTTCAGCAATCTTGCGTGCCCTGCCGTAAGCCTTGTCGGAATGGATGATGAACGAGAGTGCATCAATTACGTCGCCGTTGAGAAGTACGTCGAGCTTGACGAGCTTTGAGGGCTGATACTGCGAAATTTCATAGTCAAACGAGGCGTAGCCTCTTGTGCGGGATTTGAGCGTGTCGAAGAAATCGTAGATGATTTCATTGAGCGGAAGCTCATAGTGTATATCAACACGGTCCTTTGTGATGTATGACATATCCTTGAATGTACCGCGTCTGTCCTGGCAAAGCTCCATAATAGCACCTACGTAGTCGCTGGGCGCATAGATGTGGGCGTTTGTCATAGGCTCTTCACAGTCTGTTATAATTGCGGGGTCGGGGTAATTCGTCGGGTTGTCGATTTCAAGTATTGAGCCGTCGGAGGTGTGGATTTTGTAAATAACGCTCGGCACGGTTGTGACCAGGTCGAGGTTGTATTCGCGCTCAAGACGCTCCTGGATGATTTCAAGATGGAGCAGACCGAGGAAGCCGCAGCGGAAGCCGAAGCCGAGTGCGCCTGAGGTCTCGGGCTCATAGGAGAGCGCAGCGTCGTTAAGCTGAAGCTTCTGGAGCGCATCACGAAGTGACTCGTAATCAGCACCGTCAGCAGGGTAGATGCCGCAGAAAACCATCGGGTTAACCTTACGGTAGCCGGGAAGCGGCTCGGCAGCAGGGTTTTCCGCTGTCGTAACCGTGTCACCGACGCGGGCATCGCCTACGGTTTTGATAGATGCGGTGATGTAGCCAACTTCACCTGCCGTAAGCTCGTCTGTGGGCTCAAGTGAGGTTGCGCGCATATAGCCGACTTCAACAACGGTAAACTGTGCGCCCGTTGCCATCATTCTCATCGTGTCACCGGCCTTGATTTTACCGTCCATAATTCGCACGTAAACGATAACACCGCGGTAGCTGTCGTAAATTGAATCGAATATAAGCGCACGAAGGGGCAGGCTTTCGTCAGCGGTAGGCGCAGGAATATCCTGTACTATGCGCTCGAGAACCTGCTCAACGTTTTCACCCGTTTTGGCTGAAACTCTCGGTGCGTTTGAGCAGTCAAGTCCGATAATATCTTCAACCTCCTCCGCAACCCTTTCGGGGTCTGCGGCAGGGAGGTCAATTTTGTTGATTACGGGCACAAGCTCAAGGTCGTGGTCAAGTGCAAGGTAGGTGTTGGCAAGTGTCTGTGCCTCGATACCCTGCGAAGCATCGACGATAAGGATCGCACCGTCACACGCTGCAAGCGAACGTGAAACCTCATAGTTAAAGTCAACGTGGCCGGGGGTGTCGATGAGGTTGAGCTCATACTCCTGACCGTCTTTTGCAACGTAGTTAAGCTTAACTGCGTGAGCCTTGATTGTAATTCCGCGCTCACGCTCAAGGTCCATATTGTCCAGAAGCTGAGACGTCATATCGCGCTTTGCCACGGCGTCTGTCAGCTCAAGCAGTCTGTCGCCAAGTGTGGATTTGCCGTGGTCAATATGGCGAATTATTGAAAAATTTCTGATATTTTCCTTGGGTACTGACAAGGAATTCACCTCTTACTTACGTTTCTTTTTCATTTGCTTTTTTACCTTGGGAGCTTTGTACTCGTCAAGGTCAATGAGAATAAATGCGGCTGTCCATATTGCGATGAATATGAAAAGGAATAAAACAGCCATTGTTGCGGATGTGAGCTGAAGTGCTTTGAGCTCACCGATCACGCCGACAAGTCCGCCGAGACCAAAGCCTGAAGCTAGTGAGCCGAGCACCGTGCCCGTATCGGCAAGAAGCGCGTTGATAATAGCATCAAGGCCGACCGTGCCGTCAACAACGAGTGAGGTCATACTGTTGAATGATATCATAAGTCCGACTACCGACACTGCGCCGAAAACGGAAAGGCAAAGGTTTGTCTTTCGTGCATTTGTGAATGCGGAGCAGATGAACACGGCAAGTATCGCAACGATCATAAGGCATAAGAACACGAGCGCGGTTATGGCGCGCGCTTTGAGCGGAGCGAGAGTTTCTGCCAGATTTGCCGGAATTGTGAAATCCTTGTCAAAGTCGATGTTCTTGTCTTTTATGAAGTCGAAGAAATCATAAACAGCGAATGAATCGTGGAAATAGCCTTCAACAAAGCCGAGATCAACCGTTATTTGGATAAGCTTGATGAAGAAAAGCGCCGGGAACGCGAGAAGCGCTGCGACAGCAGCGATAATTCTGTAAAGTGCTTTCATATGTTATTTACCTGCTTTCGCTTATTTCCAGGATGAGTTGAGAGCAACGGTACGGTTTATAACAAGGTTATCCTCAGTTGAATCCTTATCTACACAGTAGTAGCCCTGGCGCATAAACTGGAAGGTATCGCCGGGCTTTGCACCCTTGAGACCGCCTTCAATTTTGCAGCCTGTGAGCACCTTGAGCGAATCGGGGTTGAGGTCGTCATCGCTTTCGGGTGTTTCGACGTTGTAAAGTCTGTCGTAGAGGCGTACTTCGGCTTCGATGCAGTCGTCTGCACTTACCCAATGGAGTGTGCCCTTGACCTTGCGTCCGTCGGGTGAGTTGCCGCCCTTGCTTGCAGGGTCATATGTGCAGTGCAGGCAGGTTACGTTGCCGTCATCGTCTGCTTCATAGCCTGTGCAGGTTACGAAGTATGCGCCCTTGAGTCTTACCTCGTTGCCGGGGAAGAGGCGGAAATACTTCTTGACAGGCTCAACCATAAAGTCATCACGCTCAACAAAAAGATTGCGAGAGAATGTGACTTCACGCTTGCCGAGCTCGGGCTTATCGGGATTGACTTCAACCTCAATTGTTTCTGTCTGACCCTCGGGATAGTTGTCGATAACAACCTTGAGCGGGTCAAGCACAGCCATTGCACGGGGTGCGTTTGCGTTGAGGTCATCACGTACGCAAGCCTCAAGCAGACCGTAGTCAACAACGCTGTATGCCTTTGATACGCCGACTCTGTTGATGAATTCGCGTACGGCTGTTGCGGGGTAGCCTCTGCGGCGCATACCGCAAAGAGTGACCATTCTCGGGTCGTCCCAGCCGCTGACAATGCCTTTTTCAACAAGCTCAAGGCACTTACGTTTGCTTGTCTGGCAGTAGTTGACGTTAAGACGGGCAAACTCAATCTGTCTGGGCGGCTCATCAAAGCCAATCTGGTCGAGCACCCAGTTGTAAAGCGGTCTGTGGTTTTCAAATTCGAGTGAGCAGAGTGAGTAGGTTACTCTTTCTTTGGCATCGGAGAGGGGATGAGCGAAGTCATACATCGGGTATACGCACCACTTGTCGCCTGTCTGGTGGTGGCTGACGTGTGCAATACGGTAGATAACGGGGTCACGCATATTGATGTTGGGTGAAGCCATATCAATTTTTGCTCTGAGCACACGCTCACCGTTAGCAAATTCGCCCTTGGTCATACGCTCAAAAAGGTCGAGATTTTCTTCAACAGAGCGGTCACGGTAGGGGCTGTTTTTGCCGGGCTCCGTGAGCGTGCCGCGGTATTCTCTTATCTCATCGGCCGTGAGGTCGCATACGTATGCCTTGCCGTCCTTGATGAGCTTGATTGCGCACTCGTAGATAAAATCAAAGTAGCTGGATGCATAGAGACATTCGTTCCACTTGAAGCCGAGCCACTCGATATCTTCCTTGATAGCGTCTACGTATTCTACGTCCTCTTTCGAGGGATTTGTATCGTCAAGACGGAGGTTACATACGCCGCCGTATTTTTCAGCTGTGCTGAAATCAATGCAGATAGCCTTTGCGTGGCCGATGTGAAGGTAGCCGTTGGGTTCAGGTGGGAAACGTGTCTGAACTCTGGTGTTGACACCTGCGGCCAGGTCTTCATCGATAAAGTCGTGAATAAAATTTGATACTCTTTCTTCTTCCATTGTAGTTTACCTCCGTGGATTAAAGTGTTGCGATTGCGTTGTTGATTCTGGCTGTTACCTCGTCCTTGCCCAGCAGCTGCATAATAGCACACAGGTCGGGCGTGTTGGAGCGGGAGGTGACTGCCATACGAATAACACCCGAAACGTCGCCGACGTGGCCCTTGAATGCTTCGGGGTTCTTTTTGTACTCTTTGACATTGGGTGTGAAGCCGAGCGGCTCGCACATCTCCTTTATCTTTGCAAACCACGCGTCCTTATCGTCAGCAGGGTCGTAAACCGTAAGGTACGTGGTAAGTATTGCCTTTAAATCGTCAGCTGATAATTTTTCATCGAATTTAACGTCAGCTGTATAAAGCTCGTTGTAGAAGTAGCTGACAAATGCTTTGACCTCGCTCCATTTTGCGATGTCTTTTCTGGGCTTGGGGCCCTCTCGGTCAATGTTGAGCACTGCTGTCGAGAATGCGGGGTCAGCTGTGAAAATTCTGTTGAAATCGGGGTCGAACTGTGCGGACCAGGCTGCGACGTTTTCGTAGACCTGAGCGGCACTCATAACGCAGATAACGTTTTTGCTTACGTCGTTGAGCTTGATAAGGTCAAACAGACAGCCGCTGATGCTCATCTTCTTGAGGTTGAAGGGGAATTTGGATATATCCTCCTTCGGGTTGGCTCTGCGCCAGTCTTCGAAGTTGGAGTTGATGAGGGTGAGCAGGTACTCGAGCACGCTTTCCTTCGGGAAGCCTTCCTCTACGAAGTAGCCAACGGCAGCCTCGGGGTCCTTACGCTTGGAGAGCTTGCGCTTGTCGCCCGTCTCTTCGTCAATTTTGAGAACCTGAGGTGTGTGTGCAAACTTGGGCAGCTTATAGCCGCAGACTCTGAACAGCTCGATGTGCTTGGGTACGGAGGAAATCCACTCTTCACCGCGGATTACGTGAGTTGTTCTCATAAGGTGATCGTCACACACGTGAGCAAAGTGATAGGTGGGGATTCCGTCTGATTTGAGGAGGACCTCGTCTATAATGTTTTCGGGCATTTCGATTTTGCCCTTGATAACGTCCTCAAATGCGATACGCTTGTTCTCGTCACCCGATGAACGCAGACGGATAACATAGCTTTCGCCTGCTTTGATTCGTCTTTCCTGCTCCTCAAAGCTCAAATCACGGCACTTGGCATATTTGCCGAAGTAGCCTTTGATGAGTGCGCCGTCGCCCTCCTGCTTTTCACGCAAGGCAGTAAGCTCGTCTGCAGTACAGAAGCAGGGGTAGGCAAAGCCTTTTTCAACAAGGCTCTTTGCAACCGCTTGATAGATTTCGGCACGTTGGCTCTGTGTATAGGGGCCGTAGTCGCCCTTCTCCGTGCCAAAGCCTGTTACGCCTTCCGTAAATTCAACGCCGAAGTAATCAAAGCCCTTTATGATGGCTGAAACGCCGTCGTCGATCTCACGCTTTTTGTCGGTGTCTTCAATTCGGAGGAATGATACACCGCCTGAAACCTGTGCTGTGAGAATATCAACAAGGGCGCCGAAGAAGCCACCCATATGAAGGTAGCCTGTGGGGCTGGGTGCAAAACGCGTTACTCTGGCACCTTCCGGAAGATTTCTCGGCGGATAAATAGCTTCGTAATCCTCGGGGGTTTTGGTGATGTTCGGGAATAGCAGCTGTGCAAGTTTTTCGTTGTTCGTCATATCTATAGTTACCTTTCAAAGAGTATTCGTGTCTGTTACGGTATGAACCGCTTTTATCCGCTCCGGATGAGGTGCGGGTGCTCTGCGGGCAGACAGCGTGTGCTTGCGGTACAGCACAAAAACGACTGCCGCGCCTGCAACAACTCCGATAATCGGAGGAATGGGAGAAAAGCTGATTTTGGACTGTGTTTTTTCCTCTTCGGGGAAAACTACCGTGTCGTAATAATCCTGCTCGAATTCTTCGTAGTTGTCATATTCTTCGTAATACATTTCGTCTTTCTGCGCGTTTACCGTAAGGGCAAGTGAAATCAGCATCGCGGCAGCGCAGATGAAAAATATAATTCTTTTCATTTTCACTTCACCGCCATCCATATCAATTCGCCGATAACCGTACAGCCTGCGGCAATGATGCCGAAGAGGGCTGCAATGCGCGATATGCTCGGCGGAATCTCGCCGATAATTTTTCCGCTTTGTCCGTTGATGAAAAGCTGCTGCGAGTAGCCTTTGCAGGGGTGGCTGAGGATCCACAGCGGAACAAGTGCAAAGCGTCGGTTTGAGTGTGTTACGCTGTGGGTACAGGATTCAAACCTTGCAGGGGAATCCTGCCCGAGTGCTTCCTTGGCTTTTGCAATTGCCTGCACCTTAATTTCTTCGGTCAGCTCATCGGTACGCTCCTCAAAGTTGGCGTGCTTCTCAAACGGGATGTTGTGGTGCTCCTCGCCGTATTGTGTTGCTGCGCTGAAATCAAAGGGACCGAGCAGGCTGAAAAGCCCGGGAGAAATATGTGTGCCTGCGTTGATGAATACGTCCTTTGCGCAGGACGTAACGGTAGTGCTGCCTTCAGACAAAGTTATATCAGTCTGCATTTCAATATCGTTCAGGCAAACGGGCACGTACACTGCGCTGAAGTTGCCGCTCTTTGCCTTATGTGTGAGTGCGGAAAGCGAAAGAGGTCGCTTGGAAAGATGTTGTAAAAAAGTGCGTCCCGCCCGCTGTTTGTCAACTTCAAAGGGAATGACGAGCTCGGGAAGCGTGATATTATCGTAATCCTGAGCAACAAGAGCAGGTGCACCGCAAAAACGGCAGTACGTGTCAGCCGATTTGCTGTGTGATATCAGCTCTATACCGCAGTTGCGGCATAAACATCCGTGTATTTTAGCCTCTGCCATTTGTCGTTACCTCGTCTGTGGTTACTTCGGGAGCCGCGTCGGGGGCAATGCTGTTGGTGGTGAAGGTCGTTATGCCCAACGCATAAAGCTCTGCCAGCCTTTCGGGGAAATCAATAGTCCAGGTAGCGAGGGGAAGCCCTGCTGCTGTGAATTTGGCAATTTCATCTTGCGAGCCTGCTTTGTTGCCGTTAAAGGATACGCCTATTTTAAGGTCGGTTTTTGCGGTTTCAAGTGTTTCATCACTCAGGTCGCTGACCAGCCAGTAAAGGTCGGTGTTATCGTGGGTGAGCACGTTGTGACCTGAAGAAAGAATATCCGATATCATCTCAACCTGTTCGCGGTCAAAGGAAATAAATGTGCATTCGTTGACTATATATCCCGTACTCTGAACAAGCTCCTGAATGAAATCTGTTCCGCTCTGCTTGATTTCGATTACGGGATGAAGCCCGAGATCGTTGCAAAGGTAGAGCATTTCGTTGAGCGTAGGTATATGGATGGATTTGCCGTCTTTTTTTGCAATACGGTGTTCAAACAGCTGCTTGTACGTCAGCTCGCTTACCTTGCCTTTGCCGTTTGTCGTGCGCTTTATGTCCTCGTCGTGCATAAGCACCCAGACGCCGTCTTTGGTCAGTCTTATGTCAAACTCAATGTGGGTGTAGCCGTAAGCGGCAGACTGCTCTGCTGCTTCGAGTGTGTTTTCGGGTGCGACAATGTTCATACCGCGGTGGGATATCAGCGTTATCTGCGAGGTGTCTGTTATTCCTGCGCTGTCAAGATCGTGAATCTTGCTGCTTGTAAGGTGTTTTACAACAAGCGATACGGCAACGGCGACTGCAACAAGAATGCAGACGGCGGCAAGTGTTTTTTTCTTTTTGTCGGATATGGCAGCCATTGTTTATCACCAGCTTTTTATTTGGTAGGTGAGAAGTACAGCGTTCTCGTATAAGGTGCGGAGTTTATGAAGCTCTTAACGACGTATTCGGTCTCGACTGTAATGAGACCCGATTTGTCAGGTGTGTAAGGCAGCTCGATTTCGCCGCCCTCTTTCAGCTTGATTTCTTCATCAAGCGGATATGTTTCTCCGTTTATTTTGATTGATCTGATAACGATTTTGCTTCCGGCAAGGTTACGGAAAAGCAGGGTATTGCTCTTTTCGTTGTAGAAGCCTGAGGATTCGTTTGTGAATTTGACGTATACACCGTCAGGCGGAGCCTGGGCTATTTCAAACTGCGGGAATTTTGGGTCGGAGTAAACGTCCTTGAGATTATCCGTAAGCACAAGCTCGAGCAGCAGAGACCTTGTGTAGGTATCCCACCAGGTCTGTGTGTGGTACTGTTCATAGTTGAACCAGGTGTTTTCGGGAAGAAAACACGTTGATGCATCGAGTGTGCGTGTGGGTGAGATGTGGTTGTGCGTCGGATCTGTGCAGGTGGTGTTGCGCTGTGTGTAGTCGGCGGCAAAACGCTCGCCGAAGGGCGTAACGGTTGCCCCCGAGGTGTTGACCGTGTCGATAATAAAGTCGGAGTCAATAGCTTCACCCGTGCCCAGATGCGTGCCGTAGTTTGCAAGGATGGCGATGTTAACGCCTGCCTCCTGTGCACGTTTGAGCCCGTTGCTCATATCGGGCATACATTCAAAGTGCATCTTGTCTGCTTTTTCAATGATGTCGGCATTTTTAACCGGGTCGAGGTAGATGTCACGCAGCTCCTTGTAGGTTGCGGTGTCCATAAGGTCCCATATGCTGCCGAAATGAATTGCGTGAGGCAGCAGAACCTCGTTGAATGCGGATTTGAGCAGACTGTTGAGGAATTCTGCGGGCAGCATTTCTGCAAGCCAGCGAAGGTCAACCTCCATATGAAGCATAATTGCGCCGAAACGTGCAAGCTCCGAGAGGTTGAACGCTATAGGCTCGCTGCCAAGAAGCTCCATAACAAGGCTTGTGCCGCCGATTGCAGGTGAGTTCATAACAGCGTTGTCAACCTTGCCCTCTGTGCCGTGGTAGTAGAGGTAAGTGGCTGTAAGCTGACCGCCGTGGCTCATTCCGTAAAGGTCAACCTTGTCGCTGCCCGTGAATTCGAGCACTTCGTCAATAAAGCTGTCCAGATGCTCGACATTTACGATCTGGCTTCTTCTCCAGTCTGTGTTGAAAATGAATATCTGATCTTCGGGTATGGTCAGACACAGGTCCTCAATGAATTCGCCCTCCGTCAAAGGCAGATAGTCGCCGTTTTTTTCTTCGTTGATGTATTTGACGGAGGCCTCTGTTACGTATTGAGGATATGATGTGATATTGTATTTTGAAGTGCCGTCGGGTTTCATAGAGATGTTGTCAAACAGCTCAGCCGTAGCATCACGGAAGCAGTCAACAAAAGGCTGAGTATCGCCCTTTGAGTAGTCGATAACGCTTGAAATGATGTCGAAAAGATTCGGAACGACCATCTCGACAACATCTTTAGGCTTGATTGCCCATACCTGTTCCTCGGTTTCAAGGCCTCTGTCTCTGATGAGCGCAGGACCTGAATAACCCTGGATGAATACGAGCGGATGACCGTCCCACTCAAAGGAGGGGGAGCGCTGCTCTTTAGCATCTATTGAAACGGCTGTCGAACAGAAAATGATGACAGCGCACATAAATATGCTGATGTACCTTTTCATTTAAACCTTTGCTCCTTGAATTCAGGCGGCTGTGAAATAAACCGTCTTTGTGAATGCGGGTGTGAAGATCTCGCCTTTGCGTGTGTATGTTATCTCAATGCTGATATGTTCGTTTTCGCCTATGCCCTCGCAGGGGATTAAAAGCTCTTCGCCGGGGGCTACGACAGCTCTGCGCTCGCAGTCAAACGTGCAGCCGTCAGCCTCTATGCCGCGGATTACAAGTGAATATTCGGCGGAAAGATTGCGCACGAGAAGCTCATCGCTTTCGCTGTTGAATCTGCCGGAAATCTCATTTGTGAATTTAACGTACATTGCGTCAACGGGGCACTGTGCGATTTCAAACTGCGGATAGTCGGGATCGGAGTGTACGTCTGCGATATCATCGGTAAGCAGGAGCTTGAGCAGCAGGGACAGAGTGTAGCTGTCGTACGCCGCCTGACCGTGATACTGACCTCTGACAAACCAGGTGTGTTCGGGTAAATATGCGCAGGATGCATCAACGGTGCGGTCGGGTGATACGTGGTTGTGTGCGGAGTTGCTGCATACCGTGCCCTTTGCGGTGTAGCCGTCCTTGAAATGCTCGCCGTAAACAGCGCAGTAAGCGCCGGATGTGCTTACCGTGTCTATTACAAAGTCGGCGTCTATGGCTTCACCCGAGCCGAGGCGCGTGCCGTAGCTTGACATAATGCTGACGTTGACTCCGCTTTCGCGTGCAAGGCGAAGTCCTTCACCGATGTTTGCCATACACTCGAAGTGCATCTTGTCAGCCTTTTCGATAATGCCTGCGTTTACTGTCGGGTCGAGATATTTTGCTTTATACTCTTTGTACGTTTCAACGTCCATAAAGTCCCAGATGCTGCCGAAGCGCAGGGCGTGGGGCTGGAACACGTCGACAAAAACAACCTTGAGCAGGTCGTTGAGGAATCTGCCGGGGAGGATATCGCCGAGGATTCTCAAGTCAGCTTCCGTGCGAAGCATTACGGCGAGAAAACGGCTGATTTCATCCATACTGAAGTTTGCCGCACCGTCACCGAGAAGTCCCTTTACGATGCTTGTGCCGCAGATTGCGGGAACGTTGAGGACAACATTGTCCACTTCATTTTCCGTGCCGTGGTAATAAAGGTATGTGGCGGCTGTCTGACCGCCGTGGCTGAGTGCGTATATGTCAACCTTATCCTTGCCGGTTATACGCAGCACTTCGCCGATAAACCAATCAAGCCGCTCGGCGTTGTCAACCTGACCCATTCTCCAGTCGGAGTTGAATACGAAAAAGTATTCGTCGGGTACGGTCTTTCTGATTTCGTCCGTGATACCTGCCTCGGGGATGTATTCTTCCTCACCTTTAGCTACAAGTGAAGCGGCGGAGGCTTCCTCGGCAAAGTGAGGGTAGGTTGATACGTCGTATTTTGATGAGCCGTCTTCAAGGCAAGCGAGTTTATCAAGCTTGTCACTTGCAAGGTCAGCGAAGCCGGCGGAAAGAAGGTCGCTGTTACCCGTGAGGGCAAAGATTGCAATGCCCACTACGATCGAGGGAACAGCGCTGAGTATTTTCTGAATGTTGAATTCGGAGCCGGGACCGAGAATTGTTTCCTCTGTTTCGAGTCCCTTGTCCTTGATAAGCGGTGAGCCTGTGAAGCCCTGGATGAATACAACGGGGTCACCGTCCCACTCGGGCTCGTCCGAGCTTGCGTAAGAGGGTACGGCGGCAATACCGCAGAGCATTGTAATGCAGAGAATGATGCTGATAAGTTTTTTCATAAGCGTGCCTCCGTTTAGGTTGAGTCGGGTATTAGCTCTCGTTCTTTTTCTTGAGTGTCTTTGCAAGGAAGATAAGCGGAATGAAGATGAGTGCGCCGATTGCCGCGGATGCAAGGTATATGTGCGGCACGGGTACGTTTACAGCCTCGCCGTACTCGTTGAGATAAGTGTCAACAGCGTATCTGTTTGTTACGGCAACGGCAACTGCGGGGCCGATAGTCATAGGCAGGAGAACGGAAAATATCATACGGATACCCTGAAGCTGACCTGCTTTATCCTCGGGTGTAAAGTCGCGGATTGCTGCGCCGAGCATAATCATAAGAAGGCCGTAGCCGCCCATTGCAATGAGCGCCGAAAGTGCAAACCAGACGATGTTTTTGCCTGCGAAGAATACGAGAACAAGGCCGACGATAAACATGATCGCAGAGGGGAAGAGGAAGGGGGCCTTGCCCTTTCTGTCGCTGAGGATGATGGAGGAAACAAGCGTTGCAATAACTGCTACAACTACCACAACTGCAAGAATGATTACGGGCACGGTGAGTGTTGAAGAAAGAGTGCTCATATCTATGCAGTGGTCAACGTAGATGAAGAGGTATGGGAAGAATACCTGGCTTGCAACCGAGAAGATGCCCATTGATACGAGTGAAAGGTAAAGGCTCTTGTTGCCCTTGATAACGGAAGGCTTGAAGCCGTAGGTCATTGTTTCGACAAAGCCTGCGGTTGTCTTGACGCCTGTTCTGGATTCTTTGATTGAGAAGATGCCGATGATACCGCAAAGCGTAACGATGAGACCAAGGCCGATAAAGCAAACCGGGTAACCGAACTTGCCCGAAAGAGCACCGAATGCGCCTGTAACGGCAACGAGTGCAACAACGGGAAGAACAGCGAGTACGGTTTCGGTTTTTGCTCTGTTGGAAACTGAAGTAACGTCGGTTATCCATGCGTTGAACGCTGCGTCGTTACTTGTTGAGCCCATAAAGGTCATAATGCAGTCCATAATGATTACGAGTATAACGGTTGCGGTGATTGCACCGGCAGGTGTTGTGCCCATAAGCTTTGAAATGTAATCGGGGTGGAGCAGGGCGAAAACCATAACAGTGAAGCCCCAGATGATGTAGCCTGCGCAGATGAAAATCTTACGCTTGTTTATCTTGTCACTCAGGCTGCCCATAAAGAGTGTGGTCACAACAGCTACAACGGAGCTTGCGGTAACCATCATGGAGGTGTGCTCCATCGTGCCGCCTACTTCGTTAAAAAGGTAAAGGTTGAAGAAGTTGTTTTCTACTGCCCACGCAACCTGACCCATAAATCCGAAAAGGACCAGGTTAAGCCAGATGCTGAGAGGAAGCTTGTTAGGTTTGCTCATGGTTTTAAATCCGCCTTTCTTGTGTCGGTGTGCTTTGGGCATACTCCGACAAGTAAATAATTATTATTTATAATATCAAATAAATCTTTGTTCGTCAATGAATTTAAAAAACATTCAAAAATTTTTTCTAACCTCTTCACATTTGCTGAAAATGTGTTATAATTACACTGTGTACGTATATGACTACGACAAATTTATCAGGGAGAGTAAATGATATGGCACTTGAAAAAATTCTTATCGTCGATGATGACACCAACATTTGCGAGCTTCTCAGACTTTATATCGAAAAAGAGGGATTTAACGTAATCATCGCAAACGACGGTGCTGCGGCGGTAAAGCTGTTTCGTGAGCAGCAGCCCGATCTTATGCTGCTCGATATTATGCTGCCCAAGCTCGACGGCTGGCAGGTCTGCCGCGAGGTCCGCAAGACCTCTGACAAGCCGATAATTATGCTCACGGCAAAGGGCGAGACTTTCGATAAGGTTCTCGGCCTTGAGCTAGGTGCGGATGACTACATAGTCAAGCCCTTCGACACCAAGGAGGTTGTTGCAAGAATCAAGGCGGTGCTCCGCCGTTCCAGCGCAGCCGTTCCCGTGGCTTCCGTGCAGGAGGTCCAGTACGACAAACTGCTTATCAACCTTACAAACTATGAGCTTCGCGTAAACGGTGTTCAGATTGATACTCCGCCCAAAGAGATGGAGCTTATCTACCACCTTGCAAGTAACCCCAACAGAGTTTATACGCGTGACCAGCTTCTTGATGAGGTGTGGGGCTTCGATTATTACGGCGATTCCCGTACTGTTGACGTTCACGTCAAGCGCCTTCGCGAAAAGCTTGAGGGTGTTTCCGACAAGTGGGAGCTTCGCACGGTATGGGGCGTAGGCTACAAGTTCGAAACAAAGGATTGATCCGACGGTATTACACTGATACGGAGGTGAATATCGTATGAAAAAAATCAAGATCAAGGACAGATTTTCGGGCATGTCGCTTCGTATGCGATATTCACTTATGATCATGTCCATCATATTGGCCTGTTTCCTGCTGCTCAGTATTGCGCTTATGGTTTTCTCAGGCAACTACTGGTATAAGCAGAGGGCAGAGCTGCTGACAGAAAACGTGCACAACATAGCACAGTCGGCATCCGACCTGCTTTCGGGCGGATATATCTCAATGTTTGGTGACGGTGATTCGATTACCGCACTCGGTTCGTCACTTTCACTCATCTCGACTTCAATTGATGCCGATGTTTTTATTTGCGATACGACGGGTCACGTCATAATGTGCCGTGAGTTTCTGGTGGACGGGTCGGTTATTGCCGATGCCTGTGAGTATCACGATAATCTGATAATAACGCAGAAGATTATCGACGATATTCTGATGGAGTCATATTCTACCGTCAGCAATCTTGGCGGACAGTTTGACGAGGCTCAGTTCATAGTCGGTGAGCCTGTACAGGTTGCGGGTCACACGGTTGCTCTTGTTTTTGCAGTTGCCCCCGTTACGGGTGCAATTATTGATTTCGTTTTTCCCATCGCGCAGATTCTTCTGATATCTCTGCTCGTTGTTATGTTACTTGCCGTGCTTGCGGTTTACTTTGTGTCGCATACGATCACAAAGCCGATTATGCAGATGGCGGACGTCACAAAGAGCTACGCCTCGGGTGATTTTACACCCCGAGTAAACCTTGAGAGAAGTGACGAGATAGGTCAGCTTGCTGTTTCGTTCAACAAAATGGCGAGCAGTCTGGCTCAGCTTGAAACATCACGCCGCAGCTTTGTGGCAAATGTTTCGCACGAGCTGAAAACGCCTATGACAACAATCGGCGGCTTTATCGACGGCATACTCGACGAAACGATACCCGCACAGCAGCAGGAGCACTACCTTAAAATAGTTTCCGAAGAGGTAAAGCGCCTCTCGCGTATAGTTGTATCAATGCTTAATCTTTCCAAAATTGAGGCAGGTCAGCTTGATCTGAGCTTCAGCGACGTCGATTTGTCGGCTATGTTGCTCAATACATTCCTGAACCTCGAAAAGAAGATAAGCGACGGTAAGGTCGAGGTAAGAGGGCTTGACCTTCTCGGTCAGCACACTGTAAGAGCTGACAAGGACCTGCTCGGCCAGGTCGTGTATAATCTTGTTGACAATGCGGTCAAATTCACACCGGCCGACGGCTATATCAGCGTAAGCATAGTTGAAACCGACGACAGCACCGAAACGCATATTCTCAACAGCGGTGCAGGTGTTTCACCCGACGAAATTGAGCGTATTTTCGAGCGTTTCTATAAGGTTGATAAGTCGCGCAGTGCCGATGCGAAAAGCACGGGACTCGGTCTGTATATTGTTAAGAGTATATTGGAGCTTCACGGCGGAAAGATATACGCAGAAAGCAAGGAAGGAAGATACACGGAGTTTATATTTACTCTGCCGAAGAGTAAATAAGTTTGCAACACGGATGACACACATTGTTAACTGAAAATTTACTCCCTCTATATTTCGTCTCAAGCTACGTGTGTTATTATCGGGTTACAACCCGAAAGGAGAGAAACAAATGGAAGAGTTTGAAAACAAAGAAAACGTTACTCCGGAAGAAATAAATCCCGTGCCGGTTGATGAAAACGGCGCAGATGATTTCGGGGCAACGGCAGGATATACGGAAGAAAAAGACCCCACGGACTTCGAAACGACGGCAGAGCCCGCTGAAGAGAAAGATCCTACAGATTTTGAAATAACGGTGGAGCCCATCGGTGGTGATTCTTATAACAATGCAGCGCAGGGCGGTAATTATTACACGCCTTACGCGCCTTCACCGTATGACGCAGCCGAGCCTCAGAAAACAGCTGCGCAGTCAGAGGCTGCTTTCAAAACAAACAAAAAAGGCCGCAGGGTGTTTATAATCATCCTGGCTATTGCAATTGCTGTTTCGGCTGTTGCAATTCCGATTTCACTTATCAGAGGCGGAGACGATATCGGTTCGACGCAAAACGGCGCTCCTGTTCCCGATAAAAACGCTCCGTCAATTGAGATAAATGAAACACCTACCGCTCAAAATAACTCTGCTCCTGCAGGCAGCGTGCTTACAGCTGAGCAGGTGTACGAAAAGATTGCCGCAATCAACGTTGCAATCGTAGTGTATAAGGATAACTCGGTCTACACAGAGGGTACCGGAATCATTATGAAGGAGGATCGTGCGAGCAAGTGCACGTACATCCTCACCTGTGCACACGTCATCTCCGATGCGGGTGTTGAGGTCGTGGTTCAGTTTGCCGACGGTGAGCGCTGCGATGCACAGATCGTCGGCTATGATGCGCGTACCGATATAGGTGTTCTTCGTATTCAGAAAACAGGCTTACAGGTTGCTGAATTCGGCGATTCCGATGCTCTTAGGGTCGGCGGTACTGTGTATGCAATCGGTAACCCCGGCGGTTCGGCTCTGTTTGGTACGTTTACTGACGGCAAGGTTTCCGCAATAGGCAGAAATATCACAAGCAGCATCGGCTATGATATGGTATGTATACAGCACAATGCCGCTATCAGCCCCGGTAACTCGGGCGGTGCGCTTGTCAATGAATACGGCCAGGTAATAGGTATTAATTCTTCAAAGATTGCCGCAACTGAGTTTGAAGGTATTTCTTTTTCAATTCCGATAACTCAGGCTAAGGATGTTATCAATAAGGTTATGGCCTACGGATATGTTCCCGGCAGAGCAAAGCTCGGCATTTCTTACCTTACAAACGATTCGTCTGCTGTCAGCGAGATATACAGAATGGCTGTCCAGATGATGGACCTTCCCAGCGGTTCACTCGTTATTTATTCGATTGATAAAAACAGCAGCCTTTCAAACACCGAGGCTCAGCCCGGTGACATGATCATCGCCGTCAACGGCAAGGACCTCGATACACCCGACGTGCTCCTTGAGCTGATTGAGGATTCATCCGTCGGCGATACGATTGAGCTCACTTTATTCCGCATAGAAACTGTGGGCGGCAGGTATTCAACCTCCGAATTCAAGGTTAAGGTTAAACTGATAGAGGATAACAACACTCCTGTGCAGGAAGAAACCACAACTCGCGGAGTTTACGGAAACGATGGCGGATTCAGCTTTGATTTCGGCTTCTGATAAATCTGAAGAGCAAAAGGAAAATAAACTTAATGGATAAGTCAATTTTTGCAAAAACCAAGTATTTTATCATTGATATGGATGGCACGTTTTATCTCGGCGGCGAGATAATTCCGGGTGCGGACAGCTTTATCGATAAGGCTCTTGCCTGCGGTAAGGATTTTCGCTTTTTCACCAATAACTCCTCCAACAACGTTGCAGTCTGCTGTGAGAAACTGAAGAAAATGGGCTACCCCGTGTCAGAGGACAAAATCGTTATCTCATCGCACGTTACCATTGATTACCTCAAGAAAAATCACGCAGGTGAAAGAGTATATCTGCTAGGTAATGAGAGACTTACAAACGATTTTGCAAATGCAGGCATCAACCTTGTCGATGAATCACCCGATGTGGTTGTGCTCGGCTTTGATACAACCCTCACCTACGAAAAAATCAACAAGGCAGCTAATTATATCGCACAGGGTGCGGTCTATATCGCAACGCATCCCGATTTCAACTGCCCGATGGCTGACGGCTTTATGCCCGACACAGGCTCAATGATTGAGATGTTTGCCGCTTCAACAGGTAAGCGTCCGCTCGTTATGGGCAAGCCGATGACACAGACGGTTGATTACATTACATCTATGCTCGGCTGTGAGCGCGATGAGATTGCTTTCATCGGTGACAGACTTGCAACGGATATTGCAATAGGTGCCGACCACAATATTCCCTGCGCTCTTGTGCTCAGCGGCGTGACTACTGTTGAAGAGTACGAAACGGCAGGCATACCTGCCAGCGTTGTGGTGAAGGACCTTGCTGCACTTGCCGATTACATCTGATGTGCTGAATTCAGCGAAAGGGGTAAAAAGATATGTTCTCGGATAATTTAAAGAGGTACAGAAAGCTCGCGGGACTCAGGCAGGACGATATCGCTAGGGTTATCGGTCTGGACCGTTCGGCATACGCTTACTATGAAAACGGCAAAACAGAGCCAAGTATTGATAACCTCAAGAGAATCGCAATGGCATTCGGTGTTGATATAAACACGCTCGTCGATTTTGAAATTCCCGAGGTTGCTCCCGAATTCTGTAACGATGAGCAAGGTGGATATACGGCATCCGGCATTATCAGCGAATTGGAGCTTTCCAAGTGCAATGCCGATGAAAGGGCAATTATTGCCTGTTACCGTGCCTGTAGCGACAAAAAGGCTTTTATGGCAGCGGTCAACGAATTGTACGAAGAAGAGCTCAAAAAATAAACTTTAGTATTAAAATCCCGAAAGGAGATTATTTATGATTTGCAGTAACTGTAATGCTCAGATACCCGACGGTTCAGTAATCTGTCCCAATTGTAATGCACAGCTTTTACCTAGCGTTGTACAGCCCGTACCTCAGGGGGCGTCTGCAAATGCCCGACGTCGCGCGAACGCTCAGGCTCCCGACAAGGATGCCAAGAGCAAAGGCTATGCGGCAATTGCTACCGCACTCATAGCTTTTCCTGCATTGGTTCTTCTGGTTGTGGATTACCTCGGTGCACCCGAATGGATGCTCAGCCTGCTTTCATTCTTTGAACTCAGCCCCTCTTTTGCACAGCCCGGTATTATTTCCTGGTCGCTGTACATAATAGGTATTCTGATGTGTCTGTGGATGGTGGCTGTTTTGCCCGCTATGAAGCCGAAAAGGCCGGCGGTAACCGCAAGCATATGCTTCCTTGTTATTTCGCTTTATATGGTGCTGCTTTCCTTTGTAAACAAAGGTGCTGTCTGGTATACGGGCTACGTACTTCCCATTGCCCTTATGGTTACGGTAACCACAGCTATAATGACGCTGCTCATATCATACGGAGTTATCAGCAGAAGACATACTTTTTCTGCCATAGCTGTTCAGCTTGCCGTTATTGCCATAGGCTCCGAGATACTTTTTGATATTAATCTCAGGGGCGTAATCAATCTCCGTCATTCTCTGATCATGGCAGTTATCCTTGTGGGTATAGTACTTATCTATGAGGCAGTCAGCTACGCTACACGTATCAATAAAAAATAATCGTATAAAGCTTTTCGGGCTTGCCGTACGGCAAGCCCTTTTTTATTCTGTGAGCATTTCTTTTGCAACACCCGCGCTGACTTCTGCAAAGTATTCACCCTTTACAGCAGTGCCTTTGTCGCTGTGTGTTACCGTCAACTTCTGCGAGCAGATGTGAGCATCAGCCAGTGATTCTGCCTTTTGTTCGCAATGGTTTTCAGCTGTGGAAAGTGTAAGCTTTTTTTCGTCGAGAGTAACCGATTTCTGCGAATACGTGCGATAGATTTCGCGTGTTACGGAGAATGGCATACGTACGCTGTTGAGGGTCAGAACGCGCGTACGTACAAGGGTTGGAGCTTCTTGCGGTCTTTTGTAGAGCGGAATGTCAGCCCCGAATATGTGCAGCGTGATTCCGCTTTTTTCATTTGTGAGCTCTGATGCGGTGAGTGTTGCATCGGTTACGGTGCTGACGGTGATATCAGTGCGCAAAACAGCATATGCTTCTGCGTGCCTGAATTTGACAGCTCCGTTAGTCAGTTCGGTGAATCCTCCGACAAGTACTTCGCCTTTACGCACAGCTTCACCTTTTTTGTGCAGCGCCGTGCCGTGATAAACCTCGAGAGCTGCAATTTGTCCGTCAAAACGGCTCACAACGTCGCAGGGTACGGAGGTGTCGGACAGGTGCGGCGCATCGGCCTGCTCTGCAACCTTGACCTCAAGGCAGCTTCCAAGCACGTTTATCGTCAGGTATGAAATTTCAGGCAGTTTTTCCATAACGTAAAACCGCACGGAAACCGCATCTACACTTTTTCGGAACGTGCCGTGTTTAACTCCTGCCTGCTCAAGTGCTTCGATTATCTGTTTTTCGGTTACTGCGTTGTTTCCGCTTACGTTAATGCTCCATATCATCGTTGACATAATGCTCAGAAAGCATACGGCAAACACCGCGCCGTACAGCAATCCTATGCGCTTTCGGTATTTCTTTATAAAGAACGGCAAACCGTGTTTTGATGTAATGGCGGCTTTCATTCCCGAGCGGGAGGCACAGCTGCGTATCTTTTTATAGTCTTTTGCCGACGTGCAGGCTGTGATCGTGCTGTCGTTTCGTGTGAGGCTCCACAAATGAACTCCGTTTCTGCCGCAAAGGTTTAAAAACCGCTCGGCGAACCCGCTGTGTGCTGTAAAACAGACATAGCCACATAAAAATCTGTAAAGATAAGTAAACATTTCAATGCGCCCCTAACTGAAATTGATCGCGGAAAAACAGCCGTTGATTATAGCCTGCTCACTTTCAAACAGCCTGAGCACAAGTCGGCTTCCGCAGAATTCGGCGCATACGTTGCCGAGATTGAGCGCGATTTTTTCTTCGCTGTATTCGATTATTCCTTTGCAGCCGTCTATTCTGGCTTCGGTGTTTGAAATCAGCTCGGTCTGTGCGTAGCCTTTGAACGCCGTTTTGGGTAGGTCGCTGTCCTTTATCAGCTCCGATATGAACGGGTATTTCTTCATTTTTACATATCACCTCGATGTAATATATGCACCCTTAATTCAATAAAATTACAGCGGATAGTGTGATTTGAAGTTCAGGGGTGTTGTGTATGAGCAGAATGAAACTACGGGGCGTGTCGGCTGTGTGGTGCTGTGCGGCAGTAAGTGCAGCGGTGCTTGTGATTATATATCCGCAGGCAACGCTTGACGGAATGCGCTCGGGGCTTGAAACGTGCGCAGGAGTGGTCATTCCGTCGCTTTTTCCGTTTATGGTGGTCAGCTCATTTGTTGCAGGGCTGCCGATGTCGGGTGCTGTTATGCGGGTCGTTTCACCGTTAATGCGTTATATGTTCAGATTGCCGGGTGAGGCATTTGCCGCTGTAGCGTTTGGGCTCGCAGGCGGCTATCCCGTCGGGTGCTCGGTTACGGCAAAGCTTTTTGAGCAGGGTAAGCTTACACGTGAGCAAGCTCAGCGTATGACTTTGTTTTGTGTGAATGCGGGGCCTGCGTTTACGGTTACGGCTGTCGGTGCGGTGATGCTGGGCAGCCTTAAGGCAGGCGTAATACTTTTTACTTCGTCTTGTCTGTCGTCGCTGATTACGGGTGTTTTGCTCGGGTTTACTGCCGCTGTGCCTGAGGTGCGGCGGCAGGTCACTTCTCTGCCGATGCCGTGCAGCGCCGTGCTTGTGGAGGCGGTGGAAAAATCGGCGCTTGTAATGCTTAAGGTATCTGCGTGGGTGACGGCGTTTTCGTGCCTTATTTCGCTTATTACAGAGCTTGGAATGAGCGGACCCGTGCTGAATGTGCTCAGGTGTGTGACAGAGGTGACCTGCGGCTGTCGCACAGCTGTGCAAAGCGGCAATATTTACGCCGTTGCCGCAACTATCGGTTGGTCTGGTTTATGCGTAGTGTGTCAGCTGCTCGGTGATGTTCGCAGGGTGGGCACTTCGGTTGCGGTGTTTCTTGCTTTCCGTGCTGTAAATGCAGGGCTGATGGCCGTTATATGCCGTGTGCTTCTTCACTTTTTTCCTGTTGAGGTCTCTGCTTTTGCTTCGTTTGTTTCTGATGGCGGGGGAGAGCTTTTTTCTGCCTCTGCGCCTGCTGCCGTTGCGCTTTTGGGACTTTGTGCGGTTTTTGTTATTGACCTTGATAGAAACAGAAAAGTATGTTAATATAAAAAACGGAGGCGAGAAAAGTGAAGAAAAAACTTATGAATCTCAAATCAATTGAAAAAATATGCGCTAACTGCGTTTACGGAAGGCACACTCCCGCAGAAGATGGTGTGCTTTGTGAGAAGAAAGGCGTTATGCTCAAAAATTCTACATGCAGAAAGTTTAAATACGATCCGCTTAACCGCATCCCCGCAAAGCCTCTTTCAATGGGCGAATTCTCTGCAGAGGAGTTTCAGCTGTGAGAATATTGCTTGCGCCCGATTCTTTTAAAGGTTCGATGTCGGCTGTTGATGTGTGCAGCATTGTCGGTGATGCGCTTACGGCTGCTGTTCCCGGCTGTGAGGTGGACGGTATCCCTGTTGCCGACGGTGGTGAGGGGACGCTCGACAGCTTTGTTTTTGCCTGCGGTGCACAGCTCCGAAGCGTTGAGGTTACAGCACCCGATTTCAGACGTGTGCGTGCGGATTTTGCCGTTATGGGCAAAACTGCCGTTATCGAGATGGCTCAGGCGAGCGGTCTGCCGCTTGTCGGCGGTGCTAATGATGCTTTGCGTGCCACAAGCTACGGCACGGGTGAGTTGATTCTTGCCGCCCTCGGTGAAGGCTGTACTGACATCGTGCTCGGTATAGGCGGCAGCGCAACCACAGACGGCGGTATCGGCTGCCTTTCTGCATTGGGCGTAAGATTTTATGGTGCAGACGGTGAGCCTGTTGCTCCCAACGGTCTTGGCATGTCACAGGTTGCCCGCATAGATATGAGCAGCATTGACCCGCGTGTGAAAAATTGTGATTTTACCGTGCTTTGCGACGTTGAAAATCCGCTTTACGGAGAAAACGGTGCAGCATACGTGTATTCACCGCAAAAGGGTGCCGATGCACAGACGGTGGCTTTTTTGGATGAGGCACTGCGCAAATACGAAAAGGCTGTTATTGCCGATGTTGGAGTAGATTGTGCTTTGTTCCCGGGCTCAGGTGCGGCAGGCGGAATGGGCTACGGATTGCGTGCAATTCTTGGTGCAACACTAAAGGGCGGTGCACAGGCGGTTTTTGATATCTGCGGCTTTGATTTGAGAGCCGAAAGGGCAGACGTTATCATAACGGGAGAGGGCAGATTTGACAGCCAGAGCCTTATGGGTAAGGTGCCCAGCGAGGTTATAAAACGCTCGAAGGGTAAGCCTGTGGTCGTGGTGTGCGGTGTGAGCAGTATTGACTCTGCTCCCGGGGTGGCTGCGGTTTTTCAGACCAATCCCTTGCATCTGCCGTTTGAAGATGTGTTGCCGCAATGCAGAGAGATGCTGTGTTCTGCGGTTTTGAACGATGTTTCGGATTTTTTGAAAAAATTTGAAAAAAACTATTGACAAGTCCGATTCGTTTTGATATTATAGCAGAGCGCTCTGTGAGGCGGACTTGCAGAGAAGTTGGTGTTTATGACATTGAGGGTCCACCCGTTCCCATTCCGAACACGGTAGTTAAGCTCAATCGTGCCGACAATACTTGGTGGGCAACCGCCCGGGAAGATAGGTCGACGCCAACATGCCAGTTGGTAATTATGACATTGAGGGTCCACCCGTTCCCATTCCGAACACGGTAGTTAAGCTCAATCGTGCCGACAATACTTGGTGGGCAACCGCCCGGGAAGATAGGTCGTTGCCAACACAGACAAGGGCAGTCACCCAGTAGGGTGGCTGTTCTTTTTTTGCCGGAGACTTCTGTCCAAAATAACACTTGCAAAATAATAATTATTATGATATAATTACTGCTAATTGAATAACAAACGCTGTGAAAAAGCACAGTAAGCACCTGAACAAAATTGCGCTGAAGAGAGTCCGTGCCGCAGGCTGGGAGTACGGTCCGCAGTGTCAGGTTGCCGAATTTCACTTTGGAGCGGCACGGCTGAAGGCATTTGCTGCGTAGGCTGTGACGGGTTGCCGCCGTTACAAGGCACAAAAGTGTCCGCTTCTTTGGCGGAAATACGGGTGGTACCGCGGAAGTATAATCAGCTTTCGTCCCTTTGTCGGGGCGAAGGCTTTTATTTTTCAGTAAATTAACCGAAAGGATGATAGATTTGAAGGAACAGTTAAATTCAATTGCTCTTGAAGCCAAGGCTGCTGTTGAAGCAGCGTCCTCAAACGCAGACCTTGAAGCTCTGCGTGTAAAATACCTTGGTAAAAAGGGCGAGGTTACGGCAATTCTCAAGCAGATGGGTAAGCTCTCTGCTGAAGAGAGACCTGTTGTCGGTCAGCTCGCAAACGAGGTAAGACAGGCTATTGAGGCTCAGCTTGAAGAAAAGGTAAGCCAGCTCAAGGCTGCAGAGCTCAAGGCAAGACTTGAGAGTGAAACACTCGACGTTACAATGCCCGGCAAGAAGGTCGCTCTCGGTCACAAGCATCCGCTTTCAATCGTGCTTGACGAGGTTAAGGAGATTTTCCTCGGTATGGGCTTTGAGGTTGCAACAGGCCCTGAGGTTGAGTGGGATTACTACAATTTTGAAGCACTCAACATTCCCAAGGAGCATCCTGCACGCGATACACAGGATACATTCTATATCACGGAGAATATGCTTCTCCGTACCCAGACTTCTCCCGTACAGATCAGAGTTATGGAAAATTCCAAGCCTCCGATCCGTATTATTGCACCCGGCAGCGTTTACCGTTCAGACGCTGTTGACTCAACTCACTCACCCTTCTTCCACCAGATCGAGGGTCTTGTGGTTGATAAGGGCATCACAATGTCAGACCTTAAGGGCTGTCTCTTCGATTTTGCAAAGAGACTTTACGGCGAGGATACAAAAATCCGTCTCCGCCCCCATCATTTCCCGTTCACCGAACCCTCATGTGAAATTGACGTAACCTGCTTCCGCTGCGGCGGCAAGGGCTGCCCCTTCTGTAAGGGTGAAGGCTTTGTCGAAATTCTCGGCGGCGGTATGGTTCATCCGCAGGTTCTCAAGAACGGCGGCGTTGACCCCGAGGTTTACAGCGGCTTTGCATTCGGTGTAGGTCTTGAGCGTCTCACACTCTTCCGCTTTAACATTGACGATATGCGTCTGCTGTTTGAAAACGATATGCGTTTTCTCGGCCAATTTTAATCAGCGGTAAGTTAAGGAGGATATAAAAATGGTTTTATCTAAAAGATGGCTTCAGGATTATCTGAAGCTTGATGTTACGGATAAGGATTTTGCTGCTGCGCTTACTCTCTCCGGCTCAAAGGTTGAGGGTTACGAAACAGAGGGCGAGGAGCTTTCTAATATCGTTGTCGGCAGAATCGAATCTCTCGAAAAGCACCCCGATTCAGACCATCTCTGGATCTGCCGGGTAAATGTCGGCGCTGAATCAAATCTTCAGATCGTCACAGGTGCACAGAACCTCAAGCAGGGCGACTATGTTCCTGCGGCGCTTGATAACTCTGTTGTTGCAGGCGGTAAGAAGATTAAGAAAGGTAAGCTCCGCGGTGTAGAGAGCGCAGGTATGCTCTGTTCACTCGGTGAGCTTGGTCTTACTGCTCACGATTTCCCCTATGCAATTGAGGACGGCATCTTTGTTCTCGGTGATGATTGCGATCTCACTCTCGGCAAGGATATCTGCGAGGCTATAGGCCTTAACGACGTTGTAACTGAGTTTGAAATCACATCCAACCGTCCCGATTGTCTGAGCGTTCTCGGCCTTGCAAGAGAGGCTGCAGTAACATACGGTATGGATTTCGAGGAGCCTGTTCCTACGGTTGAACCCGGTGAGGGCGACGTTAACGAGCTTCTCAAGGTTACAATCAAGGCGCCCGATAAGTGCTACCGCTATGCAGGTGCTGTTGTTAAAAACGTAAAGATTGAGCCGTCACCCCGCTGGATGCGTGAAAGACTCCGCGCAAGCGGTGTGCGCCCGATCAATAATATCGTTGACATTACAAACTTCGTAATGCTCGAGTACGGTCAGCCTATGCACGCTTTTGACCTTCGCTATCTTGAAGGTAACGAGGTTATCGTACGTTGCGCTGAGGACGGCGAGAAGATCACAACTCTCGACGGCGTCGAAAGAGAGCTTACCGGAGATATGCTCGTTATCGCAGACTCAAACAAGCCCGTTGCAGTTGCAGGTGTTATGGGTGGCGAGTACAGCGGCATTATGGACGATACTGATACGATCGTTTTTGAGTCCGCTTGCTTCAACGGCCCGAGTGTACGTATGACAGCAAAGGCTCTTGGTATGCGTACCGAGGCATCATCACGCTTTGATAAGCAGCTCGACCCCAAGGGCTGCCGCAAGATTCTCGAAAGAGCACTTCAGCTTGTTCAGCAGCTCGGCGCAGGTGAGGTAGTAAACGGCGTTGTCGATTGCGACTGCTCAGACAAAACCGATTTCACACTCGCTTTCGAGCCTGATTGGGTAAACGGCTTTATCGGCATTGACGTTAGCGCACAGGAGCAGAAGGTTATACTTGAGCGCCTCGGCTGCAAGGTTGAGGACGGCGTTATCACCGTTCCCTCATTCCGCGGCGACCTTCGTCACAAGGCTGATATCTCTGAGGAGATTGCACGTTTCTACGGCTACGATAACATCCCCGACAGACAGCTTGCAGGTGTTGCAACGGCTCAGTACACACCCGAGCAGAAGTTTGAACGCCTTATGGGCGAAACAATGCTCGCTTGCGGACTTTCAGAGCTCTGCACGTTCTCATTCATCAGCCCCAAGAGCTATGACAAAATCTGCCTTCCTGCAGACAGCGAGAAGCGCAACTGCGTTGTTATCACAAATCCGCTCGGTGAAGACACAAGCGTTATGAGAACAACACTTCTTCCCTCAATGCTTGAAACACTCGCAAGAAACTACAATAACCGTAACGCAAAGGCATATCTTTACGAAATCGGAAAAGAATATATCACAAAGGGTACCGAGGAGCTTCCTGCAGAGCCTATGATGCTTTGCCTTGGTATGTACGGTGCAGGCTGTGATTTCTTCACAATCAAGGGCGTTGTTGAGGAGCTTCTTGAAAAGCTCGGTATTGCCGATTACGATGTTGAGGCAGTCAACGACAATCCCTCTTACCATCCCGGCAGAACAGCTGTTATCAGCAAGGACGGCAAGACAATCGGCGTTGTCGGCGAGGTTCATCCTCAGGTTCTCGGCAACTACTCAATCGGCACAAAGGCATATGCTGCAGAAATCAGCTTTGAGGTTTGCTTTGAGCTGAGCAACCTCAGACGCACATATAAGCAGCTTCCCAAGTTCCCGGCTCTAAGCCGTGATCTTGCCTGCGTATGTGAGAAGGCTATGCCTGTTCTCAAGCTTGAGCGTACAATCGCTTCAGCCGTCGGCAGCACACTCGAAACAATCGACCTCTTCGACGTTTACGAGGGCTCACAGATTCCCGAGGGAATGAAGAGCGTTGCATTCAGCCTCAAGCTGCGTGCAGCTGACAGAACGATGACTGATGAGGAGGCAGACGCAGCAATGAAGCGCGCTGTCAAGGCTCTCGATAAGCTTGGTGTATCGCTCAGAGCATAAAAATAAAAAAAGGTATTGTTTTATTGACGGTTATGGTATATAATAAACTGTACGATACAAATTGTACGTTTGGTTTTTGGAGGTGTCATAAATGACAGACAAGACAATAAAATTTGAATTTATCGACGATCGTGATGCAGAAATGCGTCGTACGTTGCAGACTGTATATGATGCCCTTAAGGAAAAAGGCTACAATCCCGTAAGTCAGATCGTAGGCTATATCCTTTCTGAAGATCCGACATATATCACGACTCATAAGAATGCACGCAGCATTCTCACAAGGGTCGACCGTTATGAGCTGCTTCAGTCGCTCGTCCAGAACTATATCAAGAAATAAGGAGGGGAACCGACCAATGGCAGAAAAGAAAAAGGCAAAGTTCCTCAGCTACAAGGGTAAGCCCCTTGTCCGTTGCGGTAACACAATCTACTATGGCTACACAAACGAGCCGTACGTAGTGCTTTTGCAGGTTATGAGCACAAAAAAGGTTAACGACCTTGACGTTGCAGACAGGGTTATAGTCCAGCTTCTCGACACAGCCCCCAACGTAAGCCCCAAAGACAGAATTGTCAAAAGGAGCGAAAAGAAGGGCCTTTACCAGGCAATGGATATCGGCTCAATCTGGCTTGAGCTTGCACTTAAAGGTAATAAATAAAAATTCGCCTCACTGCATACAAATGCGGTGAGGTGTTTTTTATGGTATTCAAAATAAAAAGAGGCTATTTTTTTCTGACGCTTTGTGCGGCTGTTGCCCTTATAGGCACGCTCAAGCTCGGCACAGCGGTTTATCGGACGTCGGCTGCACCGCAGGTTGAAGAACTTCCCGTTGTTATGTACCACCAGATAACAAAAAATCCTGCACGTGCAGGGCAATATTGCGTGATGCTCGGCGAGATCGAAAGCGATTTGAAATATATCAAGGAAAAGGGATACAACACGGTTGATGTTGAGCAGCTGATAGCATACGTTTATGACGGCGAGCCCTTGCCCGATAAGCCGATTATGCTGACTTTTGATGACGGCTATGAAACGGTTTACAGCTATCTTTTGCCGCTGCTCGAAAAATATGATATGTGCGCCGTGGCGTCTGTTGTAGGTTCTTATACGGATATGTTTACTCAGCTTGATGATCACACGCTGAGCTACTCTTATATGAACTGGGACGAAGTGCGCGAGCTTGCGGCAGGGGATAGGATAGAGATTCAGAGCCATAGCTACGATTTGCACAAGCTCAATAACGCAGGGCGCAACGGAGCGAAAAAGGTGAGCGGTGAGAGCGTGCACGAGTATTCCGCCTTTCTCAACCTTGACCTTGGCAGGATGCAGACGCTTATGGAAGAAAAAACAGGCTATAAGCCGTGCGCCTTTACTTACCCCTACGGCTGCTATTCAAAGGAATCAAAGGATATTCTCAAAAGTATGGGCTTTCGTGCGGCACTTGTGTGCGAGGAAAGAGTAAACTATATTGACACCGAAAATAACGATTGGCTTTACAGAATAGGCAGATTTAACAGACCGCACGGTGTGAGCACCGCAGAGTTTTTTGCAAGAATGAACGTAAAATAAACAAGGGGCTGTAAAAAACTTGGCTTTTTTACAGCCCCTTGTTAGGGGGTATGGAAAAAGATGCAGAACAAGCAAACTGAGCCAAAACAAAGCTTCAGCTTTGTTTTGGCGTGCCCGAAGGCGTACAATGGTACGTCGAGTGGCGAAGTTTGCTTGTAGCATAAAACAAAAAGTTTATTGTTTCTGTTTGGGTATATTTAAGGGGTTACCACAGCTGTTGCTTCTGCAGTAACCCCTTGATTCATATTGCTTTATGCGGTCTGCGCTTTTTGCAGACCCCTTTTGTTTATTCTTCGTCGATAAGCTTTTCGAGTGCGGCAAGCTTTACGGCAATGCACAGAAGCGTCATTGCATCGCGGAGCTCGTCGAGTGAGGGGAATGAAGGGGCGATACGGATATTTGTATCCTTGGGGTCAAGCCCGTGAGGATAGGTTGCACCTGCATTTGTGAGCACAACACCTGCGCTGCGGCAAAGCTGAACAACACGCTTTGCACAGCCCTCCATAACGTCAAGACTTACAAAGTAACCACCCTTGGGATTAGTCCAGGTTGCAATTCCGCAGCCTGCAAGGTCACGGTCGAGTGAGCGCAGCACAATGTCAAACTTGGGCTTGAGTATTGCGGCGTGGCGCTTCATATATTCGCGAAGACCGTTGACGTCTTTGAGAACTCTTGCGTGGCGGAGCTGATTAATTTTATCGTGACCGATGATTTGGTTGTTCATTCTCTGCTTTATCATACGAACGTTGTTATCGCTTGCGGAAACAACTGCGATACCTGCGCCGGGGAAGCTGATTTTGGAGGTTGAAGCAACCTCAATTATCATATCCTCCGTGCCGTTCTTTTCAGCCTCGGGGAAGATGTTGAGAAGTGTGTCGCCGTTTTCGTAGATATCGTGAACGAAGTATGCATTGTCCCAGATGATTCTGAAATCGTCTGCCGCAGGCTTGAGCGCTGCGATACGGCGGACAGTTTCGTCAGAGAAGGTGTAGCCCTGGGGATTGGAGTATTTGGGTACGCAGAACATACCCTTGACGGAGCTGTCCTTTATAAGCTCTTCAAGAACATCCATATCGGGGCCTGTTTCGAGCATCGGAATGTTTACCATTTCGATTCCGAAGTATTCAAGAATTGAGAAGTGTCTGTCATAGCCGGGTACGGGGCAGGCAAACTTTATCTTACCCTGAAGAAGCCAGGGTGTAGCACCCTCGTAAGCACCGTGTGTCATACACTGTGAAATGTAGTCGAACATTATATTGAGGCTTGAGTTACCGCAGACGATGATGTTGCTGTTCTGCACGCCGAGTGCCTGTGCGAATATCGTCTTACACTCCTCAAGGCCCGTGAGGTTGCCGTAGTTACGGCAGTCCGTACCGTCTTCTGCCTTGTAGCCGTTGAGAGCGTTGACACTGTCGAAAATATCCATCGACATATCAAGCTGTGCAGGGCTGGGCTTGCCTCTTGCCATATTGAGTTCAAGGCCTCTTGCCTTGAATTCTTCGTATTGCTGCTTCACATCTTCATACGTTGCATGGAGCTGTTCGCAGGAAAGTTCACTGTATAAAGCCATTTTATCACCTGTAAATATATTATTACATTTTATATATCGGTTACTTATTCTACTATAATGAATCTTTTTTTGCAAGTTTATTTTGATTTTCCTTCACTTTTGTTGCAAATTTGGGGCTTTTGTGGTATTTTAATGGCGGCTGTTAAACAAATTTATGCAAGACGGACAAACGAACGATTCATTTTTGAGGTGTAGGATGTTTAAACGCACGCTGAAAACGCAGGAGAGCCTCAGGCTGGCTGTTGCAGCCTGGCTTCTGCGGCACGATAAACAGTATATCTGCTGTGAGGGCAACGAGCTCGGGGAGGAGTTTCTCGAAAGCTATGAGTTACCCGAGCTTGAGGAGGAGCTTCTTGAAACGCTTGTGAGCGAAAACGACGAAATAACGCTCGTTTTTCAAAGCAGGATCTATCTGTCTGCCCGCCAGACCGTAAACGGCAAAACTGCCTCATTCATTATTGTACGCTATGTCAGGGTGCTCTATGACGATTTCGGCAATATTTACCGCTATGTGACACTCGGCTACAGCTTCTGATATGCATTGACAAACAGCCTCGTGTAGTGTATAATAATTATATCCTGACAAGAGGATCTTTTCCGACTGAAAGGTGCAGTAACCATTGTATATTTACGGGCATTTTTATGTACGGATATAATTGCGGCCGCACCTTGTCAGGTGTGGCTTTTTTGATTTTTAAGGAGGCGGTAAATATGGATACGAGAGTAGCCGTTATGGGCATAATAGTTGAAAATAAAGACAGCGTTGAGCAGCTTAATTCTTTGCTTCACGAATACGGCGATATTATTATAGGCAGAATGGGTATACCTTATAAGGAGAGAGGAATAAGCATTGTCAGCATTGCCGTTGATGCCGCTCAGGATACCATATCCGCTCTCTCGGGGAAAATCGGCAAGCTTGACGGCATAAGTGTCAAGACAGCTTATTCGAATGTGGTGAATCATGGATAACAGATTAATCGAGCTTATTCAGAAGTTGAGCGAAAACCATAGTCTGACAGCTGAAGAATACACATATCTTATTGAACACAGGGATAGTGAATCGGCGGCACTGCTTGCTAAGTCTGCAGATGCCGTGCGACGTGAGCACTACGGAAAGGATATTTATATCCGCGGCCTGATCGAAATCAGCAATATATGCAAAAACAACTGTCTTTACTGCGGTATAAGAGCAGGTAATAAAAACTGTCAGCGCTACAGACTTACGGAAGAGGAAATCCTTGCCTGCTGTAAAGAGGGATATTCTTTGGGTTTTCGTACCTTTGTTTTGCAGGGCGGCGAGGATGCATACTTTACCGATGAGATTTTGTGTGACCTTATACAGCAAATCAAATTTGATTATCCCGACTGTGCAGTTACTCTGTCGCTCGGTGAGCGCGGCGTGTACAATTTCAGGAAGCTGTATGAAGCAGGTGCCGACAGATATCTTCTTCGCCACGAAACCGCAGACAAGTCTCACTATAAAAAACTTCACACGAGTGAGATGTCGTTTTCCCGTCGTATAGTAGCTCTGAATGAGCTGAAGAAAATTGGCTACCAGGTCGGTTGCGGCTTTATGGTAGGCTCGCCTTACCAGACGGTTGACCATCTTGCGAAGGATCTGAGATTTATTGAAAGATTTCAACCGGATATGTGCGGCATTGGGCCTTTTATTCCGCATCGCGATACTCCGTTTGCTCATTTTGAGCCGGGTAGCGCGGAGCTTACCTGTTACCTGCTGTCAATAATCAGGCTCATACGTCCTAAAATACTTCTGCCTGCTACAACGGCACTTGGTACGATCGACCCGCAGGGCAGAGAAAAGGGCATCCTTTCAGGCGCAAACGTAATTATGCCAAATCTCTCGCCCGAATCGGCAAAGGCCAAATATGAGCTGTATGACGGAAAGCTTTCCACGGGCACGGAGGCTGCTGCGAATCTGAAAAAAATTAAGAACTCTATGAAAAAAATTGGCTACAGGGTTGTCACCTCGCGTGGCGACGTCAAAAAATAAAAATATTCCTACACAGCGAAAGAAGGAAAACAAAATGGCAAAATTTGATCCGAAATCACTCAAGGCAGAGGAGTTTATCAACCACGAAGAAATCCTCGCAACAATAGAATATGCTGAGCAGAATAAGCATAACGTTGAGCTTATAGACGAAATCCTCGAAAAGGCGCGTCCGAAAAAGACTGCTGAAGGTACGGTGTGCGCAGGACTCTCACACAGAGAGGCAAGCGTGCTCCTTGCCTGCGATATTCCCGAAAAGATAGAAAAGATTTATGAAATCGCAAAGGAGATCAAGCTCGCTTTTTACGGTAACCGTATCGTTATGTTTGCTCCGCTCTACCTTTCAAACTACTGTGTCAACGGCTGTGTTTACTGCCCGTATCACATCAAGAATAAGCACATTGCACGTAAAAAGCTGACACAGGAGGAGGTTAAGAACGAGGTTATCGCGCTTCAGGATATGGGTCACAAGCGCCTTGCGATCGAGGCAGGTGAGGACCCCGTGAACAACCCGATTGAATATATCCTCGAGTGTATCAAAACCATCTATTCGATCAACCACAAAAACGGTGCGATTCGCAGAGTAAACGTCAACATCGCCGCCACAACGGTTGAGAATTACCGCAAGCTCAAGGATGCCGGCATCGGCACGTACATCCTCTTCCAGGAGACATACCATAAGGAGAGCTACCTCAAGCTTCATCCCACGGGACCCAAGCACGATTACGATTACCACACAGAGGCTATGGACAGAGCTATGGAGGGCGGTATTGATGACGTAGGTCTCGGCGTGCTCTTTGGTCTTGAGCTTTACAAGTATGAGTTTGCAGGCCTGCTTATGCACGCAGAGCATCTTGAGGCTGTGCACGGTGTAGGTCCGCACACTATCAGCGTGCCCAGAATTAAGCGCGCAGACGATATCGACCCGACTGTTTTTGACAATTCAATCCCCGATGAGATGTTTGAGAAGATAATTGCCTGCATCCGTCTGGCTGTGCCGTATACGGGTATGATTATCTCAACACGTGAATCGCAGGAGGTGCGTGAGCGTGTGCTCAACCTCGGTATTTCGCAGATAAGCGGTGCATCCCGTACTTCAGTCGGCGGCTATACGGAGGAGGAGCGACCTCACGATTCGGAGCAGTTTGACGTATCCGACCAGCGCACACTCGACGAGGTCGTACGCTGGCTTATGGAAAACGGTCACATTCCCTCGTTCTGTACCGCGTGCTACCGTGAGGGCAGAACGGGCGACAGATTTATGAGCCTTTGCAAAAACGGTCAGATCATCAACTGCTGCCACCCCAACGCACTTATGACGCTTACCGAGTATCTTGTTGACTATGCGAGCGATGCAACCAAGGAGATCGGCTACAGTATGATTATAGATGAGCTGAAGAAGATCCCCAAGGACAAGGTAAGAGACATCGCAACTCAGAATATTTCGGATATCAGAAATTCAAACAGACGTGATTTCCGATTCTAAAGGAGAATTCAGATGGGACTTAACAGTGTTGTTTCGGCTGAAAGAGTTCATATCGGCTTTTTCGGGCTTCGCAACGCAGGTAAATCAAGCCTTGTGAACGCTGTTACGGGGCAGGAGCTTGCCCTTGTTTCCGACGTTCTCGGCACAACGACAGACCCTGTCAAAAAGGCGATGGAGCTGTTGCCGCTCGGCCCCGTTGTGATAATTGATACCCCCGGTATTGACGATGAGGGTGAGCTTGGCGCGCTTCGTGTAAAGCGTGCTATGCAGGTGCTTAACTATGCTGATGTTGCGGTGCTTGTCGTTGATGCTGTGAGAGGACTCAGTCTTGCGGAGCGTGACCTTGTTGCGGCTTTTGAAAATAAAAAGCTGCCTTACGTTATCGCTTATAACAAAGCTGACTTAATAGGCGAAGTGCCGCAGGAAACGGAGAAGGAGATTTACGTCAGTGCGCTGAATAAGCTCAATATTGAGCGGCTTAAAGAGAAAATTGCATCAGCGGTCAAAACCCGGGCTGAGTCAAGGCGCATAGTTGCCGACCTTATAAAGCCGGGCGATACGGTTGTGCTCGTCACACCGATTGACGAATCTGCACCCAAGGGTAGGCTTATCTTGCCTCAGCAGCAGACGATACGCGACATACTCGATACGCACGCAACAGCGATTGTTACAAGAGAAACCGAGCTTGCACAAACGCTCGATTCGCTCAAAAATCCGCCTGCCCTCGTGGTAACGGATTCGCAGGCGTTCGGTGTTGTTTCAAAAATAGTGCCCGAGGATATCCCGCTGACGTCGTTTTCGATCCTTTTTGCAAGGTATAAGGGCAACCTGGATATACTTGCAAGCGGTGCAATGCAGCTGGATAATCTCAAGGACGGTGACAAGGTGCTGATTTCCGAGGGCTGTACCCATCACCGCCAATGCAACGATATCGGCACGGTCAAGCTGCCGTCCTGGATCAAAAAGCATTCGGGCAAAGATATTGAGTTTGAGTTTACATCGGGCGGCGAATTTCCGCAGGAGCTTTCCTCTTACGCTCTGGTGGTGCACTGCGGCGGCTGTATGCTCAATGAGCGTGAAATGCAGTACAGACTTCGTCAGGCAGCTGATGCAGGTGTGCCGATTACAAACTACGGCACGGCAATAGCCCATATGAACGGCATTCTCGGCAGAAGTCTTGCGGTTTTTAAGTAGAATTCAACAAAGTTTACAACTGTTTTTGCGGCATTTTCGTTGTTCGGAATGCCGCATTTTACTTTACTGTTATTGATATGTATTAGCAATTATGGTATAATTTTACGGTATTTGCCACAGTTTTCTTCATTCTGTATCGGCAAATTAATTAAGGAAGGAAGATGAGAATGAAAAGAATTATTTCACTTATTCTGAGCGTAGTTATGATCTTTTCGGTTGTAGCGTTTGCTGCCTCTGCAGACCAGACAACGGCGCAGAAACCCGGCGACATTGACACCAGCTTTATGAATAATCTGACAAATGCGTTGGGATTTTTCAAGTACGGGCTGAATGATACACGCGTCTACCTCAGACCTACGGAGCGTGAGAACGTAAACGAATTCTGCATAGACTACAATACCAACGACGGTGCGGCACAGACAGTCGGTCTCGGTGCATATTACAACGACGTTACGGGTGAGGTATTCGGCTTCAATTACGATAAGGGCGTTTTTGACAGCGGCTTTGCTTACAACGCTTTTTCAGAGCAGTTCTATGCTACGAACGATTGCTGGCAGCGTCAGTTCGGTTTTACTCCGATTTACGATATAGTTGCAAAGCTGGCATTCGATTACACCACAAAGCGCTTCTTCTTTGAATATGACGGTAAAGACTGGATGATTCAGATATGGAAGGGCAACTACGTTTTTGATATGTTTGTCGGCGGCGAGATCGGCATCTACAACAGACCCGACGGTAAGCTCGGTATGTTTTACAACTGTGCAAGCGATGAAGAAATGATGCCCATTTCAATGAAGGTCTACAGCGATGAACGCAGCTACATAGACAGGGAAGAAACCCTTACCTGGTGGTCAACGGGCTTCAAGCTTGCAGACCCGGTTGAGCCAAAATCTCTTACAATGGAGGGCACGATTACCTTCCCGAGCGAGGAAATGTGCACCGCATTTGTAAACAGCTCAAAGCTTGTTATCGGTGTTGAATGCACTCAGGACGGCGCAACCGCAACAATTCTCTGGTAAACAAAAAGCAAGGCTCTCGCCGATTGAGGCGATGCCTTGCTTTTTATGTTTTAGTTCGGCTTATCGTAGCTCATAGCTTTGTATAACCGTGAAAAAGTGAGAAAGCCGCTCGTTATGTGAACGGGCGGCTTAGCCTTTGCGGAGTTTTATTATGTGATTGTAGGGCTTAAGGTTTTATCTGTTCCCAGCCGTCAACTACAACCTCTTCGTTTTCATCAAGGTGGGATACGATTCTATACTTATTGCCGCTGTCGCCACGGGCTGTGCCGTCGGAAAAAGCGATTATTCTGTCACCGTTTGAAAGGGTTGCCGTGTACATATAGTCTTCTCTGATGTATGAAAGTTCAGTTAACATATTTTTATCTCCTTTTCACCTATCGCAAAAGCCATAGTATAAATCGCGGTCAAGCAAAAAGGTCTCACAAAAAATAAAAAGCCCCGAAAAAATCGGAGCTTTTGGAGGTCAGAAAGTTAAGATATTGGAAACGTTGTTAATCTTTTGAACAGAGAAAAAGTTCTTCTTTGCATAGTGGATACAGGTCACACGGTACTGATATCCCGAAGGCACGGTAATCGCCTTGGCAAGGTTGTATCCGAATTCATCAATGTACAAATCCTCGTATGTGATATAATCAGACCAAGAGGCGTTGCTGCTTGCTCTGCGCTGGATAACGACCTCTTTAAATCCGGATTTTACAACCTCGGCAGTTCCGGTGGTTTTACCGACAACGTAAAGAATGTTACCATCCTTGCTGATACCGATTGAATACCTTACAATCAGATCGGAGGCACGTGTATTTTCTTCCGGAGTAGAAACAGTTGGGTTAAGCGCAAGAATCTGCTCAATTTCTTCGTCAGTCAGCTGAACATCATACCACTGCGGCAGCTTTTCCGGCTCTGCAGCAAAAACGGTTGGAACAATTGTCGTAACAACAAGACACAGGGCAAGTAACGAACGAAGAATTTTTTTCATAGTTTAAATCATCCTTTTCAGATTATTTTATTGACTCGGCAATTTTCACCGCCGTATCAAAATCGACATTCAACAAAGAGATTTCGTATTCTGTATTTTCAAATACATACGTTATGTACAATTTTTCGCTGTCACCAAAAATCAGAATATCGGTATTATTTGAACTTATTTGTTTGAAATGCTTGTTCATTCCCGATATATTGCCGACTCCGTTATGATTTTCAACACTTCCATTTTTATACTCGGTAATCATGATAGCACCGGAAAGGTTAGTATCGTAGCAACTGAAATTTACATATATTGTAGTCACCAAGTCGCTTTCTTCAACTCTTGCCGTCTTCACGTACTCGTCACCGAGCAACACTTCCGGCAATTTGAGCGTATGCAAGCTTTCGAGAATCAGGTTATTCATTATTCTGCTATCGCTGTTTGTCGGCTCTGCTTCATCCTCGCCGCGAAGGTCTATTTTGAAGTGATCGTGGCAAAAATCAACTATTTTATCGGCAGCCTTACTCGGTACAAACCTTGCGCCGACGGGCACCGCTACCGCACAAAGCGCGGCAACCACAGCCGCAATGAGAAGAATCTTACCTGCTTTTATTCTGCGTTTTTTCGGAGCAACCTCTGCTTCTGCTTCCGTTGTTTCTTCCTTGGCTTCGGGCTCCTGTTCGGCTTCAGCCGAAGGTGCGGCAGCAAATCCCAGATCTGCAAGGGCAGCGTCAATTTCTGCCTCTGCTTCCGCTGAAAGAGGCGGATTTGTATAGCCTCTTGTGCTGTATCTCTTGCCGATTACGGATACGCATAGATCAATCAGCTCCGTATCCATCTCGGCCGGCGGCTTTTCAAGCTCTGCATCCATAAGCTCCTGAATATCTTCAACGGTAAACATAATATCTTTTTCGTCCAGTATTTTCATCAGTTTCTGAACTTCAATTTTATCCATCAAATCTGCCATGATGTACTCCTTCTATTCTGTATATCGTAAATTTTCAAAAAAGTAACGCACATTTTTCAAATTTTTTTATTTTTTTCTCTTTACAAGCTTTTTAATCTTTCTGAACAGCCTGTATTTGCGCTGCTTTATACTATTCTCGTTTGATGCCATCAATTCTGCAATTTCTTTGTATGATTTGTCTTCCGATAATATGTAATAAAGCAGCTGCTTTTCTTCCTCCGAAAGCTCATTCTTGAGCACCTCTTTCAAATCTTCGAGGTCTTCAAGCTCGCACACTTCATCCAACGTATCGTAATCATAGGGGAGCTCTATTTCTTCATACTCCGACAAATACGTTATATTCACTTTGTTGTTTTCGGTGTATTTCTGCTTCAAAAGGTTATCAAGTGTGCCGTATAACCACGCTTGCGGATATTCAATTTCGCCCTCGAGTTCAATCTTTTTACACATAATCAGAAACACTTCTGAAATTATCTCTTCTTTATCTTCCTCGGGCCCTACCAGCTTTATGTTGCACAGCCTGCGCAGGTTGGATTCGTAACACTCCCAAAGCTGTGCACACAGTTGCTTTTTCGATTCGTTCATAAACAAATCCTCGTTCCGTTCTTCAATGAATATTTACGTAATTATATACAATCCTGCTGAAAAATGCAAATTTTGTATTGTTTTGTCGTAATCAATTACATAATAAAAAAGGCCGTC
>JAZUSN010000056.1:0-4048 GCA_045606785.1 Acutalibacteraceae bacterium | reverse complement strand
CTTGTGAATGACCGCATGGAGACCTCCCTTGAAAGCGTATATGCCGCAGGTGACTGTACCGAAGGAAATGATATATCCCTGGGACAAAAAAGGGTTCTCGCTCTTCTGCCAAATGCCTATATGCAGGGGCATACTGCCGGTGTAAACATGGCAGGCGGTAATGAAGTTTTTGGCAAAGCCATTCCGATGAACTCCATCGGGTTCTTCGATCTGCACATTATGACGGCCGGAACTTACGTGGGCGAAATGTATGAAGAAAAGAACGACAGTACATTAAAAAGACTGTTTACAAAGGATGGATTGTTAAAAGGATTTATCCTGATTGGCAAGACCGAACGTGCTGGAATATATACTTCTCTCGTCCGTGACAGGGTCCCGCTTGACTCCATAGATTTTAAAATGCTGAAAAAAGTTACAACTTTATCGATTTTTCCGCAAGAAACCCGTAGAAAAATGCTTGGAGGTGTAGTATAATATTATGCAAATAGATGTAACAAACCTCAATTATAAAGCCATAAATTCAGCTCTTCGAAAAGCCGACGGCAGCTGTATTATTTCAGGCTGCTGCGGTCAGCGATTTATTGCAGCAGGAATGTCAGACAAATCAATTACAATCAACGGTGTTCCCGGCAATGCTCTCGGTGCCTATCTCAACGGTGCGTCGATAACAGTAAACTCAAATGTTCAGGATGCCGTAGGCGACACTATGAATGAAGGCCAAATATTCATTCACGGAAATATCGGTGATGCCGCAGGCTATGCAATGCGAGGCGGAAAAATTTATGTAAAAGGCAATGCCGGCTACCGTGCGGGAATCCATATGAAGGCATATAAGGATAAAATTCCGGTTATGGTTATCGGCGGCACTGCAGGCAGCTTTCTCGGAGAGTATCAGGCAGGCGGAATAATCATTGTTCTCGGTCTTTGTTCTGAAGGCAGGCGGATAGTCGGCAATTTCCCATGCACGGGTATGCACGGCGGAAAGATGTTTTTGCGTGGAGAGTGCAAGGATATCATTTTCCCAAGTCAGGTCACAGCGAAAGCTGCAACTGAAACGGATGTTCAAGAAATAAAAAAATACATATCCGAATACTGCGATTTTTTCGGATATGATGAAAACGAAATATTAAACTCGCATTTCACGGTTGTTACTCCCGACAGTAAGAATCCGTATAGACAAATGTATGTAGCCAATTAAACCATAATTCAGAAAGCAGGTAGTTTTATGAAGTATTCAAAGCAAGAGGTTATTCAATTCGTTCAAGAGGAAGACGTTAAGTTTATCCGACTTGCATTCTGCGATGTTTTCGGCAGACAAAAGAATATATCGATTATGCCTCAGGAGCTTTCCCGTGCGTTTGAATACGGTATCGCCATCGACGGCTCCGCAATTACAGGCTTCGGTGACGAAACGCATTCGGACCTGCTTCTTATCCCAGACCCTTCAACCCTTTCAGTATTGCCTTGGAGACCCGAGCACGGAAAGGTTGTCAGAATGTATTGCAGCATATCCTATCCGAGCGGAAAGTCATTTGAATGCGACACCAGAAGTCTTTTGAAAAAGGCTGTGAGTGATGCTGCACTTGAGGGTGTTCATTTCTACTTCGGTTCAGAACAGGAATTCTATCTTTTCAAGCTTGATGAAAACGGTAACCCGACAAAAGAGCCCTACGACAATGCAGGCTATATGGATATTGCTCCCGACGACAGAGGAGAAAACATCCGCCGTGAAATATGCCTTACTTTAGAGCAAATGGGTATTCGCCCCGAAAGCTCGCATCACGAAGAGGGACCCGGTCAAAACGAAATTGATTTCCGCTATTCCGATGCCCTGACCGCTGCCGATAATTCTATGACCTTCCAGACAATTGTAAAAACAGTTGCAAGGCGAAACGGTCTTTATGCCGATTTCAGCGCAAAGCCTCTTGAAAATCAGCCCGGCAACGGATTCCATATAAATATGTCCGTGAAAATGGATGATAAATCAGACAAGCTTTGCAATATGATTGCAGGCATTCTTGACAAAGCCTGCGAAATGACGGCTTTTCTTAATCCCACCGAAAATTCTTATGAGCGCTTTGGAAAAAGCAAAGCACCTCAATATGTTTCATGGTCGAGCGAAAACCGTTCACAACTTGTCAGAATACCTGCCGCCGTCGGTGAATACCGCCGTGCAGAGCTTCGCTCACCTGATCCTACGGCAAATCCTTATCTTGCATTTGCACTTATGATTTATGCAGGGCTTGACGGAATCAAAAATGAACTGGAGCTTCCGTATGTTTCGGATATCAACCTTTATAAAGCTGATGACGAAACCTTGAAAAAATACCGTAAGCTGCCCGCTGATTTAAAATCAGCCTGTACGGCAGCAGCGGAAAGCAGTTTTATTAAAAAGCATATCCCTGTATCAATTCTCAATATTTACTGTAATAAATAAACTATAAAGGGAGGGAAGCAAAATGAGCCTTAAGGAACAGGTATACAGTGTCCTTGTTGTATCGGCAGCAGATAATTTCAATTCTGCTCTCAAAGATTTGCTTCCCGAATCAAAGTACCATCCCGTACATACGGTTTCAAACATCAGCACGGCAAAAAGAATTGTTGCTGAAAGAGTTTTTGACTATGTAATAGTAAACTCTCCTCTGCCTGATGACAATGGAACCCATTTTGCGGTTGATGTCTGTGCAGGAAAAAGTACTGTTGTTCTTTTGTTTGTCAGAAACGATGTTTATGCACAGGTTTTTAACAAAGTGGCGGAACACGGAGTTTTTGTGCTCCCAAAACCCACTACCAAACCTACTACCATACAAGCTCTTGACTGGATGGCAAGTGCAAGAGAAAGACTGCGCAGATTTGAAAAGAAATCCTTGTCCATTGAAGAAAAAATGGAAGAAATCAGACTTGTTAACCGAGCAAAGTGGTTGCTTATTGATGAACTGAAAATGGACGAGCAAGGAGCTCATCGCTACATAGAAAAACAGGCAATGGATCGATGTGTATCCAAAAAAGTTATTGCCGAAGAAATTATTAAAACATATTCATAAAGAGGAATCAGAAATGGAAAGTGAGATTTATCAACAGACTAATAGAACAATAAATGAACTGTTTATTTTGAGATTTTACCGTAAAACTATTGACACCGGCATATGATGTAAGTATAATATATAGCAAGTTAATATTTCAAACCGTTGAAGCGGAGATAACGGCAATAATGCCTTTACAGAGAACCTGTGGTGCTGAGAGTCAGGTAAGAAACAAGTTGTCAAATGGACCGCTGAGGGTGCAGTCAAATGGAATTTCCCAGAGTATTCTGCAACGTGTTGGCATACGTCAGTTGCCGGGGATATGTTGGTATCCTGCTAAGTGCACGGGTCATACCGTGAATCAAGGTGGCACCGCGGATAGTGTCGTACTTTATTTGTACCTATTCGTCCTTGACAGAGTGTATATTTCTGTCAAGGACGTTTTTGTTTTATATGAAGGCTCCTTTGACGGAAGATATAAGTCAAAGGAGCTTTTTCCTGTATTAAGGAGGTAAATAAAATGATGACAAAACGCTGGTGGCGCTCCGTGCGCCGAATATATGAAATCAAACAGAAAGAGATTGTAAACCCAAAACCAACCTAATACAAAACTTATTTACGGAGGAAACTACAATGAAATTTAACAATATTGATTTTGATACCTATTTTAAGAACTATCCCGACACCAACGGCTACTTTGGCAAATACGGTGGCTCCTATATCCCGCCCGAACTGCAGGTCGCTATGAATGAGATCAGCGAAGCATACCAGACCATCTGCAAGTCCCGCAAATTTATCAACGAGCTTCGCCGTATCCGTAAGGAATTTCAAGGCAGACCTACACCAATCTCCCATCTTGCAAGGCTTTCGGATAAAATCGGCACAGGCGTTCAGCTCTATGTGAAGCGCGAGGATTTGAACCACACCGGCGCACACAAGCTCAATCACTGTATGGGTGAAGTGCTGCTGGCAAAGTATATGGGAAAGAAAAAAGTCATTGCCGAAACAGGTGCAGGTCAGCACGG
>JAZUSN010000055.1:0-18037 GCA_045606785.1 Acutalibacteraceae bacterium | reverse complement strand
TTTTCGTGTTGCGCTTTTTCGCCGCAACGTTTATGAATTATATCACATCCGTTTTAGCTTGTCAACACTTTTTTTCAACTTTTTTGAACTTTTTTCAGTCCGCTGTTGAGTTGCTTGCGCTCCTCAAGAGCGCCTTGCTATCTTAACATAATGTTTGGTTATTGTCAACACCTTTTTACCAATTTTTTTGTTATTTTTACCAAATTATCGAAATTATCCATAAATCAAAACTTTTGACGAAGAGTCTTGTATATTTTTATGGTTTCTGTTATTATATAATCTGTTATATAATTTTATTACAATATACAGTAAGCTTGGTGATAACGTAATGCCAATTAAAATTGATGCTAATCTTCCGGCAAAAAACAGCCTTGAAGGCGAGAATATATTTGTCATGACAAACGAGCGTGCGGTTTCACAGGATATCCGTCCGCTAAAGATTCTTATACTTAACCTGATGCCCACAAAGATTGAAACCGAGACGCAGCTGCTAAGGCTTCTCAGTAACTCCCCTATCCAGGTTGAGATCGAGCTGCTGCAGACTGCAACTCATCAATCAAAGCACACTTCCGCTGAGCATATGCTTGCCTTTTACAAAACCTTTGACGATATCAAAGACAATAAATACGACGGAATGGTGGTTACCGGTGCTCCTGTTGAGAAGATGGATTTTGAGGATGTTGACTATTGGGATGAACTCTGCACCATTTTTGATTGGGCGGATAAGAACGTATATTCATCGTTCCACATCTGTTGGGGTGCTCAGGCAGGACTTTACCACAGATACGGCTTAAAAAAGCATCCTCTTGAACAGAAGATGTTTGGCGTATTTAAACACAGAGCGCTCGACCTCTACCATCCCCTGCTCAGAGGATTTGACGAAGAGTTTTACGTACCTCACTCACGACACACAGAAGTCAGAATGGACGAGATTGCACTGATAAAAGATCTGCAGATACTTGCGTATTCTTCAAAGGCGGGTGTGCACCTTATTTCCGATATGCAGTGCCGCAACTTCTATGCCTGCGGTCACGCAGAATATGATCGCGACACACTTGCAAAAGAATATTTCCGCGATGTAAAGGCAGGACTTGAAATTGAAGTACCCGTCAACTATTTCCCGGATGATGACCCCAAAAAGGTACCCGTTATCAGATGGAGAGGCGCCGGCAGCCTGCTTTTCTCAAACTGGCTCAACTACTTTGTCTACCAGCGCACGCCGTATGACCTTTCTACAATGTAATAATCGCTATAATAAAACACCGATGTTTTCCGTTTGGAGAGCATCGGTGTTTTTAGTATTTGTTGCACAACGGCAGAGGCAAGCCACTGCCCTACATATGATGGACAAATTTAGTGAGCTTTCTTTTTCTTTGATCGGTCAGCGGAAAAATCAAGAGTTGTTGTGAGCTTACGTTCAGTGCGTGATTCATCTCGCTCAACTCTCGGCGCTGCGCCGTTCTTAACACAATCGGCCGTAACGATTACCTTGGAAATCGTAGGCTCTGACGGCACCTTGAACATAATCGGGATAAGCGTCTGCTCCATAATGGAACGAAGACCGCGTGCACCCGTTTTCTTCTCAAGAGTCTTATCTGCAATAGCCTCGAGTGCATCCTGCTCAAAGACAAGCTCAACATCATCCATACCGACAAGCTTAGTATACTGCTTGACGATTGAATTCTTCGGCTCGCTGAGGATTCTGACCAAGGCGTCACGGTCAAGCTCATGAAGAGCAGTCAGAACAGGCATACGGCCAACAAGCTCGGGGATAAGACCGAACTTGACAAGGTCCTGGTGAATTGCCTGGCCCATGATATAGTCTGTCTCAAGCTGCTTTTTATCCTTTATTTCAGCCTCAAAGCCAAGTGCCGAACCGCCTATACGCTTTTCGATAATCTTTTCCATACCGTCAAATGCACCGGCACAGATAAAGAGGATATTCTGTGTATTGATCTGAATAAACTCCTGCTGCGGGTGCTTTCTGCCGCCCCCGGGAGGAACGTTTGAAACAGTACCCTCAATAATTTTGAGCAGAGCTTGCTGAACACCCTCACCGCTGACATCGCGGGTGATGGACGTACTCTCTGATTTACGGGCAATCTTGTCAATTTCATCGACGTAAATAATACCGCGCTCTGCACGCTCAATATCAAAGTTTGCAGCCTGAATAAGACGAAGCAAAATATTCTCAACGTCCTCACCGACATAGCCGGCTTCCGTAAGAGTTGTAGCATCGGCTATTGCAAAAGGTACGTCAAGTGTTTTGGCAAGGGTCTGGGCAAGCATAGTTTTACCTACACCCGTAGGACCAAGCATAAGAATATTGCTTTTTTGAATCTCCGCATCGGTATCGCCGCCAAAGAAAATGCGCTTATAATGATTATAAACAGCAACACTCAGAACAACTTTTGCCTCATCCTGACCGATAACGTACTCATCAAGCTTTTGCTTGAGCTCCATCGGCTTGGGAAGAGTAAAGCTTTCTTTGCCGGAAGACTTCGGAGCGGAATCTTCCGCTTCGCCTTCTTCAATTATATTATGGCACAGCTCGACACACTCGCTGCAGATATAAACACCCGGGCCGGCAATCAGTTTCTCTACCTGGCTCTGGAGCTTATTGCAAAACGAACAGCGAACCGGCTTTTCTCTCATATCGCCATCTCTGGACATTAAACTGTCTCCTTACTAATTATCTCTTGTAGAGAACTTTATCGACAAGGCCGTATGCAGCAGCTTCCTCGGCGCTCATCCAATTATTTCTATCTGTATCAAGAGCAATTGTCTCAATTGATTTGCCTGTGTTTTCTGCAAGAATCTTGTTAAGGTTATTCTTGATTTTGATAATGTGCTCAGCTTCAATCTGAATATCAGATGCCTGACCCTTTGTACCTCCGAGAGGCTGGTGAATCATAATCTCGCTATTTGGAAGAGCAAAGCGCTTGCCCTTTGCACCTGACGAAAGCAGGAAAGCACCCATACTTGCTGCCATACCCATGCAGATAGTTGAAACATCGCACTTGATGTACTGCATTGTGTCATAGATTGCGAGACCTGCAGAAACAGAGCCACCGGGGCTGTTGATATAAAGGCTGATATCCTTCTCGCTGTCCTGTCCCTCAAGGAAAAGGAGCTGTGCAACAACAAGGCTTGCCGTTGCATCGTTTACTTCGTCAGACAAAACGATAATTCTGTCGTTGAGAAGCCTTGAGAAGATATCAAACTGTCTTTCTCCTCTGCTTGTTTGTTCAATAACATACGGTACTAAACTCATAATTCTTCTTCCTTCCTTAAATTGCGTTATGACCGACAGACTTTCAATCTGACGAAGGTCTGCCGGTCGTATTCACTGAAAACTATTATAGTCCTCTGACAGCCGATTTTATTCAGCGTCCTCTGACTTTTTCTCTGCAGCCTTCTTCTTGGGAGCAGCTTTTTTCTTGGGAGCGGGCTTCTCTTCACCTTCAGCGTCTGCAGCCTTGGGAGCAGCCTTCTTCTTGGGGGCGGCCTTCTTCTTGGCAACCTTTGCGCTGTCAACAACAAGCTTCATTGCCTTCTGAACTGCAACATCATCTCTGATGCTCTCAACAGGTGCAATCTTCTTAACTGTCTCAAGGTCGATGCCGTATGTTGTAGCAATCTTGTCGTACTCTGCGTCAACATCCTCATCTGTAACCTCGATACCCTCAAGCTGAGCAACCTTCTCAAGAGCATAGCGAAGCTTAAGCTGTCTGAGAGCTTCCTCACGGATCTGCTCGTCGAGAACCTTCTCTTCCATACCTGTATATGCAAGGTACTGCTGATAGCTGATACCCTGTGACTCAAAGCGCTGAATGAAGCTATCCTTATTCTGCTGGAATGCTTCATCAACAAAAACTTCGGGAATCTCTACCTCAAGCATTTCTACAAGCTTCTCGCGGATTGCATTCTCAAATGCATCGTCAGCGTTCTGCTGCTTGCGCTCTGTAATATCCTTCTTGATGCCTGCCTTAAGCTCATCAAGTGTATCGTACTCGCCAAGATCCTTAGCGAACTCATCATCAAGCTCGGGAAGCTCCTTGACGGAGATCTTGTGGAGCTTGCACTTGAAGACAGCTTCCTTGGAAGCGAGCTCGGGTGTGTATTCATCGGGGAACTTAACGTTTACGTCAAACTCCTCGTCGATTGACTTGCCGACAATCTGCTCCTCGAAACCGGGAATAAATGCACCGGAACCGAGAACAAGATCGTAATTTTCTGCCTTGCCGCCGTCAAAAGCAACGCCGTCAACAAAGCCTTCGAAATCGAATGTTACTGTGTCGCCGTCCTTTGCAGCTCTGTCATCTACGCTTACAAGTCTTGATGCCTGCTCACGAAGGTGGTCAAGCTCGTGGTTAACCTCATCGTCAGTAACCTCTACTGCGGGCTTCTCAGCTGAAATGCCCTTGTAGCCTTCAATCTTAGCTTCAGGTCTTGTAGCAACCTTAACTGTCATCTCAACACCGTTGTCACCAATCTCAACAACGTTTGCATCGTAGGGAGCGCTGTCTGCCTTAACGCCTGACTCGGCAACTGCTTTCTCAACTGCTGCGGGATAGAGATCGTTGAGTGCATCTTCATAGAAAACACCCTTGCCGTAAAGCTTCTCAACCATCTGCATCGGAACCTTGCCCTTACGGAAGCCGGGAACAACGATATCCTTCTTCTGCTTGTTGTATACCTTAACTACAGCTGCTTTGAAGGTTGCAGCATCAATCGTCAAGGTAATTTCGTGCACATTTGCTTCTACTTCTTTGACTGATTTAAAGCTCATTTTGAAATTCCTCCTATTTTTAAAACCAATGTATTATATCATGTAAAAAATAAAAAGGCTATAGTTTTACTGATAAAATTATGAATTTTTTTAAAACTTTTCAATTAATTTGGGGCAAAAACCAAGGCTGTCACCGGAAATCAACGAAAAACGCACATTTTTGTGCTCGCCGACAAAAGCATTCTTGATTGAAGCGCCGTGAAGATGGGCGTAATAACACCGCTCAACGCCGTATTCAACCAGCAGGTCAACAATCTCTTCGCAGACAGCTCTGTTGCTGATTGGCGGATAGTGAAGAAACGCGACGGTTTCGCCACCGAGCTTTGAAGCCTCCTGCAAGGAGAGCCTGAGCCTTCCGACCTCTCTGTTGAGAGCTTTCTCTTCATCCTCTGCGCCGCAGTCATAAAACCAGCCCTTAGTGCCGGCAACGCTGACACCGCCGCACCTGACGGCATTATTGAAGAGAAAGTCAATTGTGCTGACCGAATTCTCTTCAAGAAAGCGTTTCATTTTAGTCTTGGTTTCCCACCAGTAATCGTGGTTACCCTTCATCAACAGCTTTTTGCCCGGCAGCGAATCGAGAAAGCGGAAATCAGGCAAAGCTTCACCCAGCTTCATTCCCCAGGAAACGTCACCGCAGATGAGAACGGTATCGTCCTCCCCCACTATCTTGCGCCAATTTTCTTCCAGACGCTTCTCGTAACCGTTCCAGCCATTGAAAATATCCATCGGTTTTTCTACACCGAATGAAAGATGCGTATCGCCGATTGCAAATAATGACATTGCGTTCAGCCTTTCGTTGAGAAATTAGTTGATACCGAGCATAGCAAAAACTGCCTTGCGCATATCACTCTTATCGATAACCTCGCTGAAGCGTACGGCCTTATTTTCGAGGCCTGTAAGCTGTACGGGACACTCAACACCCGTTGCATCAGAGAGAGTTTTTGTCATCTCGTACTCTTCGCCCTTGACAAGTGAAGCATCAACAGCGGAAAGAACGCTTGCAGTAAACTTGAAGGGGCTTGCGGTTGAAGCGATAACCGTGGGCTTGCAATCGCCTGTTGCGTCGCGGTATTCACCGTAAACCTTAACGGCAACAGCAGTATGAGTATCGCAAAGATACTTCTTATCGCTGTATACAGAGCCGATAGTTGCCTTTGTCTGTGCGTCGTCACAGCAACCTGCAGCAAAGAGAGAAGTAATCTTCTCAAGTATATCTGCATCTACGGTATACTTACCCGTCTTTGAAAGGTCAGCCATATAGCCTGCTACCTTTTTGTCGTCACCGCCGCTTAGGATATAAAGAAGTCTCTCAAGGTTGGATGAAATAAGGATATCCATTGAGGGAGAGATCGTTGCATAGAAATCACGGTTGCGGTCGTACGTACCGGTCGAAAGGAAATCTGTGAGAACATTGTTTGCGTTTGAAGCACAGATAAGCTTATCAATCGGAAGACCCATTTCCTTTGCATAGTAGGCAGCAAGGATGTTACCAAAGTTACCTGTGGGTACGCAAACGTTGATCTTATCGCCGAGCTTGATTGCACCCTGCTCTGCCATATCGCAGTATGCGGAAATGTAGTAAACAATCTGCGGTGCAAGTCTGCCCCAGTTGATTGAGTTGGCGGAGGAGAACTGCATACCGTTATCCTCAAGAAGCTTTGCAACGTCGGGATCGGTGAAGATAGCCTTTACACCGCTCTGTGCATCATCAAAGTTGCCCCTGATTGCGCTGACACCAACGTTTTCACCTTCCTGAGTTATCATCTGGAGCTTCTGCATTGCAGAAACACCGTCAGAGGGATAGAAAACAAGAATCTTTGTATTGGGAACATCCTTAAAGCCCTCAAGTGCAGCCTTACCTGTATCGCCCGAAGTTGCAACAAGAATTACGATCTGCTTATCGCCGACTGTTTTGCTTGCGGCACGTGTAAGAAGATGAGGAAGAATCTGCAGAGCCATATCCTTGAATGCGCAGGTAGGGCCGTGCCAGAGTTCCTGTATGTAAGCAGAAGAATCAAGCTTGACAACGGGAGCTGTTTTGTCGCTGCTGAATTTACCGCCGCCGTATGCGCCGCTTACACAGTCAGCAACCTCCTGCTCGCTGAAATCGGTAAGGAACTTGGAAAGAACCGCAACTGCCCTGCCCTGATAATCCTTGCCGACAAGCTCCTTGAGTTCGTCGAATGTGAGTGTAGGAATCTGTGTGGGGACAAAAAGTCCGCCATCCTTTGAGATACCGTTTGCAATAGCCTGTGCAGCCGTTACGCGAACGGAATTGTCTCGTGTGCTTGTGTACATCAAATTAAAGACCACCTTTAAATTATTCTCCGAATGCATTTTCTATATAGTTGAAATCTTTTACCGCATCACCGTCTGCAATTACCTCCGCCACATCAAAACGCGGCTGAAGCTCACACGGATAGGAAGCAAGATAATGCTGTGCTGTTGTTATTAACCTGCGCTGCTTTGCGATACCGACTGCGCTTGCGGGCCTGTCGATAGAATCGGACGAGCGTGTTTTAACTTCTATGAAACAGATAAAATCGCCTTTTGTCGCTATTATATCAACCTCGCCGAAACGGCAGGAATAGTTGGTATCGGTCACCCTATAGCGATGCCTTCTGAGCCATTTTGCCGTGTAATGCTCACCGATATCGCCCTTTACTCTCTTTAAATTCATAGCAGCTTTTTGAGGAAACTGCGTCTGTGCACGGGAGAGATGCCGTGCTTTTCTATCATTTCGTAATGAAGCGCCGTGCCGTAGCCCTTATGCTTCGCGAACAAATACTGAGGATATTTTTCATCAAGCTCGAGCATAAAACGGTCTCTCGTGACTTTTGCGATAATCGAGGCTGCAGCAATGCTCATTGAAAGAAAATCACCCTTGACCACCGTTTCACCGTCAATATCAAGCGGAGGCATACGGTTACCGTCGATAAGAGCAAAATCAGCCTTTACGGGCAAGCCTTCAACGGCACGCTTCATTGCAAGATAAGTTGCCTGAAGTATATTCACTTCGTCAATCTCCTGCTCTGTAGCAATACCTACCGACCAGGCAACAGCACTCTCGATAACCTTATCGTATAACAACTCGCGCTTTTTTTCACTGAGCTTTTTTGAATCGTTGAGTCCGTCAATAACGAGTCCCTGCGGAAGAATGACAGCCGTGGCATATACGGGCCCTGCAAGAGGACCTCTGCCCGCCTCATCAACACCGCAGATATTTAAAAAACCGTTTGAAGAAGCCTTTGCTTCGTATTCATAATCGGGCATTTATCTCACGGCCTTTCAAGTGTAATTCTGCCGAGCTTACCGCCGCGGTATTCGTCCAGCAACGTGTTTGCGGCACGCTCCGTATCTATTTCACCGCCGCTGATGAGCATACCTCTCTTGCGGCCTATGAGCTCAAGTATCTCATAATCTTCAAGACCTTCAATACTGCCGAGCTTATAACGTTCGAGAAGCATTGAGGTGTAATCTCTTGCGAGAACCTCAATCAGGCGGATTGCCATAAGCTCAACATCAACAACCTCATCCTTGACAGAGCCGATAAAAGAAAGTCTGTCGCCCACCTTAGGGTCGTCAAACTTGGGCCAGAGTACACCCGGCGTATCGAGAAGCTCTATTCCGCCACCGATATTGAACCACTGGTTGTGCTTGGTGACGCCGGGTCTGTCCGCAACCTTGGCGCGGTTTGAGCCTGCCATACGGTTGATGAACGAGGATTTACCCGTATTCGGGATACCGACAACCATAACGCGAAGCGGCTTGCCAACCATACCCTTTTCTTCATTTGAACGAATTTTGTCTGCAAGCACCTTTTGTACGAGCGGACGGTAATTCTGAAGCCCTTTACCGCTGCGGCAATCGACCGCAATTGCATGGGCACCGTTTGAGTTGAAATAATTTATCCACTGCTGAGTCGCCTTTTCATCGGCAACATCGCACTTATTGAGCAAAACAATTCTGGGCTTTTTGCCAGTCAATTCATCAAGCTCCGGATTGCGGCTACTCATTGGAACACGAGCATCAAGCAATTCTGTTACGGCATCGATCATCGGTAGGCTTTCTTTGATAAGCCTGCGTGTTTTAGCCATATGTCCGGGAAACCATTGAACAACTTGCTTTTGTGTATCATTCATAATCGTAATCACCGAAAAACTTAATTTCACTTATCGGAGAAAAGCGGAGCATAACCTGACCGAGGATATAGTTTTCTTCGATAAGTCCGATATCGGGTGAACGGCTGTCCGAAGAAAACTCACGGTTGTCACCCATTACAAAAACCTGACCCTCCTTTAGAGTCAGCGGATATTGCCATGCGTATTCGTCATTTGTTGTCGGACTGCCGAGATACGGCTCGTTTATTACCTTGCCGTTTACGGATACGGTTGCGGTATCGAAGTCAATGTCGATCGTGTCGCCGCCTACTGCAATAACACGTTTAACAATCGGCTCGTGATAGGCATTGGGCTGCGTGACAATAACGATATCGCCGCGCTCAGGCTCGGTGATAAATGCGGAAACAATAAGCCAGTCACCGTCCATAAGCGTATTCATCATTGAAGGACCGCTGACACCTACGATACGGAACAGGAAGGTGAACACAACCATGATCGCAACAATAGACGAAGCGATTATCGAAACAAGATCAACTATCGACTTTGATATGGATTTTTGAGATTTTGTGTCATTCTCTGTCTCGGATATTTTTTCTTCGACGAGAACATCTTTTTCCTCATTCATATATCTTTCCTCCAGACAATTAACTGTCAACACTGCCGAACGGATAAATTCTGAAAAGGCAGCTGCCGAGCACATAGCGCTCGTCAATAAGTCCGATCCTCGATGAACGACTGTCAAGAGAATCGTTTCGATTATCACCCATTACAAAGAGACAACCCTCCGGTACTACCAGCGGGAACTGAACATCAAAACTCCTGTGGGTAAGCTCTTTAACATACGGCTCATCAAGCTTTGCACCGTCAACGTAAACCTCACCTTTATCGAAATCGATATAAATTTCCTGACCTCCAACGGCAATTACACGTTTTACTATCGGTCCGCCGCTGCTGGTTTGATTGGGCTGTGTGACGATAACGATCTCGCCTTGCTCAGGATTAAAATCAAACGCAGATACGATAAGCCAGTTACCGTCCTGCAGAGTGGGAAGCATAGAATCGCCGTCTACCCTGACCGGTCTGACGCCGAACATAAAAAGACCGCATAAAAAGATAACCGCGATTATAACTGACATAAGCCAATCAAACAAGCCGGATGACGGCTTTTTATCGGACTTTTGCTTTGGTGGCTCACTTGCACTTACGGTAGCAGGCGCACTATATACTTTTTTGTATTCTGTTATTTTCAAGTCTTCACCTGCTAAAACCTATGATTTGCAAGCAAAACAATTGCTCACATTACATTATATCAAAAAAAAGGAACAAGCACAAGACTTGTTCCTTAATTTGTGTGGGAAAAATTAAATTATTTAACGTCCTGCTTAACCTTTGCTGCCTTACCGACTCTGTCACGAAGGTAGTAAAGCTTTGATCTGCGAACTTTACCCTTTCTGATAGTGGTAACCTTTGCAACGTTGGGTGAGTGAACAGGGAAAACTCTCTCGATGCCTACACCGTAAGCTACACGGCGAACTGTGAATGTTTCAGAAACGCCACTGCCCTTGTGTGCGATAACGATGCCTTCGAAAGCCTGAATTCTTTCTCTTTCACCTTCACGGATTTTAACGTCAACTCTGACGGTGTCGCCTACTTCTGCGACGGGCTTCTCAGCCTTGATGCTGTCCTGTGCAATGATTTTCAATGCGTCCATTTTGATTTCCTCCATAAATTTTTCAGGCGTTCGTATCGAATCTGTTGCGAAAGAGGACCGCCAGCCTTAATGTTATTTGCATTAATACCCGTCACGGATAATGACGGAAACAAACGCTTGGATATATTAACATAAACCAATTCAAATTGCAAGAGGTTTTTTAAAATTTCTCAAAATTTGCAAGTAAAATTGATTTGCGTACGATTTTTCGGTATTCAAGCTTCTCCCCCACTACGGCCGAAACTGCATCGAGAAGGATGAACGGGCTTGCATTCTTCTGGCTGCCGGCGGCGAGAATTATGTTGATAACGACGTCACCGTCGCATTCTTCAACCGTATAGTCACCCATCAGCTCGGCTACGTTTATCTGCTTTGTTACCTTTTTGCGTCCGGCTTTACCGAGCTTTTCGGCAGGAAGATTGCCGCAGGCAAGTGCAGCTCTGATCTTTTCGGAAAGCCCCGGTGCACCGTAAAGCTCAATGCGATAGCTTGCAAAAGCAATATCGCCCGGCTTATGTACGGCATCATCAACACTCACTACCTCAATACCCTCGGGCATTGTTGCGTTGAGTCTGTCACGCACCTGCTCATTTGTCATATCGCCCTCAAGGCGGATATCGACAGGCTCACCCTCACTCTCTACACCGAGCGGAAGAGGAAGCGCAAACGTGACATATGGGTGCGGATTGAAGCCCTCGGTGTACCAAAGGTCAATTCCTGCACGCCTCACAGCACGCATCATACAGCGCTGCATATCAAGGTGGGAAGTATATTTAGCCCTGCCTTTTTTTGCAAGCAGCACTCTCACGCAACGCATCGCATTCGCCTCCGTTCAGTTTATTTGCTCCGCAGCCTGCGCATTTTTCGCGGCAATGCGGTGTTGTTTCATTGCTGTGCGCCTTGTTATATTCTCTGATAAGGTGTGATTTTGTAACGCCGTAATCAAGATGATCCCAAGGCAGTATTTCATTGAGCTCACGCTCGCGGTTTGCATAGAATTCGGGTGAAATTCCGCACTCCTCAAAGCTTGCCATCCAATCATCGAGACGCAGGCATTCCTCCCATCCGTCGAGCTTACAACCCTTGCGCCACGCTGTTTCGATAACATTTGACAGTCTTCTGTCGCCTCTTGCAAAAACGCCCTCAAGGAAGCTCATATCGGTATTGTGCCTTGTAAGTGAAATCTTACGGCTGGTAAGGCTGCTGATAACAAGCTGCTGCTTACGAAGAAGCTCCTCTTTGGAGTTTTGCGCCTCCCACTGGAAAGGAGTGAAGGGCTTGGGTACGAAGGGCGCGACACTTATACTGACGCTTACACTCTTGCCCTTAGGCTTGTTGGGATTATGATAGAATTCATCGACGACCTTCTGTGCCAGCTGTGCAACGGCAACAATATCCTCATCCGTTTCGGTGGGAAGTCCGAGCATAAAATAGAGCTTAACGCTTGTCCAGCCGCCGTCAAAAGCTTTGCGTGCCGCCGAAAGAATCTCTTCTTCGGTGATATTCTTATTTATAACGTCGCGCATACGCTGTGTGCCGGCTTCGGGAGCAAAGGTAAGACCGCTGCGGCGCACAGATGCCAGACGCTGAGAAAGCTCCTTTGAGAAATTATCGGCACGAAGAGAAGGCAGAGCAACATTGACCTTGTCTTTTTCGGTCCAATCCAGAAGCTTGTTGAGAAGCTCCTCAAGGCCCGTATAGTCACTTGTACTCAGCGAGCAGAGAGAAACCTCGTCATAACCCGTTGAATCGCAGATATTCCTGCAATCTCTGTTGACCGTATCAGCCTGCTTTTCACGGATGGGACGGTAGATATAGCCTGCCTGGCAGAAACGGCAGCCGCGGATACAGCCGCGAAAGATTTCCGCAACGGCACGGTCGTGAATAATCTCAACCGAGGGCACAATGAATTTTTCGGGGAAATAAACCTTATCAAGATCGCTGACGATTCTTTTTTCAACCCTTTCGGGTGCTGTGCCGAGCGGTTTTATCGCCTTGACGGTATTGTCATCGTTATACTCAATATCGTAGAGAGAGGGTACGTACACGCCCTTGATTTTTGCCGCTTCAAGCAAAAATTTCTGCTTTGTTGAACCCTTTGCTTTATGCTCCTTGAGCAGGTCTATAAGGTCGTTTGTAACCTCTTCACCCTCACCCGGAAGCATAATATCGAAAAAGTCTGCCATAGGCTCGGCATTACATACGCAGGGACCGCCCGCAATAACAATCGGGGTAAGACTATCCCTGTCTTTTGAGCGCAGGGGTACACCTGCAAGGTCGAGCATATTGAGCACATTTGAATAGCTCATTTCATACTGAAGAGTGAAGCCTATCAAGTCAAAATCCTTGATGGGGTCACCGCTTTCAAGTCCGTAGAGCAGGATATTGTTTTTGCGCATCTGCTCCTCCATATCGACCCACGGAGCAAAAACACGCTCACACCACGCATCCTCACGCTCATTGACAAGCGAATAGAGAATCTTGATACCAAGATGTGACATACCAACCTCATAGGTATCGGGAAAGCAGAATGCATAGCGTATATCAACATCAGAAGCATTTTTTACAATGCTGTTCAGCTCGCCGCCTGTATATCTGCCGGGCTTCTGAACAAGCGGAAGTATTCTTTCAATTCTTTCGGAAAGCATAATTTCCTCCAAACACAATAGATAGGTCTATTATATAGGATTATTCTTTCCTTTTCAAGAGCATCCACGACAAATAAACGCAGGCAAGCAAAAGCGTTACGTTATAGCGGCTTCTGATAAGCACATAAAAACCCATCACGGCAAGCGGAACAAGAAACACTACACCAAGCACAAACGCTGCCCTTTCGGCTCTTACGGTGTTCATACAGCACATAAGCCTGTATTTTACTGCCCTGCCGCAATCTAGCGGCTCAATAGGCAGAAGGTTGAACACAGCAAGTGAAATATTGACAACAGCAGGCTTTAGCAGCCCCGTTGCCTTGCTTGCAGCCATAACGGCCAGCAGCACAGCTGCTGCGAAGAGATTTGCAGCAGGACCTGCAAGAGCAATTGCAATTTCCCTTCTGCATCCGCCGTGTGACAGTCGGGTTATGCTCATACCGAAAGGAGCGAAAAAAATTTCCGACGGTCTCTCACCGCATATGAGCATACACAGCATATGACCTGCTTCGTGAATCACCGCCGCACATAATGCCAGAGCGGCGGTATCCGTAGTATCAAGCACCAGCGCAAAACAAATTGCAACGAAGAAGAAAAAGCTGATCTTAACGCGGATTTTGCGAACGTTAAAGGTCATTGATCAGCCACTCCGGATTGCAGTATTTGCCGCCGACGATAATTGAAAAATGAAGATGAGCTCCCGTTGACCAGCCGGTATTGCCTACCCTTGCAATCACTTCACCCTGCCTTACAAGCGCGCCCTCAGGCGCTATGATTTCGCTGCAATGAAGATACAGAGTTTTTGTATCACCGCCGTGAGAAAGCAGAATATAATTGCCCCTCACGCTGTTACAGCCGATTTCCTCTACCCTGCCGTCAAAGGCCGCAAGAATTGACGTACCCTCAGGAGCAGCTATATCGGTGCCGTTATGTATACCGAATTTATCCGTTATCGGATGATTGCGGTAGCCGAAGCGTGAGGTTATTTCGCCGTTTACGGGCATAATCATTCTGACGGTTGTGTCAATCGGCGCAAAGCAGACGTTGTCCTGTGCCTGATAGAGCTGTATATCTTCACCGCCCGAAGCAGTTGTGGTTTCATCCGTTTCGGGCTGAATAACACCCGGTGCAAATACACCGCGTATGCGCACAAAGACCTCTGTTATGCTCATATCCTTTTGCATAATTGAATTAAACTCATCACGAAGTGTTGCAAAAGTCATCGGCGACATTTTGGATACGGTAAGCAGGAGCAGGACACCGACAACGGCAAGTATTAACTGAGCTGACGACAGCGAAACCAGCCAATCGCGCTTTTTATCCTTCTTCTTTGCGGACTTCTTCTTTATCGGTATATCGTTGTACGTTTCGTCAATGCTCAACACAATGCTACCTCCCGAGATAAAAAATTACTACTGAGTATATAAATATGTAACCCGCATGACGAATATCACCGAAAGCTATTGCAAATTTGTAAACTGATTATTAAAGATATTGCGGTAAAAATAAGCTTATGTTAAAATATAACTGACCAAATAAAAGGATGGTAAAAAAAATGAAAAAGATAATTGTAGCAGATGATGAAGCAAGAATCCGCAGACTGGTATGCGACTTTCTGGCAAGCGAAGGATACGAAGCAATCGAAGCCAACGACGGCGACGTTGCGCTCGAGCTTTTTGAGAGAAACCCCGACACAGCGGCGATAATACTCGACGTTATGATGCCCAACCTCGACGGTTGGGAGGCCTGCCGCAGAATCCGCAAGACCTCGTCCGTGCCCGTAATTATGCTCACCGCACGAAGCGAAGAATTTGACGAGCTTATGGGTTTTGAAGCAGGCGCTGATGATTACGTAACAAAACCGTTCAGCCCGAGCGTACTTATGAAGAGAGTTGCGGCACTTCTGCGCCGCACGGGCAATGAGCCCGAGCAGCCCGCACCGGTGCTCTCACTTGACGGACTTGCCGCAGATGAAGCTGCTCACGTTGTAACGCTTGACGGAACAGCACTTGAGCTGACGCTTAAAGAATACAATATTCTTCTCAAGCTCCTTGCATCAGTCGGCAGAGTTTTCTCGCGCGAGCAGCTGCTGGACGACATCTGGGGCTATGACTATGTTGGTGACATACGTACGGTTGACAGCCACGTTGCGAGACTTCGCACAAAGCTCGGCAACTGGGGAAACACCCACCTTAAAACCGTTTACGGCATAGGATATAAAATTGAGGCGGAATAAAATATGAGACTGTTAAGAAAACTTTTTCCGAAGCTGATGAGCCGCAAATACTCCGTGCGCACTCAGCTTTTCGGAATTGCGGCGTTTTTCATATGCATAGGCAGCTTTGCCATACTTCTGGCAAACTCACAGCTTATTCCGCTCATGTACACGCTGCGCCAGAGCTACGACCTGCAGGAGTTGAGCGTGCAAATTGAAGAAATCATATTCAACAGCAGCGACTTCTACAGCGATATGTCCTATATTGAACAGAGTAACAACATTGAGGTTGAAATATACGGACGTGACGGAAGAATGAAGTACAATTCCGCTGTGAGCCAGATAATCGAAAACTGGGAAGAAGGTAACGGAATCGACCTTCCTGCTCTGCTGCATACAAGAAATCTGAAGGTAACCTCACACAAGGAACTGTCCAACGGCAATTCGCTGTACAGGCTTATTGACGAAAAAACACAGCTTCAGTATATGATGTACTCCTCCCCCATTGCCAACGGTGACACGCTGAAAATTTACGCGCAGATGAATTACCTTGAAAATGCGGCAAACGCAACGACAAGATACGTAAGCATCGTTGCAATAGTTACGTTTGCGCTGATAATGCTTTCTCTGTATTTCTACCTGTTCCACTTCACACGCCCGCTCGTTGAAATGAACAAGATCACAAGAGCTATGGCAAAGATGGATTTCTCACAAAAGTGTCCGCCGTACAGCAACAACGAAATCGGCGAGCTGGGCCAAAGCATCAACGTGCTCTCCTCCTCGCTTGACAATACCCTGCGCGACCTACAGGAAAAGAACGAACAGCTTGAGGCTGATATTGAGCACGAAAGACGTGTTGAACAGATGCGAAAGGAATTTGTATCTAACGCTTCACACGAGCTTAAAACACCGATTGCGATCATACAAGGATATGCGGAAGGGCTGAAGCTCGGCATTAAATCAAACAGTGCAGGCAGCGACGAATACTGCGACATAATAATTGAAGAAACTCACAAAATGAACCGCCTTGTATGCGAAATGCTCGAGCTTTCAAAATACGAATCGGGAGCATACACGCTCAACCCAAGAACGTTTGAAATCAAAAAATTCATTGACGACAGTATCGACACATACGATATACTCGCATCAGAAAACGGAATAAAAATAACCAAGGATATTCCCGACGGACTTATCGGCAACGGAGATCCGGACAAGCTTGATATGGTAATACACAACTACGTGTCAAACGCACTTGCTCACGCAAAGGGTGAAAGGCTGATCAAGCTAAGCGCTGTCGAATACGACACATTCATAAGAATAAGCGTATACAATACGGGCGACCACATTGCCGAAAACGAGCTCGACAGCATCTGGCAAAGCTTCTACCGCTCCGACAAGGCTCACTCAAGAGCAGAGGGACGGTTCGGAATAGGCTTGTCAATTGTCAAGGCTATTCAGGAGCTTCACGGTATGCCCTACGGCGTTGAAAACACCGACGGCGGCGTAACGTTCAGCTTCGACGTAAAAAAGATTGAGGAAACTGAAAATGGAACAGAAAATCAAAGCTAAAAAAGCCGTAAGGCTTATGCAGAAAATCGACTCTGAAACAATAGAGTGGATGCAGGAAAAAATGAAGGATTTCGATTTGCTGATGGCGTACTACCGATGCGCACTCATGGAGATCGAAACCAAATTCAAGGTGCTCAATGAAGAATTTTCGCTTGAGCACGACCGCAACCCCATAAGCTCAATACGCACACGGCTGAAATCTTTTGAGAGCATCACGGAAAAGGTAGAAAGAAAACAGCTGCCGTTTGACGTTGACTCGGTCGAGAAATACATAAACGACGTTGCAGGAATCAGAGTTATATGCACATTTCCCGAAGACGTTTACCTGCTTGCCGATGCCCTGCTAAAGCAGGACGACATAATGCTCATCAGGCGCAAGGACTATATCGCTCACCCCAAAGAAAACGGATACCGCAGCCTTCATCTTATAGTTGCCGTGCCCATATATTTAGCACACGAAAAGAGACTGATGAAGGTTGAAATTCAGCTTCGCACACTTGCAATGGATTTCTGGGCAAGCCTCGAGCATCAGCTCAGATACAAAAAAGATTTTGAATTCACACAGGAAATGGCAGACGAATTAAAAATCTGCGCAGAGCAGAGCGCAATACTCGACAAACGGATGGAAGCGCTAAGAAAAAAAGTAAACGAGCAATAAACAAAAAACAGCCGGGTGCGTTCTGTGCACTCGGCTGTTTTGTTTATGTTGTTGCTTTCAGGTCGGTTGTTGTCCAGGTGTAACCGAGCTTTGTTTTCAGAGTGTAGTTTGTGCCGGCGGAGGCTTTACGCGTGACCGTCCAATGTCTCAAGCCGTCCTCACCGATATAGCTGATGCTTTGAGTATATGTAAGCGTATTGCCGTTATCGAGCACGAACTGAATCTTGGCTATTTTCGGGTCGGTAACTACCTCAAACGTAGCGATACCTTTTTCGTAAGTGATATCAAACGAGCGTGCTTTGGGTGTATCGTAAGTGACG